>JAGHRT010000055.1 GCA_018066245.1 Candidatus Equimonas faecalis | reverse complement strand
GCCCCTTCCTTTCCTGCCTGCTGCGTGATGTAGGCATCGGCCTGCGCATCGGACATTCCGGTGATGGAAGCCAGCTCGCGAGCATTCTTTACCAGCTCATCATAACGTGCATCAAGATCTGCCAGCTTTCTTTCTGCTGACGCAAGGTTACTGTTGATCTTATCAAGGGCGGTCTCTTGGCTTTTCAGGTTCTTTTCCAGCTCTTTCAAGCCCTTGTCTTTAATTGTTGTATCAATGGTTATTGATGGAGTTGCCATGTGTTATACTCCTAACGCTTTTAACAAGGCCTCTTCATCGCTTGAATAGCGCGTTTTGAAATCCACCATTTCACGGTTGTTTCGGTAGAATTCTCGTTCCGAGTTATCAAGCTTCTGGCCTTTTTTTAATTTCTTACGAATGCTAACCACGGTTGCAAACGTACAATCGCCAATGTTCTGGTAATACCCGATGAAGGTCCACCAATGAAGCGATTTCTCCGCACGCACTTCTTTCCCGGCGACCGCATTGACGGCGCCCACAATAATGGGGAAATCCTGTTCCCAATCCATCATCTTGGGCCTCTGAGTAGAGTCTTTATTGTCATCGCCGCAGGATAAAAACCAGAAGCATTTTGCAACGGCCTCCTGCACGTTTTCAGGAATATCCTGTGGATAAAATATCCTCAGAAGCACTCCGGCCCGCTCATTGTCATTCAGGTCCGGATCGTTGAGTGCGAAGATAATGTCCAGCGCTGCCCGGAAATCTGTGCGGATAGGATATTCTTTTCCGTCTATCTCCACCGATGTGGGCAAATCATATACATTGACCATTATTTGTACTTGTTTGTGTACTTGCTCATGCGCTTCTGGGAAGCCTTGGCCTCTTTCTCAAGTGTAGGCTCGATGATCGCCAGCGCTCCGTTCAGGAACTGCTCAAGAGCAGATACACCATTTTCCGTGGTAAATGTGCAGGAATTTCCGAAAACGATATCGGAACAAGGATAGTCAAACGCATAATCGATCAGGCCGCGGAGCTCGTTGTCAATCGCGTCTGCCTGTGCAAGAGCATCGTCAATCTCTTCCGTTTCCTTAAATTCGATGTGCGAAGCCTTTTCCCTGACTTCCTGCAATCTTGAAATAAGAGCGGCATCGCCGGGAGCAAAGTAAATGCAACCGACTTTTTCTCCGTCTCTTACAATCTCAATTTCCTCTTTTCCTGTGGAAATACTAATCTGTGCCATGTTTGTTTCCCTCCTAAAAAATGGCCCGCAAGCATAAACTCACGGGCCAATTCCGTTATTAAGCTGCTGCGGTAAAGGTGATTGCTCCACCCGTGCCAACAGCGGCGGTGCCCAGAGTTCTTTCACCGCCGAAAGTAACGTCAATGGGCATTGTGACGGTATCGCTTCCGCCAAGACCAGACGGCTTTACGGCGCATGCGTTGTAACGCTCTGCGAACATTGCGCTTGTTGCGGTGCCTGCATAGCAATGAACAAGAAGCATGTCATTGGTGGTCATTGCGGAAATGTCCTGATCCTTAATTGCCATGTTCCAGAACTTGACCTGAGCGGTGTCGCCTGCATCAAGTTCGCACGGATCAAAGGTCTGAGTCAGGATCGGAGCCTTGAATGTGGTGTAGGTCTGGCCGAAGATATCAACCTTGGATTCTTCCTGCCAATCGTACTCAACGCTGGAGTCCTCGACTCTCTTGCCAATAGGAGACCATACGGGAGAAGAAGATGTGCCGGTATTGAGATACAGCACAAAGAGCTTGCGAGCGATAGTTGCGCCCGCGATTGTGTTGAAAGTTAAATCTGCCATTTTAATACCTCTTAATGTACTGAATGGATAATTGAATCATGTAAATGCCAATGCCCTCGTCTGTGGCGTCATAAAGGGCCCCGTTGCTTGCGGTAATGTTCTCCTTGAAGGGCTCGTCTCCGAATGTGGGCGCAAGCATTTTTATGCTCTGTTCTTCCACCCACTCCTGAAACGCCGTAATCCACTCCTGATTGGAGCTTGCAAGGAAATCATCGCCGGAAGCCTTTTCAAAGACGAAATACAAGGCGAAATTGAGCTGGTTTTCCGTCCACGCATCACCCAATATGTCACGATGACGGCGGAGCACTTGTCTTCCTGCCGGGAAAATGCCGCCGTTTGCCGGGACCTGATCGGTATAATCCACCTGAAATTGCAACAGATCCGAATAATCGGGGTAAGTTGCTATCCATGCTTTTATTTTTTCAAGTGCGGTCTGGTCCGCCATTTCTATTCGCCTCCTAACCTTGTCATTAAATATTTCTCAAGCTCTTCCGCTAAGATCTCGCCCTCTGCCGCTTTTAAGCGCTCATCCCAATACGGACCCGCAAGGGGATGAAAGGTCTTAGTGTAATTCAGATCTTGAGTTGTCGGAATAAGCGTTGCACCTCTCGGCCAACGATACCCGACGCCGGGAATGTATCGCGGTCCTTTCCCGGTCTTTGCGTTAACCATCCGCTTTCCGTAATACAGATAGTTTGCCTGATCTGCCGTGGATGTGATTGTTGTCACGGATGATATAACGGTGTTTTTGGTAAACGCCCCTGTTTCCATCGGAATGTATTTGAGCATCCGGCGGAGAACGTTCTGAGTCCACCAACGCTGCGTTGTATCATCTATTGCACCAATGCCGACTTTAGCTTTAAGCTCCTCCACGGAAGGGATGTTAAATGTCAGCATCATAGCTAACCACCTGCCTCCCAATGGGCAACGGCGCCCTCCCAATACTTGGGGTCAACGTAGCGCACAACGGCCATGTTTTCCACCTTGCTGGGAATGAATGCCGCCCAATCGGCAGCCGATGTAATCGTGGGGCCTTGCCCCAAAACAACCTTATCCCCAACATGGACGGGTGGAATGACATCCCCCACATTCATTGCCGGGATTACAAGGAGAAAACCATTGGTTTCCGTTGATCCTGTTTTATTGATGTTCTGATTTTTTCTAAAATCAAAAAACGCAAGCAGCGAGGTCTTGGAGAATGTGCCGTTTGCGTTGTGATAAATCGAAACGAGTTGATTTGCTTTTGAATAGTCAACCGGCGGTTGTCTTTTTCTCCTGAGCATGTGCTACACCCCCCGGTAGATATTCAGATAGAGGCTTGCGCTTCGATAAAGTTCCCGGTTCTGTGCAGCCGGGGACGTGTCAACCGCTCCCCCGCCTCTGGTGCTTGATACGGAACCAATGCTTGAAGATTGGAATACAAGGCCGTTGGCGGCATTTGTGAAATAGTCAAGAGCTTCGGCCATTGCGCAGATTGCCATTGCCTCGCTGTTGGTTTCCGGGGATTCAACGGTGTAAATCCGTTTATACCTTGCAAGCATGTCCTGTGCGCGGGCTTCAAGTTCTTCCCAATCGGTTTGCGCTATTGCCGTGCCATGATATTCGTTTGTGTAAAATGTATATTCAACGGCCATAACTTACCTCTATTCTCCGGAAACAACCCATGAATATGCCACGGTTTTTTCCGCGGTTTCAGCGTCAACGCTTACAACGGCTTGGAGGGTATATGTTCCCGCCCCTGCTGTGGAAAGGTCAATCTTGGGAAGGACGGTCTCTGCGGCCCATGCGCCGGTATCGTCGACGGTCATTACCTTGCCCTGATCGGCAACGGTAACTTCGGGGATGGTATCGTCAATCAGCTTGAGAATCCTGTTAAAGTTCTCAATGTTTTCGGGTTCTCCATCGGGTTCAAGTAGGCGGTTGTCAATAACTAATGCCATTTACTTATCTCCTTTCTTGGGAGCCTTTTTGGTTGTCTTCTTAGGTTTCTCTTCAACAACGGGCTGTTCCTGCGGAGTCTCCACGGAAACGAGCTCGGTCTTGATGTTTCCTCCAACAACTGTCATAAAAATACCTCCTTAAAGGCTTTGGGAGGGTTGCCCCTCCCGTTGCCTTAATGATTAAGCCTTGTGGTGTGCGTAAACGCCTGCGACCTTGTTGTCGAGAACGTTGCACAGGGCAACAACTCTGTAACCATACTTCCATGCGTCTGCGGTCTGGTTCTGTTCCGGAGTGACGATCTTGGGAGCAAGATGCTTGGTGAACTTGACGATTGCGCTCTTGGATACGATCATAAAGTTCATGTCCTTGCCGGAGCTTGCGTCCTTGATGTAGCCGCCGGCGGTTTCGCCGGAGCTGGTGCCGTCATAGAGGTCAATGACGGAATAGAAACGGGACTGCGGGATGCGGACGATGGTGTTGAATCTTTCAAGGATTTCTCTGCTCTTGGTGGTGTCAGTATCTTCGACAGCACCAATGAGAGTAGGAGTGATAAAGAGGACTCTGTCGTCTTCGGGAACTTCTGCTTCGTCCATGGTATTTGTGCCAGCTCTCAGAGCAGCGACAACGTCTGCGCCGGTGGAAAGAGTGCCGGTAGTACCGCCGATGTTGGACTTGCCTGCGATGCTTGCAATGGTCCATGCGTCCATTTCAGGAGCAACCTTGGTTCTGATGAATTCCTTGGTCAGAGAGCCGAAATAGCCCATTGCTTCGTCTTCATCGACAGCGTCAACGGTGAACATTCTGCCACGGTCATAAGAGGTGGTCAGGGTTTCCCAATCGAGATCAACGGAGCCACCAACATAACCGGAAGACTTGCTGTAATCGCCAAGGCCGCCAATGGTCAGCTTCTGAACGAGGATTTCATGTGCGTTTGCGCCCTCTCTTGCGAGTTCGGGTCTGCCGTCAAGGATAGAGGTGAGAGATTCTCTCTTGTAAACTTCATCGAGTACAGGAACATACTTCTTTGCGAGATTGATTCCAGCCATTTTTAATTTCCTTTCTTCTTTTCTTCAAGGTCCAATCCAACGGCCCTTGCGAATGCGTTTACCTGCTTGTCATTCCCAAACCTTGTTTTTGTCTGAGTATGCTTGCCCGTGCCGGTTCCGCCTGCATAAGCGCCGGGGATTTCTTCCTCTTCAAATAAATAACTGTTTTCCTTTTTGACGGTCTCAATGGCCGCCGAAACATCCTTGGTCATGTCGGTGCTGGTTCTCAGGGTGTCCATGTCCAAAAGCGCTTTAATTGCCTTGGCGTTCTTGCCCTTTGCGGAGAGGATCGCGCCGTCAACGGCATAATCGAATTCCCTTGCCGCCATTTTGTTTCTCCACTCTGTATCCTTTGCTTCAAGGTCGCTCGTCAGCTTTGTTACCTGTCCGCGCAGTTCCTCAACGTTTACACCCTCAAAGGCTTTGAGCCCGGTCTTGGCGGTGTTGAGCTGGTCGGTGAGGGATGTGATAGCGTCATCCTTTTTCTTGAATTCCTCAACGCTCTTATAATTGGCGTAAAGAGTCTTTTCAAAGGCCGCTTTGTCCATCTCCTCCGGGAGAGTGATGCCGCATTCTGTCATGATGTCATAGATGTTTTTCATTACTTTGCCTCCTAAAATGACTTATAAACCGCGTTTTCCGCGGTGTGTTCGGCGCCGGAGGAATACCGCTCCGGCTTCGGTGTTTGTTGTATTAAAAAAGCGGGGGGAGGAGGCTGTTTCTGTGTTCGCCATTTACCTTAACCGCGCGGCAATGGTCCGTTGTTAAGCACCTCCGCTCAACCCGCTTTAATAATTATGGTCTGTAAGCTCATATAAACCCATATAATCGAGTTTTATGCGCTTTGTGTATGATTTATCATTTGCTGTGTTTACCCTTAAATTTTGGTCATTTGTGACGGTCCAAAATCAATTACTTCAAGGCGTCTTTCCTGCGTCCTTAATCCGGCCGCCTGTGAAAATGCCTTATACCGGTCTTCAAGGACTTTATGTTTCGCCCTTGCCGCCGTAAGCTGTTTATCAAACAAGGACGGATCCTGCTCATAGGCCACAATGTTGCGCCGCGTTGCCCGGATCTGACGTTCCAGAGCTCGCTGCATCTGTGTAGCCTCATAGCCGGTGTAATGCCTACCTTGGAAGGTGATGCCGTCCGCGTTCTTCTGTTTCATCTCCCGGAGCTGTTCGGCCGTGTACTGAGGCTGGTTCACTCCGATGATGATTGGGAATGCGATGTGCTTGCAGTTCAGCGTGCTTATACGGCGCCGGAGCTTGCCCGGTTCTTCCGGGGTGCCGTTGAGAGCTCTGTATTCCGCGTCTGTATACTGCCTGCCCTGATAGGGCTCATGATCTTCTGCGGAGTTGTAATGCGCTGAGATCTCCCATCCGTCTGCGCCGGTCTGGTCGTGCGCCTCTTCTTCAATGCGCTCGACCATAAGGCCTAAACCTCCAAATATGTTGCGCCTCACGGCCACATCAAGGTTTGCGTGTTGCCCGCTCTGATAGTCAATAACCTGAATGCCGTACTTGGTGATGCCTTTGACAGAATCCATCATCGCCTTTTGGTACGATTCGCCGCCGATCGCCACATTCTGTAATGCGTAATCGCTGTATGCCGTGTAAACAGACCGCAACGGAAGAGGATTGCCATAAGGCCCGATCATGCCAATGGTTTGCGTGATGTTCTCCATCTTGTCCGTTGCCATGTCGGTCATTGCTTTGACTATATTCTGCAACGCCTCATTCTTCGCAAATGCTTCAACGCGCGGGTCTTTCCCGGCAATACTCTGCGCCCATGTAAGCTGCGCGGCGGTTTTATAAACGTTTGCAATTTCCTTTTGCGTCAGCTTCGTCTGCGTCTCCAAAAAGGTTTTAACATCCTTTGGAACAACGCCCAGACTTGCCGCAGTCTGCGCTTGGTTCTTCGCCGTGGGGGTTGCCTTGCCCGCTTCAAGGATCCTGCGCACAATGTCCGCTATAAGATAATTGACAACGGGGTCAACTAACTGTTGGCACTTATCAGCCAGCGCGTCAATCTGTTCAGGAGTAAGCATTACTCAACCGGCTGGGCAACCATGTTCATGAGCTCAGGCATGTAGTCTGTGCGGATCTTCTCGATATCTTCCGGAGTGCTGTGCGGAAGATTAAAATACCATGCCAGCGCAATTTCCGGTTTGAGCATTCCCGCGGAAACAAGGGTCATGTATTCGGCCCATGTCTTATCCCTGTCATACAGAATGCCGTTACCCCAATTTATAACGATTTCTTCATCTTCAACCTTGGGAGAGCTCTTACGATATGCGGTCATAAGGTCAGCGCACAGCTTGACGCACTCTCTTGCGGTGCTTTCCCAGATTTCTTGGAAATCAATAATTGTCAGGTTGTAATCGCCCTCGGAGCTGGTAATCTCCTTTGCGGTTTTCTGCATCTCATTAACATCGCTCAAAAGGCCATGCTTGAGTCCGATGAGGTTTTCAATATTTCTGAGATATTCGGCCTTTCTTGCAAGGAATGACGCTTCGCGCAGTTGTGGGCTAAAGATCTGAAATCCGACGTTTTCCGGGTCATCATCAAGTGCTGTAAAGAGGTTGTCTGCGAGTTGCCTGTTTGTCCCGCTTCCTTTGAGGAGGTCGCCTGATACGATGATCCTGCTCTCGCCGCGGTCAAATTCTCCGCTTAACTGTGCTTCGTTCAAGTTTATTGCGTGAATGAGGCCCACGGCGGCCGCGTAAACACTCACGGGGTCATCGGTGCCGTCAACGCAATTCTCTGCCGGGCATGACATCCCTATAAGGCCAATGCTTTGGATAGGGATCTCGGTTTCGTCATCAAGGTCGGCATACCTTTCAAGGGTGTCCAGCGGCACTCTTTTGCCCTGCTTGTCCCTTGATTCACTTTCATAGAGCCTTGAGTCAATGACAAGGTTGCCATTCTCGCCTATATAGCGATTTTCGTATAGGTGATAAAACTTACCGTCTGTTTCGGTGTCTTCCTGTGTTGCAACGTCTGTCAGGTTGTTTTCTGCATCTCTTCCGAACACAACAACGTTGTCACGGGTGACCACGGAAAAGGTGATTTTGTCATCGAAAATGTACGGCTTTAGCCACGCCTGCGAGCCTATAAGAGTCTGTTGCATGGTCTTTTTCTTGACCTTGCCCAGAGCATCAAGGACGGACTTTGCAAATTCGTTGTCGCTTTCTGCGGTGTACTCGCTGAATGCGGCCTTGTAGATCTTCGATACAATCACGTTTGCAAGGCGCTGGATGTTGCTTTCATCTTCCGGCTGGTTCTGGTCAAAGTAGAGCTCATACCATTCGGTGATAGCGTCTTGCATCTCGGTTGTTGTTATGTCCGTCTTGTGGAAAACTTCGCACAGCGTTGTTCTGGTTTGTGTGTTCATGCTTTGTCCTCGCTGTTATTGTGTATCTCAATCCGGGTGTTTCTCCGGCACGCATATTCCATGCCGCGGATGTATGCACTTAAACGCTCATTTTCGGCCTTTAGAGCCTTGTTGCTGTCCAAAAGGTTCTGCATATCGCGCAAGTATATTTCCTTTGTCTCGCGCGGCAAAAAGCGCTTATATAGCCATGTCTTGAATCGCCTTAACATTATTGGCCTCTCTTCTTCCAAATCTTCTCGGTTGCATAACGAACGGCGTCAATGTGGTGGTTATTCCGATCAGGATATCCGCTCACAACGTTGCCCTCTCGGTCTCGGTCGTATTCGTATTCGGTGAACTCCGCCCATGTGTCCGGGCACGCGGTTGCGTCTATGTAAATGTGATTCAGGGACGCAAGCCACTTCATGGAATAGTCCACGGATCCGGGCCCCTTTTCGGCGCCCCTTGCCATAAGGCCATAGCTCTTATAGTCTCCGATGGACTTGGGCTCTGCGCTGTCGCATGTAATCAGATCCGTGTCCGCTACACCGGCCTGCCGGACGGCCGCAGCGCTGTCTGCGTTTCCGGTGCGGTAAAGTGTGAGCTCTCCGTAAATGTAAAGATCCCTGCGCCCGGCGTCAAAGTGTACGCGGTTAAACGCAAAGGGATCAGGATAATAGCCCCAATCGAGGCCGTTAAACAATCGGTCAAAGGTTTGATACATCGGAACGGACCTGCCGCCTATGTCAACCATCTGCCGCATGTTCAGATCTGAGACATTGCCGAATACGTTTCCGCCGGTGCCGTTTGGGACGCCTAAGTATTCATGCTCATATGCCCGGTAATTGGTCTGCCGTAAATACTCGGCGTCATCAAGGAAACGGCGCCCCAGCCATTCTTCGGGGACGTCTCTGTAATCGCTGTGGTGTATAAGCTGTCCGGGCTTCTCCCGCATGACATACTTATTAGCCCAATTCATTATGGTTTGCGGAGGATTGAATACCTTGAACTCAATGGCAATTTCTCCGCCACGGAGGACGGACTGCTCAATGTTACGGATCTCTTCTTCGCCTGAGAACTGATCGAGCTCCTCAAAGTGCAATATGCCGACATAACCAAAGGGGACCTTTAAGGACTTTAGCTTTCCGGGGTCATCTGCGCCGAAAAACATGATCTTCTGCCCGGTAGGGAGGTAGATTATCTCCATCGGGTTTATCTTGGTCTTGAACTGCTGCGTCAGCCCCAATTCGCCTATCGCCCAAATGTATTGATTGAATACAGTTGTGCGCAAGGTGTTGGCAATTTTGCGCATAACAACGGCGTGAATGTCGGGGTGCTTCAACAACTGCAAGACAACCTCAACGGACGCAAAAGAGGACTTTGCGGAGCCTCTTCCGCCCTTGAGAACGAATTGATTTGCTTCACGCAGTTTAAGCGCCCTGTGCACTTCTCGGAATGCCGGGGAAAGGATCTTGGAAAGGGAAATGCCCTGCGGCCCTGCGGTATTAGGTGAAATCATCGATAATTACCACCTTTTCCGCATTGTCATCGCTTACTGCTCCTCGGTCGCTCCACTTCTTTGCGTTCCTGCACTTGAGCCAAAAGATTTGCGCCGTATTGGACGGGGGGACAGTAACCAGCTTGTCGGTATATTCGATGTATTCCTCTTCAATCTTCTGCCCGTCTTTCTGCCGGATCCGCTTCAGCTTGATCGGGACCCGCTCTGTGTAGCTGTATCCCATCGCGCTCTTCAGCAGCGCGTTTTCTACTTCAAGGTCCACGACTTCCTTGTTCTTTTTAAGGGCCTCGCAAATCTCGCTGTGTTCATCTTTCCAGCGGTACAATGTTGCGACATTTATACCGATGTTGTTTGCGATTTGTTCATCGGTCAGCCCGTTTCGCGCCCACCCTGCAAGGAGGAGAAGGCCATCATCGGTCAACCACTCTTGGTATTTTCCTTTTGCCATAATTCACTCCTTGAAAAACGCAAAACAAAAGGAGCGTTGTTAGCGCTCCCTTAATCAATTATTGGCCTGTTTGTATGTTATTTGGTCTTTTTCTTTGTTCCGGTCTTCTTTGTAGTTTTCTTTTCCGGAGTCTTGCCGTATTCGTCGGTGTTAAATTCGCCAAGACCGAACTTTTTGCGAATTTCCTTGGGGAAATAATCGCCGGGTTCATAATACACGTTCTTTTTCTTCATATCGTTCCCTCCTTAACGCAAATAAGAATTAAGCTTTTTGACTATGGCTCTACTCTCTTTGCGTGCATTGTTGCCGTTGCAGTAAACATCTGCAAAGGCCTCTGCAATAGCTTCCTTTTTGTTCGTTAATGCGTAACCGCTGATTTGTTTTGCCATTCTTGCGGAGTTTTTATAGCCAAGTTCTTTTGCTGCCTCTTCGACAACTCTGTCGGCAATAGCTTCCCCAGACATGCTGTTCTTTTCTCCCGCGACATAAGTCAACCTATGGCCGGCCTCATGAGAGGCAAGGGCCTCCATTCCGCTTTTGCTACCTCTTGCCGGGTGGTACTGCTGAGCAATGCAGTTGTCATAAGCGTCGTTGACTTTCTGGGTGTCAAAAAAGGCTCCGTTGACGCCCAGCGCTCCCGTGCTCGGATCATAATAACCCATAACAGAAGAGCCGGGAGGGAAAACACCAACTTCAACGTCGTTCATCGTGACGCCATATTGGTCTGAAACGTCTCTCAGCGTTGAAAGTACGGAGTCAACTTCCGCTTCTTTTCTTTCTCTTTGTGATATTAAACTTGTGGTTTCAATGGGGGCTCCTGAGCCTCCGCCTCCGCCGCCCCAAGATGCTCCTGCACCTCTTCCGCCCATAATATAACACCTCCTGAATGATGTCAAATAGCTGATTTTTCAGCGCCTTGTGTAGCTTCCGATTTCCTAAAGTTGTCTGAATTGTGATTGTTTATGTATATGGTTTTCACTTTTCCAAAGTCAAAGCCAATATCTCCGCCGTAGACGATTACACACTCAGGTTTTAATCGCCTGAGCGCTTCGCGCATTCCGTTTTCCCAAAGCTTTTTTGCTTCTGGGTCTTGTTTGACCCCAATGGTAGAAACAGAAACAACTCCGCCGGGCTCTATACCATCAAAACAGAATTGAAAACTATTTTCCCGGCACCAGCTCAGCGTAGGAATAACTTTGATACCGTTGTCTTGCATGATCTGTCCAACAAGCCTTGAACGGTATACATTCCATATCTGCATAGCTATGGGCATTTGTGTGTATAAAGAAAAGTCCGGGGTAAGGCAACAATCGAATTGTGCCAATCGGTCCATATACTCTGTCGGATTATTCCATATCCTCTCGAATTGATAATCGTCTATGTAAAAATGCACGCCCTTATCAAAGGCATCTTTGCTCAGAACGTAATTGAAGGATATGAGATCTTTTGGAACGTGATGTTCCGCCTTTATTAAAGGCATTTCATAGAATCCGACGGTTCTTTCGGAATCAAAATCTTTAAGGTTATAGGCGTCTATCGTCCGCTCGCGCTCAGCTCCAAAATAGCCATTGTCTTCATCTTCAAATTTGACATCATCAAGCTCGAATCCGAATGCTTCCATGTCAATTTCCAGATCCGCAAGTTCTTCTTCCAGCTTGGAAAAGTCCCACGCAGCCAGCTCTGCCACTTTGTTGTCAGCGAGCCGGTATGCCTTTATCTGCTCCGGCGTCAGATCGTCCGCAACAATGCAGGGTACAGTATCCATGCCCAAAGACTCGGCGGCTTTTGCTCTGGTATGCCCGGTAACAATGACTCGGTCCTTGTCGATAACGATAGGGACCTTGAATCCGAATTCCCGGATGGAGTTAGCAACCGCGTCCACCGCCTCGTCATTAAGCCTTGGGTTGTTTGTGTATGGAATTAAACTTGAGAGGGGAAGTTCTTTGATCTTCATGGTATCTAATAACGCAAAAGCGCCACCGGGTCTTGGTGACGCTTCGCGCTGTTTAAAACAAAAGGAGAATGCAGATATGCAAAAGTACGATATCCTCATCTGGGCGCTATCACCATATCACGGTTTTTGATGTTGTGAGTGTGGTATTTGCGGTTTTATTGCAGTTTTTGATCCAGAAGCCAATAGAATTTCCGGCGGGCAATGTAATAGGCATCGCGCTCATACAGGAGAATTCCGCGGGTTTTGAGATAGTTAAATGTGCAATTCTCGGTTGTCACTCCCATCAATACCGCCTTTTGGAGTTTTTCGTCTGCGGCGCTGGCTTTTGCACAGGACTCAACAAGATTTATCTTGCTTTGGAGGTCCGCACATCGGATCGCCTGCCGCTCAACGCTACTGCTCGGTGTAGGATTGTGCGGCATCCCGTCCATGTTCGGAGAAGCCATCGGAGAAAAGGCGTCAATCTCTCGCTTCCATTCGTGGTATTGAAGAGCAAAGTTATATAGCTCACCGAACCGCCGTTTTGACTCGATCCGGTAGGTTTTCATTATTCTGTTATTCAACAATTACCTCCTTGAGTTATGGAATATCACTTTGATACCCGTTAAACCCCTTAAACCGTCTCATATAAATCGCCAAAACGATTTAAGGGGTAATTTATTAACCGCGAAAGAAAAGGGCGGTTTTTCGGCGTTTTTCGTCATTTGTTCCGTTCGGGGTTGTCTCCCGGATTTCCGCGATGCACTCTCTTCCATTCCTCGATATCGCATTTGTAAGAGTAATAGTCCTCACATGTTGTATGGCATCCAACATGCCGTGCCGCGCAATGGTGGCAGGGTGATTTCACCGCATCATAGGTTGTTATTTCATATTCCATTTTTTTGCTCCTCCCATTCGTCAACGCTTGCCCACACGGGGGTTTCATAACCAAGGCGTTCAAGGTCCGCCTTGTATTCGTCAAATGCCTCGCAATTTGTTTCGCCACAACGGTCAATGACCTCTTGCATTGTCACCCCCAGCTCGTCAATGAATTGATCCACAAAGGGTTTTGCGATGTATTTGCGGACGATTTTCAGCGCCGCCCACATAAACCCAACGCACAGGCGGGGGATTGTGTATCGGTTATAGTAATCCGTCCACGCCGCCCATTTTTCTTCGAGTGCATCAGCTTCGGCCTTGAGGCGTGCGTTGGCCTCTGCCTCCTGCTTCCTGATGTCGCTGCGGATCCGGTCGATTTCCGCTGCCGTGTAGGTTCTCCGTCCGGCATCCTTTGCAGCGTTCTTGCGGGCGATCTTATCCTTTTGATGTTTTGTCATTTGCTTTCCCCCGTGTCCTCCGCCAATCTGCAATGGGACCAACACATTAGTGCTTCTCCTTCAGTTGACCAAGAAGTACCACCCAAAGTAAAAGTATAAAAGAATTTACCGTCATAATGGCTGAAATATCTTTTGCGACAATCGTTATTGTGATCCCACACGATTACCTTTGTATCTATCGGTACTTTGTACCAATCTACCTCTGGTTTTTCTTTATACGGAATTAAAATGTTGTTAATTCCATGTTGGTCAAACACAAGTGTGTTTGCGCCCTTTGCTCGAAACAGGTCTGTGCCCGCTATCTTTTCAAGTTCGATTATGTATTTCATTTGCTATCCTCCCACGGCAGTAACTTCTGTCCGCACTCATCGCAATACTTTTGGTTCTTTGCTACTTCGTTTCCGCAAGGGCATCTGTACCCCATGTACTTATGCTTCGGAGCGGCTGTGTCTCTCTTTACCGCTTCGTATATCTTCCTTGCGTTGACTTCAAAGGACTCATCTCCGCTGAACGATTCAACGGAGTGCACTATGAAATCTTCCATGTCATTGTTTATTTTCATACTGATTGTCTTGACGATTCTTGAAAGATAGGTCTCTGGTATCATTTGTTGCCCTCCTTTATGCGGCCAATGCTGTGTAGGATTGTTAAAGACCTCTATCGCTTCTTTCGATTTCATTCGCTATCCTCCATCCTTGATCCACAATGCGGACAGAAATAGTCTTGCAGAGCATCCGCAGTTCCGTCCCAGTTGAGCGTAAAAGCATAAACATCATCTTGCCCACATTCTGAACAACGCCATCCTTGCCATTCTGCGTTCTTTATCCAATGTCCGTGTCTTACGGGTTCGGCTTCTTTGTTCTGCTTTTCAAGGGCATTTACTACTATATCCCAGAACTCTGCCACATCCTTATAAAATGGTCTGTCTTGTGCCTTGTCCCGATACGCTTCCTGTTCACGCTTGGCGTGTTTTAATGCTTCTTCTCTTGTCATTCTGCTACCTCCACATACATCCATGATTGCGGTGGTCTTTTTATTCCCGTGTATGATAATTTCCCTGCCTTAATTTCATATACAGAGCGTCCAGAATGAAACTCGCTCAACTCTTTCGGCTTGTCGTAGATTACAAGGTCGGATATGTGCCAAGCATACGCATCTTTAAGCACATATAGTGGCGTGCCGGGAACACATTTCATATACTTCTTAAATTCATTGACAGAAATACAACTACCTTCTAATGCACGTTCTGCATCTTCTCTGACTACAAAAACATCAGGACAAATCGCATCAATTCTATAGCAGATAAACTCGCCTATTACCTTGCCGTTATAAAAATCCGACAAATCATCATAGGGTAGAATATATCCTCCACTTTTCGTGCAATAGATATATGCCTTAAATGGCACTTCCTTCGGAGCCGTCTTGCGTACCTCAATGGTCTTCTTCCCACTGTCTATGAGTTTACACCACTTCGGCTTAATGCTTACCATTACCGACTTCATTCTTCCCATTCTCCTCCTCTCACCAAAACGATGTTCTTTTGGTCTGTGCAATAAATTGTACCGTCATCGGTGACTACTGTTATTGTGGTTTCGTCTTCGTTCCAATACTCGACATCCACCAAAAGCGTTTCCCGCCCAATTTTGACATAGGCTTTATCGTAGTTCCAATTCTGATCGAAAAACTTCTTGTTACTGTCTCCGCCATATTGCAATTTTGTTTGATGGGCAATTACGCCAAAGACTGCCACAATGAGTCCGATGAACACAACAACCCCTATAATTAACGAGACACCTTCCCAATCCACTTTCTTCATTTCCATTCTCCTTTCACATTCCCCTTTCGGGGAGAAGCATCGAATAATTTAATCGCAGGAACTCCCTGTGCGCATCATTACCATGGGAATGCCGTTTACACGGACCAGATCGCATCCATAGAATCCATATCCGGACAGGATCGCGGCGCTAAGGCCTTTTTTGATTTCCTCCCTGAACGCATCTTTGCCCATAGCCTTGTATGCTTCGTATTTTTCCTCGGAGATCTGGGAATAGTGGTCATCGGTTGAAAACCAATTCACCACAAAGCCCTTGTCTCCGTTTACAAACTCATACATAAACACTTGAGCGTTTTTTGTATTTCCGTCAAACGCATTGACGATCTCTACCTTCTCTTTTGCCATTTATTCTCCCTTCTAAAACAAACG
The DNA here is from genome assembly GCA_018066245.1 of Candidatus Equimonas faecalis. GTDB lineage: Bacteria > Bacteroidota > Bacteroidia > Bacteroidales > Bacteroidaceae > Alloprevotella > Alloprevotella faecalis. The sequence goes on along the minus strand of JAGHRT010000055.1, from coordinate 16,621 downwards.
CCCATCTGCAAGCGCCGCTTCAACCCGTGCCTTAAACTTTTCATAGCTTCCGCGGATAACAACCTCATTGTGTCCATCTCCGCTTACCGCATAATCCATGAACGCGACCCCGACGCCGCACCCCTGACGGCATATAATCAACAGCTCGTTGATCTGATCCTTTGTCAGATACGTCAATCCGGCAAGGCTGCGTGTAGCATATTGCTTCCTCAGAACCGGGATGATATCGCATGGCTGCGGGGCGTCTTTGTTGTGATTCATGTAAAACACATAAGCATCAACCACGTCATTGTCGGCATAACCGGTGTACGTTTCGCACAGATCGCTGACGCGGTTTGCTTCTTCGTTCTCCGACAGTTTCCCGTAAACAAATCCACGGGCCTTTAACTTGTCGATTATTCGCATTGCGCCTAACTGTGTCATTGATATTGCTCCAGCTCCTTTTTATAGAATTCGCTCAACTGCTCTCTCAGGCTTTTGATATCAACCCCACCAGAGGAGGCCGGGGGGGCCTCGCGCGCGCCCGCGCGTTCTTCCCCTTCTTCCTTCTTGTTTCTTATATTCTTATTATGTGTACCATCCGTGATGCCATGCGTGGTGCCATCCGTGATACCATCGGTGTACCGCACGGTGGTACGCCCAACCTGATATTTCTCGTATTTTTCAATGGTTATGGTGGTGCCATGGGTGGTGCCATGAGTGGTAATCATTCCGGACCGTTCAAGTACCTTGAGGTATCTCATAACGCGGCGCTTGTCGGGCCAATGCCATTTTTCAGCGAGTTCCTGTGTACTTGTGACCAACTCGCCCAAATGAATGACCTGACCTCTTGGGGTGGTTTCCTCGGTGGGAGCATATCTGGCGGCACAGAGCAGATAGCACCACGCGTGAAATTCGTCCCACGGCTTTTTGCTGTCACCAAAATTGTTAAAAATGCCGCCGGTGTCAAAGAATCCCTTCCGCCAAAGTTTTATCCATCCGTCATACTCCATAGCGGCCCTCCAAAATCATCGTTATAATCTCTGCCGCATCCTCCGGCTTGCAAAACAGGAATGTCACTCCGTATCGCTCTTGCATGGTGCACATTGCTTTGAAAAGGCGCGGGCCTTGTATGGCCTTGGGATTATCCCTTGCTCTTGGGTTTTTCCACAAGGCCACATCATTCAAGGCTTTTATCCCATCGCGGTTTTCCACAAGGATATACAGCTTGCAGCCGTTGTCTTTGGCAAGGATCAGCTCGTTTCGGAAACGCGCGTGCTCTTTTGCCGTTCCTCCGATGTTGCCTGCTATTTCCTGCATGTCCTTTTTGGTATCAACCGCGATTTCCGGGAACCTCGCATAATCGCCCACGGGCAATTTACACACACAAGTTGCTATGCCATGATCTAAAAACCATTGGTGTTTTAACTCGTGTTTTCCTGCATGCTGGCGCGAGTCTATAATGATATTCATTATTAGAACGGGAGTTCATCATCGCTCATCGGAGTAAATCCCTCCGGAGCGTCAACTGCCGGTAAACGTTTCAGATCAGGAACGGTGTAGTCTCCTTCGCGGATCTGCTGCACCGTCTTGAGGCTCTTGACGTAAGTGCGTGTCTTTCTCTCGCCGCGGTCGTTGTCATATTCTTCGTAACCAACGACTATACCAATAAGCTTCCCAACAAGGGTCTGCTCCTTGAACGTCCAGCTATAACCGGAGTTGGATTCTTCTACGGCGTTTGTGAAAGATTTGAACATTCCCAAGACCTTTGCATCGTTCTTGTAAGATCTTATGAAGTGATGGGCATAGGGATGTTCCTTGCCCCAATCGTCCGAAAAACGGCCAGCTTCGGGGCCTTCTGCAATGTCAAAGACAATGTCGAGATATTCTTTCTTTTCGTTGTCTGTGACGGCGACAATCTTGGCGACATAACCGCCAGCAGGAAGAGCGCTAAAGTCTGCGCTCGGCTTTACGTTTTCCCAATCGGGTATGGATTTCATTTATTTTTCCTCCTTGTTCTTCTCAGGGGCCTTTATTCCCCAAAATTTACGAATCTGTGTATCAACGGCCTTGAGGTCGTTTTCGATCTCTTCCGGGAACATCCCTTCGGGGCTCTTGCAAATGTCTGTCCCATCGCTGTTGGTAAGGAACACATGCTTGCCGCCTTTTACGGCGCATCTCAGGCAGATGGTGACCATCCCTTCAAGACAAACCTTCTGATCGAGAAGCTTGCCGATTGTTCTGATCTTCACATCGCCCTGATCGGTTGCCTCGTCATGGAACATCATGTAAACAATGACGTGTTCCGGGAGCGACATCTGAATGAAGTTGATGAGGTTCCACATCATATCTCCGATGGAGTTATACAGCTTGAACTGGTCTCCCTGACCGTGACCGCGCATGAACATATTGGTCATCAGGTAACCGGCGTCGTCGATCACCGCTGTCTGTGTAGGCATCTTTGCAAGCTGCTCCATGATGGTCTTGATGTTGTCAGTGCGCCCGACATACTTAAACTTTTTGGGGAAGGGCAGGCGCTTGCCGTTGACGTTGATGAGGAAGATCTCGTCTTCCTTGAAGTTAAGCAGAGAGCGGGATTTCCCAGAACCGCTCTTGCCGTAGATAAATACGCATTCTCCCATTTTGCTATTCTCCTATATCCATCTTTCCAAGCCGGATGTTGCCGCCAAGATGGACGCGGCACGGCTGTTTAACTGTGTGATTGTTGCACGGATTTCCACCGGATCAACGGATATCCAATAACCGTTAGAGTCTGAGCATACCGGCACGCCATTGCTTCTGAGGCTGTTCACGGCCCTGCGGATGTATGCCCCTGAGACCCCTAAACGGCGTTCAAGCTCAGGACTTTTAACGGCGTACTCTTTTGCTCGCGGGAGTATGTCGCGCAGAGCTTCTTCCAGAATTCCTAACATTTTGCCCTCCCTATCTGATTTGTACGTTGTTTTTTTCTTCGATCCAACAACCGGGGATTTCTGCGCCCGTCTTCAAGGCCGCTTTGAGCCCGACCTTGTCAACCTCCGGGTCCTTATAGCGGATGTACTCGCGCGGAACGATCTTAATGTCCGTATAAGCTACGGTCTCGCTTTTTCTCCATCCGATACTTGCTTCTGCAAACTTGTACTTTTCACCGTTGGCGGCGTATGCGAGATAGTTCTTGTATCTTTCGGCAAGGTGTTCTTCTGTGCTCTGCATCTTTGCCTGCTTCGCTTTTTCAGCCTTGTGCATTTCTGCCATTGCCACGGCCTCTTTGTAGAGGATTGCGACATAACGGATTTTCTTTTCACGTTCCATTTGGAGTTCATCGAGGCGCTTAAAAATCTCCTCGTTGATTTCTCCTGTCTCCGGATCCACGGCCTGTTCTGAGAGCTCGCGGACCTCTGCGTCAATTTCATAAAGTGTCAATGGTTTTCTCCTTTCGTTTATATTTCGTGATTCCAAAGCGATTTGATTAGTTCTCTCTGTTCAATAGAGCCCTCTATAACGCGGACCTTGTTCGGCCTCTTGGCGTTGCGCTGAAAACGTGCCGCGCTTTCCTCATCCGGGAAACGCCTGACAGCAACCGAAAGGCCTGTTGCAAGCGTTCCGTTCCACGCATAAACGACCCACATTAGAGCACTCCCATTCCCTTGAAAAAGGCGTATTCAATCATCAATATCAATGCTGCTACGACCATTCCGCTTAAAAGCGCTTCAATTCTTTTGCTCATCTGTTCCCCTCCAACCATTTTTCAAACTTTGCCCTGCTCACAAGAATCTTCTGACCCTTTGCCCTTCCGGGTATGACTCCGCAAGCCTTTGCCATTCGTGTAGCCGTTGCCCGTCCGACTCCGCATATCTGGCAGATATCGCTAATTCCGATAAGTATTTTTTCATTCATCGCTTTTTATTACCACTAAAGTGGTATGCGGGGTAAAAAAATAATAGCTTCCGGGCACTTGCAAATTTCACAGAACTTCCGCATCTGTGAAGCTTTGGGTTCGGTCTTTCCATTTTCCCAATTTATGATTGTCATTTTGCCGACTCCCATGCGAGCTGCGACCTCCGACTGAGTTAATCCGGCATTTACTCTGGCCGCCGCCATTGAGATCTTAAAATCATCCATTTTTTTCTCCTCCCTATAAATTTTTATATAGCTCATTGCTGTTATAACATGATATGATCGCCGCGCGGATTCTGCCGTCTTTGTAGCTCTCAATTGTTCGGGCCTCAAAGGGCCCGCGTATTGTATTGAGATATTCAACCAGCGCTTCCGCATCGGCAAATATGAATTCGCGGACAATGCCCGCGCGCACAAGAGTGCGCTTTGCGTTCTTTCCCATTCCATCCTCCTCTCACGGGCTTGCAACCGTCGTTGGCTGCATTACCGGAGCTCTCGCCCCGGTGCTCTGCGTTAAATCATTTCGCGCAACTTGTTGCGGACCTCCTGATAGATCTCAGCTTCATAAAGGTCTCGGCTTGTGGGCTTGTAGACATAGCCCCACTTTTTTTCAATCTTTGCGGTTCCGTCTTCGTTGCATTCCGGCTGGCCGTCTTCTCCAATGACAGGAGCATCAATCTGTGTGTAATGCATTCCGGCGTCTTCAATGTTCCTTTTGAGATCTGCGTAAATCTCACCAATAACAGCGGCGCGGATCTCTGCACGTTCAAAGAGGTTAAGGTGTCTGAGTTCCGGGTTTTCGTTTGTTCTAAGTTCTTCGTTCATTTTGTTCCTCCATTCTGTAAGTACAAACGTTTTTATTTACTGCACAGCGGGGATCGTCCCCGCGTGCTTTTTAAAATTCGTAATCGTAGTAGTAATCTGCAACGCCGAAGCTAACGTTCATCCTGCGGTAAACGGTCTGCTTGCCTTTTTCAAGAACCTTGTCGAAATCGAAATTCTGTGCCATCCACATTCCACGGTCAAAATTCTCGTTGTTGAGGTGGATTCTGCCATCCTCGGAAAGCATCGGTTTAAGTTCCTCGGCGGTAAGGGTGCTTGCTGTGTACCAATAATCACCACGTTTTACAAGGTTGATTTCGGGGTTTTCGGGGTTGCTGATGAGTTCCCAATCGTTGGTGTATGCTTCTCCGCAGAACTTGTGGTCATATTCGCGGATTGTAACGTGCTTCTGATCTTTAACTGCGACCACTTCGTAAGCGTGTCTGTCGCTGTAAGAATACTCGGTAACACCTGTACCTACTTCAATTGTTTCGCAGAACTGTCTGTTTTCTTCAAGTCTATTCTGCAAGCTTCCGTATAATCTCTTTGCCATTGTGTTTCCTCCGTTATCTCTTGTAGTTGTTGCTCAAGCGTTTTTTATTTGATTATACACCACTATTGTGGTATGTCAAGACTAAAAGCAATAATTTTATATAATTTTTATTTACTTTTTACTACTTTAGCGTTACGATTTCTTTACCAAAAGCAAATGTACAATATATTGGAGGTTGAGTATGGATATCGAACTTTTTAGAAAAGAATTTGGCGAAAGAATGAAAAAAAGAATGGAAGCCCTGAGCCTTTCTCAAAATGATGTCGCTCAAGCAATTGGGGTGTCACAATCTGTTGTGTCTGAATGGTCTCTCGGAAGAAAAGAACCACGCATGAAGAACTTTGATAAGCTTTGCGAAGTATTACATTGTTCTCGCGCATACTTGATGGGCACAGAAGAGCAACCGACCCAAGAAGAACTATTGGACGCCGCTTTTCACGGCCGCCCTGAAATGAAACAGTTATTTTCCGTAGCCGATACCGCGACAACGGAGGAGATCTTGCAGGCAATTAAAATTATCGAAGCTCTGAAAAAGTAAAGTACAATTTTTTGCAAGCAGGCAAGGGGAAAATTATGCCTGCAAGGGGGATGCAAAAATGGACGCAGTTATTATTAGGATTTTGGAAAACGGATTACCGCTGTCCGTGAAGGGAACAACGGTCAAGGACGAAAACGGAGATTACAACATTTACATAAACGGAAGGATCAGCGAGGAGGCGCGAGTAAAAGCGCTCCGGCATGAGCTCCAGCACATACAGAAGGGCCATTTTTATGATGAAAGGCCGGTAAAGGAGCTTGAAAAAGAAATTATATAAAACCGCGTTAAACAAACCTTGAAATATCAAGGCTTGCCGCAAAATCGCCTCATATAACGACGAAAATACATGCGGTCGATATATTTATCAATAATAAACAGAACTATTTTGACGCGAACGCGCAAGAGCCCTCACGGGCATAAAAAAATAGATGGGCACTCCGCTAAAAGCCCCATCTATAACGCTTGTGCAATCACCGAATGGAGATCCGGAAGAATGCTACACCATAATAGCATTTCGTTCCGGAAAAGACAAGGAGCATTTTATGGCCAAACCGGAAAAACGAAACGGAAAATGGAGGGTCCGTGTTTACCTATACACGGATGCGCAAAACAAAAAACACTATAAAAGCGTAACCGCAGACACAAAAGCAGAGTGCATGTACCTTGCCGCTCTCGCTGCGCAGGAAAAACCAAAGGGCACCGGCGAGAGGGCCGAAGATCTGACCGTGCGTCAGGCCATTGATCGCTATATAAATCTGTCCGCGACATTATCACCGACCACGCTGGCGGCGTACCGCAAGGTGCGCGATCACGCTTTCCCCGGGATAATGGACGCAAAGGTATCTTCATTGGACGATGTGACCATGCAGGAAGCAATCAACGAGGAAATGTCACGGACCGCAGAAAAGACCGGGAAACCATTGTCGCCCAAAACCATTAAGAACGAATGGGGCGTTATCTCCGGAGCCCTGCACACAATATGCAAGCGCACATACGATATACGCCTGCCGAAATACCAGCCTCAGCACGCGGACCTTCCGGAACCGGCAGAGATTATGCGCGCTGTCTCCGGATCCAAAGTAGAGCTCCCGTCATTGCTGGCCATGTGGTTGTCGCTGTCTATGTCTGAGATCAAAGGCCTAACCGCTAAAAGCATACACGGCCTCTTGCTTACAATTGATCAAGTAATGGTCGATGTGAACGGAGCGGAGGTTATCAAGAACGATGCAAAGACCGTTAAACGCAAGAGAACGGTCATATTATCAACGGAAATAGCCGAAATGATAAATAATACTGATGCGGTGCGAAAACTCGCTGAAACAGGCGAAAATGGGCCGTTGATTCCCATGACACGGAATGAGATCTATTACCACTTCAAACGCCAGACAAAAGCAAACGGCCTTGAACTATCCTTTCACGATCTCCGCCATGTTTACGCAAGCACGATGCTTACCAAATTGGGAGCGCCCTCAAAGGTTGTTCAGGATGCCGGAGGATGGTCCAGCAACCACGTTATGGACCGAGTATACAGCAATATGTTCTCACAAGACCGCGAGGAATGGGCACAAAAACGAGATGATTATTTCCGCGAGTGCACGAAAAATATGACCACGATATATGACCAAGGCACTTCAAATACTTGAAAAATGCACATTTGACGTGGGTTCGAATCCCACCGTCTCCGCCAAGTACAAACCCTTGAAATTTCAACGTTTCAGGGGTTTTTCATTGCAATTTCAACGGTTGCGGCGTTTCAATCCTGTTCATTCTTGTTCAATCCTGTTCATTCCTTTTCATTCTTTTTGCCCCAAAATATGACCAAATATGACCAAGATATGACCAGAAACACACAAAAAAAACTCCCGCCCCGGCACGAATGCCAAAGGCGGGAATATAAAAAGGAGGGAAACGCTATTTCCAATCGGAACTTGTCCCACGATAATCGCGGTGGACAAAGTTTGTGTACCCGAATCGTTCGTTTTCATATGCGGAGAAATGGAAACCGCCTGTATACCAGTTACATCCACCAATGATTCCATGCTTCATTGTGATAACCTTCCACTGGTTTTCAATTTCTTTTCTGCGAGAATCGGTCCTATCTGCTGCTACACATTTCCAGTCCATCGCCAGACCGATAAGATGAAGACTCAAAGAATCCCCACCGCAGTTTTTGTTGAACTGAACCTGTCGGTAGCAACTTGTCGGATTTATCGACTTGTTATACCAGACTCTGAACTCCTCTACGCACTCAAGGAAGTTCCACACCTTTTCGTTAAAGACAAACTGCGGAATAGTTGTCTTGCCTTTTGTGTTGGCAAGTTCATAGAGTTTGAAGTGCGGAGCCAGTTTCGCGTTTCCGTTCATCCTAAAATCATAGTAAAGACCGTTTGGAAACTCATACCTCACGAGGTAGTCTGCCATTAGTCATCGTCCTCCTCTGCATTCGGAACTACGTAACCCTGTGTTCTGGGTTCTTCTTTCTCCTGCTTCACGAAATAGTAAGTAATTATCGCCGAGATCGTGCCCATTGCGACTTCCCCGGTGATCCTGTCGGTTACGCAAAGAAAAATGAACATTGCGATTGCCGCAAGGCTGAATAGGCTTTTGACCTTCAGCAGTTTGATGAGTGCTTTTTTCATGTATTACCTCCTATATTTCTTCAATTACCAACAGACCCGCAACGGTGTAGTTCCTTGGATCATGTGTTATCCTCCTTGAGAAAGTCCTGCGGGGTAAGTTCATTGAATTTGTCGGTCAAGAGTGACATTGCGCGAGTCGCCTTACTGTTGTGGTAATTTGGATGCGATTCGCAATATGTGTGATAGCCGTCCACATCCTCCATTATGTTGTTCCAATGTTCTTGGGAGTGTCGCACCCCCATCATTACCTCGTCCCAAAACCGCAAGATTCGCCGCCTGCAAGCCGTTATTTCAGCCTCCTCTTGCGTTTTTATATGTTCGTTAAGCAATTTATCAACATTTGATATTTGCGCGCTTAATTCGGCGATTTTTGCCGATAAGGGCGCATTTATCGACTTGCCTATGCCCTCAAGGATCCACCGCCATATTGGGAGTTCTACTTTGGGGATTTTGATGAATAGGGCAAGCACCGCAAACACGGCAATTATTATTTTTATCTGATGTTCTGTCATGTGGGAGGCCTCCAGCTAATATAGGCCCAGAGCCTTTAGGGTAACAGGCCCCGCAGATCCGTCGGCAGTAAGTCCTAACGCTTTCTGTGCTTCTTTAACACGTTTCTTTGTTGCATTCCCGTAACTTCCGTCACATTCTATGCCTCCGAGGAGCATCTGCAAAAGACGAACATCCTCTCCTTTGCAACCGACCTTCAGCACTCTTGTGAATTTCGGAAGAGTCCGTCTTTTCACGCAGATTACTGTCGGCACTTTTCTGCCGCCCTCCGGGGAAATGCCTAAACGAGAGATAGCAGAGTACATCTGCGTACTGCCGCCGCCATCTTCCATAAGGAACAATTTGACGGATTCTTTGTAATACTGATTGACCTGCATTGCGACCTCTTTGCAAAAGTTCTTCTCGGCCACTTTGCTTGTGGATTGAGCAATGATGATATTGCCCTTGGGCGTTATGCCGATTCCGTTTCTTGTCCGTGTTGACCCGTCTCCACGGATGACCACTTCATTGTCACGAATGCCTGTCGCATATCCGCCGCAGACATTGCCCGGAGATACGGTCAATCGTTCAGCAACGCCGCCGTATCCGAAGTCCTTGTAGCCGCCCTTGACATAGTTGACGGTGTTGTAGTTGGACATATTGAAAAATGCCAGATTATAAACAACATCCGCACCCGTCTTTACCGCCCAATCCTTTGCTTTTAATGCGGTTTTGGGGTTGGTGTTGTACGGTGTCCCCTCAAAGGATACCGTCCAATAGGTTGGACTGAACACATGAGTTATAATCATTCGCTATCACCCACAATCTCGGCAAACTGTTCCTGTGTTATGACTTCCTTTTCCACAAACATCCACACCTGTTCACGGGAATAAAGGTGCATTGCGTAGAATTTCTTAATCTTTTCGTACATTTCTTACACCTCCAGGAGTGTATCGGTCATCAGAGCGGTAAACATTGCCTGTGCTTCGATGCGGTCTAACTGGGAAGGCTCGTCCGCAGGCTCTTCCACAGGGAGCGGAACATAGTCATAGTAATACCCGACCACCTCGCCCTCCTCTACGACATCGTGGTACAGATAGTCCGTAATGTTCCCTTCGGGCAAGCCGACCACCATCTTGGCATCTGCGGACGCATACTGCGGAAATGTAGCGGACAGGATTCTGCCATCTTCGGCAATGTTTAGTGCGTACTTTAATTCGTTTTCTGCGTACATTTTGACCTCCTAACGAATGCCGTAAATTTTTATGGGAACGCAAAAGGAGTTATCTTTTGACTCACCGCTGTTATAGGCAGTTACGGCATAGGCATCTTCAATGTGGATTCCAGCCGAAACAATATGATAATTTCTGTAAACCATTTTGTATGCCTGTATTGTCTGCAATTTTCCATAAGAGTCATATTCGCAAGGCTTTATGTGTGAATTTTCGCCGCCACCTGTCATTGTTGATTTGAAAATGACGAGAACAAAACTGTACAAAGTCCAATCCACGCTTACCGTCTGTGCCGCAAACGCACTTGTCGGGCTTGCGTTCTCCCACAGGAGGTCTGCCCACGCACCAGAACAGTACGGATAGTAATCCGCAGGGAACATTGCTCTAAAGTCTTCAACGGATGCAGGTTCGTTGCCTGCTCCGAAGAGAGAGGTGAGGTCAATGATATTCACATTCTTTACTTGGAATGACGAGCCGTTAATCCCTCTTATGTAGAATACATTATAGTTTATTCCAGAACCCATTACCCCAATGGCAGACATTTTGCTCCACTCCGTCGTGCCTGTTAGATATGCAGAAACAGACCATCCAGAGGTGTCATAAATCATGCGGATTTGCATAGATGCATCACTCGGTTTAACATCTGCACTTATCAAATATTTATGACCTACTATTGGGGTAATTCGTTGTGCGATATTTCCGTCTGTACCAGAGATTGCCACACTACCAACATTCCCAGAAACGGATAATGTTGCGTTGTTCACGAACCATGAGTCTGCTTTTTCAAAGTTGCCATTCTTGACTAACTGATTCCACCCCTTCATCCCTATTGCATTACCCAACCCACCGATATGTGACTTTTCCTTCGGCAACGCTGACGGGTAGTACCCTGTATAGGTTGAGGGGTAGTTGATGGAAATGTCGTGGTTGTAGGTTCCCGTTGAGTTTACCGATTCACAAAATCTCGCATATTTAGTGTTTGCTGGAGTTATGAAAATGGCATTATCAACATTTTGAATTGCACTGATGTACTCCTTGTTGCTGTTGAAAAATAAAATGTGTAAACCGACCGTGCTGTGCGCAAAGTATTGCGTATTTGGTTTTAACTCAAAATACCTTGACCTAACACGCTCCGTAGACGCAAGTTCCATGCCGTTTTCTGGATTTAGACGTCCCTGTTCCCACTGTTCATCCCACTGGTTAATCAGCGGAGAAACTACTTCAGTTAAATCACTCTGCGAGGAGATGTTGCCGGTGATGGAACCCCAGACGGGATCGGTTATACCCATATTTTGCCTTGCCTGTTGCCGCCACTCTTCTGTTTGAGTTGACTGGTCGATATCACCTCTTACCGCACCTGTGGCGTAGGATTCTGGGAATGCAGATTCAGCCTTTTCTGCAAAATACTTTGCGTTGTTGTGGTATGTCGGGTCTGTGGATGGGACTTCCTGTCCATTCCGCGTCCCCCTTGCGTATGCCTCTGCATCGGGCATTGCCGCAAGAGCCGCATCCATCTGCGGTCCTGTTAATGTTGTTCTATATCGAGCCATTTGACCTCCTAATAGTAAATAAGGGCAAACCCATCTGAGCCTTTGCCACCGACAGAGCCATCGCCGCCTGTGCCAGCGTGGTTGCCAACAACATTGTGTATTCCGCCGACATAGCCGAATGCAATGCCTCCGGCGCCGCCACCGCCGCCACCATTGCCACCAGCTCCCGATCGACCCAAAATAGCGTCTGCCGGAGCGAGTGCGTTTGCACCGTCGCCGCCAGCCTTGGGCGCGAGAGCATGGCCCATCCAGTATTCATCAGCGTTGCCGCCATTTGCTCCATAAGCCGCGCCGCCGCCACCGGATCCGGGGCCCTCATAGAAATGGGCATCGTCATCCTGATAATTCCATTCGATAGATCCACCATGACATCCGGCACCACCAGAATAACCACCGACCGCCCCGCCGTTTTCACCGGCATCGCTATAACGCTTGAATCGATTATCTCCACTCGCGCTAATTTCGGTTTTGATAACCGAACCCTTTTGGGAATATGGCCGTGTAGCACCACCATTACCCCCATCAAACCCAGAATCACCTTTTGCCGCAACCACCGATCCATCGATGAGGTTGATGTATTCTCCCGTGAGCAAGTCACCGTTATCGGTGTCAAAGGTTCCAAAGACGGAATGACCACCCTCTGAACCCGCGCCACCATTCACGGCCCCACCAAGGCCTCCGTTTCCAAAGGCAACATCGTAAGAGGCCGAAAGCGCGGTGTATTCTGCGATGATGTATTTTGGGTAAGCGCCAGCACTACCACCTTTGCCCCCTCGTCCGGGCGCGGGAAGATAGTTATTGAATCCGCTGAACGGAAAATCAAACCATTTATTCTCGCCGTCCGTGCCATCAAACCCGCCTTGGCCACCACCGAATCCGCTGAACACAACAACCAGCGCGGGGTTTCCCCTCATTGCTGCGGGGACGCTCCATTTACCGCTTGAAAGGTCGCTGCTTTTCAGCACCATATAATGCTCATAAGTGTTGCCAAGCCCTGTGGGTTGCCAATTTGTAATGATTTTGGATGATGACTTTATGTTGCCGCTGATGTTATCGTTCATGTCCTTGACATAGCCGAATGTGTGTTCACCATAATCATCGTCAAAGTTGAGCAGATCACCGCACTTGAAAAATCCATCACTTTTGACGGTGTACTGTAACTCAACGGCATCATGGTAGTAATTAAACACACGTTTGAGTATATTCAGCGAGTTGAGCGAGCTGGTAAGAGTTGCGTCACTTATTCTTATCTCGCCACCATCAACATCGGGATCCTCACGCACAAGGTCGCGCTGGGTATGGGCATATTTTTTGCCCGTGAGTGTGCCTGTGCCTGAAACATAACAGCAATTACAGTTTACAGGGACAAGGCTTGCCCCCGACCATGACAGAGAGTGATATGGATCGCTGAATGAAATTAGCGCATTGTCGGCCGTTGTGCCGCCTGTGTTGTCAAACAATACTTCCGGCTCAACGGAGTCATCCTGAAACCACGCATGCTCAACCACAGAAACCTTTTTCGCCCTTGCGAAATAAGAAGATGTGTTGTTCCCACGAAAAATGGAATCATCGTCAAGGTCGAATGAAACATCAGGTTCGTTATACTTGAAAATCAGTTCTCCGTTTTCATCATAGGTTGCCGCCGCCCCAACCGCAAAAAGCAGGCTTTTAAGATTTTGCCGCGCCGTTGCAATTGGGAGCCACCCGCTGATGGGGGTTGAGTTGAGCCGTGAATCCGGCACGGAGTATGGGATCGCCCCCATAATGTCCGCAAGAATCTCTGAAAATTGAGAGGCATGATAAAGTCCACCCTTATGCTGGAGGCGGTCTAAAATGCCAATGCTTGAGCATGCGTCAAGCTGAAACCAATTGTCATTTTTTCTCTGTATGCTCGTTAAAAAGTATTTGCCTATAACCTGATTGTCCTTTTTGAGAAGAACAGGGTCAAATGTTACGAATTCACGGATGTCTTTCCCTGTGGAAATAACATAGGAGTCATATCCATCGGGCGCATAATCCTGACCATAAATCGTTTGCAGCGGCAAAAATGGCAAATCATCACTCTGAATAAGCGCGCTCAAAGTGTTGATTGTGCATTCTTCGCTAATCATGCTTTTGCTACGGGTTGTTTTAAGGCTTTTGTACTGACGGCGGGTGTAGGTTGTGCCGTCATACACCAGAGAGTACGCCATGCTATCCCTCCCGATACGGTTCCATTGCTATGAATTGCAATGAGAGGCCGCCCCATTCGTTTGATCCGTTAGAAACAAGGTTAAGTACATCCTCGCCGGCCGTGACATACGCCTCAAATTCAAGCGTTGTCTGGCCATAAGGGACACGAATAATGTGATAATCCACGGGCATTGATACAATTTCATAAAGATTGTCATACTCGGCCCGATCAAGGGCGCTTGTGTCAATCTGCACGGTGTAATTGTAATATGTGCCTATGATGTCGCGGTCCATGCGGCCGCTTTTTACACGGCCCGCATTCTCACCGTCGAGGATAGCAAATGACCTTTTTATGCCCTTTTCAGGGATACGGACATTGAAAAATGTCCCATCAATGCTAAATATGTTTTGTGTCATTTCTTACCTCACAAAATTAACCATCGACTGACCCACGCGCGCCCCCTCTTTGGAGATTTCCGGGGCAAGGATGTACGCGAGCTGAGCAAGATCGCCCGTAAAATTGATGTTAATTGCCTGTGATGCCTGTGCCTGCTTGAAAGCCTCAATCATCGTTGACAACGGTGTTTCAATGTTCGTTCCAGCCTTTTGGTCACCGAGGATTGACAGGAATTCGTGGTTTGCAGGGATAACCGCCCCCTGTGCCAACATTGGAATGTGGGGGATGTTTAGCAGTTTCATTTTTCCCGCCGGGACAATCTGCTGACCGGCAATGTTAATCCCGTTCCAAGAAAGATCCAGCTTTTCATTGACCCAATCAATGAATTTGTTGAAAAGGGCAATTGCAGAGTTTATGCCATCCTTAATCTTTGCTTTTAGCCCCTCTGCAATCCCGGAAAACTTTTCTTTCCAGTAATCAATGGTGAGCTTTGGAGCAACACTTTCGTTAAACCAAGCCTTAATGCCATCCCAGATCTCCTTGCACTTTTCTTTTATCGCGTCCCAATTTACGGCCGCGACAAACCCAAGGGCTCCAACACCCGCGGCAATTAGAGCGATGCCAAGGGGAAGATTGACGCCAGACAGAGCAAGGATTAAGCCGACGGCAAGGAGAGCGGACCCAACACAGATTCCGACTATCGCTCCCAGCTTCGTCTGCATGATTTCTTTCACGCGGTCCCAATTCAGGGCAACGGCGCTGACAAGTGTAGCTGCTCCAACAATCGCCAGCGCTATACCCAGAGGCAGATTTGCTCCGGAAAAAGCCAACAGTAAGCCGATTGCCAGCAATGCACCGCCAACACAAAGGCCGAGCACCAAAGCAAGGTCGCTGTGAAGGAAATCCACTATCTTGTTCCAATTCAAGGCAGCTTCTGTAACAAGCGCCGCAGCACCGACTACCATAAGGGCAATGCCAAGGCCTAAATTAACGCCAGAGAATGCCAACACCATACCGACAGCAAGCAGAGTTACACCAACGAGCAATGCGATTACCACTCCCGTTGAGGATTTGAGCTGTTCTTTCATTTCACTCCAATTAAGTGCCGCTTCTGTTACAAGGGCAGCGGCACCAGCGGCAATTAAACCGATACCGAGACCGATTGCCACTCCGGAGAATGCAAGGCACATGCCAAGAATCACAAGAACACCACCAACCAAAAGGCCAAGCGTTGCGGCAATGGGCTTTTTCAATGCCTCTTCTATGGAATCCCAATTGAGTGAAGCTTCAGCATAAAGCGCCGCGCACCCTGCGATAATAAGCGCAAGGCCAAGACCAAAGTGCCCGGTTGCTGTGAGGATTATGCCGAGAACAAGAAGAGCCCCGCCTATAAGCAGGCCAAGGACTCCGGAAAATACTTCTTTTAGTTTTTGCCCCACTTCGCCCCATGTGACATCGGAAACGTTGACCAATGCGGACGCACCGAGAGCTATGAGGGCTATGCCAAGAGGAATCTGCCCAGCAAAGAGCAGAATCACACCGAGAGCGAGCAAACTTCCGGCAACAAGCGTTTCAAGAACACCCATTTCACCGGCGGCATCAAAACCAAAGTTCGCTCCTCCGGCACCTCCGCCCCCGGAGGCTTCGTTGAGCTTGTTGATTGTGTCGAATGAAGCAAGGGATTTAGAGGCTTTGCTTGCGGCCCCGCTTGTCTTTCCCAGCTCTTTGTTCAGGCCTTTTGCGGACTTTCTTGTATCGTCAAGGCTTTTGCCAAACAACTTTGCTGTGAACGAAGCAAGCGTCTGTGCCGCCGATGCGAGAACATTGATAAATACCTTTAACCAAGGCACTATGAATTCCCAGATCGGCGCAAAAGCGGTCATAAGAGCGCCTTTGAGATTTGCCAAAGATGCCATAAGATCTTCGTTACCACGCGCGAGGCTTCCAAGATACTGCCTGAATTGGTTGAGCACGCGCGTAATTACCGAGAAAATAAGCACTCTTTTCGCAAGCCCCTTGACTCTTCTGGTAAATTCATCAAGGACACTAACGGATTTTTTTGTATTTTCGCCAATGTCTTTAAACGATGAGCTGACGTTATTTTGTTCCGATCTTACGGTTGCGAGCTTTTCCTTTGTTGCGTCTATCTGTTCGTTGACCTGTGCCTGTTTGGTTTCCCATTCATCAATCTGGCCAACTATTGCATCCTGTTCGGCGCGGATCTTCGCCCCTTCCTTTCCTGCCTGCTGCGTGATGTAGGCATCGGCCTGCGCATCGGACATTCCGGTGATGGAAGCCAGCTCGCGAGCATTCTTTACCAGCTCATCATAACGTGCATCAAGATCTGCCAGCT
>JAGHRT010000016.1 GCA_018066245.1 Candidatus Equimonas faecalis | reverse complement strand
TGATTTTGCACCCCGAAAAGCTTAATGACCTTAATGACAAATGACATAATGACCACTTTTGAGGGAACAGTGAGAGAGAGAACAGTGAACAATGAAGGAGTGAAAAGCTTAATGTCCGACTGATTCCGGAATGAAAAAAAATCGGGGGGAGCGCTTTAGAGCGCAATCGGATTGTCGTACTTTTGCACCCGTCTTCACGTCCCGCCCCGCTCTCCCTGCCTCACCACTCCTCGCACCCCACGGTTCCCCCACCCTACCCCTCCTCCACTTCTCCCTATGATATTTCACACTACTCCCTACGGCACTTTGCACTACTCCCTACAGTACTTCGCACTACTCCTTATGGAAGTTCTTAATCACTCTTTCACTGTTCACTGGCAAAACTGTTCACTTATTATTTGGCCGTTACGAAAATCTTTCGTAATTTTGCCCACGAAATTCAGGGAAGCGCCACCGGCTGCGCCCCATCAAAACTGAAAAACTATGAAAACCATGAAATTCAAAACTATCGTCTGGATGGCAGGCTTGATGGCTTGCTTCCTTTACCAAGGGTGTCAGGAAGAGCCTGAGTACAACGGATTTGCGAACAGTGTTGTTAATGGCGGCGATATTGGCAATGACAACAGCAACGCCAATTCCAACTCCACAGAAGCGAAGCAAGTGGATATGAAAGTGGTCATTCCCGTCCATCCTTCGTCATTGAAGTATTTCGACTACATCATCTGCTATTTGGACAACACCGGCGAGGAATACCGCGATACTCTAAGTGAAAGACGGTTGTCGGACAACATCGGTCAGGTACATCGCGACACTATCAGGAAGGACAATTTACAGGACGTAGATATATACTACACAACAAACTTTTGTTACAAGCGGTTGCCTGTTATTTGCCGGTGCGAGGTTACTCTTGTTCCGAAAGTGTCCAGAGATTCCGTGGTGTCATTCTCCTACACCACCCCCAAACCCTACATTTTTTCCAGGGTTATCTTCAGTTCCCACTCCTATACACCGCAAACGGGAAACGCCGACATTGAAGGCGTCGAAATCCTGAGATTGGACAATATAAGAATAGGCACGTTCCTCTCCGCCTATGGGTCATGGTTCTGCTCAACCTGCAGCGTAAAGAAGGATTACGACGGCATAAGCGCTACGTTCCATTAAGGTTTCGCAAGGTAGTGCCTTCCAGGCACACATAGAGAGTGTGCAGCTTATCCGGCAGCATCTCCTACGTCGATGCAACCGGTTACTAAGGTAGTGCCTTCCAGGCACACAAGCGCAACTTCACTGATTCATTGTTCACTGAAAAAGCGGTCATTTGTCATTAAGGTCATTAAGGATTTCGGCAGGCAGCACACCTTTGGAGAAATGTAGTGCCTTCCAGGCACACAAGCGCACTGCACTGATTCATTGTTCACTGTTCACTGACACATCGTATAGCAAACCGCCCCCGAGGAGAGTTCTTCGGAGGCGGTTTCTATGTCTGCAGTTGCCTTGCCGTCTGGGGCGTAAGGTTCGCTATCGCTATTTCCGGCCCTTGGCGGCTTGCAGCGTGTTCTGCATCAGCATACAGATGGTCATGGGGCCTACTCCGCCGGGCACGGGGGTGATGGCAGCACACTTGGGAGCCACGGCATCATAATCCACGTCGCCCTGCAAGCGGTAGCCGCTCTTGCGGGTGGCATCGGGCACGCGGGTGGTGCCCACGTCGATGACCACGGCACCTTCCTTCACCATTTCCTCCTTCACGAAGGCGGGTTGGCCGATGGCGGCGATGAGGATGTCGGCCTGGCGGCATTCCTCGGCAAGGTTCCGGCTGTGGGAGTGGAGCACGGTGACGGTGGCGTCGCCATACTGCTTTTGCAACATCAGCTGCGCCATAGGCTTGCCCACGATATTGCTGCGACCGAGCACGGCAACTTTCTTTCCGCGCGTCTCCACATTGTAGCGCTGGAGAAGCGTGAGGATGCCGAGTGGTGTGGCGCTGATGAAGCAGGGCAGGCCGATGGCCATACGCCCTACATTCTGGGGATGGAAACCGTCCACGTCCTTGCGGGGGTCGATGGCTTCGATGACTTTCTGCTCGTCGATATGGCGCGGCAGGGGGAGTTGCACGATGAAGCCGTCCACGCTGGCGTCGTTGTTGAGGTCGTCCACTACTTTGAGAAGGGCTTCCTCCGTGATGTCGTCCTCGAAGCGCAGGAGGGTGCTCTCGAAGCCACACTCCTCACAGGCGAGGACTTTGTTCTTCACATAGGTCTCGCTGCCTCCGTCGTGGCCCACGAGCACGGCGGCAAGGTGGGGCTTACGCTGGCCGGCGGCGAGCATTTTCTCTACTTCGGCCTTGATTTCGGCCTTGATGGCTTTTGCGGTTGCTTTTCCGTCAATGATTGTCATAGGAAGGGGATTTATTTTCGATAATTCGAGGTTTCGATGATGCGATGATTCGATAATTCAAGGTTTCGATGATTCGGGTTCTCACCTTAAAGCGCGAACAGCGGAAAGGCGTTTTGCCGCACTTCCACTGTTCACTCACTTATCGCATACCCGGCAATTTCTTGCCGTTCATCATCTTCATCATTTTCTTCATCTGGTCGAACTGCTTGAGGAGGCGGTTCAACTCTTGAATGTCCACGCCGCTGCCCTTGCTGATACGTACTTTGCGGCTCTGGTTGAGCACCTGCGGATTATGGCGCTCGTAGGGCGTCATGCTCTGGATGAGGGCCTCGATGTGCTTGAAGGCGTCGTCGGGGATGTCGATGCCCTTCAAGGCCTTGCCCACACCGGGAATCATGGAGGCAAGTTCCTTGATGTTGCCCATCTTCTTGATTTGCTGTATCTGATTGTAGAAGTCGTCGAGGTCGAACTGGTTCTTGGCCAGTTTCTTGGAGAGGCGGCGGGCTTCCTCCTCGTCATACTGCTGCTGGGCACGCTCCACAAGGCTCACGACATCGCCCATGCCGAGGATGCGGTCGGCCATGCGCTCGGGGTGGAACACGTCGAGGGCTTCCATCTTCTCGCCGGTGCCGATGAACTTGATGGGCTTGTCCACGACACTGCGGATGGAGAGGGCCGCACCGCCACGGGTGTCGCCGTCGAGTTTGGTAAGCACCACGCCGTCGAAGTCGAGGCGCTCGTTGAAGGTCTTGGCGGTATTGACGGCATCCTGACCCGTCATGGCATCCACCACGAAGAGTGTCTCGTCGGGATGGGTGGCAGCCTTGATGGCGGCGATTTCCTGCATCAGCGTCTCATCGACGGCAAGGCGGCCGGCGGTATCGACGATGACGGTGTCGTAGCTCTTGGCCTTGGCTTCCCGAATACCGGCGAGGGCTATCTTCACGGGGTCTTTCTCGTTGAGGTCGAGATAGATGGGCACTTCTATCTGTTCGGCCAGCACGCGCAGCTGCTCTATGGCGGCGGGACGGTAGGTGTCGCAAGCCACGAGGAGGGGGCGGCGGTGGCGCTGCTTCTTGAGGTGGAGGGCGAGTTTGCCGCTCAGTGTGGTCTTACCCGCACCGTTGAGGCCGGCCATAAGTATGACGCTGGGACGGCTCGTGAGGTTCAGGTCGGTGGCGGTGCCGCCCATGAGCGAGGCGAGTTCGTCGTGGACGATTTTCACCATCAACTGGCTGGGCTTCAATGACGTGAGCACGTCCATGCCGAGAGCTTTCTGCTTCACGGTGTCGGTGAAGGACTTGGCCACCTTGTAGTTCACGTCGGCATCGAGGAGGGCTCGGCGCACGTCCTTCAGGGTTTCGGCCACGTTGATTTCGGTGATGTGGCCTTCACCTTTGAGTATTTTGAACGACCTTTCCAGGCGTTCGCTTAGGTTTTCAAACATAGCGATATAGGAGATAAAGCATAAAAATTGCTGCAAAATTACGAAAAAACCCCGATTCGGCCAAATTACTGCCCCCTCTTTATGCTTTCCGACCTCACATTTACATAATTATGCACGCACGCTACGCGCACAAGGTGTTTTTTGCGTACATTTGCACACATACTGATTTCTAACAGAGAACCGACTTATGACCGAACAGGAAAAAATAGCCACCTTCCCCCTTACGGTGGAGCCGATGACCGATGACGTGAGCCGCCGCCTGTCGTGGCACACCCTGGGGCACCTGCTACTGGATTGTGCCGGCAAGCACTCCACCGCCAACGGCTTCGGCTACAAGGACATCGGACGGCGCCACCAAGTGTGGGTGGTGTCGCGCATCGTGATGGAATGTACCGACCGCCCCACCACGGGCGAGGCCTACTGCATCGACACGTTTGTGAGCCGCATCTACCGCCAGTTTACCGACCGTATGTACGTGTTGCGTTCCGCCGACACGGGACACGCTTTCGGCTATGCCGCCAGCACTTGGGCCGTCATCGACTACGACACCCGCCAACCGGTCAGCCTTGAATCGCCGGAATTTGCACCTATGGCCAAGCTGGTGTGCGACAAGACCATCCCCCTTGCACCGCCCACACGCATCCGCGTAGCGAGTACGGAACCCGTGGCCACCCACCGCGTGGCGTTCTCCGACCTCGACCGCAACGGCCACATGAACTCCATCCGCTACATCGGCCTCCTGCTGGATGTTGCTCTCGACTCCCCCACCCTCGCCGTCAGGCGCCTTGAGGTGGCCTACGCCCGGGAAGCCCTGTTCGGCGACGAACTGCTCATCTACCGCGAAGGCGACCAATACGAAATACGCCTGGCCGACGGCTCTGTCGTGGTCAAGGCGTGCGTGATAATTCGCAAATGAGGAAATCAGCAAATTAGCAAATGGGAAGATGGGGTAATTTGCTAATTCGCTAATTAATAAAGCTCCAACTGATTCCGAGGCGCAGGATGCGCTCGTTTGTGGGATAGTGGGGCGTGAGGAAGTAGGATCCTGCGTATTTGTTCACGTGGGTGTACATCACATAGAAGCGGGCTCTCTTCAACTGGAAATTTACGTAAACGTTCACCCACGGATAGTTGCCTATCTTGGTGCGCAGCTGCGAATCCTGCGTGGCAAACTGCCCGACGGCAGGATTGTAGTCGGGTGCCTCATAGGCGGTGAAATAGCGCAGGTCAGCGCCCAATTCGGTGTTGAGCACGTGGGCGATGCAGAATTTCAGGTACAGGTTGGTGTACCCCATGAACAGGGGCAGAGGCAGATGCTCCTGCGATGAGGAGTGCTGCACGGTGAGTTCGTTTTCCCAGCGGAGCGGCCCCCAGCTGAAATCCTGGCAGAGTGTGGCTTGGAGTGTCTGAATGTTGCCCGCGGCCTGCACCACGCCAAGGCTGTAGCAGGGTTTCTGCAAGGTGCCGTTGGTGATGGTGTGGGCAAAGTGGGTGTAGTTTTTGGTATTCTCCACGCTGGCCGTGAGGCGCGTCTTGTTCCAGCGCAGTTCGCCGCCTATGCGCGTGCGGAAGATGTTGTGCAGGCCATCGTCGTCCCACCATGCGTTGCGCCCGTGGTAGTGGCGGTAGTAGAACGAGGGGGATTCGTTGCGCACGTAGCCGAAGGCTCTGATGCGGAGGGAGTCGCGGCGCAAGGGTATGCTGAATTGCGCCCAGCCTTCCACGTTGAACTCGCCCCACTCCTTGCCTGAGGTGCGGAGGCTTCCCACCACGTTGTAGTGGAACAGTTTGCCTTGTTCGCGCATGAGCTGTGCGCCCACGGTGATGTGGTTTTCGTTGTAGCTTCGGCTGAGTGCCTTCCCGTCGAGGAGGGTGAAGTGGTCGTACTGGTGTTGGGCAAAGAGCCTCATGCCCGTCTTCACCCACGGCCGGAAGCCCTCGCGCATTTCCAGGGCGAGGAGGTTGTGGAGGGAGAAGTTGCGCGTCTTGTCGTCGGCCGTGTCGGAGGGCAGGTAGCGGTCGGCGAAGAAGAGGTTGTCCGGATTGTTGCTCAGGAACTGCCGCCAGTTGTGCTGAAGGCGCATGGTATGGATGACGGATGCCACGGGGCGGAAGGCCATGCGCGGCACCACGGCCAGCGTGTCGCCGTCCTCCTCGGTCGGGGGGAGGATTACCGTGCCCTCGGGGCGCCGTGTGAGGCTTTCTGCCCCGATGGTGTCGTGCGCAACCACTTCCGTGAAGCCCAAGTCATAGGCATGGGTGAGGAAGAGGGTGTTCACGTTCATGTAGTTGTAGGCTTGCAGGCGCACGGGCATTTCGGGTTCGCGGTAGGAGGTGGAGAGGCGTTCGGGGTGGGTGATGTAGATGTCGTCCTCCAAGCCGCCGTTTTCGGCATTCTTGAGATGGTTGAGGTTGTAGTAGGCGTGCAACCGGTAGCGTTCGCCGCGATAGCTGCCGAAAAGCGTGCCGCCGAAGTGGCTGGTGTTCTGGTTTTGATAGTAGCCCCTGCCGTAGAGATAATCCAGCTTGAAGCCCAATCCCAGCCGCTTGCCCGCGTTCACGGCGAACTTTGCGGTGATGCGGTCCTCCCCGTTGGTGCGCGTGCCGCAGGTGTTGTACGTGAGGTTGGTAAAGGGGCTTTTGGTGTTTGTAAAGAGGAATTGCGAGGGCGAAAACAGAAAGTAATCGAAGGGACGGGCGAAGATGAAGGGGTCGGTGGCCATGCGTTCGTCCTGCCCCGAAAAGATGCGGCTCATGCGGGGTGCGCCGAGGTTGCCCGTGGTGTTGTAGCGCATGGTGGGGCCTGCGGTGAAAGCCCGCTGGGGGAAGCGGTGCATGAGGGTGTCGGGGGCATCGGGAATGATGCTTCCGAAGGTCTCGTCCACGCGCCACACCGTCATACCCACGGGCACATCCACCGTGCGGGTGCTGTCGCCTGGCGTGGCGGCGGTGCGGTTGCGCCGGCTGCTGCGCACGTCCTCGTTGAAGCTGATTCCCTCCACGGCATCCACCACGCTCTGCGCGGCAGCCGTGCCGCACAGGAGCACCAGCAGAAGTA
This sequence comes from Candidatus Equimonas faecalis, assembly GCA_018066245.1. Lineage (GTDB taxonomy): Bacteria > Bacteroidota > Bacteroidia > Bacteroidales > Bacteroidaceae > Alloprevotella > Alloprevotella faecalis. The sequence continues at coordinate 44,153 of JAGHRT010000016.1, read as the reverse complement.
TGTGAGTGAGTATCCTCATGATTTTACGAAATAACGGGGAGCAAAGTTACGAATAAGTAAGCGAAAAACCAAATGAGCGTAGCGAAATTTGAACTTTTCCGAGCGAGAGTATCTTGGGGCAAAACCCAAGGTTACGAATAAGTAAGCGAAAAACAAAGGGGAGCAGGCCTTTTCCTCCTTCCTGCGCTTCCAGAGGCAAGAAAACCGCCGCCAGAGGGGAAGATTCCTGAGGTTGTGCGCCGCCGGGCGCCCTCCGCAACCGCGTCCTTAGCGGGCAGGACACGCTATTCAAAGAGGAGAGAAAACCGTAGGCGGAATACTTTTTCCTATCGGCGGAGTAAGAAAAGCTATCGGCGGAGTAAGAAAAACTATCGGCGGGGTAAGAAAAACTATCGGCGGGATAAGAAAAGCCGTCGGCGGACGGCCAACCATTCTCCCTGCATCTGGGAAACCCGCCCCATACGAAACGGGTCAGAACAGGAGCCGCAGCTGAAAGTGGAGGTCATGGCGCGAAGGCCCTTCTGCCTCAGTAATTCCACTTCCAGTAGTGCTGCGGTTGAAATAGTGTAAGAGATTGTATTGCAAGCCCAGGGATAGGATTTCATTCACCTTTCCTTCAACCACGAGAGCCGCCGCCGCGCCCTGCCCCGAGTAGGACGCGCTGCCACCCGCCTGCTGGAGATGCGGACGGTAGGCATAGAGGCGGGCGGCATAGCTGTCGGCGGTGAACAGGGCCGCAAAGGCACTCAGCGTGAGCCTTCCGTCAGGCAAGGCTTTCCAAGCAGCACGCGAGGACAGCATAAGGCCCGTTTCGGCTGCCGCCGTCTGCGTGGCGTACAAGCTGCCGTCGGCTGCCACCGTGAGCGACAGGTGCGGACAGAGGTCGGCCACGCTCCATTGAAGCCGCAGGCGATGCAAGCCGGTAAGCTGTTGGAGGTCGGTGCCGGCTACGTCGTATTCGCGCGTCTTGAAACGATAGGTCAGCATCAAACTGTGGCGCCGGCCAAACCGCAAGGTGGGGCGCACGAAGGCTTCGAAGCCGTTGCCGCCACGGCTGAGCCGATAGACGGGACGCGGCCAGCGAAAGGCTTCCGCATAGGCTTCGAGGGTGAAAAGGGAGGCCAGGCGGTCGGGCGTCCACCTGAAGCCGGAGAGCAGGGCGAGTTCGTTCTGCAAGCGGCTGTTCTGCGCCAAAGCCGTGCCCCACGGCGACACATAGCGCGAGGAGAGCGCACGGCATTGGGCATACCACGCCCATTCGGCTCCGCACCGCCAGCGCACGGTGTGCGTGGTGGCAGGATGTCCCTTGCGGTCGAGGGCCAACTCGCCCTGCACGGCCCAACGCCCAAGCCTGAAGGCATAATCCGCAGCCACGCCCGCGGCATCCCGGCCGCGCAGCCAGTAGAGGTTGTAGGGACGCGGCGCCGGCCAAACCACACGGGTGTAGCGGCTCCACGCGGCAGTAATCCCCACCGTCCACACGCCTTCCTTGTAGAAGCCCTGCTGCCCGTTCCACAAGGGGCGAGGACGCACGATGTTGCCCTCCAACTGCACGCGTCCTCCCATGAGCCACTGCCCCACCCTGCCCCGCTTGTCCAGTTCGGCCAGGGTGCGGTGGAGGCCATCGGTTTTGAAGGAAGTAAGGGTGTCCTGACTGACGGTGCCGTCCAGCCGCCTGTAGCTTCCGAAGGCCGACACCTGCAACTGCATGGACGGCCCGTCCTGCCCGCCATAGGCGGCGGAGCGCCCTATCGGGAAGGTATAGCTGCCTGCCACGCCGCGCAGGAAACGGCTCTCATCGGTACTGGCATGGGGCGTCAGGCGGGCGCGTGCCAAGGACATACCGCCCAGCAACGACGTGCGGGTGAGCGTGAGCGCATCGCCCACGAGCAAGCCCTGGCCATAGCGCACGCGGTAGTCGCCCACGGCCAGTTCGTAGCGCCCCGCCTCGGGACGGAGGTAGAAGTGGAAGGCGTTGTAGTCAAACGGATAGGTGTGCGTGCCTTTCGTACCGAATGGTTCGCCCGAATCCTTCTGCAGCGTAACGCCGTAGCGGAGGGCACGGCGGTAGCGGTAGGCATAGCGCGTGGTGTTCGCCCATCGGTAGCCCTCGTAGTACTTGTTGGGCGAGGCGGCCACCTGTGCTACCGTATGCTCCACGTCCGCCCGCACGCGGTAGAGGGGCAGGTCGAAGCGCGTGAGCACCTCGTGCCGCCCGTCGCGCCACAATCGGGGCGAAGGGCGAGGGCGGCGAAGGGAGTCGGGGGCTTCGCCGGCATACACGAAGAGGGAGAGGCGGCAGCGGTCGGTGAAATCCAATCCCGGCACGAATTGCAATTCGCCCAGCGTGAGCAGCCTTCCGTGCTTCTTGGCTCGGTAGGACAGGAGGGAGTCGGCCTGCGCCCCGTCCAGGAAGGGCAGTTGCAGAAGCTCCGCCCGCGTGGCCCTGTTGATATTGAGCGGATGGGCATGAAGGCTCTCAAGTTCCTCAAGCAAGGCAGAGGAAGCGGCATCGGAGCCGTCGCCCCCGTCGTCGGCTGAGAGCGAAGTGCCGAGATAGGACATGAGAAAATCGTCCCACGCCATGTATTCTTCGCGGAAGGCGGGAAGCACCGCCTCCTGCGCCCCGAGAAAAGCGGGGAGGAGCAGGAGGCTCAACAAAAGGCCAAGACCCGACAAACGGCGGCGAAGCTGTTTCATCGGGTCTTAGGCTAAATCATCGTAGCAGGGCACACGTTCAAGGAAAGTGGCCTGCATCGTGCGGTAATCCATGTGGCAGCAAAATGTCTGGCGGCCGTTGGTTACCGTAAGGTAGTCGGCACGCAGCACATTGTTGTAGCTCTGAATCTGGATAAAGGTCTGCTGGCTGATGGCCACGCCCGGAGCCTTGTATTCCACCACCATGCGCGGGCGCACGCTTCGGGGATGATAAAGGAGCGTATCGCAGCGGCGGCGCACTCCGCCCACCATGAGGCTCACCTCGTTGGCCAGCAAAGCCGGCGGGTAGCCAAGTTGCCCGGTGAGGCAGTGGACAAAATACTGGCGCACGCCTTCTTCGGGCGTGAGGCACACCCAGCGGCGGCGGAGCACATCGAAGATTTCCGTGCGCCCCTGCCGGCTGCGCGTCCGAGGCACGAAGGCCGGCGGTTCGGTGCGAGGTTGTGCGTCAGGCATAGATTTGGTAGAGGCCACGGCACACCAGCGCGGGGTCGCGTGTGATGCGGGTTTCCACATCGTGCGGCATCTTCTGGTCAAGCCGGTTGAAGAACACGCGCAAGTCGGGATAGCCATGCGCGAGGAGGTGCCGGATGTAGCCCTCAATCTCCCAGCGCACGCCGTTCAGGCAACCGCCTATCATGGCCGTAGCGATGTCCGTGCCTACCACGGGCATCTTGCTGGCGGGTTCAAAGAGCGGCAAGGCTGCCGTATAGTCGTGCATTGCCTTGAGGCGGATGCCCACGCCCGGAGATATGCTTCCGCCCACAATAACGCCGTCGTGGCGAATCACGTCAAACGTGAGGCAAGTGCCCGAATCTACCACGAGTACGTCCTGCGCAGGAGCCATTGTACGCGCGGCCACGTCGGCTGCGAGGCGGTCGCAACCCAAGCCTTGGGGAATGAACTTGAAGAATCGCTGGGCCTCCTCGGTTTCGTAGGTGAGCCACTTGGCTTTGAGGCCGGCGGCTTCGAGGGCGGCCTCAAGCATGGGTTGTGGGCCGCCGACGTTGCTTATCACAACCTGTCGGGGCGTGCCGAAGTTGGCGACCACATGGGACATCACCGTCACCCAACTCCCTTGGATGCGTTCATAGTGGATGAGTTTCCCTCGTTGAAAGATACCGTACTTTGCCGAGGTGTTGCCAATGTCAATGGTAAGTGTCATAAATTATGAATTAGGGGGTTAGTTTTCCAAGTAATCGACTGCGCGGTTGAGCAGTTCGTTGAAGGCGTGCGTGCGGCTGAGTGCCTTGAGGCTGTTCTGGAGGAAGCCGGCGGAGCGCACTTCGCTCAGCGTGAGGGGCTTCATCAGTTCAAAGGAGCGCAGGCGGTAAAATTCGGAGAAGTCGTCGGCCGGGTCGTAGCCCTTGGGTATGCGGCGCAGCGCCTTGTCCCATGGCAGCGCGAAGTCGGGAGCCAAGGCCAGGGCCTGTCGCAGGGCTTCGCCTCCGCCGCCTGCCACGTCGTCGCGTATGCTGTGGAGGACGGCAGGGGTGGGATTGTAGAGGCCGGCACAGAGGAAGTACTCCTCGGTGTGCGGCTGGAGGTGAAGATAGTAACCCGCGCGTCCGCTCTTCTTGCCCTGCGGACACACATACACGCCGAAATGCGTCTTGTAGGGGCTCTTGTCCGCCGAGAAGCGGATGTCGCGGTAGATGCGGTAGGTGCAATCTTTCAGCGTCAGCCCCCGGCACCGCTCATCGAAGGCGGCCACGCCCTCGATGAAGCGCAGGGCCAGGTCCTCAAAGCGGCGGCGTGCCTCTTCGTAGTCGGGCTTGTGGTCAAGGAACCAGTTGCGGTCGTTGTTCTGCGCGAGGGCACGGAGGAAAGACAGGATGGTGTCCATAGAGGCATACAATAATAATGTGTAACGTACTGTGCGCGGCGCTCAATGCACATTGGGCCGTTGTCTTCGCCTGCTTTGGCGGAGAATGTGGGGCGGCGGCTTTTTATCCCTGCTCCTCTGCCTTTTTGCGGCGTGCGCTGCGGCGCTTGGGCTTCTCCTCCTCTACGGGCTTGACCACCTTCACGCCGGCCAGCTCGGGATCTATCATGATGCGGCCGCAGTATTCGCACACGATAATCTTGGAGCGCATACGGATGTCCAGCTGTCGCTGGGGCGGAATCTTGTTGAAGCAGCCGCCGCAGGCATCGCGTTCCACGTAAACGACGCCGAGGCCGTTGCGGGAGCTTTTGCGAATGCGCTTGAAGGCGCTCAGGAGGCGGGGGTCGATGCCGAGTTCCAGGTTCTTGGCCTTCTCACGCAGCTTTTCTTCCTCCTGGCGATGCTCGCTTATGATTTCGTCGAGTTCGCTCTTTTTCAGTTCAAGGTCGCCGCGGCGCTCGTCCAGTTGCTGGCGGCACGTGCGTGAATCCTCGGCGATGCGTTCCAACTCGTGTTTGTTGTCGCGTATCTTCTTCTGGGAGAGTTGGAGGCCGAGTTCCTGAAATTCGATTTCCTTGGTCAGGGCGTCGTACTCGCGGTTGTTGCTGACGTTGTCGAGTTGCGCCTTGTAGCGCGTGAGGAGGGCTTCGCTTTTGCTGATTTCGGCTTGGTGCGTCTGGATGTCGGCCTTGAGTGTTTCCGTCTTCTCGTCGTACTTTGCAAGACGCAGGGTAAAGCCCTCTATCTCGTCTTCCAAATCCTGCACTTCGAGGGGGAGTTCACCGCGCAAGGTCTTGATGCTGTCGATTTCGGAGAGGATTTTCTGTAGTTCGTAGAGCGTTTTGAGCTTTTCTTCGATGCTCACTTCGTTCAAAGCTTTTCTTGCCATAATTTCTTGGGATTTGTATTTGTTGTTTGGATTTTTTTAGATGTAGCGTATGGGGTTGGTGTCGATGGCGGACACTACGAGGCGCACGTCGGGGCAGGCATCGGCCAGGATGCGGCGCAGGAGCTGCACGGCGGGGATTTCGCTCTGATAATGTCCCAGCACGCCAATCCAGATGTCGGCTTCGTGGCCAAAATACTGGTGGTAGTGCATCTCGCCGGTGAGGAAGCAGTCGCAACCTTGCCGCACGGCCTCATCGAGGAGGAAGTCGCCCGAGCCGCCACACAGGCCTATGCGGCGAATCGGTCGGTCGGCAGGGCCTTGGTTGGTGCAGAGCGTGTGGATGCCCAGCGTCTGCTTGACACGGCGGAGGAAGTCGGCCGGCAGTTCGGCGGCTGGCAGTTCGGCCACCGCGCCGCTTCCGCCCTTACCGTCAGAAAGCGGTTTCAGCCAACCCGTTACGGTGGCACCGAGGCGGCTGGCGAGTTCGTAGTTCACGCCGCCCTCGGCGTTGTCGAGGTTGGTGTGGGCGGCATAGAGGGTAAGATTGTGCCGCAGGGCGGATCCGACGCAGCGGGCCACCATGTTCTGGTCGCACAACTGCTTGAGCCCACGGAATATCAGGGGGTGATGGCTCACTATGAGGTTGCACCCTTCACGCAGGGCTTCGGCGATGATGTCGGGCGTTACGTCCAGACACAACAACACCCCTGAGACGTCCGCTTCTGTTAGTCCTACCTGAAGGCCTGCGTTATCGTAGTCTTCTTGCAGGGACAGAGGTGCGAACCTTTCAAGGGCATCTATTGCTTCCTTTACGGTCATACCATTGTCTTTGAGGGTGCAAAGTTACAAAATTATGCCGAAACGGCCAAATCCGCGCCCGATTTTTTTACGCAACTCCTACAAAAGCGCCATCCACCCTTCCTTCGGAGGATTAGGACGATAGCGAGAACTTTCCCTGTCCTGCCTGAGAAAAGGAGCGGCATATAAGGCCGTCATTCGTAGTGTATAGAGTAGTTTTCCGTAGTGTATAGGGTAGTTTTCCGTAGTGTATAGGGTAGTGACGCCTACTCCATAGGCCCGTATTTGCCCAAGCCACGCTGCATACTCCGGAAAGGACGGCGCTTCTCCGCACTAAAGGGCAGACGGCTCCGCGAACATGGAAGACGGCCTATTCGCACCCGTTTACTCATCCTGGGAACTTTACCCCAAAACGCTTCCGCACGGGCACATTATAAAATTCGTGGCACTTCATTTGGTATTTCCACCGCTTATTCGTACTCTGAGCTTCGCTCCAAGATACTCTCACTCGGAAAAACTCAAATTTCGCTGCGCTCATTTGGCTTTTCTCTCACTTATTCGTATCTTTGCACGCAAAACCGAATATCAAGACCCCTGTACTATGGAATCAAGCTTTATCCGAAGAATCGTGGAGAACTGCGAGCTTCACCCCGAACGCGTAGCCGTGGTGGACAACGACGGCACAAGAGAGATGACCTACGGGCAACTCATCCGAATGGCCCGTCAAACCGTGGCCTTCCTCCAGCAAAAGGGAATCCCGAAAGGCTCCTTCGTAACAATTCTCCTCCCGCCCTCTGCGGAGTACATGGCCATAGAGATTGGCCTGTGGCTGTCGCGCTGCGTGGCCGTGCCCATGGGCGACCACTTCCCGCAAGACCGCATCAACTTTATCGTGGAGCACTCGGAAAGCGCCCTCACCATCGACAAAGACGTGCTCAACCTCATCAGGCAGATGCCCGACTGGAAGGGACAGGGCGAGTGCCTGCCCGACACGGAGGACGGCGCCATCCTTATTTACACTTCGGGAAGCACGGGACAGCCGAAGGGCATCCTGCACAACCACTCGACGCTGGTGGGCAACAACCCGAGAATGCCCAAGGAGTTCGCACCCGATGCGTACACCCGCTTCGGCGCGGCATCACCCTTCTATTTCGTAACGATTCTGGGCAGCTACGACGTGCTGCACGGCGGAGGCAGCGTACACATACTGAGCGACAGGCGCAAGGGCGATGCCCTGGCCATCGACGAATACGTGGGAAAGCACGGCATCACGCTCTGCCACATAAGCCCCGCCGTGCTCCTGCAGTTCCACAACACAAGCCACTCGTTGAAAGCCGTCATTACAGGCGGCGAGAAGCTCACCTCGCAGCACTCTCAGGAGGGCTACAAGCTCTTCAACATGTTCGGCATGAGCGAGACGGGCGGCGCCGTAATGTCCTACGAGGTGGAGAAACCCTCCGACTCCGCACCGTTGGGCGTCGGCATCAACCAGAACATCGCCCGCGTGATTGACGAGGCAGGCAACGACGCACCTGTCGATACCGACGGCGAACTCGTGCTACGCGGCTCCTTCTGCGCCGGCTATTTCAAGGACCCCGAGCGCACGGAAAAACTCTACCGCGACGGTTGGCTCCACACCGGCGACATTGCCCGCCGCGACGTGAGGGGCATCATCCACTACGTAAACCGTAAGGACTGGATGCTGAAAATCAACGGCCAGCGCGTGGAACCCGGCGAGATTGAAGCCGCCATGAAGCGTATGCCAGGCCTGAAACGAGCGGTGGTGCAGGGCATTGACAACGGGCATGGGAGCAAGTACCTCTGCGGCTACTACACGCTGGACAAGGAAAAAGCCGGCGCACAGCCCATCAGAAAGGAAGACATCGTGGCCTACCTGGAGCAGCACCTGCCCCACTACATGGTGCCCCTGCGCTACGTGGAGCTGGACGCCTTCCCGCTGAACGCCAACGGAAAGATTGACAGAAAGAACCTGCCCCTGCCTCAAGTGGACCGCTCGCAACTGACGCCCCTTCAGGGAGAGACGGAACTGCGCGTCGCCCAGCTGTTCAGCCGAGTGCTGGGCATGGAAATGGCCGACATAGGAGCCAATTCCCACTTCTTCGAGGAGGGCGGCGACTCCATCCGCATCATGACGCTCTGCGGCGAGGTGCGCAAGACTTTCGCCAAGGAAGTGCCACCCGCCCGCATCTACGAGCACCCCACCGTGAGGGAAATCGCACAGGCCATCGACACGGCAGAAGACCAGGGCACGCCCCTCGACTTTGTCTATTCCGATCACCCCGACAAAGCCCCGCTGGTGTTCATCCACACGGGCAGCACGGGCAGCGAAGCCTACTACGCCCTGGCCGGCGACATCAAGGACTGTTGCTCGTTCTCCGTCATAGAGCAGTACAACATCTACCACCCCGACGACGTGAAGGAGGGCATACCCGCCATCGCCGCCAAATACATTGAGATTCTCAAGAAGCGCCAACCCCACGGCCCCTACAACCTCGGCGGATGGTGCTACGGCGGCATGATTGCCTACGAAATGGCCTGCCAACTCAAGGAGGCCGGCGAGGACATGGGCAGCCTCATCCTCATCGACTCCTACATCATCGGCAACGACTACGACCGTCGCCTCGCCATCGCCAATCAAGTGGACAAAGTGGACAGGAACTACTATGAAACCAATCCGCTGTTTGAAAACATACGCTCCATGGGCCTTCTGGAGAGCATCATTGAAAACTCTCGCCGCGTAGGGCAGAACATGGTGGATTTCGTCCCCCGCCCCTACAACGGCCGCGTACACTTCTTCAAGGCCCTGGCTCTGGCCAAGAACCTCCCCGTGGCCAACCGCACCTACTTCGCCCACATCGTCCGCGAGAGAGCCGGAGGGCTGGAGAAATTCATCCCCGAAGGCCTTCTCACCATCTATGAGATACAGGAACACCACGACGGCATGATGAGCGACGTCGGACGCAAGGTCATCAGCAATCGCATTCGCAATATCATGGGCACAGAAGCCCTTTATAAGAAAGTAGAAGACTACTGGAGTAAGCTTAACATTTCATACTCATGAAAAAAATCCTCACCATTTGCTCTGTATTTCTCATCACTCTCTGCTGCTATGGGAACACAGATAACACCAATTTGCCACGTGGAAAGGAAGACCCGCGCGTGGCTGCAGCCGCAGCAGCTTTCCATCAGGCCATGCTTGACATTGACACAACGCACACAACGGAAATTCGCAGTTTCATGCTTGTGCGCAAAGGAAAAGTCGTCTATGAAAAGTATTGCGGAAACGAGACACCGCAAACACCCCGCGAGATGTATTCAATAGGCAAGACCCTTGTCGCCTTAGCCGTGGGGTGCGCCGTTGACGAAGGTAAGCTCTCCCTCTCCGACCGTGTCATTGACTTTTTCCCCGATATGTTGCCCGCTCAAATACCCGACGGCATGAAGGACATGACACTCCGCCATCTTCTCACGATGACATGCGGCATGGAGGAAACACCCACTCTTCTCTCCATATTCAACCCCTCCGTTCAAGGTAAGGACACTATCAACTGGGTACGCGAGTTCTTCGCCTCGCCCATGCCCCACAAACCCGGCACCTACTTCTACTATAACCTCTTCGCCACCCACATCGTGTGCGCCATCGTAGAGAAAGCCACGGGTATGCCCTTCATCGACTATATAACACCCCGCCTCCTCGCTCCTCTTCACATCAAGGCTCTCGACTACGACAAGAGCCCGCAAGGGGTATTCATCGGAGCATGGGGCGTAAGGCTCTGCGCAGAGGAGATGGCAAAGATTGGGCAACTCATGCTCCAACACGGGAAATGGGAAGGCCACCAACTCATATCCCGCCGATGGATGAAGCAGATGACAAACCTTCAAGTGCCTTCCGCCCTCCATATTGCATTGGAAAAAAACACGCCTAAACCTAAAGAAGAAAAGGTGGATCCGAATGAAATCCATTCCCAAGGCTACGGCTATTTCGTGTGGCGCGGCACGAACGACACGTACCGTGCTGAAGGCCAGTTCGGGCAAGTCATTCTCGTCCACCCCAAAACCGACACTGTCCTCGTCCTTACCAACTACACCAAGATGTATAAAGAGTTCTACGAACTCATAGAGCAATACCTATACCCCATACTGTAAAAAGTAATAAATAAAAAAAAATCTATCTTCACTTCCTCCTCATTTTCCTTAAGTATTCCTCCCCTTCAGGGGGAGGTGGCGCGAAGCGCCAGAGGGGGTTCTCACTTTTCACTTCCCATGGAAACCTTCCTTTGCGACACCCTTGACTACTACTGCCTCAATGAGCAGATTTCAAAATCTTTCAGGTACATCGTCCAGATGAAGGACGAGGTGGATGGCTCCTGCCTCCGCCAGGCACTCGACCTCACCCTCCCGCGCTATCCCTACCTTCTCAAGCGCATCGTGGCCACTCCCGAAGGCTATCATCTGGAACCCAACGACCGACCCGTGGTTGTTGTCCCCTCCGATGTGCCCCTTACTCTCTGCGGAGCCGAGGCCAACTACCACCTCTTCGGCCTCACCTATGCCGCCGACTGCATCTTCTTCAACAATGTCCACGCCATTTTCGACGGGCGCGGCCGCGGGCCAGTGCTTCACACACTCCTTTATTATTATTGCAAGTTGCGCTACAATGAGGAGGTGGACATGCCCGGCGTATGGCTCGCCGACACGCCCATCGACCCCGCCGAATACTTTGACCCCTTCACCCGCCCCCTCCCCGAATCTGACGGTATGCTTCCCATGACAGAAGTACCCGCCAAGGCCCTCCGCCTTGAAGAGCAGGGGCTCGTACACCGTACCCAGCAGCACCAGCACTTTGTCCGCATCAACGAGAAGCAACTCATGTCGCTCTGCAAATCCACAGACGGCACGCCCAACACCATACTCTCGCTCCTTATGTGCCGCGCCATAGACGGTATCCACCCCGACGCCACCGAGCCCATCATCGGCCAGGTGTATTGCGACTATCGCTCCGTCGTGCATGCCGAGAAGTCCCACCGCAACATGGTAACCACTCTGCCTCTCGTCTATGACCGCAGCATGAGGGATATGCCCCTCGACCGTCAGAACACCATCTTCCGCGGAAAAATCATCTACGAATCCTATCCCTCCGTTCTCCTCCAGCGCGTGGCCGGCATCAAGGGTGCCTGCGAAGCCATCAACGGGCTCCCCACCATTGAAGACAAGTTCGCCGCCGTAGCTCAGGGCATGGAAGGCTTCTTCCAGCAAACCACCTTCGCCATCAGCTATTCCGGCAAGAAATCCTTCGGCTCTGCCGACCGCTATATCACCGCCCTATATCCCGCAGGCGAGCCCATCGGCATCGGCATCCTCATAGAAATTACTGCCGCCGACGGCTGGTTCTACATTACCTTCATGCAGGATTGGCGCGAGGACGTTTACTTCAACGCCTTCCTCAAACAGATTGTAACCCTCGGCATCGACTTCGACCTTCTCTACAGCTCCGAAGCCCACTGCCCTCGCTTTTCATTGAAATAAGCCATGCAACAAAGAAAGCCCTACCTCATCAGTAAAGCCTTCAACCAATATCTTTGGGCATCCGTGTTCACGGTAGCCGCCACGCAGATAGCCAACATCGTAGATGCCGCCATCGTAGGCAACCTCATCGGTTCGGCCGGAATCGCAGCTGTCAATCTCAGCAAGCCTATCTTACAGGCTTTCTTTGCCATTTCCTGCCTCTATGTACCTGCCGCCACTATTCTCACCGGCATAGCTATAGGCAAGGGCGACACAAGGCGGTCAGGCCAGCTTCTGTCTTTTTCGTTGATAGTTTCCTTTGTCTTAGGGTTCCTTTGCTTGGCCGGCGGTATGTTCTTTTTCGGCGAACTCTCACATGCCCTGTGTCCGTCAGAGACTTTATACCCCCTCGCCGCCGACTTCATGAGAGTCACAATCTATTCTTCTCTGGTTCAAATCCTGATGTACACCGTCCACCAATTCGTCACCGTGGACGGTTCGCCACGTCTCGTTACGTACTCCATTTTCATCGGCAATATCGTAAACATCTTTCTTGACATTGTCTTTATCAAATACTGCAACATGGGCATAGCCGGTGCGGCATGGGCCACCTTTACCATGTACATCGTTTGCATTCTCACAGCTCTGCCCCACTTCCGAAAGAAGGGAACTCTCCGTATGCAGATGCCTCGCCTACAGGACCTTGAACTGGGCAAACTCTTCGGGATTGGCCTGCCCCTGTTTTTCTCCACGGCGTTACTCTCCGTGCAGTATGTGGGCAATAACTATGTAGCCAGCACCTACCTCGGCGACAACGGCCTCGTAGCTCTCGGCGTGTGTATGCAACTCTTCGCCTTCTCCATGATTATCCTCACCGGCACCCTCCGCACCATCCAACCCGTAGGCTCTATCCTTCGGGGCATGGATGACAGTATGGGGATGCTCATGCTCATGAAGCGTGCCTACCGCTTCCTCGGTCTCTGCCTCGCCATTTATGCCGCTGCGCTCATACTTATGCCCAGTCAGATAGCCGCCCTGCTTGGTGTAAACGATAAAATGGGTATGCAGATGGTAGTTACGGCCCTACCCCTCTTCACTTTCCACATCGTGATGCAGGCACTTCTCTACAACCTTATGCCCATCTTCCAGCTCTATGACCGCAAGCATTTGGCTCTTTTTCTTTCCATCAGCCAGACACTCATGCCCATGATTGTCTTCTATCTCACCCGTGGCAACTGGCTCGGCTTCTTCTTCGGCCAACTCATCACAGCCATCGTCATAGTGGTGTGGTGTGCCGTACTGCGCCGTCGCGATACCTCGCTGACACCCATTTTCCTCATACCTATGAAGAAAAGCACCCAAGTCTTTGAAACGACTGCCACTGCCAGCCTCTCCTCCCTCAGCCAAACTATAGATCAATTGCAGACCTTCCTCCGTCAGAACGGCATATCCTCGCGCAACGTCTTCCATGCCAGCCTTTGCACCGAGGAGTTTCTCAAAAACATCATCCAGCACGGCAAAGCCCACGCCATTGACGTGGGAGCCACCATCGCGGACGGCGTCATCAACATTACACTCCACGACGACGGCGCACCTTTCAACCCCATAGCCTTCGCCCACGACATCCCGGAGAAGATAGGCCTTGGCCTTACACTTGCCCAAGCCACCACACAAAGCATCGACTACAAATTCCTCTTCAACCAGAACATGCTCACCCTAAAAATCGGAGATCCGGCACAATAGGTGTCTGGGATAGTCTTCCTCAAACAATGCGCGGAGGGTCGGTTGCATCTGTGGCTACCCTCTGCGTTTATTCGTAACTCTGAGCTATGCTCTCAGTTCTCGCTTGCGAGCGTAAACGAATCCTCTCACTCGGAAAAACTCAAATTTCGCTGCGCTCATTTGGCTTTTCTCTCGCTTATTCGTAACTTTGCACCAAATTGTATTTAATTTAAGGAGTATGAATGAAAGCATGTGCCCGGAAGAGGGTACGTCAGGCCGTGAAGGCCTAAGCATCGAAGCCCTCTACGGCATTTTCAAGGCGCACCCCGTCATTACCACCGACACACGGAAATGCACGCCCGGCAGCCTTTTCTTCGCCCTAAAAGGCGAGCGATTCAATGGTAACCGTTTCGCCCTACAAGCCTTGGAGGCCGGTTGCGCCTACGCTGTGGTGGATGAGGAAATCGGCGCTTCGGAAAATCCACAATTCAGAACAGACGACAGTAAACCTGACATAACGCAACGCATCTTGCGTGTGGACAATGTGCTCACTACCTTGCAGGCGCTGGCACACTACCACCGCATGCAATTCTCCGGCCCAGTCATCCAGATTACCGGCACCAACGGAAAAACCACCACAAAGGAACTGGTGGCCAGCGTACTGAGCTCAAAATGGAACGTTACGTTCACGCAAGGCAACCTCAACAATCACATTGGCGTGCCCCTCACGCTGCTTTCCCTGCCTTTTAATTGCCAGACCTCCCCGCAACCCATTGCCGTGGTGGAGACGGGAGCCAACCACCCTGGGGAGATTGCTGCACTTTCGCGCATTGTAAGTCCCGACTGCGGCCTGATTACCAACGTGGGACGTGCCCATCTGGAGGGTTTCGGCTCCTTCGAGGGCGTTGTGGCCACGAAGACGGAACTCTATGCCAACCTGCGTCAAAAGGAACAGGGCTTTATCTTCCTCCATGCCGACAATCCCCATCTCGCACCCAAGGCCGAAGGATTGAAACGGATTACCTATGGCCAGCCGGGGCACGGCTATGACGCGGAAGGCGAGGTGGAGGAATGCAATCCCTTTGTGAAAATGCGCTGGCGCACGGCAGGCGAGGATTGGCATACAGTACAGACACAACTTATCGGAGCTTACAACATTGACAACCTGCTGGCCGCCGTAGCCGTCGGCCTCCACTTCGGCGTAAGCCCTGAGCAGATTGATTGCGCCCTGGCGCAGTACACGCCTCGCCTCGGACGGTCGGAACTCAAACACACGGCAAGCAACACGCTCATTGTGGATGCCTACAACGCCAACCTCACTTCGATGCAGGCGGCCTTGGAAAATTTCCGCCAAATCCCCCATCCTCACAAGATGGCCATACTTGGCGAGATGCGCGAGCTGGGCGCGGCTTCTGCCGATGCCCACCTTCAAATCCTGCAACAGGCCCTCTGTCTCGATTTGGAAGAACTGTGGGTCGTAGGAAAAGAGTTCTCTCAGGCCTCCCTTCCTGCCATTCAGCCCAATCTCCCAGAGGCGGGGAGAACCGACGGTTTGCGTTTTTTCACCGATGTAGAAGAAGTCAAGGTAGCTTTAGCTGCTGTCCCTGTCGCAGACAGGCTTATTTTGATTAAAGGAAGTAATGGCACACATTTATATGAATTACCCGACTTGTTATAAGACTTGGACAGCCTTCATTGCCAAGGCCGTCACTCTCGTACTGCTCGCTTTTGCACCTTCGGCGACGCAAGCCAAAACGGCAGGAAAAATAAAGAACGACACCCTACGTGTGGAAAAAGCGGAAATGTGGAAACCCGTGGCCGCCTTTACCACCTACCAGACCGACTCCACCGACATGAAGGGCGAAAAGCTGGCCGACGACAACTTCCTGACCGGCAATCCTCTCCTTCAGGGCGAGGCCGAAGGCTTCATCGGCTATGGCGATGCCATGCCCACCGGCAACAACGTACTGAGCCAGTATGCTTTCCGCGTGCGCTCCAGCCGCTACACCAAGGCCACCGTCAGGGTGCAGGGCATCAGCCGCTATAAGATCTACGGCGAGGACGGGCAGGAGCTGAAAGGGGGCAGTCTCACGCTGACGGGCGATGAGAAAAAACTGCGCCTGGTTGTAACGAGCGACAAGGAGAAGGCCGACACCTTCCGTGTGGACGTGATTGGCCAGGGCCTCAGCATCAACGCCGACTCGCCCCGTCCGCTCACTTGGGCCGCCATGCAGCAAGGCCCGCACCACCGTAGTGTCAGCACGTCCCCCTCCGGGCGCTACGCCATCATGAACTACAGCAACCTGCGTGCCGACGGCAAGCAGGACTATTGGGCCACGCTCACCGACCTCCAAGCCAGCCGCACGCTGAGCCGCATGGACGGCGAGTGCCGCTACCATTGGCTCATGGGGCAGGACATTCTTTACTACACGCGCTCCCGCAACGGCCACCGCCAGCTGGTTACGCTGAATCCGGCCAACTGCGAGGAGAAGGTTCTGGCGGACAACCTGCCCGAGGGCAACTGCATTCTGTCGCCACGTCAGGACTATGCCATCTATGCCTCCCATGAGAAAGGCCGCCCCACCGACGGGGCACTCCGCTACATGGAGGAGCCCGATGACCAGCAGGCCGGATGGCGCGACCGGAAGGCCCTGTGGCGCATTGACCTGCGAAGCGGTGTGCGCCAACGCCTCACCTTCGGACGCGAAAGCATGGACCTCGCCGACATCAGCCCCGACGGACAGAAACTCCTGCTGGCCTACAACCGCTTCGACGCAACGCGCCGCCCGTTCAGCCGCACCACGCTCATAGAAATGGACGCCTACACAGGAGCCGTGGATACCCTGCTGCTCGATGCCGAGTTCCTGGGCGGCGACGCACAGTACCTGCCCGACGGCCATACGCTCCTTGTCAATGGTTCGGCCAATGCCTTCAACAACATCGGTTCCGAGTTGGCCGAAGGGCAGATTGGCAACGCTTTCCACTACGGACTTTTCTTCTACGACACCGCCACGCGCAAGGCCGCCTACGCCCTGCCGCGCGGCTTCAAGCCCAGCATTTCCCGCACTACGGTATGCCCTGGCGACAACGCCGCCTACCTTCTCACCGAGGACGGCTACGATGCCACCGTGTATAGGCTGGACCTCCGCACCCGTGCCATAAAGCGAGTGGATCTGCCGATGACGCTCACCACCGCATATTCCGTGGCCACGCATCAGAAGCACCCGCGCATCATCGCCTGCGGCCAGGACGGCGGCACGCTTGCCCGCCTCTGCTTCGTCGGCAACGAAGGCGGCAAGTTCGCCCCATTCGGCGAAATCGATGCCAAGGCCCTGAATGCCCCCTACGCCCCCACGCCCTGCCATGAGTGGAGTTTCAAGAGTTCGCGGGGCGACAGCATCCAATGTTTCTATTACACGCCCAACACGTCTGCCGACAAGCTGAAAGACCTCCCCATGCTCGTCTATTACTACGGCGGTTGCGATGCCACAGCGCGGCGTGCCGAGACGAACTGGCCCTTCCGTCTGTGGGCGGCGCAGGGCTATGCCGTCTTGGTCGTAGAGCCGAGTGGGGCCAACGCCTTCGGACAGGAGTTCGCCGCCCGCCATGTGGGCACTTGGGGCGAGGGCACGGCGCAGGACATCATCGAGGCCACGCAGCGCTTTTGCAGCGAGCATCCGTGGGTGAACCCGAAAAAGGTGGGCTGCCTCGGTGCCTCCTACGGCGGCTTCATGACGGAGTATCTCCAGACCCAAACCGACATCTTCGCCGCCGCCGTTTCCCATGCCGGCATCAGCAACATCGCCTCCTACTGGGGCGGCGGATACTGGGGCTACACCTACGGCGAAGTGGCGGAGTACGGACAGTTTCCGTGGAGCGACCGCGACCTTTTCGTAGAACATTCTCCGCTCTTCAATGCCGACAAGATTCACACTCCCCTGCTCCTTATCCACGGCACGGCAGACACCAACGTGCCCACCGCCGAGAGCCAACAGCTCTATACGGCCCTGCGCATACTGGGCCGTGAGGTAGCCTATATTACCGTGAACGGCGAGAACCATGTCGTTACCGACCCTGTGAAGCAGGCCGAATGGATTCACACCATACTGGCTTGGTTCGCCAAATGGCTCAAGGACGAACCCGAATGGTGGGAGGACCTCTACCCTGCCGCCAAGAAGTAACCGCCCGTTTCCTTACACGAACATTCAACTTTTCAACCACAACATCACCATGCAACCCATAATCGTAAAAGACAAACGCTTCAAAGTGTCGATGCCGGCCTCGAAAATCCAAGCCCGCGTACAGGAAATCGGAACGCAGATAAGCCACGACTACGAAGGTCGCACGCCCATGTTCATCAGCGTGCTGACCGGTGCCTTCATCTTTGCCGCCGATCTCGTCAGGAGTGTAGCCACGCCCAGCGAAATCGCCTTCATGCGCGTGTCGTCCTACGAAGGCACCAACTCCACCGGCCAAGTAAGAGAAGTGCTCGGCCTGAAAGAAGACATTGAAGGCCGCGACGTGGTCATCATCGAAGACATCATCGACAGCGGCCTTACGATGCAGGAACTCATTGCCCTGCTCCGAAAGAAAAATCCCCGGAGCATCGCCATCTGCGCCCTGCTCGTGAAGCCCGGCAACCTGAAAGTGAAAGACTTGCCCATAAAATACTGCTGCTTCGAGATACCCAACGACTTCATTCTCGGCTACGGCCTCGACTACGACGGCCTCGGGCGCGAACTCCCCGACATCTACACACTCGCAGAAGACTAACTCACAAAACACGCATACAGAAAGATGAAAAACATCGTTATTTTCGGTGCCCCCGGTTCAGGAAAAGGCACACAGAGCGAACTGCTCATGCAAAAGTACGGCTTCAAGCACATCAGCACCGGCGACGTGCTCCGCGCCGAAATCAAGGCCGGCACCGACTTGGGGCACACGGCCCAGAACTACATCTCCCAGGGGCAGCTCATCCCCGATGACCTGATGATCCAAATCCTGGCCAGCACCTACGACTCCCTCTGCCCGTGCGAGGGGCTTATCTTCGACGGCTTCCCCCGCACCATTCCGCAGGCCGAGGCCCTGAAAGAGATGCTCGCCCAGCGCGGTACGGCCGTCAGCGCCATGCTTGAGCTCGACGTACCCGACGAGGAACTGATGACCCGCCTCATCAATCGCGGCAAGACCTCGGGCCGTGCCGACGACAACGCCGAGACGATTGCCGCCCGCCTGAAAGTGTATCACACGCAGACGCAGCCGCTGGCCGACTGGTACGAAAAGGAAGGCCTGCGCCACGCCGTGAAGGGCATCGGCTCCCTTGAGGAAATCAATGCCGCACTCTGCGCCGTCATCGACGCACTCTGAACAAGCCTATTCCACCGGCAGGAACAACACCCCAAAGACCAGGCGTTCCTGTCGGCGGACTAATTTCAACTATCGGCGGACTAGTCTGTCCTATCGGCGGACTAGTTTCGCCTACTCCTAACCCCACCACTCCCCACAATGGCAGAAACGAATTTTGTTGATTACGTAAAAATCTATTGCCGCTCAGGAAAGGGTGGCCGCGGCTCTATGCACCTTCACCGCGCCAAGTACCAGCCCAACGGCGGGCCCGACGGCGGCGACGGCGGGCGCGGCGGACACATCTACCTGCGGGGCAACCACAACTACTGGACGCTGCTCCATCTGCGCTACGAAAAGCACATTTTCGCAGGGCACGGCGGCAACGGCAGCAAGTGCTGCTCGCATGGCAGCGACGGCGACGACCGCTACATCGACGTGCCCCCCGGCACCGTGGCCTACGACGCAGAGACGGGCAAGTTCCTGTGCGACGTGAGCAAAGACGGGCAGGTGGTCATGCTCCTCAAGGGCGGACGCGGCGGACTGGGCAACTACCAGTTCCGCACAGCCACCAACCAAGCCCCGCGCTACGCCCAGCCCGGCGAACCCATGCAGGAGATGATGGTCATCCTGGAACTGAAACTGCTGGCCGACGTGGGCCTCGTGGGATTTCCCAATGCGGGCAAGAGCACCCTTGTGAGTGCCGTCAGCCAGGCTAGGCCCAAAATTGCCAACTACCCCTTCACCACGCTGGAGCCCTCCCTGGGCATCGTGCCCTACCGCGACGGGCGCTCCTTCGTCATGGCCGACATTCCCGGCATCATAGAGGGGGCAGCCGAAGGGCGCGGCCTCGGCCTGCGCTTCCTCCGCCACATTGAGCGCAACTCCCTCCTGTTGTTCATGGTGCCGGGCGACACCGACGACATCCGCCGCGAATATGAAATTCTGCTGGGCGAGTTGGAACAGTTCAACCCCGGCCTGCTCGACAAGCACCGCATCCTGGCCGTAACCAAGTGCGACTTGCTCGACGAGGAACTCATCGAAATGCTGCGGCAGGACCTCCCCGATGACCTCCCCGTGGTGTTCATAAGCGCGGTGAGCGGGCAAGGCATACCCGCCCTGAAGGACATGCTGTGGGAGGAACTCAACTCCGAATCCAACAAGCTCTCCATGCAAGCGGAGGGCGGCAGCATCGTCCACCGCGACCGCGAAGTGCCGGCCTTCGACGCCGACTTTGCCGACTGGGAGGACGACAGCGTGGAAGACATCGAGGAGGACGAACTCGACATCGAAGAATACGACATCGACGAACTGGAAGAAAACAACTAAGCATCCATGAAACGTATTCCACTCCTTATATATATTATAGGGGCAGCGCTCAGTCTCACGGCACAGAGCACCATCAACGTGGCCGTGATGAGCATCAACGACTTCCACGGCAGCTTTGTACGCGACGACTTCAAGCACATCCCAGGTGCTGCCGCCGTGGTAGAAACCCTCGACTCGCTGAAAAAAGTCTATCCCCTGCACATCGTCGTGTCGGCCGGCGACAACTTCGGCGGCTCATACTTCTATCAAGCCACCCGTCCCCACACGCTGCTGCCCCAATTCTTCAAAGACTGCGGCATCCGGCTCTCAGCCATCGGCAACCACGAGTTCGACGAGGGGCAACCCGCCCTGCTGGACCGCTGGCACACCAACGTCAGCCTGCGCCCGGCCGACTGGGACCTCCACTATGTGAGCGCCAACATACGATGCGATGCGGCCAGCCCCGTGTTCGACGGCACGACCTCGCGCCCGCCGTTCTGCGAACCTACGCGCGTAGAAACCATCGCCCTGCCCGACGGCCGCAACTTCCGCCTGGCCTTCCTGGGCCTTACCACAAGCAGCACGCCCCTGCAAGCCTCTAAATCCAAACTCAAAGGACTGAGCTTCTGCGGCGACGCAGTCGGCATCATCGATTCACTCAGCCGCACGCCTGGCTACGAGGCCGTGCGCCAGGCCGACGCACGCCTCATCCTCACGCACCAAGGCACACGCTTTGCCCCCCAAGGCGGTTTCGGCACCCTTACGATGCTTGTGCCCAGATGGGACGATGCCGACTCGCTTCAGCTGACGAGCCTGAACGACCCGCAATTCTGCGCCATCATATCCGGCCACAGCCATCAAAGGGTAAGCGGCACCATCAACGAAATCAACTACCCCGTCATACAAGCCGGCAAGAACGGCCAGCACGTGGGCATCACGATGCTCGAACTCGACTCCGCGTCGCTACAGGTGCTCAGTGCAGAGACAAGGCTCGTAGAGGTAACTCCCAAGGCCCTGCTTTCGCCGAAGGCTGCCCGCCTGCAAGCGCAAATTGAGGAACAGCTGGCCACCACCCGCACCCGTGCCGGCACGCCTATCGGCGACTATGTTACCACTGTCCGTGAGACCATTCCTTTCGACCGTGTGGAAATGCGCCACGACCAGACGCGCATGGGCCAGCTCGTTACCCGCTCTTTCATCCATGCCGCCCGCCGGCAGAAGGGCTTCACCGACAGGGACATCATCGTGGGCGTCAGTCATATCGGGTGTATGCGCAGCGGTCTCTCCGCCGGCCCCGTGCGCGTGCTGGACATAGGCGAGGTGTTGCCATTCGACAACGCCATGAAAGTGTTCCGCCTCACGGGCAAGCAACTGCGCGACATCATCGACCACGGCCTCCACAACGAGCGCTACGGCTACCTGCAATTCGCTCCGCTCACCCCGCAGTTTGACAAGAAGGGGCACGTGAAAGCCCTGACCTACCACTTCGACGACGGCAGCCAGCTGAAGCTCTCCGACACGGCGGTGTGCTATGTCGTGGCCGACGAGTTTCTGGCAGGCGGCGGCGACGGCTTCAATCCCGCCCACCTGCCCGAATCCCAGATGGTGGACGGACTTGACATGCCCCACCTGACCGACGTATTCATCAACTATTTAAAGACGCAGAAGGAGATTTGAAGAACATCATCCCCCCCCCTACGCCAGAGCCTCTTTGGAGAGGCTTCCTACGCAAGTTTGCCGACCCGCTCATCATCGTACTGCTGGTGGTCTTTGTCCTCTCATCGGCCATCAGCCTCTACGAGTACGGCCACGGTGCAGGCACCGAAGTGCTGTTTGAGCCCCTCGGCGTGCTCGTGGCCCTGCTCCTGGCCACGGGTGTCGGCTTCATCCTCGAAGTGAAGGCCGAAAAGGAGTTTCAGGTGCTGAACCAGACCAACGACGAAGCCCCCGTGAAGGTGCTCCGCGACGGACAGTTTGTGGAAGTGCCGAAGAAGGACATCACGGTGGGCGACCTCGTGCGCCTGGAAAGCGGCGACGAAGTGCCTGCCGACGGCTGCCTTGAAGACAGCCAGCAGTTGCGCGTGGACGAAAGCGCTTTCACGGGCGAACCCAGCGTTACGAAATCACACAAGGCCGACCGGCAGGATGCCCACGCCACCTACGCCTCCGACCTCCTGCTGCGCGGCAACACACTCCTTGAGGGCTATGCCCTGCTGCGTATCACAGCCATCGGCATCAATACGGAAGAGGGGCGCGGAGCCATGAAGGTGCGCGAAGGGCGCACGGTGCAGACGCCGCTCAACCGCCAGCTCTCCGCCCTCGGCAAGCAGGTGAGCGGAGCCGCCGTGGCCATCGCCGCACTTGTGGTGGCGGGGCGTATGCTCTGCTACTTCCTGCTGGGCGAAGGAGCGGGCGAGCAATTCCTGATGCTCCACTTCGTGCAATACACCCTTGAGAGCATCATGCTGGCCGTGGCCCTGATTGCCGTGGCCGTGCCCGAGGGCTTGCCCATGAGCATCACGATGAGCCTGGCCCTGAGTATGCGCAGGATGCTCCGCGAGAACAATCTCGTGCGCAAGCTCCACGCCTGCGAGACGATGGGAGCCGCCACAGTCATCTGTACCGACAAGACCGGCACCCTTACGCAAAACCGTATGCAAGTGGTGGAGCATCTTTCCCTCCCCTTGCCCGATACGGAGAGCCTCCCTGCCCATGAAGCTTTGCAGCAGGCCTTTGTCCTCTGCTGCGCCCTGAACTCCACCGCAGAGCTTTCCACTTCTGCCGACGGTACGGTGAAGGCCCTCGGCAACCCCACCGAGGGCGCCCTGCTCCACTGGCTGGCCGACCGAGGCGTGGACTACCGCACCCTGCGCAGCCAGTGGACAATCATCGACCGCGTGCCCTTCAGCTCCGAGCGTAAGTTCATGAGCACCACCGTAGAGCGCGACGGCGTGCGCCTTACGTTCCTCAAAGGGGCTTCCGAAATACTTCTGCCCACCTGCCAGCCCACGGACGTGGACATTATGAAGCAGTTGGCCGAATGGCAGGGCAAGGCCATGCGCACCCTCGGTTTCGCCGTAGAAACAGGCGGAAAGCGCCATTTCCTCGGCATAGTGGGCATCATGGACCCGCTGCGCGGCGACGTGAGGGAAGCCATAGCCACCTGCACCCAGCGTGCCGGCGTGCGCGTCATAATCGTAACGGGCGACACCGTAGGCACAGCCACTGAAATCGGACGGCAAATCGGCCTTTTCCCACAGGAGGCTTCCACCCCCTCTAAGGACAGTGAAAACTACTCCGCCGACAGTTCGCACAAGTCCGCCGACAGTTTTTCCTACTCCGCCGATAGTTTGCACCAGCCCGCCGGCTCGCTTTCTTCTAAGGAAAGCGAAGCGGGCACAGTCCTCACCGGCCCCGGCTTCGCCGCCCTCAGCGATGAAGAAGCCCTGCAACGCGTGGCCACGCTCAAGATAATAGCCCGCGCCCGCCCCGACGACAAGGCCCGCCTCGTAGCCCTGCTCCAACAGCTCGGCGAGGTAGTGGCCGTTACCGGCGACGGCACCAACGACGCCCCCGCCCTGGCCAAAGCCCAGGTGGGACTGTCGATGGGCAGCGGCACGGCACACGCCAAAGAAGCTTCGGACATCACCATTATCGACGACTCCTTCGCCTCCATCAATAGAGCCATACTTTGGGGCCGCTCCCTCTATCAGAACATCCGCCGCTTCCTGCTCTTCCAGCTCACCGTGAACGTGGCCGCCTGCCTGATTGTGTTCATCGGAGCCTTCACCGGCACGGAGTCGCCCCTCACCGTTACGCAGATGCTCTGGGTTAATCTCATCATGGACACCTTCGCTGCCATGGCCCTCTCCTCCCTGCCCGCCGACCCCAAGGTGATGGACGAGAAGCCCCGCAGCCAGAAGGCGCACATCATCGACAATCCCATGCTCCGCCGCATTGCCGGCGTGGGGCTTACGCAGTTCCTCCTCGCCGCCGTGGTGTGGGAAGGCCCCATCCTTTTCCCGGGCCACTTCCCCGTGGTGCAGTTCTTCACATTCTTCGTTTTCCTGCAATTCTGGAACCTCTTCAACGTGCGCTACTACCGCACCTCGCGCAGCCTCCTGCTCGACATCTGCGACATCCTGCGCCACCCCAGCCGGTTCCACAGCCACTTCTCCACAGCCTTCGTGGCCATCGCCCTCGCCATACTCCTGGGCCAACTGGCCATAGTGGAAGTCCTGCCCGAACTCTTCCAGGTAAGCCGCCTCAGCATGGAGGAACTGCTCACCATAGTCGGGCTCACCGCTCCCTTCCTCATCGTGCCCGACATCTACCGGACAGTAAAAGCCGGCAAAGCGGCAAATGGAGCAAACAGCCGATAAATCCATTCACACATTACTAATCCATACAACTCCACATACATGAAACGCATCCTCCCCCTCCTTTTCTGCCTGCTGTCCGCACCCGGCGTCAAGGCACAGCTCAGCATCGCCGATGTAGCCGCAGGCAAGTACATGCCACAGTCCCTCGCCGCCCTCACCCCTATGGCCGACGGCGAATCCTACTCCCAGCTTATCGACAACAAGCGCATCGTGCGCACCTCCTTCCGCACGGGCAAGGGCATCGCCACCCTATTCGACGTAGCCACCGCCCGCAGCAAGACAAACCTCTCTACCATCGACGGCTACATCATCTCCCCCGACGAAAGCCGCATCCTTATTCAGACAAACACCAAGTACGTCTATCGTCGCACCTTCACCGCCGACTGGTACATCTACGAAGTCGCCAACAACCGCTTGGAGCCCCTCTCCGACGGCGGGCCCCAGATGGCGCCCACCTTCTCCCCCGACGGCAACGTCGTGGCCTTCGCCCGTGAAGGCAACCTCTACGTCGTGAAACTCCTCTACGGCAATGCTGAAACGCAGGTTACCCGCGACGGTGCGCAGGGTAAAATCTCCAACGGCATCCCCGACTGGGTGAACGAGGAGGAGTTCTCCACGTCACGCTCCTTCTGCTTCTCTGCCGACAGCGAGTTGCTTGTTTGGGTGCGCTACGACGAGAGCGGAGTGCAGGTTTACGACATGCCCATGTACTCCTCCGAGCGCCTGCCCTACCCCTATTCCTACAAATACCCCGTAGCCGGTGCGGCCAACGCCACCGTGAGTGTGCATTCCTACGACTTGAAGAACCGCAACACGCGGCAGCTTGACATCCCCCTCGCCGCCGACGACTACATTCCCCGCATTGCCACGACCAGCGATGCCGACAAGGTGTGCGTCGTAACGCTCAATCGTCATCAGGACCGTATGGACATCTACATGGCCAACCCCCGCAGCACCGTGGCACGGCAGGTCCTGCGCGAAGAAATCCCCCACTACGTCAATGAGTCGGCCTACACCGACCTGCAGTTCTATCCGGGACATTTCGCCATCCTATCGGAGCGCACGGGCCATCAGCACCTCTACTGGTACACACTCCAGGGCAACCTCGAACAGACCGTTACGCAGGGCGACTTTGAGGTAACGAGCTTCCACGGCTACGATACGGCCACAGGCCGCTTCTTCTACACCTCCACCCAGGAATCTCCCCTCCGCCGCGCCGTCTATGCCACCGACCGCAAGGGCCGCACCACCAAGCTCTCCCAGCAGGCAGGTACAAACGCCGCCACCTTCAGCAAGAACTACCGCTACTACGTCAATACCTACAGCACCATAAACCAGCCGCCCGTAACCACCGTTTGCGATGCCTCCGGCCGCACGCTCCACACGCTCATCACCAACGACGCCCTGCGCCAGCAGGCCGACAAGCTGTTCGGCCAGAAGGAACTGCTCACCCTCACCACCGCCGACGGCCTCCAGTTGAACGCCTGGATGCTCCGTCCGCGCGATTTCAATCCCTCGCGCCGCTATCCGGTCATCATGTACCAGTACAGCGGCCCCGGCTCGCAGGAAGTTACCGACTCCTGGAGCTGCGGTTTCCAGCCGGGCGGCGCACTTGAAAGCGTGTTCGCCCAGGAGGGCTACATCTCCGTGGTCGTGGACGGCCGAGGCACCGGCTTCCGAGGCGCAGAGTGGGAAAAGTGTACCTATCTCCGCCTCGGCCAGCTCGAAGCCCACGACCAGGCCGCAGCAGCCCAGGCCCTCGCCCAACTGCCCTACATCGATGGCAGCCGCATCGGCATCTGGGGATGGAGCTTCGGCGGTTTCAACGCCCTTATGGCTATGGCTGAAGCCCCCGGCGGACAGGCCGTTTTCAAGGCAGGCTGCGCCGTGGCTCCCGTAACCTCCTGGCGTTTCTACGACAGCGCCTACACCGAGCGCTTCATGCGCACCCCGCAGGAGAACCCCGACGGCTACGACGACTGCCCCATAGCCCGCGCCTCACGCATCCAGGGTGCGCTTCTGCTCATCCACGGCACCGCCGCCGACAACGTACACTTCCGTAACTTCACCGAGATGAGCGAGGCCCTCGTCCAAGCCGACAAGCCCTTCGACTGCCAAATCTACCGCAACCGCAACCACTCCATCTACGGCGGCAACACGCGCAAGCACCTCCTCTCCCGCATTCTCCGCCACTTCAAGCAGAACCTGTAGGCAGCAGGGCGGCCCTGACCGCTCCTAATCCGCCGACAGTTGAAATTAGTCCGCCGACAGTCTTTCCTATCGGCGGACTAATTTTTCCTACTCCCTACGCCAGCAACCGCCAAAGCAAGGCTCCGGAAAATTATCGCCACATTCGTCCCTTTTTCCTTGGCCATAAGGAAAATAAATCGTAACTTTGCGGCGACATTAAATGTATAATCCGCAAAACACTGAAAGGCCATGAGTGAGACACCCAAGCTCAAAGAGCTCATAAAGGCTCATAAAGAAGGGCTCATCGTACAGACCGAGCGCGAGATGCGTGAGGAGCAGTACCGCGTCATAGAGGCCGAAATCCACCGCCGCCTCGACCTTTACGAGCGCTACTACGGCCATTTTGTCTCGCAGAAGGAACGCAACGACTACTATATATATATCGACCGCAAAATACGCGGTCAGGAAATACAGACGGGCATCTACCCCGAAGCCGTGCGCGAGAAAATGGTGCAGGTGCGCCAGCTCATCGGCGAACTCGCCGAGATGGGCGTAGCCGAAGAGACGCTGTACGACCTCGTCCGGCCCCAGCGTGCCATTTCACGCCTCTACATCACGGCCGACTACCGCATTTTCCTGCCGGAGTTCAACGATTTGGAAGTAGAGCTCACCCCGTTGCCACGAGCCGTGTTCATCCTGTTCCTCCGCCACCCCGAAGGCATCATATTCAAGGAGATAGGCGACTATTTCCTGGAACTGCTGCAAATCTACCGCACCATACAGGGCATTCGCTTCAACGAACTGAAAGCCCGCGCTTCGCTCCTGTCGCTCTGCAACCCGATGTCAAACTCTCTCAACGAAAAATGCTCACGCATCCGTGAGAAATTCTTTGAAATCCTTACACCCGACACGGCTCCCATGTACTGCATCGACGGCTCCCGCAGCCAGCCGAAGCGCATCAAGCTCCCCTCGTCACTCGTGATGTGGGAATAACGTCTCCGAATCCCCGGAGCCGCAAGCGCCCCCGCCTCGGAAAATCCGCCCCTCCCTGAATTTCGACCTCCTAACACCCCGACAACACTTTGGACAACTACATTGTTTCGGCGCGGAAGTACCGCCCCGCCACCTTCGATGCCGTGGTGGGCCAGCAAGCCCTCACCACGACGCTGAAGAACGCCTGCAAGAGCGGCAAACTCGCCCACGCCTACCTGTTCTGCGGCCCTCGCGGCGTGGGAAAGACCACCTGCGCACGCATCTTCGCCAAGACCATCAACTGCCTCAACCCCAACGCCGAGGGAGAGGCCTGCAACGAATGCGAGAGCTGCCAGGCTTTCAACGAGCAACGCTCCCTGAACATCCACGAGCTGGATGCCGCCTCCAACAACTCCGTCGATGACATGCGCCAGCTCATCGAGCAAGTGCAAGTGCCCCCACAGATCGGACGCTACAAGGTGTTCATCATCGACGAGGTACACATGCTCTCCACGCAAGCCTTCAACGCGTTCCTCAAAACGCTGGAGGAGCCACCGGCCCACGCCATCTTCATACTGGCCACCACGGAAAAGCACAAAATCCTGCCCACCATCCTCTCGCGCTGCCAAATCTACGACTTCAACCGCATGGACGTGGGCCTTACCGTGGCGCACCTCAAGCGCGTGGCCGAGCAGGAAGGCATCAGCTGCGAGGACGAAGCCCTCAACCTCATTGCGCAGAAAGCCGACGGCGGTATGCGCGATGCCCTGTCCATATTCGACCAGGTAGCCTCCTTCACGGGCGGCAACATCACCTATAAGAAGGTGATTGAGGACCTCAACATCCTTGACTACGACTACTACTTCTCGCTGACCGACCAGCTCCTGAAGGCCGACGTCCCCGCCGCCATGCTCACGCTGGACGACGTGCTGAGCCGAGGATTCCAGGCCAACCACTTCATGGAAGGGCTGGCCGCACACTTCCGCAGCCTCCTCGTGGCCCACGATGCCCAGACGCTCCACCTTCTGGAAGGAAGCGATGCCCTGCGCCAGCGCTATGCCGAACAGTCGCGCCGCTGCCAGCCACGGATGCTCTATGCCGCCCTCCGCCTCTGCAACCAATGCGACGTGGCCTACCGCCAGAGCAACAACAAACGCCTGCTGGTGGAACTCGCCCTCATACAAGTGGCGCAACTCTCCGACCCCGCGCCGGAGGCCGGTGCGCCAGGTTCTGGGCTTGGCCCTACGAAGATTCTTAAACCCATTTTCCAACTCCTTGCAGCCAAGGCCGCTGTAAGCGACGTAGCCCCAAACCCCACGACCACCAGCCCAAGCGCGACTACCCCGCCGACAGGAAAAATTAATCCGCCGACAGGCGCGACTACCCCGCCGACAGGAAAAACAAGTCCGCCGACAGGCGCGACCACCCCGCCGATAGGAAAAACAAGTCCGCCGACAGGCGCGACTACCCCGCCGATAGGAAAAACAAGTCCGCCGACAGTTCAGAGCAGCGGCACACAGGCTCCCACCCCACAAGCCACAGCACGCCCTGCCGCAGCCGCACGCCACACCATCAGCATCACCCGCAGGCCCGCAGGCCCCGCTTCCACGGCTGCCGCACAGGCCAATGCCGCCACCTCCGTCCCCGACACACACGCCGTCCCCTCCAATCTGGGCACAACGCCGTTTACAGAGCGCGACTTCAACTACCAGTGGCTGCGCTTTGCCAACGAGTTGCCCGTGGAGCAGTTTGCCAACGCAGGCCGCCTCAAGAGCATGAGCCCGCACGTAGAAGCAGGCAGCACCGACATTGAAGTAATGGTGCCCAACGAAAAGGTTCTGAAATACATGCAGGAGCTCCATCCCAGCCTCCTCACCCACCTGCGGCGCGAACTTAACAACAGGCTCATCAACGTACACTTCAAAGTGAGCGAAGCCCAAACCGGCACACGCTACCGCTCCCCCTACGAAGCCTTCGCCGAGATGCAACGCACGCAGCCCATAGTGAAGCAATTACAGGAAAGCCTACAGCTTGAAGTAATATAAAAGACTGAAAAACTTACAGTAAAACACGTTTTTATGAATAAATACATCACCGTTTCCTACGACCTCTACACCAGCGAGTCCGACGGCAAGGAAGAACTCGCAGAGCAGGCCCCCAAGGAACATCCCTTCTTCTTCATTTCCGAACTCGGCATGACGCTGCCCGCCTTCGAGGAGCGCATTGCCCCGCTCAGCGAAGGCGACACTTTCGACTTCACCCTCACTTGCGAGGAAGCCTACGGCCCGCACGTCGATGAGCGCGTTATTGAAGTTTCCAAAAGCCTCTTTACCGTCGATGGCAAGTTCATGGCCGACAAGGTGTTTGAAGGCAACATCCTCCCCCTCGTCAATGAAGACGGCTACCAGTTCTATGGCCTCGTGCTGCACGTCGGTGCCGACAAGGTCAAGCTCGATTGCAACAACCTCTTTGCCGGCAAGACGCTCCACTACAAAGGTCAGGTGCTGACCTCCCGCACGGCCACCGATGACGAGATTACGGAAGCCATCAACGGCTTCGGGCAGGACGGATGCGGAGGTTGCGGAGGCTGTGGCGGATGCGGCGAAAGCTGCGAAGGCGATTGTGGCGGCGGCCACTGCGGCGGATGCCACTAAACCAACGGCAAGTCCCTCACTTTCACCTTTGAATTTTCATCTATTAACTGCCCCGCAAGCGTGAACACCTTCGGCCACATATTCAGGCTTACCACCTTCGGCGAGAGCCACGGCCCCGCCATCGGAGGCGTGATTGACGGTATGCCCTCGGGCGTAGCAGTCGATTTAGCCTTCATTCAGGAACAGCTCAACCGCCGTCGCCCCGGACAGAGCCCCCTCACCACCTCCCGCAAGGAGGCCGACGAAGTGGAAATCCTAAGCGGCGTGTTTGAAGGCCTGACGACAGGCACGCCCATCGGCTTCATCATTCGCAACACCGACCAGCACAGCAGCGACTACGACAGCCTGCGCGACGTGTTCCGCCCCTCCCATGCCGACTTCACCTACCAGCAGAAGTACGGCATCCGCGACCACCGTGGCGGCGGACGCACCTCGGCACGCGAAACGGCCTGCCGCGTCGTTGCCGGAGCCTTTGCCATGCTCGTGCTCCGCCAGAAGAACATACAGGTGCAAGCCTACGTGTCGCAGGTGGGCGAAATCGCCGTGCCCCTCCCCTACTCCGCCCTTGACCTCAGCCAAACCGAGAATAACGACGTGCGCTGCCCGCACGCCCCCTCGGCAGAAAAGATGGAAGCGCTCATACGGGAAGCCAAGCAGGAAGGCGACACCGTCGGAGGCACCGTAACGTGCATTGTAAGAGGTTGCCCCGCAGGATTGGGCGAACCTGTTTTCGATAAGCTCCACGCCGCCCTCGGAGCAGCCATGCTGAGCATCAATGCGTGCCACGGCTTCGACTATGGCGCAGGCTTTGAGGGTATCGGCCAGCGCGGCTCCTGCCAAAATGACACGCAGTGGGCCGACAACCGCAGCGGGGGCATTCAGGGCGGCATAAGCAACGGCAAGGACATCTACTTCCGCTGCCTTTTCAAGCCCGTAGCCACCCTTTTGCGCGAACAAAGCGTTACCGACGAGCAAGGGCACACCACCATCGTCAAAGCCACGGGCAGGCACGACGCGTGCGTACTCCCGCGTGCCGTACCTATAGTGGAGGCCATGGCAGCCATAACGATACTTGACTTTATGCTGCTGCAAGCCCGCAACATCTAAGCACGACGGCACATCCCCATACACAATCAGGCAGACAGGAGCCCCCACGCCCCTGTCTGCCTTCTTTTTAGCTCACACTTCCGGCGGCCAAGACACGACTTGGCACGCTCTTTGCAAATCCCAAGGCAGAACAAAACCAATCAACACAGCCTTATGAATCAGAATCAGTTTCCCAATGAGCAGGAGGGCAAGGCCCTTGAACTCTACGCCCGCAATCTGGTGGACGAAGCCCGCGACGGCAAACTCGACCCCGTGATTGGCCGCGACGACGAGATACGCCGCGTGCTGCAAATCCTATCGCGCCGCACAAAGAACAACCCGATACTCGTCGGCGAACCAGGCACAGGCAAGACGGCCATAGTGGAAGGCCTGGCCAGCCGCATTGTACGCGGCGATGTCCCCGACAACCTGCGCAATAAACGGCTGTTCTCTCTCGACATGGGAGCACTCGTAGCCGGTGCCATGTACAAAGGGCAGTTTGAAGAGCGTCTGAAAAGCGTTGTCAAAGAGGTAACTGAAGCGCAAGGCGACATCATCCTCTTTATCGATGAGATTCACACCCTTGTCGGAGCGGGCAAGAGCGATGGTGCAATGGACGCGGCCAACATCCTGAAGCCCGCTCTGGCCCGGGGCGAACTGCGTGCCGTAGGTGCTACGACGCTGGAAGAATATCAAAAGTACTTTGAAAAGGACAAAGCCCTGGAGCGCCGTTTCCAAACAGTAATGGTGGACGAACCTACGCCAGAGGACGCCATCAGCATCCTGCGCGGACTTAAAGATAACTATGAGCGCCACCATCGGGTAAAGATTCAGGACGATGCGCTGATTGCTGCCGTCTCGCTCAGCCATCGCTACATCGCCGACCGCTTCCTGCCCGACAAAGCCATAGACCTGATGGACGAGGCCGCAGCCAAGTTGCGCATGGAGCGCGACTCGCAACCCGAGGAACTGGATGAACTCTCACGCCGCTTGCGCCAGTTGGAAATTGAGCGCGAAGCCATCAAGCGAGAGGCGCAGAAGCAGGGCGGCAAGGAGAAGCTGGCCGAACTGGAGAAGCAAATAGCCGAACTCATGGCCAAGGAGCGAGAAATGCGCAAGCGCTGGGAAGGAGAGCGGCAACTTCTGGCCGACATACAGCAATGCAAGGACACCATAGCCCAGCTGAAACTGCAAGCCGAGCGGGCCGAACAGGAAGGCGACTATGGCCGCGTGGCCGAAATCCGTTACGGCAAGTTG
This sequence comes from Candidatus Equimonas faecalis, assembly GCA_018066245.1. Classification (GTDB taxonomy): domain Bacteria; phylum Bacteroidota; class Bacteroidia; order Bacteroidales; family Bacteroidaceae; genus Alloprevotella; species Alloprevotella faecalis. The sequence continues at coordinate 11,423 of JAGHRT010000016.1, read as the reverse complement.
CAGGAACAGGAGCGCACGATTGCGGCCAAGCAGGAGGAACTCCACAACCGGCAGGACGGCGATGCCTTGATTAAGGAAGAGGTAACCGCCGACGACATTGCTGACGTGGTGAGCCGCTGGACGGGCATCCCCGTGAGCCGTATGATGCAGAGTGAGCGGGAGAAGTTGCTCAAACTTGAAGATGAGCTGCACCGTCGCGTGGTGGGGCAACAGGAAGCCATAGAAGCCGTGAGCGATGCCGTGCGCCGCAGCCGTGCAGGCCTGCAAGACCCGAAACGCCCCATCGGTTCGTTCATCTTCCTCGGCCAGACGGGCGTGGGCAAAACGGAACTGGCCAAAGCCCTCGCCGAATACCTGTTCAACGACGAGGGCCTGATGACGCGCATCGACATGAGCGAGTATCAGGAAAAGCACACCGTGAGCCGACTCGTAGGTGCGCCTCCGGGATACGTGGGCTACGATGAAGGCGGCCAGCTGACCGAAGCCGTGCGCCGCAAGCCCTACAGCGTGGTACTGTTCGACGAAATCGAGAAGGCCCACCCCGACGTGTTCAACGTGCTCCTGCAAGTGCTGGACGACGGCCGCTTGACCGACAACAAGGGCCGCACCGTAAACTTCAAGAACACCATCGTCATAATGACCAGCAACTACGACCTCGACACGCTGAAGCGCAGCGTGCGCCCCGAGTTCTTCAACCGCATTGACGATGTCATCACCTTCTCGGCTCTCTCGTCCGCAGACATTGAGCAGATTGTGCGCTTGCAGCTGCGCAAGGTGGTGCAGCTGGCCGAGGAGCAGAACGTTGTGCTGCATGTAACCGACGATGCTGTACGGCGCATTGCCGAAGTGGGCTATGAGCCCGAACTGGGCGCACGCCCCGTGAAACGAGCCATGCAGCGGCTGTTGCTCAACGGCCTGTCGCGTGCCCTGCTGAGCGGTCGGCTGCGTACTGACCAGCCTGTGCTGGTACGCCCCGCTGCCGATGGTGAAAGCCTGAGCTTCGAGAACGAGAGCGTGCCTTGCTGACGAGCCTCACGCAGGCAAGGCCAGTAGCCTCGGGTACTCCAAAAGACATATCTTCAATAAGAGAAAGCCCCCTTGCACATACAGTGTGAGGGGGCTTTTCGTAGCCAAGAGCCGCAAGGCTGGCGGTCAGCGGGCGTAGGCGGGCTTGTCGAGGGGACAGAATGCGCGGTCAAGATACTTGAAGTAGCCCGTGATGCCTATCATGGCGGCATTGTCGGTCGTATAGCTGAACTTGGGAATATAAATCGTCCAACCTTTGTTCTGCATATCCTTGAAAGCCTGCCGCAAAGCCGTGTTTGCACTCACGCCACCCGACAGGGCGACATGCGTGAGGCCGGTTTCCTTCACCGCACGGCGGAGCTTCTGCATCAGAATATCCACGACAGCTTTTTCGATGCTTGCGGCAAGGTCGGCTTTGTGATGCTCTATGAAATCGGGGTCTTCTTTCAGCCGGTCGCGGAGGAAGTAGAGGAAACTTGTCTTGAGGCCGCTGAAGCTGTAGTTCAGCCCTTCGATGGCCGGCTTGCTAAATTCGTAAACGGGCTGGCCTTGGCGGGCCAACTTGTCGATGATGGGGCCGCCCGGATAGCCAAGGCCCATCACCTTGGAGCACTTGTCCAGAGCTTCGCCGGCGGCATCGTCGATGGTCTGGCCGAGAATCTCCATTTTATCGTAGGCTGACACTTTGACTATCTGCGAGTTTCCGCCGCTCACCATAAGGCAGAGGAAGGGGAAGGGCGGCGGCGAGAAGGGCTCGTCGGGAGCCTGAATGAAGTGGGCCAGGATGTGCCCCTGCAAGTGGTTACACTCAATGAGAGGAATGCCCAGCGACACGGCCAGCCCCTTGGCAAAGCTTACACCCACCAGCAGGGAGCCCATGAGCCCGGGGCCGAGGGTTACGGCTATGGCAGAGAGCTGTTCACGCTCCACACCGGCACGTTTCAGGGCTTGGTCCACCACGGGCACGATATTTTGCTGATGGGCGCGGCTGGCCAGCTCGGGCACCACGCCGCCGTAGGCTTCGTGGACGGCCTGCGAGGCCGTAACGTTGCTCAACAGCAGGCCATCGCGCAGGACGGCTGCGCTGGTGTCGTCGCAACTTGACTCAATGGCGAGTATCGTACAGGGTTGTTTTTCTGTCTTTTCCTTCGGCTGAGTTGAAGCCGAGGAAGAGGTATTGTTTTCTTGGAGATTCATTATTTTGTAGGCAGGGTAATTGAAAATGAGCAATTGGAAAAATGAGCGAATCGGCTAACGGGGGAATGGAAGTGGGGCTTGCGTCTTTCCTATCGTATAGGACAGTTTGCACTGCCTTATAGAGTAGTCTTGCGTAGTGTATAGGGTAGGAAAAACAAGTCCATAGGGCAGGAAAAAGGGGGCCTACTCGGTGATGATTTCAAGGCCGTCGTCGGTCATCAGATAGCTATGTTCCCATTGCGCCGAGGGCAGTTCGTCCTCCGTTACCACGGTCCAGCCGTCGTCCTCGTCGATGAAGCAATCGTAGGTGCCCATGTTGATCATCGGCTCAATGGTGAAGACCATGCCAGGCAGGAGCTGCATACCCTTGCGCCCGTTGTCGTAGTGGTCCATCTCGGGATCGTCGTGAAAGCTCAACCCCACGCCGTGGCCACACAGGTCGCGCACCACGGTGTAGCCGTTTCGGTGAGCATGAGCGGTGATGGCGCGGGCCTGGTCGCCCACGAAACCATAGGGCCGGCAGGCGGCGGCGCCTGCTTCCATACACTCGCGGGCCACGCGTACAAGGCGTTGCACCTCCGGCTCCACCTTGCCTATCATGAACATGCGGGAGGCATCGGCGTAGTAGCCGTCGAGGATGGTGGTAACGTCCACATTGACGATGTCGCCGTCCAGCAGGAACTCCCCGGGGCTGGGAATGCCGTGGCACACCACCTCGTTGATGCTCGTGCAGCAATGCTTGGGGAAGCCCTCGTAGTTGAGGGGCGCACATACCCCCCCATGCCGCTCGGTGAAGTCGGCCACAAGGCGGTCGATGTCCTCGGTGGAGATTCCTTCACGGATGTGCTCGGCCACGTGGTCAAGCACGGCCGTGTTCAACTTGCCTGCGCGGCGTATGCCCTCTATCTCTTCGGGCGTGCGAATCAAGCGTTGGTATTTCTTTGTCAGTTTACGCATTTTTACAATTTGGCTTTGCGGCTGCAAAATTACATAAAATTTGCGGCTTTTGTGGCCTTTGCATAGCAATCTTTCCATAAAAAAGGTAAAAAAGGCGTAAAGCGGCGAAAACTTTTCAAGAGAAAAAAGTTTCAGCGGCCATTTTTGCGTTTTTTTTTGTACTTTTGCAGTTGCGACTAACCGGCAGGGTACGCCGCCGGGCTTCCCCGAAAGCTGCGACGCGCCTCCCCGCCCCGCACACCGACTTAAAAACAATACACATTATTATATTATGAAATTCAAATCAGTCATTATCGCCATGGGCTGCACCCTGCTCCTGAGCAGTTGCGGCCAGAAGAAGGAGGGAGGCCAGGAAGCCGCCCCCGAATTTGCCGTTGAAACCGTCAAGACAACCGAGGCCAACCTCACCAATTCCTATCCTGCCACCCTGAAGGGTCAGGAAGTGAGCGAAATCAGCGCCAAGGTAAGTGGCCACATCGTAAAGGTGTATGTGAAGGAAGGTGCCAGCGTGCGCCGAGGCCAGCCCCTGTTTGCCATCGACCCCGTGCAGTATCAGAACGCCGTGAAGCAGGCAGAAGCCGCCGTAAAAGTGGCCCAAACCGGCATAGCCACCCAAAAGCTCACACTTGAAAACAAGAAGATGCTCCACGACAAGCAAATCATATCCGACTACGACTATCAACTCGCCCAAAACCAGCTGGCCACCCTCGAAGCCCAGTTGCTGCAAGCCCAAGCCGCCCTGTCCAGCGCACGCGACCAGCTGAGCTTCTGCACCGTAACGAGCCCTGCCGACGGCGTGATTGGCGAGATACCCTTCCGCGTTGGCTCACTCGTAGGCCCAAGCCTGCCCACGCCCCTCACCACGGTAGCCAACACCAGCACGATGTTTGCCTATTTCAGCATGACCGAGAAGCAACTCCTGAGCCTGTCGCGTGAGCACGGCTCCAAGGACGCCGCCGCACAAGCCTTCCCGAACGTCCAGCTCAAACTGGCCGACGGCAGCATCTATGACTATCAGGGCAGCATCCAGGCCATAAGCGGCATCATCCAGGCCAATACGGGAAGCGTGCAGATTCGCGCCGACTTTAAAAATCCCCAGAACATCCTGCGCAGCGGCGGTACGGCCACCGTGGTGATTCCCACCCATGTCAGCAACGCCATCGCCGTGCCTCAAAAGGCCACTTGGGCCGTGCAGGACAAGCACTTCGTCTATGTGCTGGACAAGGACAATGTGGCCAACACCACCGAGATTACCGTGATGCCCGAGCACGACGGCACCAGCTTCATCGTAACGAGCGGCCTGAAAGCAGGCGACCGCATCGTAACCGAAGGTGTGGCCAAACTGAACAACGGCACCAAGATTACCCCCATCACGCCCGCCCAGAGCGCTGCCAAGCAGAAAAAGGCCCAGCAACACATGGCAGAGAAGAAAATGCCTGGACAAGACTAAAAACGAGTGAGGGGCGAGGAGCAGTAGGACGGCCACACGCTCTGACAAACTGCCACTTCACTCCGAACCGACAAAACAGGAAACAAAACCATGAGACTTGATACATTCATCAACAGACCAGTACTTTCGACGGTAATCTCCATCCTTATCGTCATACTTGGCTGTCTGGGCCTTATCTCACTGCCCATCTCGCAGTACCCCGACATCGCACCTCCCACCATCTCCGTGAGCACCTCCTACATGGGTGCCAACGCGCAGACGGTGCTGAACTCCGTAATCGCTCCGCTTGAAGAGCAAATCAACGGCGTGGAAAACATGGACTTCATGTCGTCCACAGCCACCAACACCGGCTCCGGCAACATCAGCATCACCTTCAAGCCCGGCACCGACCCCGACATGGCCGCCGTGAACGTGAAGGACCATGTGGCACAGGCCACCGGCTTCCTGCCCGCCGAAGTAACGCGCGTAGGCGTTACCTGCACCAAGCGACAGAGCTCCATGCTCGTGGTGTTCTCCCTCGTAGATATGGAGGACCGCTATTCACGGGAGTTCATTGAGAACTATGCCAAAATCAACATCATCCCCCTCATCCAGCGATGCGAAGGCGTGGGTGAAGCCACCGTCATGGGCGGCAACTACTCCATGCGTATATGGCTGGATCCCGAGAAGATGGCCTCCTACGGTCTGATGCCTGCCGACATCAGCGGCATTCTGGCCGAACAGAACATTGAAGCCGCTCCCGGCAACATCGGCGAACGTGAGGGCAACACCTTCCAATACACGCTGCGCTACAAGGGCCGCCTGCAGCAGACGGAGGAGTTTGAGAACATGGTCATCACCTCCCGTCCCGACGGCACCCTGGTACGCGTGAAGGACGTGGCCCGCGTGGAACTGGGCCGCGAAAGCTACGCCTGGGGCGGCAAGGTGAACGGGCATAAGGCCTGCACCGCCATCGTGTTCCAGTTGGCCGGCTCCAACGCCACCTCCGCCATTGAGAACATTCAGGCCGCCCTGGACGAATGCTCCCAGTCTTTGGCACCAGGCTTGGAAATCGTAACGGTGATGAACGCCAACGACTTCCTGTATGAATCTATCCATGAGGTCATCAAGACTCTCGTGGAAGCCTTCATCCTTGTGTTCCTCGTCGTGTTCCTCTTCCTTCAGGACATGCGCTCCACGCTTATTCCGACCATCGCCATCCCAGTAGCGCTCATCGGCACCTTCTTCGCCATGAACATCTTCGGCTTCAGCATCAACCTGCTGACGCTCTCGGCACTCGTACTGGCCATTGCCATCGTGGTGGACGATGCCATCGTGGTGGTGGAATGTGTCCACGCCAAACTCGACCAAGGCTACAAGGACACGCGCAAAGCCTCCCTCGACGCCATGAGCGAACTGGGCGGAGCCATCGTCAGCATCACGCTGGTCATGATGGCCGTGTTTGTGCCTGTCAGCTTCATGGGCGGCGTGAGCGGTACGTTCTACCGCGAGTTCGGCATCACCATGGCCATCGCCATAGGTTTCTCCGCCCTCAACGCCCTCACCCTCTCCCCTGCCCTCTGCGCCATCTTCCTGAAAGCGCACGACGATGAGCGCTCCCTCGGCGAACGCTTCAAGGAAGCTCAAGGCGAGGCCGTCAAGGTAATGAAGGACAAGTACACCCCGCGCAAATTCAGCATCAACTTCCCGCCCGCCGTTACGCTGGTTCTCATCACAGCCGCCATCGTCTTCATGATTCTGGGCTGGTTCCAACTGGACAGCATCGTGAAGTGCGCCGTAGCTTCCATCGTAGCCATCGCAGCCTTGCTCGGCCTGTTCAGCCAGCGATTCATAGACTGGTTCAACCATTGGTACGACGGCCTGTTGGAAAGCTACAAAATAGGCGTAGGCCGCATGGTCAATCGCACGAAACTCGTGCTCATACTCTGCGTGGCCGCCATCGGCCTGCTCATTTTCCTTATGGGCAACACTCCGACGGCCCTTGTACCTAACGAGGACACGGGTACGCTGATGGGTGTCGTTACCCTGCCCCCCGGCACCTCTCAAGACCGTTCTGAAATGGTGATGGCACAGGTGGACTCCATGGTAGCTGCCTCGCCCCTGGTGGAAAGCCACACCGTAATTTCGGGCTACTCCTTCATCGGCGGCCAAGGCCCTTCCTACGGTTCCATGATGATAAAGCTGAAACCCTGGGAAGAGCGCAAGGGACTGGCCGAATCGGCCAACATGACCTTCATCAACCTCTACCTCGAAGCCCAAAAAGCCTTCCCCGATGCACAGGTGCTGTTCTTCTCGCCTCCTATGATTCCGGGCTTCAGTGCCAACAACGGCTTCACGCTTAACCTCCAGGACCGCACAGGCGGCGACATCAACGACTTCTTCAACGTAGCCAAGGACTTCATCGCCGAACTGCAAAAGCGGCCTGAAATCCAAACGGCACAGACCAACTTCAACACCAACTTCCCGCAGCTCCTCATCGACATCGATGCAGCCCAGTGTAAGCGTGCCGGCATTTCCCCCAGCACCATTCTCTCCGTGCTTCAGGGCTACTACGGCGGCCTCTATTCGTCCAATTTCAACCGCTTCGGTAAAATTTACCGCGTAATGATACAGGGCGAGCAGGCCCAGCGCAAGGACGTGGAAAGCCTCAACAAGATTCAAGTGCGCACCAACAGCGGCCAGATGGCCCCCATCAACGAGTTCATCACGCTTACCCCAACCATGGGCCCCGACAATATCAACCGCTTCAACATGTACACCGCCATCACCATCAACGGCACGCCAGCCAACGGCTACACCTCCGGTCAGGCCCTGCAAGCTATTGCCGAGGTGGCCAAGGAGTCGCTGCCTCAGGGCTATTCCTACGAATACTCCGGTCTGACGCGTGAGGAAGTAAAGACCGACAGCTCCAGCACGGCCCTCATCTTCCTGCTCTGCTTCGTGTTCATCTATCTGCTCCTCGCCGCCCAATACGAAAGCTACCTGCTCCCCTGCGCCGTACTGCTCAGTGTACCCTTCGGCCTTGCCGGTTCCTTCGTGTTCACCGACATCCGAGGCATAGGCACCTTCATAGGCGGCGACACGGGCCAGATGCTCAACATGGTGCTGGGTGCTGCCGAAAACAACGTCTATGTGCAGATTGCACTCATCATGCTTGTCGGCCTCCTGGCTAAAAACGCCATCCTCATCGTGGAATTTGCCCTCGACCGCCGTCGCATGGGCATGAGCATAGCCCAGGCGGCCACCCTCGGTGCCGCTGCCCGTCTGCGTCCTATTCTTATGACCTCCATGGCCATGATTATCGGCCTGCTTCCCCTGATGTTTGCCAGCGGTGCAGGTGCCAACGGCTACCACTCCCTCGGCACCACCGCCATCGGCGGTATGCTCCTCGGCATGATATGCCAGATTTTCGTTGTGCCCACGCTCTTCCTCATCTTCCAGACCTTGCAGGAGCGCTTCACCCCCATGAAGTGGGACGACACCGACAACACCGAAGCCCTTGCCGACATCGAACAGTATTCAAAGTAAAATGACTATGAAGCTACACCATATCTTTATACTATTTATAGGTGGGACGCTCCTCACCAGTTGCCACATTTTCGGCACCTACGAAAGACCTACGCAGGTCGATAGCCTGTCGCAAACCATTCAATACCGCGACATGGCCACGCAAGACACCGTCAATTTCGGCCTCACGCCTTGGCGCGAAGTATTCACCGATGCCACCTTGCAACAGCACATCGAATATGTGCTGGCCAACAACACCGACATGCGCTCAGCCGACCTCAACATCCAAAAAGCCGAAGTCGGCCTGCGCCTGTCCAAATACCAATTCTTCCTCCCCACCATCACCTTCTCGCCCAGCGGCACCATCAGCAAGGTGTTCAATATGGGCGCGGAAAACTCCAAAACCTACAACTTTCCCGTGTCCGCCTCCTGGCAAATCGATGCCTTCGGAAAGCTTCGCAACCAGAAGAAGCAAGTGGAAATGCAGTTACTTGAAATCAAGGAATCCCACCATGCCATACGCCTCGGCCTCATCTGTGCAACGGCCCAACTCTACTACGGCCTGCAAGTACTTGACAAGCAGCTTGCCATAACCGAGTCCACCCTTCAGCTCTGGGACAAAAACATCCAAGCCCTTGAAGCCATGAAGCAGGCCGGCATGGTGAACCAAGCCGCCGTGTCAAGCGCAAAAGCACAATACATTCAGATTCAAGCCACCGTACCCACTCTCAAAAACAGCATTTCGCAGATGGAGAACTCCCTCTGCTTGCTGCGCCACGAATCTCCGCACGCCATTGAACGCACCGCCTTCCAGCCCGATGCCCTCCCCGCCGACTTAAAGGCAGGCCTGCCCTTCCAGCTTCTCGGGCAGCGTCCCGACGTGCGCATAGCCGAACTTGAATTAGCCCGCTGCTTCTACGCAAAACTGGGTGCCCGCAGTGCCTTCTATCCCAACCTCTCCATCACGGGCAACGGAGCTTTCACCAACAGCCTCGGCTCAGCCATTGTCAATCCCGGCAAGTTCATCGCCTCAGGCGTTGCCTCACTCGTCCAGCCCATCCTCCAGCGCGGCCAACTTATCGGCCAGCTGAAAGTCAGCAAGATGGAAGAGAAACAGGCTGAACTCGCCTTTGAGAAAGCACTCCTCAATGCAGCCATGGAGGTAAGCAACGACGTGGCCACGTACCATTCCTATGAAGTACAGCTTAACCTCACACGCCAGCAAGTAGCCGAACTGGAACGAGCCAACGAAGCCACGCAAGCCCTCTTCCTCCACGGCGGCGGCACAACCACCTACCTCGAAACACTCACCGCCCAAATGTCGCTTCTCCAAGGCCAACTCACCCTTGTAAACGACCAATACCAAATGATGCTCTCAGCCATCAGCCTCTACCAGGCACTCGGAGGAGGGACTGAGTAACATTTACCACCCCCCTAATTCCCCGGTTTGCTCATTTGCCAATTTCCCAATTTGCCAATTTGCTAATTCCCAATTCCCCTACAGCCATGTCAGTTTCCCCCAAGGCCAAAATCGGCCAAAATGTCGAAATCAAGCCCTTCGTATATATTGAAGACGATGTAGAAATAGGCGACAACTGCACCCTCATGCCCGGTGTCAGCATCCTCAACGGCACCCGCATCGGCAAGGGCAACGTCATCCATCAGAACACCGTCATCGGAGCCGACCCGCAAGACTTCCACGCCCCCACCGACCATAAGTGGCGCGTCATCATCGGCGACAACAACGTCATCCGTGAAAACGTCGTCATAGCAGGCGGCTACCGGGAAGGCCGCTGGACCGAGATAGGTTCCAACAACTTCCTCATGGACCGAGTACACCTCTGCCACGACGTCCACCTCCACGACAACACCGTCATAGGCATCGGCGTAAGCATTGCCGGCGAATGCACCGTCGGCAAGGGAGCCCTGCTCTCCTCCTCGGCCCTCCTCCAGCAGCACGTCCGCATTGGCCGCTACGCCCTCGTCCAGAGCGCCTGCTGCCTGCAAAAGGACGTACCGCCCTTCGTCATCATGGGCGGACAGCCCGCAGCCTACCACGGCATCTACGCCAAACCGTTGCAGGAAGAACTCCACGTGAGCGAAGACACGATGAAGCACATCATCAACGCCTACCGCATCATCTACACCGGCAACTTCTCCATCGAAGATGCCATTGCCCGCATCAAGGAGCAGCCGGGCAACTGCGATGAAATCCAAAGCATCATCAAGTTCGTCGAAACAGCCCAATACGGCATCTGCCGCAACATCCACACAGAGGACTAAGCCCGCAACATAAAGCCCCTCGCCGGAAGAAGGTGTGTCCAAGTCGCCAAGCAGACTTTGACACGCCTTCTTCTATAGAAACCCTCTCCGCCCTTCGCGCACCTCCCCCCTTAAGGAGGAGGAGGGCTTCCGTGATACCGAGATACCATAAACCCTCTCCGCCCTTCGGGCACCTCCCCCTTAAGGGGGAGCCGGAGGGAGTTTTCAAGACACCGTTGATACCGTTGATACCGTTGATACCTGATACCCTGATACCATACGACAAAGGAGCGCCGCAATCGCTGCGACGCTCCCCCGGACAATATGAACAACTCGGAAAACAAAAAGGGGAATGCTACTCGTTGGGCTCCGTCTGGACGAAGTTCAGCTCAGGGTTGGAGGCCTTCAGCAGATACTTCATCGTGGGGGAAGGCTGGAAGCGCAGGTTGATGCGCTCTATGCTATCCCCGGTGAACAGTTCCGCAGAAGGTACCGCATTGCTCTTAATGGAGGTGCGGAACGTGCCCAGCAGGCCGAACTTCACCGACTTGTTGCTGCGCATCATGCGCACGAAGACGTACTCCAATTCCGTAAGGATGGCCAGCACGTCGGCCTTCGTCACGGTGGTGGCGTGGCTCACTTCCTCGCAGAGCTGGTCCAACGAAACGGGCTGCACGGGCGTGTTCTGGCCCACGTACATCATGTTGCCCGTCTTCTGGTTCTTCAACTCGCGGACATAAAAACGTATTGTACCCATAGTTCAAAAGGATTTTAGAAGGTTAGACAATTACTCCGTAAGGGTGCGCTCAAACTTCACCTCGGGGTTCTTCGCGTCGAGGGCAAAGAGGAGCTTGGAGCTGGGGGTGAACTGCACGCCCACGCGCTTGATGTTGTCCGTGGTGAACAACTCGGCGGAAGCTGCGGCGGTGCTCTTGATGCGGGGGCAGAAGGCTCCGAGGGTGCCCAGGCGCACGCTTTCGTTGTTTTGCAGATGCTTCAGGATGCGCTCCTGAAATTCGGCCAG
>JAGHRT010000062.1 GCA_018066245.1 Candidatus Equimonas faecalis | reverse complement strand
ATGGAAGAGTTTGACAAAGTATGGCGTGGAGAGATGTGCAAGAAATGCCAACGTAAGCAATATTGCGGAGATCCGATTGCTTGCAAATAAAAATCACTATAATTAGTCTCTTTTTTGAGAGGTGTGCCTTGTATTAGCATACCTCTCTTTTAATTTTGCATCACCAAACTTCTAAAACGCATTTATATGGACACTTTTGAGATTTTCATTCACGAATGGTACGAGAAACTGAATGCCAGATGTACCGAAACAGAGATAGATGAAGCAAGGAACAATTATGACCTATGTCTCAGACTCTATCATGAGATAACCGAGGCCTCCAAAGCTGTTATTCGCATTGATAGTCGAGATTTCGAGTATCTTTTTAGTGATTGTAATGAAGTGAACGCTTATGAATGCAGCATTGATGGGAAAGCCCCACAGCGAATGGTAAAACTCGTAAACATGTTCAAGGAAAAGATAGGTCATTCGCAATGCCCATGCAAACTACTACTCTATCTTTTTGCCCCAGACAAGAATGACTTGTTGATGAGTGAGATGGAGGCAGTCAATAAATGGCTGAACGAATCTTTTAACAATAAGGAAATAAGGTTTGGACTTGGCGTTAATGAGAACAGCAACGAAATGAGAATGGCTGTAATGATTCAAAAAGAATAGAATCTTTCGTGTCGATTGTAAATGCAGGAGATTTAAAAGGGTTGTCAATAGAAGGAGGGAGGGCTTACCCACCTGACTTCGTCAATGCGCCGCCCGAACGATTCACTTAACTTGCTGATTTTTATTCTACGCTATGTGATGGCACAAAAGAAGTGATGAAATCAAAAAAAGTCCGCCGACAGTTTTTCCTGAAGGCGGACTTTTTTCCACTGAAGGCGGACTTTTTTCTTCTATCGGCGGACTTCCGTTCATCGATAGCTCCAATTGTTCGTCAGGCTGTTGCGGGATTGAAAGACTATAAAACAGGAAGGAACGCTATGGCTTTCGGACCGCAATGTTCCTTTCCGGTTGTGTGCTTATTCAGCCGATGCCTGAGCGGTTTACTTCACCATGAACTTCTTGCCGCCTTGGATGTAGATGCCGGGCCGCGTGGCCTGTTTTGTGCGGTGCCCGAGCAGGTCGTAAACGGGTGTTTGCGCGGCGGTGGCGTTGCCGGCGCTGATGGGACTGCCGATGCCCAAAGCCGTCTCCTCGATGATGATGCCGAACTGCTTCCATACTGAGGCGGAGCGGTAGGCGGAGCTTGTGTGGTCGGGTACTACGAGCATACGTTCCGAGAGGTCTATGCCCTCAAATGCGTTGGCGGGTATCGTGAGGGGACTGTCCCAATGGACTGTTACCGTTTCGAGGTTGGGACAGTAGGCGAAGGCGCAGTTGCCGATGCCCGCTGCTGTGCCGATGCCTGCTGCTGCGACGATTGCGCGGGTCGCGGTCTGCGTGGAGGTGCCCACCGTGGAGGGGATGTCGATGGCGGTGAGGGTGGCGTTGTTGCTGAAGGCGTTGTCGCCGATGCTGCGGACCTCGGCTTCTCCGGAAGGGGTGCTGACGGAGGCGGGTATCTGCAAGGTGCCGCCTATGTCCGTGCTGCCCATGACGGTGACGCCATCCTCGGAGGCTATCAGATTGACGGGGGCGGTGGACTTCACCATCTCGACGAGCGGACTGTAATAATAGTACTCGCTGTGCAGCCCGGTGGGTATGTACTTGTAGTTGCTGTAAGCGGAGGAGGTCCCTTCGGGGATGTAGAGGGTCATATCGCGATAGTACGTGCCACTCCTTGTCATACATGTGAGGCCCTTGCCTGCGGGGGGTGTGGTGGCCTCGCAGATGACGTTGGCACCTGTGGCCAGCTTGGAGTCGCCGAAGTATGTCACGGATGCGGGAATGATGAGCGACGCGAGGGAGGGGGCGTTGAGGTTGTCGATGGTTCCCACGCTGCGGGGGATGACCAAAGAGGTGGCCTTGCCTATGTTGAGAGAGGTGATGCGCGTCAGTGTGTTGGGCAGTATGACGGAAACCAGCGACTTGCAGTTCAGGAAATCGAGGTTGGCGTCTTCAATTTGCGTCTTGCTGAGGTCGGCCTGCGCGATGGGCACGTCGGTGAAGGGGTTGTTGACGACCTTCAGGCTGGCGGGGAAATTGAACTGGGCGAGTTTGGTGCAATAGTTGAAAGAGAGCAGGCCGAGTGTCTCCAACTGGGAATCGTCGGAGACGGTGAAACTCACAAGGCTGGTGCATCCGCTGAATGCCCTATCACCTATCTCCTTCACGCTGTTGGGGAGTGCCACCTCCTTCAGGGCGGTGCAGCCGATGAAGGCTTCGTCGCCTATCAGTTCGAGGCCTTCGGGGAGGATGAGTCGGGCCAGTCGGTTGTGCTCGCTGAAACCCTGATAGGGAATCTTCTTGACCTTGCAACCGTCCTCGAAGACCAGAGAGGTGAGTTTCCTTGCTACGAACATCTTGGAATAGTCTGTGCCGTCGAACTCTGGCAACTGACGCACGCTGGCGGGAACGGTGAGTTCGGTGAGTTCGGGGGTGCTGAAGCCTACGATGTCCTCCAACGAGGAAGGCAGCGTGAGCGACGTTCCCTTATAGCCTATGAGTTTCAGGCTACGGAGCGTGGAGGGGAGCGCCAGATGGGTGCCTTCGTAAGTGAGGGCCAGTTCTTCAAGGCCGGCGGGGAACTCTGCCTCCACGTCGGCGTTGATGCGGGTGGTCATCCTCTTGATGGTGGTGGGATAGACGGGTTTGAGTTGGCCGAGATTGTATTGAATCTCGGTGACGGTGTATTCCTTGCCGCGATACGTGGCCTTGCCTTCGAGTTTCGGCGTGTCGGTGGATGCGGAGATGTTCGTGATCTTCACCTCGTCGTCGTTGAGCACGTAGTATTCCACCTTGGCTCCTTCCACAGAAGCGCTGAACTTGCGCGAACTGCTTTCCGTCCCGACACCGTTTGTCACGTCCACCCATGTGAACGTCTCTGCCAGTTCCTCGCCGTCGCTTGCGTAGCCATACTCCAATGTGTGGTAGGCGTCGGTGCCGGGCTCGTTGCATACGAGGTACTTGCGGTAGGTGCCGTCGGGCATGTCGGCCGGCAGCGCATCGGGGATGTTGTCGTATTTCGTACCAAATTTCTCACCAGAGAGTTCGTAGGTGTTGGGACTCCCGTAGAATTTCTTGTGTGTGGATTCGTTCTCATAGCAATACCTCACGTCCACGGTATCGCCAAGGCCCCATAGGAACCGGAGGCTGCCGTAGTGGCCATACCACATCTCTCCGCCCTCGTTGGGCTTCAGACCGATGAGGGCCGTCTGGCGGGAGTTGTAGTTCGTGCCGACGGCATATTCCGGATGGAGTGACGAGGTCACGTACCAGCCGTCGCAATAGCCGCCCCAGCCCCAGTTGAAATGGAAATAGCCTGCATCGTCGTAGCCGTCGCAGAGGAACTCATGGCCCTCTCCGGAATTTCCCGACACATAAGTGCCGCCATAGAGAATCGGGCGTCTGGCGTCGAGTTCGCGCCGGAGCATGTTGTCCCATTCCGCGTCGTCCCAACCGGGCAGACACTCGTAGGAGCCATACTGTCCCGTGAGGATGGTGATCTTACTGCGGTAGTGCATCTGCATGCTCTTGTCGTAGTTGAAGTATTTGATGAGGGCGCGGCCCAGGTCGCTTTCATAGGCTCCGCTGCCGTCGGTGCCGAAGTTGGTCTTGCACCCTGCTGCCACGTCGAAGAGCAACTGCGCGATGTCGAGGTTGTCGTAGTTGTAGGTGCTCTGCGTGAAGTCCCTCTCTATCTCTGACGCGTTCCATTCGTAGCGGATGGAGCCCTGGCCCTTCTGCGGCCACCTGTAGTAGTTCATTATCTGACCGGCGGCCACGGCCGAACAGCCGAGGAGCGTAGTCTCTGCACCTATCGCCGGACACTTGCCGTTGAGCGGTGCGCCTTGCTGCCACTGGGTGGTGATGAGCGGAGCCACCACCACGTTGCCCACGGCATCTTCCATGCCGGTGCCTTGGTTTATCACGCTGTTGGTCTTTGCGATGACGTCTATCTGTTCGGCATAGGAGTCGAGCCATGCCTGCACGTTGGCGGGCAGATGGTCGGCACGGAACAGCCCGTCCGGCGAGAAGCCCAGTACCTTGTGGGTGGTGCGGCTGTCGCCGGACACGATGACGAAGCCGCCTCCTTCCTCGGAGGACGAGAATACATAATATGCCGACTTCTTGCTTTCAGGTGCGAGACCGGTCTTGACTAATGACAGTTTGGCCGGACGGGCTACCTTGTTGAGCCCCCGTGTCCTGACATTCTGCGCATTGATGAACGTCTGTGCCTCCTGAAGCGCTTCCGCTTCCGATATTGTCTGTGCCGAGAGCACGGCGGAAGAGAGGAATAATAGAACGATAAGATGGGTCTTCATATTTATATATTTAGGTTCTGTGAATGAGTTTTCTCTTTCATTTCGGGTTGTGAAACACGGGCCCCCTGTTCCACTGCCGAAAAGACAGACGGGGTCATCAGTTTTTTATTATCTTCTTCTCTTTATGGATTTTCTGCATTTCTTCGTCAATGGCTTTCTGACGGTCGAAGTACCCCTGTCGCTGGTTGACGCGCCGCGTAGCCTCGCCACGCACGACGGACTCCTGCATGAGACCGAGGATTGATCCCGCAGCCACCACAACGGCAAAGGCCATCAGAGCGATGCAGATAATGGCCCAGACGGAGGCCAGAGCTGCCATGACAAAGCCGAATCCTGTAATAAGGATGGGCACGGCGCAGATGGCGCAGAGCGCGATAATGATAGGCTTCTTCCATCGTAAGGCAATGGATATCAACGGCAAGGCACACGCTATCAGGAACATCAGAAACCACTTGACGGCATGCCACACCTGTGACACCACGGGTATCTTGTCCACGGCTGATGGTTCCTTGCACTCAAACGACTTCTCTTCACCGTCCGGATTGGTGTAGGTGATGTAGTAGTGCCCCTTGTGCCGAGGAGCCACATCGCGGTTGTATTCATAGCATATAGTGTACAAATCGATTACTGGCTTTGCTGCTATCGTGGAGTCGAAATAGGCTACCAACCGCTCTTGCTCCTCTTCGGTCGGCGTGTCGCCGACGACGGGGATGCCTCTCAGTTTCAAATCTGCGGGCAAATTCTGTGATTGCGCGCCGATGCATATAGTAAACAATACAAAAAGGGGAAAAAGTTTTTTCATTGTGAAGTCGTGAGGTTATGGGGTTAAAAGCCTCACCCCCGGCCCCTCCCCGAAAGGGAGGGGGAGGAAGGGGTTATGAGGTTATGGGGAGGGAAAGGAAAAGTCCCCACCGCGTGGCAGGGACTTTTGGGTTATGGGGATGGATTAGCGGATGAGCTTGCGGCCTTTCTGGAGGAAGATGCCGTGGGGACCGCTCTTGACTACCTTGCGGCCGGTGAGGTCGTAGTCAGCCTTCAGGTTGGTGGCATTCACCACGGTGCTCACGCCAACGGTCTCCATGCCAAAGTCGAGGATGAAGCCGCTGACAAGAGCATTCGCGTTGACATAGAAAGCCTTGCGGCCGGCGAGGGTGTCACCTGCGAACTTGTAGAAGCCTAAGCGGCCGTCAACCTTGGAGAGTACATAGACGGGGTAGTCGCCAAGTTCGGCGCGGAGGTCTTCCACGCTCATATCGTCAAGGGTGCCGTTGAGCACGTTGTCGTTCATAATCTTGTCAGTTTCTTCTTCGTCAGCCATAATGGTGGGTATCTCTTCAAGATAGTAAGTACCGGGGGTACCTTCAAGAATTACGCCAGTCCAGCGGGGGATATAGCTGAGGTTGGTAATCTGCACGGTGTTGAGGACGCCCTCTTCACCTTGCGTGCAATAGTAAGCCTTCACGCCGGTGGGGATGATGCGGTTGTCTCTGTCGTAGAAGGTTGCGTAGCCGGTGGAACCGATGACTACGGGCAGACCTGCGGGGAGAATAGTGCAGAAGTCGGAGTAGGTGACGGTGCCGGCCTGCTTCTTGTAGAGGTAAACAGGGCTCTGGCCGCCATTCTTATAGAAGCGGAAGTAGCCTTGAGTATTGTAATGGAAGATGCAAGCATCGTGAACAATCAGCTGCACGTCCTTGCTGCTGACGAAGTTGATGGTAATAGGATGATCTTCCGCAGTTGTTCTGTTCTCGGTAACGGCAAGACCATTGCTATTGGCGGTCTGGTAGTTGTACTTGCCATCCTTCGTGAGCATCAGGTAAGTGCCGGAGTCCTTGGAAACCTTTTCAAGAGTAACATTGTACTGGTCGCCCCAAGAAGCGGCAACGGTGGTGCCGTCAAGATTGTCTTCGGGATCAACCTTAACATTCTGGACGCCCATGCCGGATCCGGTTGTACCACCTACGCGGCCATCAGCAAAGACATACTCGCTGTAGGCAATCAGGTAATCACCGCTCCAGTCGCTCTGATTCTCGGTAACGAGTTCGTAGTTGCCGGAACCACCCGTAGTGGTTTTCTTTGCGAATACGGCGTAGTAGGTTACGTCAGCAGTAGCCGTAGCTTCAGTGACGTATGTGGGTTCGGTGGTACCTTCAACAGTGGCGTTGGTAATCCAGCCACGGAAGACGTAATCGGTGAAGCCGGCGGGGACGGTGGCGGGCTTGAAGTCGATGTCGGCACCTTCGTTCACTTCCTCGTCGGTGGTGGTGCCGTTCACGCTCCAGGTGATGGTGTACTTGGTAGTGGTGAGGGTCTCGATGTCAGCCTCGGAGCGAGGAAGAATTTCCTTCTTACCACCATACTGGAGATATACGCCCGTGATGTTGTATTTCCCGTTTTCTTCGAAGGTAGGCAGGGTCATCAAGCTGTTGAAAGGCACGATGGTGTTGGTGCCGTCGGTGAAGTCCTCGCCATCATAAGTGATGTTTTTGATGGTAACGACAGCACCAGTGTTGATGCCGCTAAGTTGGTCAATGGTCTTCTCAACAGTGGTGATGGCGTGGTTGGGCGTAACGGTGAGGCCCTCGGTGGAAGTAGTAAGCTCAGTAAGTTCAGCAGAACCATTAAAGAGCTGTACCTTACAGGTGACAGTGCCAGTGAGAGCATCGCCCACAACGAAGCCATGACCGTTGCCATAGATAATGAAGCCCTTGGTGCCATCGGTTACATAGGCATTGCTGCCTTTCACGCCGGTGACATACCAACCGTCAAACTTAACACTTACCTCTGTGGCTGTACTACCGGCCTCGGTAGCCTTGGCAAAAATCTGGTCGATGGTAGTAAGAGCTACAGTTGCACCCTTCTGCGTCACGGTAACGACCTTGTCGGTAGCGCCCTCGTACTTGAGGGTGATATTGGCTGTGCGCTCGGAGGCCTCGGTATTGGCGGTGGTGGTGAAGGTTACCTTGTCGGCAGCCACCTGAATGTTGGAAATCCAAATGGCCTCGGTGCTGGCGGAGAGAGTCTGGCCTTCTACGGGATTAGTGATTTCGTAAGCAATCTCGCCGGAGGTGGCATCGGCAGCGATGTTCACGTTGCTGGCGGAGATGGAGGGAGTGGTGGTGGGGGTGGCAGCCTCGTAAGTCAATTCCAAAGAAACGATCTGGGCGTTCTTGGAAGTAGCATAGAGATAGTAAACAGAGTTGGCATCCGTTTCACTCAAGGTATAAGTGTAAGAACTACTTTGTGTGGCCCATTTCTGAGCATCGCCACCTTCAATATAATCAGCAGAGGAATCAGAAGAAGATACGCCTACATTGACAGCAGTAGAACAGCCTCCGCTATTCTTGGCTACTACCTTTGTCAGTTTATAACCAGGAATTGCAGGCAGACCTAATGCTGCGGTGGCAGTCAGCATCATATAGCCAGAATTACTCTTCACGTTTTTCAAAGCGAAGGTGTAATCCACTTCATCTAATGTATATGTATAATTAGTAAGAGTCGTTGAATTTACTGTGGGCCAACCACCAGGATTCTTCGACATGTCGAAGGTCAAAGTAAGATTCGTGCCAGGGGTTTCCTTTTCCGTTACGGTCAGGCCGTTCACAATGTATTCGGAGCTTTCAACAGAGCCAACTTTGGCTTTGACGCTGACGGAAGTGGTGCCGGCGGTAAGCGTTTCGGGAGTAACACTCCACGTAATGCCGCTGGTGACAGTCTTGCTGCCACTCTCGGAATAGGTACCCGTAACGGTCAGGCCGGCAGGGTCAAAGGCATCGCCAGCCTCATAGGTCGTCTTGGTAGGAGCGCCGGAAACGGTAAGGCTTTTCAGCACGTCGGTGGGAGGAGTGGTGCTCTTCTTGTAAAGATGGATAGCCTTCTGGTTTTTGTAAGAAGAAGACCTGAAATATCTAAATCTTGTTTGTCCAGAAGTGGCATTATAGCGCAGATAGGCACCGCCACTGCTTACAATATCGACGCTACCGTCAGCAGAGAGCGACAAAGTGTTTGCCAAAGCTTTGTCAGAAGAAGTCAATGCGTTAGAATTGGCAGTATTGCCAATGTACTTGCCGCTGTTGGCCTGAATTGAATAGCCTCCAGTCATCGAAGCGATTGTGAAGGAGTAAGAGTCGTCCAGAGAAATGGTGTTGTCCGTAATGGTAACAGACTGGAAATTGGATTCACCATCAAGCGCAGTCAAGCTACCATTCATTGCGCAATTACCAGTCTCATACACGATGAGGTACTCGCCACTCCAATCAGTAGGTGCTGAAGTTACCTTCTGATAGGTCTGAACTGTTGCCCACGCGCCGCTACTTACCAGCGTCACGAGGCACAGGGTTAGAACCCTGAAGAAATGTGTAAAGTGTTTCATTGTATAATTTGTTGGGTTTGTAATGTTAGGTAAGTCTATGTGTGATGCAATCGACGCAATCGACGCAGTTCTTTTCGCGGGGAGCGCGTGCGCGTATATGTGCTTAAATAATGATGCTGCAAAGTTAGCTTATTATTTGGAAACGGGCAAGCCTGATGGAGTTTATTTGCTTTGCTTTGCGCGTTTTGTAAAACTGACGTGTAAAAATGGCAGGTGAATAGGGCTTCGGGAGATGTTGAAAAGCACACAGGCAGTCTCCTTTGCGGGGGAGACTGCCTGTGAAAATCTACTCGATGGCCTTAGCTCAACTTATGGATAACGAGGCCGGAGCGGAGTTTGGGCTCAAACCATGTGGCCTTGGGAGGCATGATGTTGCCCGTGTCGGCGATGTTCATCACCTGGTCCATGCTGACGGGATAGAGGGCAAGGGCCATCTTCATCTCGCCGCTGTCCACGCGACGCTTGAGTTCCTCGAGACCGCGGAGACCGCCGACGAAGTCGATGCGCTTGGAGGAGCGGAGGTCGCCTATCTCAAGTTGCTTCTGCAGGATGAGGCGCGAGGATATATCTACGTCGAGCACGCCGATGGGGTCGTTGGCGTCGAACACTTCGGGCTTGGCGTTGAGGCTGTACCACTGGCCTTCCAGATAGAGGCTGAACTCATGAGCGCGGGCGGGATGATAGATTTCGGCCCCCTTGGGCTCTACCACGAAGTCCTCGGCAAGGGCGGCGAGGAACTCGGCGGGCGTCTTGCCGTTGAGGTCCTTCACTACGCGGTTGTAGTCGAGGATGGTGAGTTGCTCGGCGGGGAAGCACACGGCCATATAGAAACTGCTCTCGGCATCGGGGCCTTCGCCCTTCTCGGCACCCACACGGGCGGCAGCGGCGGAGCGATGGTGGCCGTCGGCGATATAGAGGGCGTCCATCTTGGCAAATTCCTCGGTGATGACGGCCTTGTCGGCGGCATCGCTGATAACCCAGAACTTATGGCTGAAGCCATCGATGGGGGCCACGAAGTCATAGACGGGGGTCTGCTGGGCTACCTTCTCGATGAGGCGGAGGATCACTTCGTTGTGCTTGAAGGCGAGGAACACGGGCTCAACATTAGCGTTGGTCTCGCGGACATGGCGCATACGGTCGTCTTCCTTGTCGCGACGGGTGAGTTCGTGCTTCTTGATGATGCCGTTCATATAGTCGTCCACATGGGCGCAGAGCACGATACCGTACTGCCAGTGGAGTTGGCCGTCGGCGTGCTTCATGGCCTGGGCATAGAGGTAGTAGTTCTCCTCTTCGTCCTGCACGAGCCAGCCGTTCTCCTGGAAGAGGCGGAACTGGCGTGCGCCTTCGCTGTAGCAACGCTCGTCGTACTCGGAGCACTCGGGCTCGAAGTTGATTTCGGGTTTGATGATATGGTAGAGCGACTTTTCGTTCTGGCCGGCCTCGGCACGAGCCTCATCACTTTCGAGGACGTCGTAGGGACGGCTTTCCACCTGCTCTACAAGGTGCTGCGGGGGGCGTACCCCACGGAAAGGTTTTACTCTGGGCATTATCTTAAATTAAAAATTAAGAGTTAAGAGTTAAAAGTTAAAAGTAAATAATGCCCCTTCCTACTCTTGTTGCAGAGTGGCGGAAGGGGCATTCCGGATCTACTTATTTACTCTAAACTTCTCGCAGCCTGTAGCGAAGAAGCCGCAAATCTGACGGGCGGCGGCGAGACCGGCATTGACGTTGGCCTCGGCGGTCTGGGCACCCATCTTCTTGGGCGTGCTGAAGTAGCGGCCCTCGAACTGACGGAACTCTTCGTCGGCATCGGGCATGATGTCGGTGAGGTACTTGATGTCGGTGCGCTCCTTCATCAGGGCGATGAGGCTGGGCTCGTCGATGACTTCCTTGCGGGCGGTATTGACGAGGATGGCGCCTTTCTTCATCTTGCCTACGAGGGCGGCATTGATGCTCTGGCGTGTTTCGGGGGTGGCGGGGATGTGGAGGCTTACCACGTCGCAGGTCTCAAAGAGCTTGTCCTGGCAGCATACGGCCTCTACGCCGGCAGCCTCGATGGCTTCCTTGGGGCAGAAGGCGTCATAGGCGGCCACTTCCATACCGAAGCCCTTGGCGATGCGAGCCACGTTGCGGCCTACATTACCGAAGGCGAGGATGCCGAGGCGCTTGCCGAGAAGTTCCGTACCGGCTTTGCCGTTGAAGAAGTTACGCACGCCATAGACGAGCATACCGAACACGAGTTCGGCCACGGCGTTGGAGTTCTGTCCGGGGGTGTTCATCACGCACACGCCATGCTGGGTGGCGGCTTCGAGATCCACATTGTCGTAGCCGGCGCCGGCACGAACCACAATCTTCAGGTTCTTGGCGGCATCAAGCACTTCGGCCGTGATTTTGTCGGAGCGGATGATAATGGCCTCTGCGTCGGCCACGGCATCGAGGAGTTGTTGCTTCTCAGTGTATTTCTCAAGGAGAGCGAGTTCGTGGCCTTCGGCCTCTACTATCTCACGGATGCCCTGCACGGCAACGGGTGCGAAGGGCTTTTCGGTTGCAATTAATATCTTCATTTTGGGGAATAAGCAAATTTGGGAATAAGCAAATGAGAGAATTTGAGAATTAGCAAATTGGGAAATCAGCAAATTGGCGGTCTGACCGCAGGCATTTGCTCATTCGCTAATTTGCTCATTCTCTCATTTCTATTACTTGTGTTGAGCCTCAAACTCCTGCATGCACTTGATAAGGGCCTGCACGCCCTCCACGGGCATAGCGTTGTAGCAGGAAGCGCGGAAGCCGCCTACGTCGCGGTGGCCCTTGATGCCTACCATACCCTGAGCCTTGGCATAAGTCAGGAACTCGGCAGCGAGTTCTTCCTTGCCCTCAGCCATCACGAAGGTGATGTTCATCAAGGAACGGCTGTCCTCACGGGCGGTGCCGCGGAACATGGAGTTGCGGTCGATTTCGGCATAGAGCAGGTCGGCACGCTCGTGAGCGCGGCGCTCCATTTCCTTCACGCCACCCTGGGCTTTGATCCACTTCAGGGTCTGCAGAGCACAGTAGATGGGCACTACAGGAGGAGTATTGAACATGCTGCCCTTCTTCACGTGAGTGCGATAGTTAATCATGGTGGGGATGGGGCGGCTCACCTTGCCGAGCATATCGTCCTTCACGATGACGAAGGTCACGCCGGCCATGGAGAGGTTCTTCTGGGCACCGCCATAGATCATGGCATACTTGCTCACGTCAACGGGACGGGAGAAGATGTCGGAGCTCATATCGCAGATAACGGGGATGGGGCTGTCGATGTCCTCGCGCAGTTCGGTACCATAGATGGTGTTGTTGCTGGTGAGGTGCAGATAGTCGGCATCGGTAGGAATCTCGTAGTCGCGGGGGATATAGGTGAAGTTCTTGTCAGCGCTGGAAGCAATTTCTATGACCTCGCCGAAGAGCTTGGCTTCCTTCTCGGCCTTGGTGGCCCATACGCCGGTATTTACATAGGCTGCCTTCTTCTCAAGGAAGTTGTAGGGCACCATGCAGAACTCAAGGCTGGCACCGCCGCCCACGAAGAGCACGCTGTAGCCTTCGGGCACGTTGAGGAGTTCCTTCACGAGAGCCTGGGCCTCGTCCATCACGGCCTGGAACTCAGGCGTGCGGTGGCTCATCTCCATCAGGGAGAGACCGGTTTCACCAAAGGACACGCAAGCATCAGCCGTGGCCTTCATTACTTCTTGCGGGAGGATAGAGGGACCCGCGCCAAAATTGTAAACTTTCATAAGGCTTATAAATAGGTTTATAGGTTAATTCAAGGGGCAAAGTTAGTAAGAAAGAATGAAGTAACCAAGTTTTGCCTGGCTTTTTCTGCCGCATAGCCTCCATTTTGCCATGCGCCCCCCCATCTCCCTCCTTCCGCTTGCGTCCTTTAGTGCCAAAGGCCCGAATAAACAGACAGCGTAGAGCAACGAATCACTGGCGGATATCACCCACGCCGTGCCGCGCTGCGGCGGGAAAATGCCGCTGGCAGAAGGGTTATAAAGCAGCAGGCGGTCGCACATTGCTGCGCGGCCGCCTGCCTATAGAAAGTGTGGGGATTATTCGTCGGTACTTGTCATCCAGTTTTCGCAGTTCCAACCATTTGTGAGCTGGCCGATGCCATCATCGGATTGGTCGCCATCGCCACCAACAACGACGTTGCTAACGGTGAAGCTGTTAGCCATAATGGTGGCTTCAATGTGCATGGCAGTAATATCTACTGCGGGAATGATATACTTTTTCATAATGAGCAAATAAGCAAATTAGTAAATTAGCAAATGGAGTTACTTGATAATCTTCTGGCCGTTCAGGATGTTGATGCCCTTCTGCATCTTGTTGATGCGGCGGCCCTGGATGTCGAAGCCGGCCTTGAGGTTGGTAGCGCCCATCACGGTGCTTACGCCTTCGGTCAGACCGCCGAAGTCAAGGATGAAGCCGTTGACTTTTGTGGTGTTTTTTGGCGCATAGAAAGCCTTGTGGGCTGCGAGGGTGGAGCCTCCGAAGTTGTAGAAGCCCATCGTGCCATCAACCTTGGAGAGTACATAGATGTGGGTGCTTTGCTGAATGGTTTTAACAAGTTCTGTGTCCATACTTTTATCGCCGGCAATGCCTTTGAGGACATTTGCCGTTTTTGCAGCCTCGTCTTCCTCTTTATTCTCTTCGGGGATGGTGGTCTCGTTGTATTTCTCAAAGGTGTAAATAGTGTTGGGCGAGCCTTTAAGAATGTAAGGCATCTGCTTCCAAAGGTAATCTTTGTCCCATTCTACAAGAGTGAGCATATCTGGATTTGGGCTTTCTACGCAATAGTAGGCTTTCACGTCTGCGGGCTTGGCATAGCAAGCGTTATAGCAGAAAGTGGTATAGCCGGTTTCGCCGATGCTGATCTTGAGGCCGAAGTCAGGAACTTCAGTAATGACGGCGCGAGCACCCGTGAAATAATTAGTTGTGCAAATGGACACGTAGGAATCGTTTGTACTCCAAGAAGAGAGGAGCTTGTTGCTTGCAAGACCAAAGTATATGTCAGAATTTTGTTTAAATACTTTGACTGTGGAAGGAGCACTGCTTACGAGAACCGGGCTGTGGTCATTGTCATTGTTAATTGTTATACCGAGACCGTTCTTCTTGGCGTAGATTTTATAACCCTCATTCTCAATGTCGGCAACGAAGCAGAAGGCATAGTCTTCCCAGTTGTCGGCAGTCAGGACAGTCGTGCTGGCTTTGACTTTGCCAAGCTGAGATGCATTGCTTCCATTCTGATATATCCAACGGTCGTCGCCGTTGATATTCTTCAAGTCAATAGTGTACCACGCTTGTCCTTCGGTGGCAGAGGTGCTGACCTTGAAAGGCAAGGCTGTGTACACTACGGTTATGTTTGTGCTGGAAACGGATACGGAAGCTGTGTAGCCGGGAATAAAAGCGGGGTGAATATCATCACTGGTGAGGCCAGTGGTGGAGAGGGTCTGGCCTGTGGTGTACTCGATACCGTTGTAAGTAACTTTCGCATCGTTAGGACCAAGGATGACCAGGCTGTAGTTTTCTACAACTTCGTACACTTTGAAGAAGCTCCAGGCGCCCGTGCCATTAGCAAACTTGGCATCGGTGCCAAGATTCTGACAATTGAGAAAATTGGTGCCGTCGGCAAAGCGGGTACACTCGTTGATGTTTTCAGTAAGAGACGTGTCACCATTAAAGTTGGTGCTTGGATTTTGCAGAGTAAAAGCCGTGGCAGATGTGGACGAGACTACAGATGCGTTGTTGCCAATGTAATTCCCCGTACTTTCGCTCTTTAGTTTGAACTTGCCGTTACCGGCATCCTCAAGTACAAATGTGCATGTGTTGTCGAAGTCGGCTTTGCTTGTAACTTTTCCGGTTGTTAGATAGAGGTAGCCGCCGTTAGTTTGGGAGCAACACTTCAAGGCAATTTTCATACCGTTGGAGAGCTGGTCGTAGCGCTTGACACTGCCAAGGTACTCAGCTGCCCACGCTCCCGCCATCATAAGGAATGCGAGAGTAAAAAAAGAAAGGAATTTTTTCATTGTTTGTTTAGTGTGTTTTTTAGTGAACAGGCAGTAGCGAGTGCTGGCTGCCTGCGTGTGTGATTTATGCATGAGCCGCAAAGGTAAGCACATCTTTTAAAACGGCCAAGCCTCCGTGGAGTTTTCTTGCACCGTTTGACGCGTTTTGTGCCTTTCGCAGATAAGAAAAGACGGTGGACATTGCAAAAGGTCGGTGGGCGCGGCTTTCCTATTCTATACGGTAAGCTGTCGTAGTCCGCCGGTAGTTTTTTCTGCCCCATAAGGTAGGATTGCCTCCCCCCCCTCCTTGGTTTTTCCGCCATACAACAAATCGGCACGGCGTGGCTGGAATGTGGGCGACGTGCTTTCTCGCGCGTTCATTACGTACGCGCGTGTGCGTATTATATATAAGGAGTGCTTCCTAAAGAAGGTGCTGCTCCGCGCCTATGGTGGTGGGCATCCCGTGTCCGGCGTAAACGCGTGTGGCGGGCGGCAGGGTGAGCAGGCGGGCCAGCGATTGCCGCATCTGCTCCCAATTGCCTGATGGCAGGTCGGTACGTCCGCAGGTACCTTGAAACAACGTGTCGCCGCTGAACAGACACGCGGATTCGGCACAATAGTAGCAGCAGCTGCCTGCCGTGTGTCCGGGAGTGGACAGCACTTTGAAGGCCTGGCTGCCTAGCGTTAGAACCTCTCCTGCCGCTAGCAGACGGCCTATGGGCGGGAGCTGGAGGCCGATGTCTGTACCGAGAAGATTTGCCGTTAAGGTGGGCGCGTTTGCGTAGAAGGGCGCTTCAGCGGCGAGAAGGGTGGGGCGGAGGCCGAAGTTCTCCTCCACCAGCCCTGCGCCCCAGACGTGGTCGAAGTGGGCGTGCGTCAGCAGATGAAGGCGTGGCGCAAGTCCTTTGCTGGCGATGAAATCGCGGATGGGCTGGAACTCTTCGGGGGCGGCACTGCCGCAATCAATGATCCAGCAGTCGGTGGAAACGGCAGAATCCCATACAACGTGGCAATTCTCCTCAATGCAGTTGCAGATGAAAGTATGGACTGTAAGCATAAGTCAATCGGGTTTTGTAACCATTACCGTGCAAAATTACGCAAAAAATCGGCTTTTTCAGCTTTTTTAGAGAAAAACTTCTAAAAATATTTGGCTGGTAAGCGAGAAGTCCGTACTTTTGCACTCGCAAACAAGGGAACACCCCTCCACACAAGCAGGGGCGGGAACTTATGCGCTTCGCTATTTGAAGAACTTACATAAACGAACAAGTAGTACAAGAAACAATCAATGGGTAATTGATTACCTTTTCAATTTCTTGATAGATTACGGATTCTTGGGCAAAGACAGAACAAAAATTACAACTTTCGTGCCAGCCGAGCGCAGTGGAGCTTGCTTCAATGCCGAGGTACCGCCGAAAGTCGAAAATATAGAGAAATTCATTTCGAATATATTTTACAATGAAGAGTTTGATCCTGGCTCAGGATGAACGCTAGCTACAGGCTTAACACATGCAAGTCGAGGGGCATCGGGAAGAGAGCTTGCTCTCTTTGCCGGCGACCGGCGCACGGGTGCGTAACA
>JAGHRT010000040.1 GCA_018066245.1 Candidatus Equimonas faecalis | reverse complement strand
TCTAAAACGTTAGCAACAACAATTTCAACTTAGAAACCAACCAAAAACAGGTTGTGATTTGCTTGGAAATATACCCCTCTAAAACGTTAGCAACAACTGCTAAGTTTAACGCCCATAAAACTTTTTGTTGTGATTTGCTTGGAAATATATCCCTCTAAAACGCTAGCAACAACGCAACGACTACCATGTATATCAGTCCGCTGGTTGTGATTTGCTTGGAAATATATCCCTCTAAAACGTTAGCAACAACGTCTTGGCGAGGTTGGCGCGGCCTGTGGGGGTTGTGATTTGCTTGGAAATATATCCCTCTAAAACGTTAGCAACAACTACTTCCTTTCTGCAACGTCCGGCAGTGTGTTGTGATTTGCTTGGAAATATATCCCTCTAAAACGTTAGCAACAACTGATTGTTTGTAAAAAACTAACATTCTGATTGTTGCAAGCAAATTTACGATTAAGAAAAATGTTGCTACGTTTATAAGAAACCTCGCCAAAAGGCGAGGTTTCTTCGTTTAAAACAATTCCAACTGTACGTAGGAAGGTTTGCTGGTGGTCTTACACTTCTTTCCGTAGAACATTTCTATGTTGGAGAATTGCTTATCGGTGAGGGTGAACATTCCTATTTTCCCCGTCTCTGGCACCATGGTACGCACACGTCTCATGTGAACTTCGGCGTTGTCCATACTGGCACAGTGGCGGATATAGATAGAGAACTGGAACATGGAAAATCCATCGCCCATAATATCCTTGCGGAACTGCGCGGCGAGTTTACGCTCTTTCTTCGTTTCCGTGGGGAGGTCGAAAAGTACAAATATCCACATGACACGATATTCACTGAGATATTCCGTTTTCATCTTTTCACATTTCAGGGTAATCTATCTTGCGCAGTTCTCCGCTGAAGCACTTATATAGCGAAGCTGTTGTCTGTGTAGCGGCTATCATGAGGGGGCGCTTCTGTCCTTTGATGATAACATCCGCCACGGGTATAGAGAGGAGTTGCTGCTTCATGTAACGTGTAATTTCTGAGCAATCGTCAATTTTTTCCATTATGTCGATCACCACTCTGTCCACGTAGGGTCGGTAGGGCTCCATTATGTCGTCGGCCAGGCAGTAGGCGTTGTAGCGGTTATGATGATGTATGCCGAGAGTGGGCAGCAATCCGCTTGACACGAGTGCTCGGGCTATGACGGCGCGGAGTATGGCATAGCCGTAGTTGAGGAGATTGTTGGGGGCCGGGCCTTCGCGGTCGCGGATGAAGTCGGGCTGGCCGAAGAATATGTTTTTCCAGTAGAACACGGCGGTGCGTGCCTCATAGTTGTCGGGGTCGCCGCTCTTGACGTCATTTTCCCAGCGTTCTATGTTTTTGAAGGGTTTTCCATAGACGTATTCGAGTGTTTTGCGCTGATTATGTATTTTCATCCGTATGGTCTGCTGCCACAGTTGCTTTTTCAGGGGCAGCGAGGCGTTGATTTGTTCACGGAAGCGCTCGCTCTGCACGGTGTTTCCGCAGAGAGGGAGCATAAGTCCTACGGGAAGGCTGCGGGAGTCGCAGGTGATGACGGCGGCATTGTTTTCGAGAAGGGCCTCAAGGATGCCGGAGGTGATGGTAACTTGTTTGTGGTCGATGACTACGACGCCGATGTCTTCCACGGCGATGGAGCGGTCGGGCTCCTTTTGAGGTG
Organism: Candidatus Equimonas faecalis; assembly: GCA_018066245.1. Lineage (GTDB taxonomy): Bacteria > Bacteroidota > Bacteroidia > Bacteroidales > Bacteroidaceae > Alloprevotella > Alloprevotella faecalis. The sequence goes on along the minus strand of JAGHRT010000040.1, from coordinate 10,217 downwards.
CCGGGCCTTCGGGGGTGTCCTTCTCGTTTTCGGGGAGGCGGATGAGCATCTGTCCGTTGCGCAGACAGAGGTAGGCGGGATTGCTAAAGCAAAGTGTCTTCTTTATCATAGTATTTTGGGGTATAAGAAAAGCAAGGAGCTGCGTGTGCAGTCCTTGCTTTGTGATTGATGTTATTTAATGATGCGAATGATATTGCCCAAACGGTCGGTCTCAAGTTTCCAACAGACGGATTTTATCATTTGGCCGTCAAGGCTACGCTCGTTTTTAGAAGCATTGTCACCTAAACCGACCTCATTTTTGATTAACTTTTTCTGACAATAAGTTTCCGCTCCCGATTTTACATTATATATCATATTCGCGAAACGATGAGGGATGAATCTTGCTCTGCTTCCACTTGAATCAACAAACTTATATATTTGTTCATAGTTAAGATTGGCAATGTCTGGTAGCGTATCAGTTTCATCAGGAGAAGGCACGTATACCAAATCGTTAGGAGACAAGAAAAATCTTATGCGCTCTTCTTTTTCGTTCTTTTCTGGAACAGGCTCCAAACCTTGCTTTTTGCGCTCAAGAACGACCCTGAGCGGCATAGTTTCAAAAGAGCGCTCACCATCTTGATTTTCGTATATAGCGAAATAGAGGTTTGTGCCAGCTTGAGCCACGACATATTTATCTTTTTTGTTGCCAGTTGTACCTACAGCAAACTTCTCGCCCATTTTATCCGTTACACGTACTTTAACAATAGGCTTGTGGTCGTGCCCGTTGTTGTAGAGGGCGATGTTGCTGTTTAAGCGCAGGATGCCTTCGGGAGAGAAGGCTTCCTTGGGGTCGCCACCGTTGGCTTCAAGATAGTTGAGGAGGATGCGTTGAATGCCGGTGTCGGTGATGGACTCTATTCTCTTGGCATCAAAAGTCTCATCAAGAGCCTTGCGGGTGGCTACCAAGGGTTCTATTTCGTCCGTCATATAATAGACTTCGAGCTTTTTCAGGTTTTTACGATTGTATGCGTAGCCGCTATCCTTCACTACGGCTTTCACTTGTTTCTCGGTAAATCCTTTGGCAAAGAGGCCCTTGATATAGGCGCGGAGTTCGCGGTCGCGGATGTCGTCGGGGTGCTGGATGGCTTCGTTGAAATTTACCGACTTGGTCTTGCGGAGGTTTACATGGCCATAGAATGTTTCTTTATGGAGAGGCTTACGCACGGCCTTGTTGTTGCCAGCCTGACGTGAGCGCACCTTCTTGCCGTCAGCATCGAAGTGCTCATAGTAGTTCACAGTGGAACTAAGCACACGCACGGTGTTCTTGAAAGTGACGACAATCTGCGAGAGAGCCTGCTGGGCATCCTGCGTGAAAGTAGGCCATGGCTTGAGAAATTCTCCAGTACGCGTGAGAAGAGTGCGCTTGAGGTCTTCACGCTCAGAACGCAGATGGGCGTTTTCGTTGCTGAGGAAATTGACGATATTGCGTGTGGCACAGGCCACCACCAGCGCGTCCATGGCATGGTGGCGATGGTCGATACGCTTCTTACGGAAGCCGGAAGAAAGTTCAAGAGGCATGTTGGTTTGGAACACGCGCTTGCCCGCCTTATTCTCCCACTGGCCGAAGGCGGAGGTTCCCGTCAGGCGGTTCATGCGCTCGAAGCGAGGATAGACGAGGGTGTTCCAAACGTCATTGAGGCCCCAATCCTGCTTCAGACGGTCGGTGAGGGCGCCGGTGGTGACAATGACGTGCTTGCTCATTTCGGTGTCGTCATCTTCTGTGCGCACGATGGCAGAGAGCAAGGACTTCACGACCTTGCTGATGTAGCGGCTGTCGTTCATCTGACGCTGCACGAACTCCTCGGGGATATCCTCAAGCAGGAGATTGCGGGCCTTAGCCTTGTTGGCATGGTAGAGGTCTTCCACAAGGCGAGTGTAGGCATCTTCGTCAAGCACGGGTACGGATCCGTGGGTGGTCTCAACCGTTGTTCCGCCACACTTCTTGATAAACTCCAGAGCCAGCATATTTGTCTTCATCCTATTTACCTCAGCCTCGCAGATGACCTTATTTTGGAAAGAGTCATTGAAGAAGCGCGAGCGGGGAATGATGTGCTCAATCTCATACTCCGACGTAAACAAACGGCTGAGGGGAATGATGCGCCCCGTGTAGGGCGACTTGTAGCGCTGCTCCATCCAAAGTTTATAGCGGTTAATATCAGCAGAAGAGGGCGTAGCCGTATGAGAGATGCGGTAGATGTCCTTGAACTCGGGGTCGTTCTTATCCAAGGTTTGCAGAGCTCCCTCTTCATAAATGCGCAGAATGTCCTGCTGCATGGGAGAATGTGGGCGCACGCCGGGCATACTCTCACGCTGGAACTCGGCCAGCATGGTCTTGATGCGCATGTTTGTGGCTTCGTTTTCCTGTATGCGCTCCGTCATCTTCTTACGCTTGTCGGCAGGGTTTTTCATCTCACGACCGAGTTCCACATGAATCTCGTCAATATGACCGCAGGATTTCCAAATGTCGAGCACCGTGCGAAGCGACTCAAGGATACACTGCTCCACTATGGGATTGCGTAGGGAGCCATGCTTGAAAGCATCAATGAAGGCCTTCATTTCCTCGGGCGTATGCCACTTCTCGTCGTTGGTTTTCTTGCCGTAGAGTTTTTCCTCCGCCTGCCACAGTTGCATACCTTCCTGCAGCATGGGGAGGAGGCGCTTGATGGCCTTCTCGGAGAAGGCACCGTAGTCTTTCTTGAATGGAGGGAACTTGGCAAAGGCCGAGACAAAGTCTTCGGGAAGGTTATAGGCGTGGGCAAAAGACTTCAGGGCCTTCTCGGCATCGGCTTTTGCTTCTACGGAATAGAGGATGTGCCACAAGTGGTGGAGCGTGGAGAAGTCATCAATGAGAGAGGCTTCCACTCCTGCCTTCTTAAGATGTTTGAGAATAAGGCTGCGCGTCTCATTGCAAGGGTATTCCTTGTCGGCCACATAGTTCCACCTCACGGGCAGGGTTTCTTTCTGGCCTCGCGCTTTCTTGATGCCGAGATATTTGAGGAGTTCGTCCTGCTTGACGCTTTTCTTGTCGTTGAGCCAGAGGAAGAGATTATGGCGCGAAGGAACGTCGGGCAGGTAGCGCTCCGTAACATTTTCTTCTTTCACTCCGCTGGCATCATACAGGCGGAGGTTCCACACGAACTGCCACAGGCGGAATTCCTGATAATAGGGGCTGCTCTTGGCGATGCACTTGATGGGGAACTCCTTAATCTCACCTGTGGTCACGTCGATGTGCTGATAATGCTCGTGAGGGCAGTTGGCTATCTCCGACTTCTTGCTCTTGAGCGGCCGTTGGTAATAGAGCGTGTCTTCCAAGATAAGATGTATCATGCCTTTGGGGCGCAGGGTGTCGCGACGTTTGGCATTGGAAGCATAGAGATTTTGCAGGCATTCCTCAAGAAGACGATCGTCGGAGAGTTCGGGGATGAACTCGGTTTGTTTCTTGAGTATTTTTTGCAGTTCATCTTTGTAGTATTCGCGCTCAATGGTTTGCACATAGCCGCCATTGATTTTCATGTCGGGGGTGTTGAGAATGCAGTCGTAGATGTACTCACCGACAGTCTTCCCCGTGCCGTTGATAAAACTCTCCGTGCGCTTTTTCTTCAGCGTCCAGTCATCTTCGTCAGGGGCGCGGAAGGAACGTTTCACGCACCCTTCGCTGTCACTCACAGGGTTGCCCTGCTCATCAATGTCGGTGGTGATGATAAGTTCCATATCCTTACCTTCAAGGTCGGAGAGCGGTGAACGACTGGCTTTTGGATATACCATGCCGTTGGTGAAGGTAATGTTGTAAATAGTGTTGCCAGATCGCTTTTCACCAGAGTCTTCCACAGACTTGACGGTGAGCACGGCATACTCCTTGAGCTTACCTTCCGTATCTTCCTCCTCGCCACGCAGCTGGTAGTAGCCGCGCTTCTGGTTGAAACGGAGGATGAGCCAAGCCAGTTCGTACTTACTGATGGGGGCAGAGAGAGCCTTCTTGCGCAGATAATACTGCGTCCAATCGTAAGGGATTTTCTTCCCATCTGCAACCATGTCGGGATGAACACGGGAGAACTCTGCCAACATCTCCTCAAAGGAAGTGCGGAAGAGGAAAGCAGGCTTCTGCGTCGTAGGCGCATAGGCCAACTTGGGCTCGCCACCCGTAAATTTGCCATAGGTCTTGGCATTATTCTTGTCCCAGCCAATGCTCTGGTCAAAATGTTGAGGAAGGAAGCCCAATATATGGAGAATCCTGAACAGACGTTCTCTGCGCAAAAGGTAACGTTCGTTAAGACGGCGCATACCTCTGTAACGTGTACGTTCTGCGGCTGCCGACTGTGTGACGCCTTTGCCAAAATCATCGAGGACATCCTGCCCCATCGGAATTATTCTGCTTCCGAGTTTGATGGCGGGCTTGGAGGATTCTTCTTCTCCAATTTGTACCAAAGCCCAACCGATACTGTTGGTTCCGAGGTCTAATCCTAAAACATTTTTCATTTTTTCTTGATTTTATTTGTTTGATATGTTTTTTTTCTCTACTTTTGCACTCGGATATCAATCCAAGCAAATCACAATAAGGATTATTCCGTTGTGAATTATTAGGCGGGGCAACTCGCCTTCTTTTTTTTACTCCCCATAATCCTCGTTTTCTTTTTCGCGTACTGCCCGCTGGAAGTAGTGCTGGCGGGCCTGGGTGTTTGAGAGTATCATGAGGCAGTGGGGATTGAAGGGCAGGGACATTTGGCATACTTCTTCAAAATCCTTTGCCATGAGGTCGTGCTCTACGGCATACTGATAGATTTGGCGGAGATAATGGCCGAGGACAAAGGGGGAGGGCAACTCGCCACGGGTGAGGAGAAACCACTCTATCAGGTCTTTCTTGCCCTTGGAGGAATTGCAACTCTTACACACGAAGATAATGTTGTCCATGTCGTTCGTACCGCCCTTTACTCGCGGAAATACATGGTCGGCCGTGAGGTCTTCCTTCGGCACCTCCCCGTGGCAATAAAAGCAAATGTTGCCTGCACGCAACTTGCGTTTGTTCATATCGTAAAGGTCGGAGATGTGCTGTTTGCCGCTCTTGAACTTGTTGTAGAAGATTTGGCGGAACATATAGAACTTCTTGCCAATGGTATCTTCTCCTGAATTTGCTGCCGTAGCGATGGCCTGCCTGGTTGCATACGTCCAAAACAGAGCCTCCCCGAATGTCTTGTAACGGGGTTGCAGGGTCATTATGTCGTTGTAGAGTTCTTCCATTTCTTATAAATTTACTGACTTTATCCTCTTCGCCAGCCGTTTGTAGCGGTCGGCGGTTTCGGGGACGGGGTAGTGCCCCCAGCCGGTTTCCATGCGGTTGCGGTTGATGCAGTTGTTATATATGTCGTCGTAGCACGCACGCGTTATTATCTCAAGGTCGCGGGCACGATGGACGGTGGCGGCTATGCTGATGCCGTAGAGATTGCGGATGCTGATGAGTTCGTCGAGGTCGAGGCCGTCGCGCTGGAGGCCCAGACGGAACTCCATACACGGACGGGGCAGCAGCATGGCTCCGGCAAACGTGTGGGCCAGGCGCTCTGCGGTGTCGGCGAGGGTGCGGTCGGGATGGTGGCCGGACAGGCAGAGGGACGTGGGCTCCAGGCGCAAGAGGAGATGGGCGAGTTCGTGGAGGGCGGTGAAGCGCTTGCGCTCCACTGTCTTATTTATATATGTGTTGATGATGACGAAGGGCACACGCTTGTCCACAAAGAAGGAGAGGCCCTCCACGCGTTTGTCCTCAATGCAGGTTTCCACCACGCGAATGCCGTGCAGTTCCAGCATCTCATAGACGGACACGATGGGCTGCTGCCCGATGTGCCACAATTCACGAAGACGGCCAGCGGCCACTTCGGCATCCTGGGGAGTGCGGGCCACTCTGCGCCGCAAGGGGTTGCGAAACTGGATTTGCTGAGCCGTGAGTTCCTCGGCGGCGCAGTAGAGTTCCACCTGATTGCGGACATCGGAGGTGAATGCGTCGAGTTCCTCGGGAGAAATATCGCGGTCGTGGCGATAATGGCTGCAAGCGATTTGAAGGGGAATCCGGGTGAAAAAGTCCAACGGCAAAGCCACGGCCTCGGCTATCTTCCGCAGGCTTTCCGCCGAGGGCGTCATCAAGCCGCGCTCATACTTCGAGATGGCCATCTTGGAGAGGGTGCCGTCCATTCTGCCCACAAGTTCATCCATGGACAGGCCGAGCAACCGGCGGGCTATATACAGTCTTCGAGCTGTCATACGAGTGTGTTTACAGATTAAGTAAGCAATGGCGTGTTTGTAAACCTGTGCAAAGATACGACTTATCGGTGTAACGGCCAAACAAATCCGCCGAAATCTACTATCGTCCGGGCTTTCTGCTCTTTGTACGAATGGTATGTTATTCCTTTTTTGGCCAGCCACCCGTCAATCAAACCCGGAAACAAACTTACCCGTTACACTTTTTCTGCGTCGAATGCGTCGAATGCGTCACCCGATTCACGCCCGTGCCATTGTCATGTTCGGCAATTAACGCTGTCCTGTAAACTTGAAAGTCCTGAAAGGACGATATAACGGAGGGTGGGGCGAAAGCCCTACCTCACCCGTTTGCTATTTTACTCAGGGAGCGCTGTAAGTGCGTCATAATTACCTCCTTATTTGAAATATCCCGCACTTTCAGCGCTTCCATAAAGGGGCACCCCCCCAACAGATAGGGCTCACGCCCTATCCTCCATTCTACCGCACCTTCGGTGCTCTCCCTTTCAAGGTAAGCCCCTTCACCTAAAAACTCACCTCCGGCATTTACAAAGAAAACGAAAGACTAAGCGCTTGTTTACTCATGTTCGGCAACACGTATTCCCCTGATATACGCCAGGATTCACGGGAGTATATGAGCGTTCGCACGGGAGTAGGGAGTAGGAAAAACGGGAGTAGGGAGTAATTGCCACTCACATTCCACTTGGGCAGGAACAGTTGTCCAATGAAACGCACCCTGCGACGCATTCGACGCATTCGACGCAGAAAAATCCTCACAGAACACGCCTCGTCATTTCCCGATCGCACACAAATCAGAAGTCTCTTTTAAGTGCATTTTTGTAACGCAAACCTTACAATTACCCCCCCCCATTCAGTAATATCACGTAAAAACTCAAAAAAACACTTTGTTTCTTTCGCGCCTGCCGTCTTTTCGCTATTTTTGCATGTCAGTGGATGCTAAAAACCACTCCCTTACAACACACAACGCCACGCCGCACGCCGACGTGCCGAACACCTTACTTAAATTTCAAAGAAACACTAACCACTACTAACAAAAACTACTAACAAAAAACTAAAAAACATGACCATGCGAAACTACAAAACACCCGTTTCAAGGCGAATCGTCTTGGATGAAGAGAGCGACCTGATGGGTATGTCGCAACCTACTGACAGCACTTTTGAACAAACGGAACAGGGACAAGGCAAATCCATTTGGGACGAGAACATCGATTGGGAATAAAACGTTAAAGCCATGAAAAAATACTATTACCTCCTGTTGGCCCCCCTTGCTGCCTTTATGGGCGCAAGTTGTTCAGACGAAGTAGAATCTGGTGCCAACGACACCGCCGCCGTCAAGAGCGGCCAGCCCATTTGTTTGGTAAATAAGGGCGACGAAACCACAAACAACGGCAAGAAGAAGCTGCACTACGGCGAGCTGAACGGCACCAAGTGGCCCGTATGCTGGGACGTGAACGATGCCGCCGACGTGCTCTGTCCCGAAGCCCGCTGGAGCGACAATCCCCACAGTGAAGCCACCGACGTGCCCTCCGTACCCTACAAAGTGTCGGAGCTTACCGGCACTTCCGGCACCATCGAAAAGGCAGGCGACAAGGAACTGTGCTGGGGTCAGGCCAACGCCCACCACTTCTTCCAGGCCTTCCCCGCCGGAGCCGTGGATTTGAGCGATGTGACGAAGGGCAAGTACGGCGACAACACCGACGACTACTCCGCCAACTTCACCGCCACCATCTCGCAGTCGCAGGTCATCCCTGCCGACAGCATCAAATACGACGAGGATTCCAAAACTTACACGGCCCGCAACATGAACTACGCCGTGCTGGTGGGCACCGACCGCTATATGCGTGAGAAGCTGGATGAGAAAGAACCCATCCACCTGCACTACAACACGGCCTTCACAGCCGTGGAGGTTACCATCGGCGCCTGCGGAACCGGAGCATTCGACGGCGATGTCATCACAGCCGTGGACATCACCAATGCCACCACCAACAACACCGGCTATACCGCCATACCTCTGGCCGGCGAGTTTACGGGCACCGTGGGTTATAGCGGCAGCAGCACCTACGCCAACAACTTCGCAAACTCCACCACGCCCTCAAAGCTCTTCAACAATGTCCGCATCGACCTGTCGGCCAAGCCCGTTACCCTCGAAGCCAACAGCGGCAAGACGCTGAAGGTAACGGCCTTCCTGCTCCCCACCGCCGGTGCCCAGGTCAAAGTAACGGTCAATCGTCGCAAAATCAAGAGCGGCACTCCGGGCGCACCTCTCACCATCTCCAAGTCGTTCAAGAGCGGCAGCAGCGATGATAAAGCCCTCGCTGCCGGCAAGGTGAATCAACTCGGCATGGGAGCCTTGCCCACTACCGAGACAAACAAGATTGACGGCACAAACTGGATGTCCGTACTCCCCGACGAGACCTACCTCTCCCAGATGAGCATCCCCGGCGTGTATGACTGCGGCGCATACGACAGCAGAATACATGGTTCCGACCGCGCACAAATAAACCTGAAGACCGAAAACGGAACCGATATAACCAATGGCAACGATGCCGAGCAGATGAAAGCCTACCTGCGAGCTGGCGACCGCGTGTTTGACTTCAAGCTCAACTCCAGCGGCAGCGGCAGCAATGTAACTTGGCAGCTTACGCGTATGACGGGCTCTACGACCTCCCAAGCATTTAGTTTTGAAAACATGGTAAGTGCTGCAGAAGACTGGCTTGATGAGCATCAAACAGAATGCATAATATGCGTGCTCAGCGACTATAACACATCCAAGACCCACAAAGATGCCGGGTATTATACGGCAAGCAATGCTGTTGCTCCTTATGTAGCACATGATTACAAAGTACCTTCTTTGTCCTACGACCTTTCACGCACATCCTATAAGGAAGGTATTAGAGATTACATCATCGAGCATACGCCGAAAAGCATGTTATTGCTGAATTATACGCCTGACGTAACTATCGGTGAGGTAAGAGGCAAGATGGTCATCATCAATGAAACGGAATACGACAATCCCGTCGGCCTCTGCGTGAAAGACTTCACAGTCAATACCAAGCCCAATAACTCTTCTTGGTATCAGGACACTCGAACAATTGAAAATGAGGCGGCTCTTACTGAGCACACATTCGGCACGGGTGGCACAATGTATATTCAAGACTTCAACAATCTTCAAAGAAGAGGTACTGCAGGAACAATTGAATCTGGAGCTACAGCCGGTTCCTCAACCAATTTTGATGCAGATGTTGAGAAGAAGAAAGGTTATATCACGACAGCTTTTGAGCAGGCAAAGAATGACAACACCATTACCAATTGGTATCTCATATCAACAGCCTGCAGAGGTTGGGTAAATAGCACTCAAACCACTTATCAAAGATACCCCAACAACTTGTGGTATGATTGGGCCGTTGAATCTGGAAACACTACAACTTCTGAAAGTTACCAAAACAAAACCCGCCCCAAGAAAGACATCCGCAACTACGTCAAAGACATCGTCAATAGCAGAAGCAAAACCACATACCAACGCCTCGGCTTCGTATTGAGTGCCCGTGTGGGACAAGAGGCATATAATGCTGATGCCACCGGCACGAACCGCTCCCTTGAGCAAATGATTTGGGAGAACAACTACGTAGGCAATGGCCCTCTAAAGAAGACCACCGAATAAAGACACACCGCACCACACAAGAAAAGCCAGGCACCGTCCTGGCTTTTTTCGTACCTGTTCAACGCCCGCCCCAGTTCTGTAGCGGCACGGGGCACACACATAGTAGGATGACGCGCCATGGACATTGGAGCGAGGCCTGCCGTAGGTAGGCCACAGAGGTAGCCAGGCATAAGGGCATAGCCCGCAATGCCTGGTTACACGTCTATTCCAGACGCATCCCGTAGGGATGAATACAGCCACGCACGGAGGTGTCGCC
>JAGHRT010000054.1 GCA_018066245.1 Candidatus Equimonas faecalis | reverse complement strand
TCCTGCTGGATGCCGAGAGCATGGAAATCGTGAACGCCGCCCAGGTACGCATGGAAGATGCAGAGGTGAGCGACGACGATCCCCTCTTCACCGGTATCGGCACCGTACTCGCCGAGCCCGCCGCTCCTGCTTCCTCCTCCGCCATCTACAACCTCCAAGGCCAGCCCGCCGCCCCCCGGCACGGCAGCATAGCCATACAGGACGGACGTAAACTTCTCGTTAAATAAAGCTTAGGCCACGGCGAATGCCGTGGCCTCTTTTATTTCTCATTCTTAGTCCGCCGGCCGCAGGTGCGGCAACCATACTCCCCATTCTTAGTCCGCCTATAGGGAAAAATAGTCCGCCGACAGTTTTTCCTGTCGGCGGACTATTTTTTCTTTCTCTTAGGGAGAAGGAGAAGGTGTCTTTATTTGAAAAATTGCTTCCAGTCGTCGGCTGTGAACTGCTTGGCCTTGCGGTTTTGTTTCTCAGCCTTACGGGCGGCTTTACGGTCGGCATTGCGCTGCGCCCGTATCTCCTTCTTCGTCTGGGTGCGGCCCTCGTGAGATGCGCCGCCCCGAGGCTTGCGTCCACGGTCCTGCCAGGCCTCGCCATCACGGGGGGAGGCAGAAGATTCCTCCCAATCCGTGTTTTCCGCTTCGGAGAGTGCCCGGGAGGCTCGGCGGGAGCCTTTGGCGGGACGGGAGGCCTGGTCGCGGTCGAAGTCCACCACCACGCGGCGGTCGGCTGCCTTGGCTTTGCTCATGGCGTTGATGACCATGCGTGCCTCGGCCTCGGGCACCTCAAACAGGGAGAAGCGGTCGGCCAACTCTATGTGGCCTATATCTACGCGGCCTTTGACGTAGCGGTTCACAAGGTTAATCACGTCGCGGGCATAGAAGCGGTCCTTCTTGCCCAGGTTGAGGAACAGGCGGGCATAGCCGGGGGACACTTCTCCCCGCTCTCCCTTCGGAGAGGTGCTCTGGGAGCGGCTTGCACTCTTACGTCCTTTTTCCGCAGTGGGGGCCTCGATGGGTTTTTCCTGTGAGTAGTAGGCCACGAACCGCCCGAACTCTTGCTGCACGAGGCGCTTCACGATGTCCTCCTTCGAGAGCCATGAGAGCTTGCCCATCACTTCGCCTATGAAGGGGGCTATCTGTTCCTCGTCCACCTCCGTGCGTTCCAGTTGGTCGATGACGCGGAAGAGCTGGCGCTGGCAGATGTCGCGCGGCTCGGGGAGCTGTGCCATGTCGAAGGCTTTGCCGATGGTCTTTTCTATAAGGCGCACCTTATGCTTCTCCTTAACGTGGATAATGCTCAGCGACGTGCCGTTCTTTCCCGCCCTTCCGGTGCGACCGGAGCGGTGGGTGTAGTTCTCCACGTCGTCGGGCAGACCATAGTTTATGACGTGCGTGAGGTCCTCCACGTCGAGTCCGCGTGCGGCCACGTCGGTGGCTACGAGCAACTGGGTGCGGTGTTCGCGGAACTTGAGCATTGTCTGGTCGCGCTGCAGCTGCGAGAGGTCGCCGTGCAGGGCTTCGGCGTTGTAGCCGTCGCGTATGAGTCCGGCGGCCACCTCTGCCGTTTCGCGGCGCGTGCGGCAGAAAACGATGGCGTAGATATGCGGATGATAGTCCACCAGTCGCTTCAGCGCACGGTACTTGTCGGCGGCCTTTACTACGTAGCACACGTGGTTCACGTTCTCCGCGCCCTCATTGCGGGAGCCCACCACTATTTCGCGGTGCCCCTTGAGGTAGCGCTGGGCCACCTTCTGCACTTCGCGGCTCATGGTGGCGGAGAAGAGCCATGTGGTGCGCGTGGGCGGCACGCCCTCCAAGATGCGGTCGATGCTTTCCGAGAAGCCCATGTTCAGCATCTCGTCGGCCTCGTCCAGCACCACGTTGGCCACGGTGCCGAGGTCGGCCACGCCCCTCTCCATGAGGTCGATGAGGCGTCCTGGGGTGGCCACCACGATGTCGGCTCCGCGCTCCAGTTCCTTTATCTGGGGATAGATGTTGGCACCGCCATAGACGCATACTATGCGCATGGTGGGCAGGTGCTGGGCGTAGGATTGCAGGTCGCCGGCGATTTGCACGCACAGTTCGCGGGTGGGGCTCAGCACAATGGCTCGGGGCGTGCGGCTCCCGCCGGCCGCAGGTGCGGCAGCCGAACTGCCTGTTTCCCGGTCGCCGGGCCGCAGGTGCGGCAAGCCTTGCTTTCTTTCCTGGTCGCCGACAGTTTCAACAAGTCCGCCGACAGTTTCATCTATCCCGCCGACAGTTTCATCTATCCCGCCGATAGTTTCATCGCCCGGCAGGGGAGCGGTAACCACCTCAGGGTCAGCGGGGGCCAGCCCCACGATTTTTTGCAGCAGAGGCAGGCCGAAGGTAGCCGTCTTGCCTGTGCCGGTCTGCGCCAGGGCGATGATGTCACGCTGCTCACTGAGCAATACAGGTATCACAGCCTCCTGCACGGGCATGGGAGCCACAAATCCCAGCTCCTCTACGGCACGCAGCAACGGGGCGGCGAGGCCAAGTTCTTCAAAAGTCTTCATTTCACGGACAAAAGTAACAAAAAAAACGCGGACGGCCAAGCTTTCCCCCTGTCTGCCTTGGCAAATTCAGCACAAAAGCGTAACTTTGTGTGCTCAAAAGACTACTGCACCTTGCAGTAGGCCATACCACCCCCAATTCCGCCCCCCAATGAAAGAACAGTTCCTCCAATACGTTTGGAAGCACCGCCTCCTGCCCCCTGCACCGCTACGGACCACACAGGGCGCCGCCGTGGAAATACTCGACCCCGGCCTGTGGAACCACGATGCCGGCCCCGATTTCTTCAACGCCAAACTGAAAATAGGCGGGGAGCTCTGGGTGGGCAATGTGGAGGTACACGTCAGAGCCTCCGACTGGCAGCTCCACGGACACCAGCTCGACGCCGCCTATGCCAACGTCATCCTGCACGCAGTGGCCGAAGCCGATGCCGAAATCGCACTCCCCTCGGGGCGGACGCTTCCCCAACTCGTCCTGTCCGTGCCGCCCGACGCGGAAGCCCGCTTCGACAGCCTCATGGCCGAGGAAGCCTATCCGCCCTGCCACCGCATCATCCCCACGCTCGCCCCCATAGAAGTAAGGGCATGGCTGAGCGCACTCACCGTGGAACGGCTGGAGCAGAAGACCCGGCGCATCAGCCACAGGCTCGGCCTGACAGGCGGCCACTGGGAGCAGACCTTCTTCATTACCCTGGCCCGCGCCATGGGCTTCGGCGTGAACAGCGACACCTTTGAGCAGTGGGCCGCAACCATCGACCTGGGCAGTGTGGGCAAGCACCGCGACCATCCGGAGCAGGTAGGGGCCTATTTCCTCGGCACGGCAGGTCTGCTGGACAGATTCGCCCCCGAGCAGCGCGAAAAGTGGGCCACGCCCGCCGAAACCGCCGCATGGGAACGCGAGTGGCACTTCCTGCGCAGCAAGTTCGGCCTCAAGCCCATCGACGGCAGCCAGTGGCGCTACCTGCGCCTCCGCCCGCAGAACTTCCCCCACGTGCGCCTGATCCAACTCGCCCGAGCCTTCCACGAAGGGCAACTCACGCTCTCCTCCCTGCTGGAAGCCGACAGCCCGCAGGCCATCCGCCAAATCTTCCACGCCGCCCTGCCCCAACTCCAAGCCGCCAGCCTCGACCTGCTGCTGATAAACGCCGCCTCCCCCACCCTCTTCGCCCACGGGCAAAGCCACGCCGACGACCGCCAGTGCGACCGAGCCTTCGCCCTGCTGGAAAGCCTGAAGGCAGAGCGCAACCACATCACGCGCTCGTGGGAAAAAGCCGGCCTCGCGGTGGACAACGCCGCCGACTCGCAGGCCCTCATCCAACTCCGCACCCGCTACTGCGACCGCAAGGACTGCCTGCGCTGCCGCTTCGGCACCCAATTTCTCGCCTCACGCACTCCAACGACCACTACACCATGAACGACGCCCTCTTCCTCTACCTGAAAAGCGAACGCGACCTTGCCGCCCTGCCGCCCCACCTGCACCGGCGTGCCCTCTTGCAGTGGGAGAAACACAAGGATCAGACCATCCGGATGGACCGCGAGATGGCCTTCTGCCACGAGCACGCCGTGCAAGTCATCTGCTACGGCGACGAAGCCTACCCCGAGCGGCTGAAAGCGTGTCCCGACGCGCCCCTCGTGCTCTTCTACAGGGGACAGGCCAGCCTCAACGCCCGCCACATCGTAGCCATAGTGGGCACGCGCCACATATCGCCCTACGGCAAAGACCTCTGCCAGCTCATCACCACCGAACTCGCCTGTCAGTTGCCCGACACCCTCATAGTGAGCGGACTGGCCTACGGCATCGACATACACGCCCACCGAGGAGCCCTGAAATCCGGCCTGCAGACCATAGGCGTGCTGGCCCACGGCATCGACCGCATCTACCCCTACGCACACAAGGCCACCGCCGCCGAAATGACCCGCCAGGGCGGCCTCCTGACCGAATACCCGACCGGCACCATGCCCGAACGCTATAACTTCGTCCACCGCAACCGCATCGTGGCCGCCATGGCCGACTGCACCATCGTGGTGGAAAGCGGCAGCAAGGGCGGCAGCCTCATCACCCTACAGCGGGCCATCGACTGCCACCGCCCCGTGCTGGCCTGTCCCGGCCGGCTGACCGACGGCACCTCAGCCGGATGCAACCTTGCCATTGCCGAAGGACGAGCCGCCGCCTTCACAAGCGTGGCCGACCTGCTGAAACGCATGGGCTGGACACCGCACGCCGCCCCGCAAGCTACGGAGCAAGCGCTCTTCCCGCCCGAAACCGACATCAGCCCCGAGGCCCAACCCCTCATCAGCCTGCTGCGCGGCACCGACGGCCTGACAGCCGACCAAATCGCCGGCCAGACGGGGCAGCCCGCCTTCGCCGTGAGCGCCATCCTCACCGACCTTGAAATGCAAGGGCTTGTCAGCATCTTGCCGGGCGGCGTGTATCGCCTCATCGGCGGCAAGTAGGCCGGCAGCCCATACCGTGCAAAGTGCCAACGGCAGGCAGCGTTTCACAGAACTGCCCCACAGACGGCAAAAGCCTTTGTACAAAGTACAAATCCGATGGCCACGAAAATTTTCTTATATAAAATAATGTGTCGTTTCGGAAAAATGTTGTAATTTTGCGCCTAAATTCAATTTTCACTCCTAATTTCCATGGCTACGAAAAACCTGATTATCGTGGAGAGTCCCACGAAATCGAAGACCATCGAGAAGTTTCTGGGGCCGGACTTCAAAGTAGTGTCCACCTTCGGGCATATCCGCGACCTGCGCAAAAGGAACTTCGGTGTCGATTTGGGCTCCTTTTCTCCCGAATATGAAATCCCTGCCGACAAGCGGCACATCGTGAGCGAGCTGCGCACGGCAGCCAAAGGCGCTGCCACCGTATGGCTGGCCTCCGATGACGACCGCGAGGGCGAGGCTATTGCCTGGCACCTGGCCGAGGTGCTGAAATTGGACCCCAAGGAGGCCCGACGCATCGTGTTCCACGAAATCACGCCAACAGCCATCCGCGAAGCCATCGCCGCCCCACGCACCATCGACCTCAACCTGGTGAACGCCCAACAGGCCCGCCGCGTGCTGGACCGCCTGGTGGGCTTCCGCCTGAGCCCCGTGCTCTGGAAAAAAGTGCGCCTCGGCCTCTCAGCCGGACGCGTACAGAGCGTGGCCGTAAAGCTCATCGTGGAGCGCGAGAGGGAGATTCAGCGGTTTCAGCAGGTAGCCTCCTATCGCATCTCAGCCGAGTTCACCCTGCCTGACGGCCGGAAGCTGCCCTGCCACCTGTCGCGCACATTCGCTACGGAGGATGAGGCACGGGAGTTTCTGGCGGCGTGCCGCACAGCCTCATTCCACGTGGCCGAGGTGCAGAGGGAACCTGCTCGCCGCAGCCCTGCCGCTCCCTTCACCACCAGCACGCTGCAGCAGGAAGCCGGACGACGGCTGAACTTTCCCGTGGCTCTGACCATGCGCTTAGCTCAGAGCCTCTACGAGAACGGCCTCATCACCTACATGCGTACTGACTCCATGAACCTGAGCACCCTCTGTCTGGATGCCACGGCCAAGGCCATCCGGGAAAGCATGGGCGAGGCCTACCTCAAGCGGCGCACATACCAGACCCACAGCAAGGGCGCACAAGAGGCTCACGAGGCCATTCACCCCACCTATATGGAGCGCCGCACCATTGAGGGAACGCCACAGGAGCAACGCCTCTACCAACTCATCTGGCGGCGGACGATGGCTTGCCAGATGGCCGACGCACAGATTGAGCGCACCACCGTGACCATCAGTATGGACGGACGTGAAGAGCAGTTCTCCACCACGGGCGAGGAGGTGCTGTTCGACGGCTTCCTGAAGCTCTACGGAGATACCCGTGCCGACGATACAGCGGACGATGCCGCTCCCTACAGCCTCCCCGCGTCCCCCAAAGGAGAAAACTTTTGCAGCCCCGGCACCGCCGTGCAGGCCTCGGCCATCGTGGCTCAGCAGCGCTATTCGCTTGCCCCGCCCCGCTACAACGAAATGACCCTCGTCCACAAACTGGACGAATTGGGAATCGGACGGCCTTCCACCTACGCCCCCATCATCAGCACAATCCAGCAGCGCGAATACGTGCAGCGTGGCGACAAGCCGGGCGAGGAGCGCCCCCACAGGATGCTCACGTTGAAGCCCGACGGACGGATTGACGTGGAAGTGGTGTCTAAGGTTATTGGAGCGGAGAAGAGCAAACTGTCTCCCACCGACGTGGGCGTGGTAGTTACCGACTTTCTGGAGCAGTGCTTCCCCACGATTATGGACTATAACTTCACGGCCAACGTGGAAAGGGACTTCGACACCGTGGCCGAAGGAAAGAAAGAATGGACGGGGCTCATCCGCGAGTTCTACGGCGGCTTCAACTCCGCTGTGGAGGACGCCATGCAAGTGCGCTCCGAACGGCGGGTAGGCGAACGCCTGCTGGGCACCGACCCCCTCTCCGGCGAACCGGTAAGTGCGAAAATAGGACGCTTCGGGCCTCTGGTGCAGATTGGCAGCACGACGGATGGACAGAGCAAGCCTCGCTTCGCCAGCCTCAAGAGCGACCAACGCATTGAAACCATCACGCTGGAGGAAGCCCTCGAACTGTTTAAGCTGCCCCGGCAGTTGGGCACCATCAACGGTACACCCGTCCGCGTGGCCAGCGGGCGGTATGGGCCCTACGTCCAGCACGGAGGGCGGTGCGTCAGCCTGGGCAAGGACGACAACCCGCTGGAAATCGACATCATGCGTGCCGCTTCCCTCCTCAAAGCAGCCAGTGAGGCCGAAAAGGCCAGCCACCTCAAGCAATTTGCCGAAGATCCCGACATGGAAGTGCGCTCCGGACGCTTCGGCCCCTACCTGTCCTACAAAGGCAAGAACTACAAGCTTCCAAAAGCGCAGGCCCAGCGTGCCGCCGAGCTGACTCTGGAGGAATGCATGGCCATAATCAAGGAAGCCCCCAAGCCCACTTCCCGCTCCCGTGGAGGCGGCGCTAAAAGTTAAAGAAGCAAAGATAAGAAGGGGAACTTCAGTGCTGCAATGAAAAGTATAATCCTGCTGGGCTATATGTGCTCAGGCAAAACCACGGTGGGGCGTCCGCTGGCCAAAGCCCTGGGACTGCGCTTCTACGACCTGGACTGGTACATCGAGGAGCGCTTCCGCAAGCGCGTGGCCGCCATGTTCGCCGAAGAGGGAGAGGAGGTGTTCCGACGCCGTGAGGCCAACATGCTGCGCGAAGCGGCTGAGTTTGAAGACATCGTACTCAGTTGCGGCGGAGGTACGCCCTGCCACTCAGGAAACATGGAGTACATGAATCAGGTGGGCACCACCGTCTATCTGAAGGCAACCCCCGAGACGCTGATTGAGCATATCCGCCTCTCACGCGGCGAGAGGCCCCTTCTCACGGGCAAGTCGCCCGAAGAACTGCAGGCCTTCGTAACTGCCCAGCTGGCCGAACGTGAGCCTTTCTACAGCCAGGCCCGGCATACCGTATGTATCGACGTGCTGGATGAGGAGTGCAAGGTGCAGCACCTTGTAACGAGCATCCGCCACACCCTTAATCTGTAACACCCATTCCCCGAGTGCCCCGCAGCGGGGCCACTCGGCTTTTTATTATCCTGCAAATGAGAAAATGGCGAATTGAAGACTCCGAGGAACTCTACAACATCAAGGGTTGGGGAGTCAATTACTTCGGAATAAACGCGGCGGGCAACGTGTATGTCAGCCCCCGAAAAGATTCCGTGCAAGTGGATTTGAAAGAAGTGGTCGATGAACTCACCGCACGCGACATCACCGCGCCCGTGCTCCTCCGCTTCCCCGACATACTGGACAACCGCATCGAAAAGACGGCGGAGTGCTTCGAGAAAGCCGAGAAGGAGTACGATTTCCAGGCCGAGCACTTCATCATCTATCCCATAAAGGTCAATCAGATGCGCCCCGTGGTGGAGGAAATCATCTCACACGGCAAACGCCACAACCTCGGCCTGGAGGCCGGCTCCAAGCCTGAACTGCACGCCGTGCTGGCCACTAACATGGATTCCGACAGCCTTATCATCTGCAACGGCCACAAGGACCAGAACTACATTGAGCTGGCATTGCTCGCACAGAAGATGGGCAAGCGCGTGTTCCTCGTCATCGAGAAACTGCCGGAGCTGGACATCATCGCCCGCACCGCCGAGAAACTCGGGGTGTGCCCCAACCTCGGCATACGCATCAAGCTGGCCAGCTCGGGAGCGGGAAAGTGGGAGGAGAGCGGCGGCGATGCCAGTAAGTTCGGCCTCAACAGCAGCGAACTCCTCCAAGCCCTCGACCGGCTCAAGGAGTACGGTATGCACGACTGCCTCAAGCTTATACACTTCCACATCGGCTCGCAAATCACCAAGATTCGGCGCATATCCACGGCCCTCCGCGAGGCCGCACAGTTCTATGTGCAGCTCCATGCGCTGGGCTACGACATCAAGTTCGTGGACTGCGGCGGCGGCCTCGGCGTGGACTACGACGGCACGCGCTCCAGCAACAGCGAATCCAGCGTGAACTACAGCATACAGGAGTACGTGAACGACTGCGTCTATACCTTCGTGGATGCCAGCAACAAGAACGGCATCCCCCACCCCAACATCATCACCGAGGGCGGGCGCTCGCTGACGGCCCACCACTCGGTGCTCATTCTCGACGTGCTGGAAACGGTGGACGTGCCCCACATGCGCGAAGACTTCGAAGCCTCCGCCGACGACCACCAGCTGGTGCGCGACCTCACCGACATCTGGGACAAACTCTCCACCCGCTCCATGCTGGAGGACTGGCACGATGCGCAGGACATCCGCGAGGAGGCACTCGACCTCTTCCGCCACGGCATCATCGACCTCAAGACCCGCGCCCAGATTGAAAGCATCTACTGGAGCCTCTCCCGCGAAATCGCCGAACTCTGCCACCACCAGAAACACGTCCCCGACGAACTGCGCTCACTCGACAAGCGCATGGCTGAAAAGTACTTCTGCAACTTCTCGCTCTTCCAGTCGCTGCCCGATTCGTGGGGCATCGACCAGCTGTTTCCCGTCATGCCCATCAGCCGCCTCGACGAGAAGCCCACGCGCTCGGCCAGCCTGCAAGACATCACCTGCGACTCGGACGGCAAAATCGTGAACTACGTTACGGGCACGCAGCAGACCAACTACATTCCGCTGCATGGGGTCAAGCAGGGCCAGCACTACTACATCGGCGTGTTCCTCGTGGGTGCCTATCAGGAAATCCTGGGTAATCTCCACAACCTCTTCGGCGACACCAACGCCGTGCACATCTCCGTCGATGCGCAGGGCTACACCATCGACAAGACCATAGACGGCGAGACGGTGGCCGACGTGCTGGAATACGTGCAGTACGACCCCAAGCAACTGGTCCGCCGCCTCGAATCATGGGTCAGCAAGGCCGTGAAGGAAGGCCGCATCACCCACGAAGAGGGCAAGGAGTTCATTTCCAACTACCGCGCAGGCCTGTACGGCTACACCTACCTGGAGTAAGCCGCCCCCCAAGGCGAGGAAAAACCGGCGGCGGGACAGTGCCGACAAGTCCGCCGACAGAAAAAACTATCGGCGGGATAGAAAACACCCCACTACAATGGACGTAAAAATAGAAGCAAGCTGGAAGGCGCGGCTCCAAGGCGAGTTCGATGCGCCCTACTTCCAGGCCCTGACGCAGTTCGTCAAGGCCGAATACGCCGCAGGCCCCTGCTACCCGCCCGCCGGACAGATATTCCGAGCCTTCGACTGCTGCCCCTTCGAGCAAGTCAAGGTGGTCATACTCGGCCAAGACCCCTACCACGAGCCCGGACAGGCCGAAGGCCTCTGCTTCTCAGTGCCCGAAGGCCAGCCCTACCCGCCCTCACTCCTCAATATATATAAGGAAATCCAGGCCGACCTGGGCCGGCCCGCCCATCCGCTGGCCACCTGGCCCGCACAAGGCGTACTCCTGCTGAACAGCACGCTCACCGTGAGGGCTCATCAGGCCGCCTCCCATGCAGGCCACGGCTGGGAACAGCTGACCGATGCCGCCGTGCGCCGCTTGGCCGAAGAACGGGAGCACCTCGTGTTCATACTCTGGGGCAGCTATGCGCAGAAAAAGGGCGATTTCATCGACAGAAACCGCCACCTCGTGCTCCATTCGGCCCATCCCTCTCCCCTCTCGGCCTACCGTGGATTCTTCGGGCAGCACCACTTCACCCTGGCCAACGACTACCTCTGCCGGCACGGCCTGCAGCCCATCGTGTGGTAAGGCCATCCTCCCGCAACCATAAACCTCAAAACCATACCCCCTATGAAACACCTCATTTCCAACGCCATCCTTGCTCTCCTCGCACTGGCAGGCACGGCTCCTGCACAGGCTCAGAGCTTCAACGTCAATTACGGCAACCAGGCCTCGTTTGAAACGGGCAACGTGAAGCAGATTACTTTCACCAACAACGGCCAGAGCCTGAAGGTAACCAAGGCCAACAACACCACCTCCACCTTCACCGTGAGCGACATCACCAGTGTAGATTTCTCCGATGAATCCGCGAATTTGGTGCAGAAGTATGCCGACGGCCAGCCCGCCCCCGTGGTGTTCAACTGCCTTGAAGTGAACAACGTCAGCCCCCTCGTAACGCTCAACTATACGCTGAAGAAGTCGGGCAAGTACCTGTTCGATGCCGTAGTCCTCTTTTCCTCCAACATCAACTATAGCCAGGCGGAAGACGTCGTCTATCTCCACAACAACGAGAACGTACAGCCCATCCTCCTCCACGCCGACAAGTACATCAAACCCCTGAAGGAGAAAGGCATAAAGGTGCTCCTCTCCATTCTGGGCAACCACGACGGCTCCGGCATCTGCAACCTCGGCCCCGAGCGTGCCCGCAAGTTTGCCCAGGCCCTGGCCGACACTTGCGACAAGTACGACCTCGACGGCGTGTTCTTCGACGACGAATACTCCGACTACGGTGCCAACTACTACAAAACCAAGGATGGGTTCGTGCAGAACTCCTACAGTGCAGCCTCACGCCTCATCTATGAAATCAAACAGGCCATCGGCCCCGACCGCTGGACGGTGGTATATCGCTGGGGCGGCATCACGAGCCTCGTGGCCGTGGACGGGCACAAGCCGGGCGAGTATGTGGACTACGTGCTGGCCAACTACAACGTCCCGACCATTCCCGCCACCTCCTACCCGGGACTTACCAAAGAGCATGAGGGCATCAACTCCATCACGCTCAACAACAATAACAACGGCATGGACGTAACCAACACCATGGCCTCCGTGCGCAAAGGCAAGTACGGCGGACTGCTCATCTACAACCTGACCCCCTACAACACCTCCAACTATCCCACGCAGAAAACCATACTCACCAAAGTCGGGAAAGCCCTGTTCGACGATGACGTCGTGTTCGGCACAAAGTCCTACCCCAAGGACTGGAAGACGATGGACTGGCTGCGCGAGCCCAACCGTTAGGCCATGACCATCCCCCCCATCCTGCAAGTGGGCGAAGTCCTGCTCTCCAGCGACATTCTCACCGAAATGTTCTGCTGCGACCTTGCCGCGTGCCACGGAGCCTGCTGCGTGGAAGGCGATGCCGGCGCACCCGTTTCTCTCGATGAAATCGCGGATTTGGAGAGTCGCCTCGATGACATCTGGCCCCACATGACGGCGGGAGCCAAGGCCGAGGTAAACGCCCACGGCGTAGCCTACACCGACCGCGAAGGCGACCTCGTCACCAGCATTGTGGACGGGCGCGACTGCGTGTTTGCCCATCAGGGCTGCCTGAACGGGTGCGAAGCCACCCTCTGCCTCGTGGAAGACGGCAAACCCATATCCTGCGCCCTCTATCCCCTGCGCGAGAAGCAAATAGGCGGCCTCACCTGCCTCAACTACCACCGCTGGGCCATCTGCAAACCCGCCGTGGAGCAAGGCCGCCGCCTCAGCCTCCCCCTCTACCGCTTCCTCAAACAACCTCTCATACGCCGCTTCGGACCCGACTGGTACCGGGAACTCTGCGAAGTGGCCCAACAACTCCTGTCACAATGAAAACCATCCCCGAAATACCCGTCCTGCTGCTCACCGGCTACCTGGGCAGCGGAAAAACCACCCTGCTGAACCGCATCCTCCAGAACGAGCGCGGCATACGCTTTGCCGTCATCGTCAATGACATAGGCGAGGTAAACATTGATGCCGAGCTCATCGCACAGGGCGGCATCGTGGGACAAGCCGACGACAGCCTCGTGGCCCTCCAGAACGGCTGCATCTGCTGCTCCCTGAAACTGGACCTCGTAAAGCAACTCTGCGACATCATGGCCATGCAGCGGTTCGACTACATCGTTATCGAAGCCAGCGGCATCTGTGAGCCCGCCCCCATCGCCCAGACCATCTGCAGCATCCCCACCATGGGCGAGGAATTCATACAGCACGGCGTGCCACGCCTCGACTGCATCGCCACCGTCGTAGATGCCCTCCGCCTGAAAGACGAGTTCCGGGGCGGACTCGACTTCACCCGCCCGATGGACGAGGACGACATCGAGAAACTCGTAGTGGAGCAAATCGAATTCTGCAACAAGGTGCTGCTCAACAAAGCCTCCGAAGTGTCGCCCGAGGAGCTGGGCCGCACCGAAGAAGTGCTGCGTGCCCTCCAGCCCAAGGCCGAAATCATTCCCTGCGACTACTGCGACATCGACCTCACCCTCCTGCTCAACACCCGCCTCTTCGACTTCGACGGCGTAGCCACCTCAGCCACATGGATAAAGGAGATAGAAGGGCACGTAGCCGAAAATGACGAGGAAGAGCACCACCACCACGAAGAAGAGCATCACCACCACGAGGAAGAGCACCACCACCACGAGGAAGAACATCACCACCACGAGGAAGAGCACCACCACCATCATGGCCCGGGCTGCCACTGCCACCATTGCCACGGCGAGGGCCACAGCCACACCGAGGAATACGGCATCTCCACCTTCGTGTATTTCGCACGCAGGCCGTTCAACATCAGCCTGTTCGATGAGTTCGTAGCCCGCCACTGGCCGAAAGGCGTAATTCGAGCCAAGGGAATGTGCTGGTTCCACGACGAGCCAGACATCTGCTATGTATTCGAGCAAGCCGGACGGCAGGTGAACCTGCGCGATGCAGGGCAGTGGTACGCCACAATGCCTCCCGAGGAACTCCACGCCCTGCTGGAAAACAACCCCTTGCTCCGCGAGCGCGACTGGGACGAGGAGTACGGCGACCGAATGCAAAAAATCGTGTTCATCGGCCAGCACATGGACCAAGCCGCCATCAAGGCCGCCCTCGACAACTGCCTGCGATAGGCCGCGCAGACAGGCAGGACACAAGAAAGCCGTCAGGCACTCGTTTACACGCTGAAAGCAGTATGTGCAACGAGTGCCTGACGGCTCTTTTCTCAAGGAGGGAAAGCGGTCTGAGCCGCACGGCTCAGACCTCCAGGTCCTGAATCACGCGGAACACCAGTTCGGATTCATAGCCCTTGGCTGTGGCATAGCGCAGCAAGCGCTGGGCCACCTCGAAGGGATCGTAGGTGTCGGGAAACTCCTTTATTTTTATTTTCAGCAAGTTGGCGAGGCGGCTGAGGTAGTCCTCCTCAACGAAGTTCTTCTCCAGGGCAGCGCGTATGTCGCCGGCGGAGATGTGCTTCTCGCGCAAGGCCTTCTCCACCTTCACGCGCCCCCATTTGGCCAGCACAAGCTGGTCGTGGGCGAAGGCGCAGGCATAGCGGGCGTCGCTCAGAAAGTCCTCATCCTCCAGGCGGTCGCACACGCTGGAGGCCTCCGAGGCGGTAAGGCCACGTCCGATGAGTTTATACTCCAACTCGGATCGGCATTGCTCAGAACGGGAACAGCGGGCGGAGGCCCATGCAAAGGCTTCGTGTTTGGTAAATGGTTTAGATAATTTCATGGGTTGTAGGTGCTTTCGTTACCATAGGCATCCAGCGCGGTAACGACGATGGTGTCGTACAGCAGGCTGGGCAGGGCTGGTGTATAGGAAAATTGTGTATGGTCAAGGTTCTGGGCCAGCAACACGGGGGCTGCCCCTTCCTGCCGGGGCAGGCGATAGACATTGTAGCGGACAGGTGTACCGGGGCGGTCGTCGGCCACGGCCTGCCAACTGACGTGGAGCGTATAGCCTTCCCTGCGGATCTGGCTGCGAGGCGCAGGAGGGGCTATGCTGTCTGCCCATGTCATGGCGGGCCAGAGTGCGGGTTGCCTGTTATGCGCAGCGGTGAAGCGTAGCAGGCCCTTGGTGTCGTCAAGGAGGAAGCGCGTGCGGAAAAAGGCGTGTCCCATGCCCTGACGGCGGAGGAAGCCCATCTCCGCGCTGATGACACTGAGGGGCCAGTCGCGCTCTTTTTCGGAAAGGAAGTAGATGCCGAGTCCCGGCACGATGGGATGGCCATTGGACCGCTCTTGCCAGTCGCAGGCGAAGGGGTAGAAGTTCTGACCCTGAAAGTACATCATCGGGGCCAACCAATCCATAAGCCCCTCGCCCAGCCATTTCACAGCATCCTGCGCCACGGCATCGCGGGCATTCCAACCCCTGCTACTCTGGCGAGGAAGGTCGGCATACTTGCCTACAGGCGAGCACGACAACTTCACCCAAGGACGCACGCTCTTCACGGCATCGTGGACGGCCCGCACACAGCGTGTTACATTGGCCTGCTTTTCGGCCAACGACAGCCGGCAGGGGAAGCCCACCTCGTGTTCAGGATAGCGGATATAGTCGAGTTGTATGCCATCCACGGCGTAGTGCTCCACGATTTCGCGACAGAGGTCGGCCAGATAGGTGGCCGTGGCGGGCTTGGCGGGGTCCATAATCCACTCAGCGGCGGCCCGCTTCACAAGGTCGGGGCGGCGCACATTGATGGCCCGCTTGCCGTAGCGTTTCTGCTGCGCAAACTTACCCACAGGAAAGCACACCACCCACGCATGACACTCCAAGCCGCGCTTATGACACTCCTCCACGCAGAGAGCCAGCGGGTCGTAGTCGGGCTGACGGTCGGGCTGACCCGTGAAGCAGTCATCGAAAGGCTCCAGGGCAGAGGGGTAAATCACGGTGCCACGGATGCGTGTCTGTACAATGACGGTGTTGATACCTGCAGCCTTAAGCTGGTCGAGCTGGTTACAGAGGTCGTTGCGCTGCCGCTGCCATCCCGCGGCATTCTGCGCAGGACGGCCAGGCCAATCAAGCCCCCCGATGGTAGTGAGCCACACAGCCCGCACTTCGCGGGGAAGAAGAGTGACCTCACGGGAATAACATACGGTGTCAGGAGCGTTGAGAAACGAAAGAGTCTGTGCGGCCAACAGGCCGCACAGACCCCAAAATCCTATAAAGGAAGTAATTGTTTTTTTCAAAGAATAAAGAGGTTTAAAGATCTATGTCAAGATGCGTGGTTCCGTTATCGCAGAGGGCGCGGAGGTGGAGGTTCTTACCTTTCTTGGAGAGAATGGCCACGACGCTTTCGCCATTGCGAGGAGCACCGCCGCGCATAATGGGAAAAGAGGCATTACCTACGCCGTCGGGGAAGAACTTGAACTTGTGGACATGAGCACACAGATAGATGTCAAAAGGTTGCTTGGCGAGCAACGGTTCCCAGAGTTGGGCGCAAGGCTGATACTTGTCGTCATTGACGAAGATAGGTATGTGACTGATGAGTACACGACGCCCTGCCTTGCGGAAGGCCTTGCTGCGAAACTCCTCCTGAAGGAATATCTTCTGATTGGAGCGCAGTGAAGTGAAGTCGTTGAGGCCGGCATAGACAGGGGTGTCATCGGGTTTGTCCTCGCCAAGGTCGAGGATGACGAAGCGCGTGTCAGCCCAGGTGAAGGCACCATAGGTCTTGTCATCGCGATAGCCGATGAGACTGTGCATACCAGCGGAGTAGAAATTGCGTATTTCGTGGTTGCCGCGGACAAAGATGACAGGCACCTCGGCACCGTTGATGGGGTCGGCAAGGTTATGAATCATCTCGATGGCATGTTCGCGGTCGCTGGGCTCGGGAAGGCAGTCACCGTTAAAGACCACGAAGTCGGGACTGACGCCGTCCAGCTGTTTCAGCAAAGCCTTATACACATGGTCGTTCTCATGCAAGTCGTTGAAGATAACAGCCGTGAAGTCGGAAGCGGCGGGATCGGGAGTGCGGAAGGAATAGCAAGGTGTGCAGAGCGTGTCGCCAAAACACGTGTTGTATGACTCCTTGTGGGTAAGGCCCACGAGGCACACACGGTAGTAATAGCGCTGACCCGACGTGAGGCCCGTGAGATGAATGGCGTTCTCGATGTCGTAGCACACCTCCTGACCGTCAATCATAGTGCGGGCACGCTGTGTGTTGAGGGAGTCCGTGCCATACTCCACCCAGGCGTGACACACGGCGTTGGTCTGGAACATGACGGTCATGGCATCAGGACGCGGATCTTGGAGATAGGGCTTCTTCGTCATGAGACGGGCTGCCGGCACTTTGAGTTTCAAACTGGCAAGCAGCGGCCGGTGGTCGGAGGCCTGCGGCTCCTTCAGTACACGGAACGAAGCGCGTACAGCCTGTGCCGGTCCCTGCGGACGATAGGCGGCGATATAGTCGATGCACTCTTTGGGCTCATCAGCGGGGAAGGTGGCATACTTCGTGTTGCTCAGGAGGGAGAAATGCTGCTTGATACGGGCAATGAAAGGACTGTCGGGCCGGCTGTTCCAATCACCCATAATGATGAAAGGCTTCTGCCATCGTGCCGCCTCCTGCTCAATGACATCGGCAGAAGCGGTATGGTCAGCCTCATTCAGCGAGAGATGGGTGCAAGCCACGACACATTCGCGGAACTCACAGACGAGGAGCACACGGCTCTCGCTGTCATTGGGCAAGGGGATGCGACGCACACTTATCGGACGCTCACGACTGAGAAGTCCCACGCCGTAGGCACCACCCTGCAAAGGGATGGCAGCGGCAAAGGTGGGGTGCATCAGTGTGGCAATGCCCAGTTCGCGAAGTTGGTCAACGCGGCCCGTGCGCTCGGTGCAACTGTCGATTTCCTGCACGGCCACGAAGTCGGGGGCGGCCTTCTCTATGACACTCGCCGTACGGGCTATATCAAGATGGCCGTCAAGACCTTCACAATGGCGGACATTGTAGGTCATCACACGAATATTGTCGGCCTGAAGCATCATGGCCAGCAACAGCCCAAAAGCAAGGAGGAGGAATCTTTTCATTGCTTTTTTGAGTT
Organism: Candidatus Equimonas faecalis; assembly: GCA_018066245.1. GTDB lineage: Bacteria > Bacteroidota > Bacteroidia > Bacteroidales > Bacteroidaceae > Alloprevotella > Alloprevotella faecalis. Next base: position 43,151 of record JAGHRT010000054.1, on the reverse strand, counting down.
CTCGATTATTCGATATTTCGACAGGACCGCCCCTAATAAGCCTTGTCCTCGCCACAAAGGGCGTTTGCTATAGTTTTGTAGATAATAAAAAGGTCAAGGGAGATGCTCCAGTGCTCAATGTACCAGATATCCCGCTCCACACGGCCCTCCATCTGCCACAGCTCAGAGGTTTCACCTCGGTAGCCCGTAACCTGTGCATAGCCCGTGATGCCGGGCTTCACGAAATGGCGCACCATATAGGAGTTGATGATTTCGGAATACTGCGCCGTGTGCTTCAGCATGTGGGGGCGCGGGCCTACTACCGACATATCGCCACGCAGCACGTTGATGAACTGCGGAAGTTCGTCGATGCTGGTCTTGCGCATCAACTCTCCAACACGCGTCTTGCGGGGGTCGTCGCGTGTGGCCTGCTTGGTGTCAGCGTCAGCGCTCTGACGCATGGAACGGAACTTGTAGCACCAGAACTCCTTACCCCCCAGCCCGCTGCGCTTCTGCTTGAAGAATATGGGGCCGGGACTACTGAGCTTAATCCACGTACCAAAAATGAGATATACCACGGGAAAGACGATCACCAAGACAAGGCACGAGAACACGATGTCGAAACCGCGCTTCAGGAGGCGGTTGCCCGTGGACTCCAGCGGCTCATTGTGGAATGACAGCACAGGGATGTTGTCAATCAGTTCTATGGACATATTGTGCTTCATGTAGTTGAAGGCCGTGGGGATGCTACAGTAACGAATCATCTGAGCTTCGCAATAGCGAATAATGCTCTGGATTTCATCGCGATGGTCTGCCGTAAGAGTGCAATAGACGTAATTAGACGTTATACCTCGCTCGCCCATCGTTTTGGCAAACTCACCAGGCACGCCAAGCCATTCCAAGCCCAATTCTTCGGCGGAGGCATCGGCAGAATCCGCAAAATAGCCCTTCACCGTGTAGCCTGTAGAGCGGTCGGCCACCATCTTACGGACAAGAGTCTGAATAGGAGCCAGCGGCCCCACGAACACGGCGTAGTTGGTGTTGCGCCCCCTGCTACGATAGAGGCGCACAATCCGGCGCGTCACAAAGCGGAAGAACAGCACAACCACAAAACTACCGGCATAGAGCGGCACCATGAAATGCACGGTAAACAGCGGCCAGCGGAACACCCACAGTACCGTAAGGCTAAGTAGCATATAGGTAAGGAACGTCATAAGATAGCGATGCAGAATTTGATCACCCGTTACGAAGCGTTCGTGTACCACCACGCCCACATAGAGCTGGCAGATGCCGTAGCAAAGGCACATCAGCACGACCAGACGCTTGAAATGAGGCGGGAAACCGCCCATCTGATGCCAATATACGGCGTAGAGTGCCGCCATCATCAAGGCTATGAGCACTATCTCGCCAAGCAATACGATGAAGCGCACAAGGCGGTCGCTGGAGTTCTGTTGTTGTATCATAGCAGAATGGTTAAGGAGATGCCCGTCAAGGGGGTTAAGGTTCTTTTATGCAAGGGTCGTCAGTAAAACTTCATTCGCAGCCAGTGGGTCAGCTTCCACACGGGTGACCACAGTACCTCCGAGGGATAATAGTAGAGGAAGCGCAGGTTGCGGCGGGTGCGGGTGAGGAATGCACCCAGGGTGCCGTCAGCGTAGTGGGTAAAGCGTGTGTCGCTATGCCCGAAATTGCCAGCCAACATCACCTCGTCAAGTAGCTGCATCCCTTCCTCCTCACGCGGCACACACAGCATCGCGGATTTTTCCAGCCCGAACACGCGCTCCATCACATACATCAGTGCACCCGCAAAGCGGCTTACGCCCAACTTCCGTAGGGTTGCGTTCACATCGGCCACCTCCTGTGGAGAGGGGTGCCACGACTGGAGCAGTTGAAAATAATCCGTCAGTTGCCTGAGGCCTATGCCCTCAGCAAACAGGTGCCGGTAGATGTGCAGCAACAGATAGACGGCATTGAAGGCCGCCGTAGGAGCGCAGAAGCCATCCTCCACCTCCTGGAACTGACGTGCGGCCTGCCGCTCAAACCAACGTTGGAGCCAGCGGTTGCGCAAGGGGAAGTTCATCCAGGTCGGCGTAAAATGCAACTCCATATCCGTATGCTTCAATACATTAAAATCCACATGATGATAAACAGGCCGTACCTGCGGGCACACCCGCCGCACATAATTCATAATCAGCTTGCGGCGACATCTCAGCGAAGCCGTTGTACCCAGTGCCACGGCTACAGGCCAGAGCCACACGTCAATGTCGCCCGACTGGCGCAGCAAGGGGTCGGGGTAGAGTTGCGCCACACCTTGTCCTTTCAGGATGCAGGCGTGGAAACCAGCCTTCCTAAAACGCTGGCATATATTCTGGCAAGTCTGGAAGAGCCTTTCGTTGGTCATCGTTATATCGGATGTTTCCGACAACCACGGCAAGAAAACCTTCTGGCGGTCAGGACGCAGTTCCTGCGACAAACGCCGTACTGCACTGAACACCACGGCCGACACGGCTTGCTGCTGCGCCGTCTGCCATACGGCCGACCATTCCTCTTCACTGATAGGGAACAGGTCAGCGCACGGTTCTTCACCCGTCACGCCACAGCGCAACAGATGCAGAAACAGTGTGTCCGTCTTACCAAAACTTGTTATATTTTCCATCATACTCAAATCCAGCATCAGCCAGGCGGCGGCAAAGATCGTTCTCATCAATGTCTTCTGATGCACACAACTCCGCCAGCGAGTCATAGCGGTCGCGCAGCAGCATATTCATCTGGCTCATCAGTATATAAGGGTCGTTGGGAAGTGTCATTAGCGAGAGAATTTCTCCCCCAGCATATACCAGAGGAACTTCGTGTTTCCTATCAGATAGCGTCGCCACATACGGCGGGGCTCACTTATCAGTCGGTAGAGCCATTCCAGGCCGTGGCGTTGCCACCAGAGCGGGGCGCGCTTTACCGTGCCGGCGTAGAAGTCAAACACCGCGCCGATACAGCCGCAATGGCAATGTATGTTCAGTTCATTCCAATGTTGATAGGTCCATTTCTCCTGTTTAGGAGCCGTCATACCTATCCAGAGAAGGTCGGGGTCTGCCGCATTGATAGTCTCAATCATCTCGCGGCTCTGCTCCTCGCTGAAATCCTTCACATAAGGCGGCGAGAGCGTGACAACCTCCAAATCGGGATAGTCCTGTGTCGCCCGCTCCCGTATAAGCCCCAGCACCTTCTCCGAAGAACCCACGAACATCACCTTTTTCCGCCCGCAGGCCTCAGCCTCTTGCTGAAGGCGCTGCATCTCAATCTCAAACAAGTCCCAACCGGCACAGCGCTCCGTAGGGCGCGACAGGGCATTAATCCATCGGCAGGCTTTCACGATGCTTGCACCATCGGGAGCCAGCACATCGCACTTCGTCAGCGCCTCGGCAAACGCCTCATCCTGACGCGCCACATTATAGGAGTGCGCATTAATTGTGTTGATGAGGAGTTTACCGGAGGGAAGGTATCGGAGTTCTTCTTGACTAAGTAGCAATCTAATTTGCTTAAGGCTAATTTTTCTCATTATTATATGAAGAAATAGCTTTTTGGTAAATGTCTAACATCTGTAGGGCTTTTGACTCCCAGCTTAATGCTTTTTGCTTAACTGCACATCCCTCCGACATACGTTGAAGTTCCTCTCGATGATAATAGAGATAGTCTATCTTCTCTGCAAAATCTTTTATACTTTGCTGAGGATTTGTCAAAGGTATCTTGATGCCAACAGTATCATCCACACAATCACCATGACCGCAAGTATCAAAACACAAGACAGGCAAATTATTGGCAATAGATTCCAAAACAACATGCGGAGTGCCTTCAGCAACACTTGTAAAAAAGAACAAATCGCACTGTCTCATAAGCGTCTGAACCTCTGAATGGGAAATTCTTTCGTGCCAAATACACAAATCTTCAATTCCCAGTTGATGAGCAAGAACTTTAAAGGGCTTTTCTTCTTCTATTAATCCACCCACAATATGCAAACGTACATCTGCTGTTATCTTTGCTAGGGATTCAAGAGCTAAAGTTAATTGTTTGGTGAATATGTAGCGTCCCACCCAAAGGAGTTGGAGAGTACCGTTATTTGGCTGAATAGCGACGCTATTCTCAACAAATTCACACCCCGATTCATTAATTACTACTGGGTTCCTATGTAGAAATTTACAAATGGAGGCAGCACTATCACTTGAAGCTGCAACAATCGTCTGAGCCCTTTTAGCCATCTTGTGTACATTAGGACTGCATATAAGTTGGAAGCGAGTAAGGGCGTTTTTTGTGTAGATAAATATTTTACTCTTTGTACTTGCTCCTTTGAGATAGGCCATGGGGAAAGCTTCTTTTGCATTCGTCGGCCCCCACACTAATGGGATACCATCTATTTTCCATAATCGGCCAGGCTCGCGGAAACCAATCATATTCAACTGATGTATTACATCAATATGAGTCGTTTTTATAATCTCTTGAGCTTGCTTAAGTGCCCTCTTCTGCCATTTTGAATAATAATAATAGAAGCGCCAATCACCTTGGTTCCAACACATATTCCTTATTTTATCACTCACAGGCAGGAAATAAAAGTGCATATTTGCGCCTTGTTTCAGAGAAGGAAGCACACGATCTATATCTTCACGAAACTCGCCTTCTGTAATGATATACAAATTACAATACCGTGCAAGATTCAGGCACCAGTTCCAAGCCATCCCTGGCTCTGACCCTCTACCTGGACCACAAGCGTAAGCGTTAATGAGAATAGTCAGCATGTTATAGCAGCCCTGAACTTTTCACTAATAATATTCAGAATAAAGCCCCCAAAATAAGAAAATGTAAGTAAAAACAATAGAGCCAACAACGGATTTGACAAAATATGCAGCACAGAGAATCTTCCAAAAGCTACAATATGGTGGATAAGATATATTTCAAAACTTATTTTGGACGTATAATCAATATAACGGCTATGAGGGGCGTTATCAAATACCTTAAGCATTAAAGCTATAGCCATTGCCGCATCAATAATCCCTACCCATTCCGCAACAAAGCGATAATGATCATACAAGCCTAAATCAAAAGCCTTCCATGACACAACAAACAGAAGAATTCCAGTTACATCAAAGAATGTAACTTTGTTTAGGCTCCTTACCTTATCAAGAATTTGAGAAGAATGGTTGAAAGTTACAAGGAAGACTGCCAAATAGGAAAAAGCCTGTCCGGGCAAACCTTTATCAAGGCAACAATAGTGAAGAATACCGGCCACGGCCACGGCCATTATTTCTTGACAAGTTGTCAATCCATGCCATCTACTTTGCAACAAAACGGCCAAATAGCATAGCACTATCATCGTTACAAACCATAAATGCCCAAAACCTGGTAGTTTGTCAAGCCATGGCAGAAAAGCGAAGTGCATGACTACATCATAAATCCTGAAGGAAAAACCAGTGACCCCAAGGAATATAAACATCAGTATTAAAAAAGGATAGTAGGCTATTACCAATCTTATAATACGGTGCTTAAAAAACTCCAAATTGTATGCAGCACATCCTTTCTCTCCCCATGATTTTCCCAAAAGTAAAGCGGAAATGCATAGGAAAACGACATTAAAGGTCGTCCCAAGCCATCTGCCTGTCCCCGTGGCTGCACTCCAATTAAAACAATAATGACACAGAACAATTCCAAGGATAGAAAAAGCCCTAATATAATCAAAAGCTCTTATGCGCTTCATTTGTTTTTAAATATTCTAAATGCAACTCTTTTTCCTTTTGAGTAGAAAATCTATCTTTAATTTTTTTGGCAGGGACTCCACCCCATATTTCACAAGTAGGAATATCTTTTGTAACGATTGAACCTGCGGCAATGATACTACCTGACCCTATTGTAACAGGGCCAACTATCGTAGAACGATGGCCAATCCAGACATCATCTTCAATAATTGTATATCCATCAACTTTTCGTGCCCCATCCCAAATTGTCTGTCCTGGGACATTAAAAGTATGGTCATTGCGGCCTACCAAACAAACCCTTCCTGCGAGCAGGACATTATTCCCTATTTTAGCAGGAGTGGATATATTGCTGTATTCTCCGAATTGTACATTATGTCCCAATGATATTGGGAAACTGCCAAACGAAGTGCCTTTTAAAACCCTAATGAATCCTTTATACTCCACATTGCGATAGCGCAAATGGAAATAAATCCAAGTACGCAATTTATTAAAGATATAATGGAGAAAAAACTTTAATTGCGAATCTCCATTGCCCATGTTGTGATAATTAACAGCCACGGTAAAAGATTTTTTTTATTTTTTTCTTTAAACCGAGTTTACGGATATACAGAAAATCCTCCTTTTCCACCTTAAGTTGGTGTTTATCAAATTCAAAAGTGTCGTTATACGCCAATGGCCACGAAATTGTTTGAAGGCAAAGGTAGGCGTAGGGGTCTATGTCCCCCTCATCATAATGTGTACCGCCGCCATCCACTCCTACATTAATAGCTAAGTTCACACAAGGAATGAGAACCAATCCGTTATGGAATGTTACACAAAAATACCACCGAGTTCCCCATGATGTGTTCTCTTCCAGATGTTTATAGCAGTCCTTCCAGTAATAATACATCATAGAACCCTTAAACATACCAAATTTTCCCCACAAATGACCAATCGAAATCCTTGGCCAATTTTTCATGTTCATATCCATTTTATGCCAAGCCCGCCGCCATGTAGCCCAGCCCCAAATATGAAAGCCATTGGTGTAAACGTATGTGTTTGCTTTATTTATATTTGGCCGATGATTTCTTGCCCCGATTTCCATTATACGTTCTTCATCTTTATATCTTGGCAATAAATCTTCACAAAGACGAAAAAAATCTTGAGAGACTACAATATCATCTTCTATTATACATCCATATTCCTCATTTTCAAAGAACCATGATATTGCACCATACACAGCATTGGCACATCCAAGATTTTCTTCACGAAACAATGTTTTCACTTCACAGGGCCAATCAACACTATCAAGCATCGCTTTACGGGTTTCTTCAACGGCTTTTCTTTCTCCCCCTTTGTGAGTACGAGCACCGTCACATTCCAAATAAAGCTTATCCGGCTGGTACTCACGAATGGCTTCCATGGATTTTGCGACATGGTCTGGACGATTAAAAGCCAAAACAAGAATCGGTACTTTCTTATTCATAAGTAACACCTTTAAATTAATCTAAATTCACATGGTCTATTTCCATAAAGAAGGGAACATGCATCGTATGTGTATTGTTAGCCAATGAAAAGAAGCAGAAATAAGCCCTATATGTTTCCTTTCCAAATAAAATGTCTCATTAGGCGGCATACCATTAGGTTGGTTCATCGCTTTCCAACGCTCTGGGAAAGGAAACTCCGGATTACACCACTGGTCAAGACTAGGATGAATATCACATTCACCTAGGGCTTGCGCTGCTTGATACATCTTTATACCTACTGCCAAGGCTCGCATTCCATAATCAAAATCTCCTTTTGAGTGTTGAAAATAAGGGTCAAGATTCCCTAATTTATTAAACACTGCTATAGGAATAAGTACGATATTTCCGTTAAAATGGTGAATTTCTGAAGTTATACCCAACGTAGGAAATAGTCCATTGGCCATGCGACCTCCGTATGTTTGCTTTGAACTAATTTCCGTATTTACTGTCGCACCAACTATTATTGCCTTATCCTTATATCGCAGGGACTCTTCCAACAAAGATGAGATGCAAAAAGGATAAATAAACGTATCATCGTTAAGCCACAAATAAAAATCGTATTCTCTAACAGACGAAGCCCATTCCCATGCCGCATACATGCCTCGATTCCAATATACTCCATCTTTCACTTTAATATGAACATCTGGAAACAGATTGCGCACAGCCTCAACAGTTCCATCATTGGAGCCGCCATCTACTATGTATATATCAATAGCGATGTCAAACCCCTTCAACTCTTGTGACGAGATTTGCTGAAGGCATTTTAAGGTACAACTCTTGCGGTTATATACTGTAAGAAGTATTGCTAAACCTCTTGTCATTTAAGAATCTTCTTTTTGAGCATTTGTACTAGGGATTTTATTGTTTTCAAGATTGTTAATTACCATTTTATACGTATTGAGCAGCTGGTTTACTATTTTTTCCTTATCATGACGTTTGGCGGCAGATAAGGTGCCTTTTTTGCTCACCACTGTAGCCAGATCGTTATCACAAGCTATTTGACTAATATAATAGGCCAATTCATACGGAGCATTCGCAGGAACAAGAAACCCCGTTTTGCCATGTTCCACCAAGCTGGAGATACCTCCTACATTTGTAGATATACATGGTACGCCCAAAAGTTGTGCTTCACATAAAGAATTGGGACTATTATCTATATAGGAAGTATGAACATAACAATGGCTTTGCAACTCTTTCTGGCATAAATCCTTTGCAGTCAATACTCCAAGATATCTGATATTTACTTCTTCACTCCTGATGTTGAATATTTTCTCAAAGAATTTTACAAGACAATCATCCGGTTTCACACCTGCGACATACCAGTTAAAAGATATATCCATGTATTCTTTAAGAAGCTTTGCCGTTTTCAAAATAAGGTCTAAACCTTTATAAACTGTATTGCTTATTGTTGAGAAGATTTGAATCTGAGTATCCACAGGCCTCTCCCATTTGCCCGAATTCTCATAAAATACAGGGCGAAGCACCTCATCCACATGGAAGTACTCAGATTGAGGAGCCATAAGGGAAGTACATTGCTTATCCCACGTCGTCCTCCCCATAGCATATTCCAGTCTTTTAAACAGTTTCTTTTCACGGAGTGCCCTTACATGAATAGACTTCTTCGCAAATATATAGCCGTTTCTCATAATCCATTCCCGTTTGGTAAAAGGCTTAGTAAACGAAGATGCATTTACAGCAGGTGGCCAAAAAGCAGTATCGCAAGGTCCGAGAATTCCTTGAAGATGCACTATCACCGGTATATCAGTTTTACCAAGAATAATAGCCTGAGGATTTTCTATGCCGAAAACGTGAATTATATCAGGTTGAAAGTCTTCTACAACACGTTGTAAGGCTGATTCTAAAACAGATTTATCCTCTTTACGATAACCGCCATAATAAGTACGCAACTTCTGGAACATTGTCAGTTCTGGCACAAAGACAGGATAGTATATCGTATGACCCTCTACTTTCTTTTCCAATTCAGTATGGGTAATAAAAGAAAGGCCTAAATCTATTTGTTCGTTTTCAAGCAATCCTTGAAGTGATGCAATCCACCCTCCGCCATTGTACGCATTATTTCCTTTCCCATATAAACCTGGGGTCATTGAAAGCCAAAGTACACGCATTTATTGAAATCGTTGGATTATTTATTGAATAGGGTTGAGCACTCTGAAAAATAGTCGGTATTTATTATCGTATAAGATGGTTTTTCCTATTGGCAAGATGGTAAAATCTATCGGCGAAATCATTATTCCTAGCCTTTGGCACAAACTTTGCCATATTTGGTTGCGCCCTAAAATACACCCGCTTCTGTATTCGCCTCCTCTTCAAGAAATTCTTCCTCATCAGTTTCATCGTCTATCTCTTCAATATCATTATTGCTCACACGATGAAAAATGCCCTTAAACCACAAGTAGAATTCTGCCTCCTCCAAATCTCGAAATCGGTCTGATAGGCACATTGCCATGCACATCCAAAGGAAGATATTATCTACACTGAAACGGTTCATGTCCTCTATCCAACCTACAGCCCAGTGAAAAGCAACAAAACAGCCTAATACTTTTAACGCAAAACTGCGCGAACGATATATGGCCATCCACGAGGCGCTCAGGTAAATGAGCGAATAAAGTATAACGCCTATCATCCCCAGCCAAGTGAATATATTGGGATGACACATCTCGTTGGCAGGCCGCTCCCAACGATTGACACCTGTTTCTTTAGCAATTACTTTACCAAAAGTTTCCGAATCATTTCCTCGGGCAGGTGTACGCCCAGCCCATATATAATCATTGCGAATAGCTGATGACACTACTTCATAATAGATAAAGGTTCGTGTATCAGCAGAAGCATCCACCTCCACCATTTCCCCGTCATCTCCTTCTTCATAAGCGACATACTCGCCCTCTCTCGTTGCAAGATCCTCAAAGATATTATATTGCCCCGTCAGTCCAAGATACAATAAAACAATGGGGACAACATAGAATCCCCAATGCAGCAACTTCAAAAGTTTTTCTGTAATTACTCCTCGCAAATATACAGCGCAAGCTAAAGCTATTGACATTCCCACCTTTATAGCTTGAGCACGCGCTGATATACCAAACGACATCATGATAACAAAAAAAATGGCTACTATTATCATCCAGCGTTTTGGTAAGTACCTAGTAAATATAGCATAGAAGAATATGGGCCATAACAAGAAATGGTACGCTGTCGGAGATAGATTCCAGGCAAAGAGTATAACGAATACTGGAACCATCCAGAAATTCCACATTTTACACACTCGTTGATTAATATCTTCATCAGAAAATGCATATACAACGAGGGGAAGCATCAGACTAAATGTGGCTGTCATCAACTGTTTATACATCCAGTAGTCAAAGGGCTCTTGAATACTACGTATTATACCAATAATCGCCCAAACAAGGTAAAGAGAAGACCACAAATAATTGGAATGTACCAATTTTGAGCCAAAAGAAGAAGCCTCTTTTGCAAAAAGACAAATTAGTATTATATTTACGCCCCACAACAGGTATGTGTTCCCTATTGGCACTATACACCATTGAGATACAGACATGATTGTGTTAAGGATAACAAATATGCCTAAAATCGTTATTTGCCTATAGCTTAACATTCTGGGTGATCTTTATAAATTGTTTATTTCGGATATTCTTTCCACCATGCTTCAAAGCGATGATGGCTGACTTGCTTTTCTTCTGGAGGAAGTTGCATATAGTTCCCAAATGTTGCAGTAAGATATTCATGATAGCCTATTAATGCTTGATATCGTTTGTTCTCAAAAGAAACGTCTACCGTTGCTCTAAAAGCATCAAGTGGCCACGGATTCTTATATCCTCTTCCTGCTATCATTTCAAATAAAAATGGCGCTTCTTTTCCTTGATATTTCTTTGCAAGAGAATTAATTTTTCTTTCGTAATATGCCGGACAAAAAATCATCCCCCAAAATTTCCAAATCAAAATTTTAAAATTCCATTTCCACTGGCGGCTTACTCTCCAATGATAAAAATAAAGATTCAAAATTTTTGCATGTCGCTTATAGAAATCATCCATGTCTATAACCTTATCAATAGGGAAAACATCAATATTAACCCCCATTTGTATGGTATCTCCATCCTTCATAATAGTTTTTGGATTAGATATCTTACCATAAGCCGTTCCTTTATTACTTTTTGTTTCTACATTATGAAAAACATACGGGTGTTCATACTTGTTCCATTCTTCAATAAATAAGTCATAGTCCTCACGCAATAGTTGGATATCAATATCATCATCCCATGGAATAAATCCATGATGACGAATAGCTCCTATCAATGTACCACCACTTAATGAGTACTTAATCCCATGATGTTTACAAAAGTCATCTACATAATCCAATATTTCCAGCTGAATGATCTTCAGCTCTTCTACGTCTATTGCTTTCATATTTTAACAGAATTCGTAATATAACTGGCTAAAACCTGGAGGCTGTCTACATATTTATAAGGAGCATCTTTCGGTGGATAATACACATTACATATATCCGTACATCCTGCAACTATGCAATCAACACATTTTTCTTCGTGAAGATGTTCGCATACTTTATTAAAACAATTATAGGGATGAAACTCCTCTTGATGAGAGTCTGTAAAACGTATATTATTCTTTGCATTGCAAATCCCCCTTGTTACCATCTTTTGCATTGTTTCTTCTGGATAAACAAATTTTATTTCAGGAGCATAAATGGCAAATCGTTTTTCATAGAGTCCAACTTTGCGGAGACCATCAGAACACATCATTCCAACTTTTTTAACACGGAGTTTGTGGCAACGAACAGCAACAAGATCAAGAAGATTAATAAATTTGATTCCTATCTTTTCCTCAAGTTCATCTATTGCATAATGAGCAGTATTACAGCACATGCAAAGTTCTGAACACCCACAGGCTTTGAGTTTTTTGCCTATCTCGACATAATCCTCAATCCAAGAAGGCCCCCTGCCTTCAAGGTACATACTTCGTGAAGGTGCTTGTGTGGCTTGCCATATAAGCATCTCAGGATGATGAGCATCACGGAATGCCCCTTTTTGTGTCAGTGTCTCTTCAACTAACAGACAAAGCTTATTTGTGGCAGCAACTCCATTGCCACCTATGACACCTATCATAGTCTCCAATCTTTTGTTATCTCCGATACACGCAGATAATCGTTATATGTATCTATGTCATAAGCCCGCACTTTAATGCCTCTCATAGGACAAAAGGGTTCAAACATATTAAAAACATTCTGCGAACTATAGATAAGATGTTTCTTATTCATGCAAGCAGGCCCCGTCCATTCATAATCTCCACTTTCACGAGAGAAACCAAGGACTTCCCCTTTTTCATTGACATGAACACAAACAGAGTCTTCGGAAGTAATATCTCCATAACAAATATATTCTCCATCTGTTGCCAATAGCATCTTCACATCATCTGGATGAACTAAAAGATCTCCATCCCATTCTATAGTCTCATAATTAGCGTGGCGAGCACCAAGGTAATAACTGGCACCTGTCTTTGTTTCAAAGTAATGGTGGTTGTAGCAGAATATAATATCATCTCGATACTTACGCACCTCTTCAATTATTTCGCTACCTTGGAAACCTATTACAAGACGGACATCCTCAACATCTTTAAATAATTTAAGTTGCCAAGAAATTAAGGAACCACCATTTATTTGAACCAAGGCTTTTGTGAGTCCCAATCCAAGGCGAGAGCCAATGCCAGCACAACTGATAACAACAGATTTCTCAGGTTTACAAATACCTAGGAGCTGCTTCAGTTGCCTAATAAGGGCTTTCTCATTGAAGATAACATAATCGCAAATAGACATAAGGCTTTGTGCCGGACTATGTGTAAGTCCTACTGCTATTGAGATATTAGCATGCCGCATTGCCTCAAGATCATTATTTCCATCACCAATAAAAACGACAGTTTCACCAAGAGCTTTATATTGGTCAACTATCGTTTCCTTACGAAGAATTGACTTAATCTTGACAACTTTATCATTTTCACACTCTGCGATAGAACCATAACACTGACATCCTATCTTCTTAAAAATCCCTTCACACCAACAAGTTAGATTACCTGTTACAATTATACAATCTTCGGCATGCTCTAAAATGAACTTAGCTAATTGGGGATATACAGGGACCTGTGCTAACAAATCAGATGTCTCCTTTACTGAATACTGCCCAAGAATATTGACTCTTCGGATAAAACTTTCAATAAAAGGAACATTTCCTGCAATTGTTCGTGCAGTTAGCTCTTCTATCTGTTCTGTACAACCAAAATACTTGGAAATACAAGGGAGAGTTTCTTGAGACGTTACCGTTCCATCTAAATCAAAAAGAAATTTCATTTTTCAGTATCATTAATAACTTTCTATTGTGCAATCGTTTCTATTGGCCTCCCATATAATTTTGAAGCAAAGGAACTATAAGTACTATGACTACTACCAAGTATCTTCGCACATAAAGAGAGGGCCCAAAGTTCTACTACTGCATCCTCCATTCCTTCGCGACTACATCTGTTCAATGTAGAATCAAAAGTTATAAGGCGATCCTTGTATTTCCTTTTTATTTCACTTTTTAATTGTGAATCATCAGTAGCAAGAAAAAAATTCACATTAGAATTATTTCGTATTGCTTCATTCATTTTAAAAAAAAACAATTCAATCGGACTATTAGAAATGGCTGCTACATTGTCTGTTCTTCTTATATGGACACCGATTGTGTCTGTAGTGTATTGGCTTGTAATCGCATTTATACGCTCTTGTATATGTTGTAATGGAACAAAGTGTCTTCCTAAACACTCCGTCTCACATAACGGACAGAATCGATTGCTTGAGGATACATATACATTTCCGAGATTTTTCCCATTAATCAAAATGTTTTCGTTTGAAATTTTTTCTCCTTGAAATGATTTATCAAAAATAAACGTTCTAATTAGACTTGGTAAATACAGATTTCTTTTTTCCGATGGCTTAAGATAAAAATCATTAAGCCTTCCTATCTCTAATGATGGAATTGGTTCAAACAATTCGTCAAACCAGGCACAGCAATCACTTGTTTTTTCCCAAAAAATAGTAGGCTTTATACCTGTCTTTTTTTGATAAGATAGTGCAGACATTATTGCATTCATTCGATTGCATAAACCTGCATAGGGAACTAGTGTAAGTTTCATTCTTACAATTTCTATTTTGTGATAATATCTTGTAACATTGACTTCAGTATCGTGCGTTCTTGTTTTTGTAGGATGACGAACCACCCTATACTAAGAATAAAGAAAGGAGTCAGTAAACCCAAGTACAAGTTGTAATTGGCATTACCTACTAAAAAGTTTATTAAATATGCACTAACAGATAAAATTACAGTTAACACACAAGGTAGTAATACCACCTTTGTAAAGCAGGCAGAAGGTATTCTTGCTACCTTCCAAGAAAAGTGGACACCAACAAATCCGCCAAGAACACCCCAACATAGTATCCAATTTAGATATAACCAATAAGGAGAAAAGCCTAATTCAAAGCATAAAATTGTTAAAGGAAGGGGCAATATGTTAAGAAATGATTTGACTATTGCATACTCTCTAATTTTACCTGTTGCATAGATGGACGTGAATAAGCTACTGAATAATTGCTCTATCAAGGAACGCGTTAGTTGTAGTTGCGTGAAAACCACAGCCCATTCCGGTACATTTTTTAACCAAATTTTAAGTACATACGGAGCAAGAAGAATCATTGGAACTTCAAAAATCGCCATAATCAAAAAAGAAATCCTACAACCGAATAACGCTACATAAGTTACACGCTCTCTATCTTGCGATCCTTCGCTTTTTACTAGAACAGGATTAACGGCTTTCATCATATTATTAGAAAAGGCCATTAACATACCTGATATTTGGTTGGCGATTCCTTGAGCTGCATTAAGTAATACACCAAAGAAATGATTAACAACAACACCCAATCCATACTGACCTAAGATAGAAGATACCGAGGTCAAAAAATTCCAACCCGCGAACCCTGTCATCTCCTTCATCAGCGCTTGGGAATAATAGCGTCGAGGAGCCAATATACACTCTTCATAATGACGATGGCAATAAATACGCATGATGGACAAAGTAATAAACGGGATACAAGCCATTAGGACTCCATAAACGATGAGTTTATCGCTTGTAGCGTAAACGCAAGCAAAAGCCACAGCGAGTTTAAGAAAACTTTCCAATATACCCACAAGGGCATAATACTTCATGTTTTCGTGAGCGTTGAGCACGGCATCGTAGGGTACAGACATGACCGTGAACATCGTGCTGACGATGAGGCTTGCATATACTATTTCTGCAGCAAAAACTCGGTTGTCTGGTATTGTAAGGATACCATTGAAGAAGAACCATCCTGCACCTACGAGAACTAAACCAACAATAAGGGCTATTGCCGCGTGCAGCACAATGCTAATATTGAAAATATACTTCTGCTTCTCCTTGTTTCCCTCTCCCTCTGCGTAGCTCATAAAGCGTTGCGTGGCACTGGCCATGGCTGCATTGAGGAAGCCGAGCATAGCAATGGCACCGCCCACGATATTGAAGATGCCGAAGTCGCTCGCACCAAGTCCGTTGAGAATGAGACGCGTGGTATAGAGCGACACGAACATCGTGATACCCATCTTAGCATAGAGGTATCCGGTATTCTTTATGACACGATTGGCAGTTGACATTCTACTGTGTATGCTCCAATGTATAGAGTTTATATAGATTTTCTTTACTTTACCCCACTTTGGGAAAAGGTAGGGGGAGAGGGCGTATTGGCGTGCGAAAATGTATTTTTCTGCGTCGAGTGCGTCGAATGCGTCACATGGTAGTACATTTGCTGCACTCCTACATCTGAGCGTGCAATTTTATTTGCCTAAGAAAAAGGAACTTGCTGGGATTTTGGGGAGTGTGCAGCCGTTGGCTGGATTCTACAGAGGTTCTGTTGGGACAAAAGTCTTGGTTCATCCCAAACCGTGAAGGTCGGGGAAGGGGACAAGGCGGGAAAGGGCTTTGCCTGCAACTGAGAAAGGCAATATAACCATGCGCACACGCGAGATTACCAATGCGGGGCAAAGTTAGTGAAAAAAATACAAAACGGCAAATTTTGACAAGCGAATTTGCAGGAATTGGGGGTTTGGTGATTTTTTAGAGTGCTTTTTTGAGACGTATGCAGGGCGGAATGACTTTCAACGGAGCATACTCGACTGATGATTCAAGCATACGCCAGCACGTACCGGTGTACGGAGGAGGGAACACTAGTGCATATAAGAGGATGAACTAGTGTATATGAGCGAAAAAACTAGTGTATATGAGAGGGAACACTAGTGTATAGGGGAGGAAAAGCTAGTGTATAGGGGAGAAAGTGCTAATGTGCAGGGGAGGGAGGGCTGGTCGCAGGGGGCGGGAAAGGCTATTGGACGGGAGCGTATGTCAGGTGCAGGGGAAGAGAAACCGGCTGGTATTACTGCGAATTTTGGAGCTTCAGAGCTGTGCGGCGGTCGCGGGAAGAAAGTGCTTTTTCGCCCATTTCATCGGAGATTTTGGCACGGAGGAGATAGAGGGATGGGACATCGGGGCGAAGCTTTATGGCGAGGTCGGCATCTTCGCGGGCAAGGAGGGGATAGCCGTGGCGGAGGAGGAAGTCGGCTCGGGCGGCGAGGGCTTCTACATCGGCGGGATGGCCTTCGAGGTAGAGGTTGAGGCGGTTTCGGGCTTCCTGCGGCTGGCCGAGGGCTTCGAGATTGAGTATCTGGAGGAGCCGGGCATTGGCATTGAGGGGCGCGAGGGCAAGGATGCGGCTGAGGTCGGCATCGACTTGGGGGAAGTGTCGCAGTTGGCGGTGGGCTTCGGCTTGCAGGAAGAGGACTTCGACGGTGGAGGCGGTGTCGAGGGCTTGCTGGGAGAGGGCGAGGCAGTCGTCGAGGGCGGCTTGCGGATGCTGGAGTGCGAGATGGCACACGGCACGGTGGCGACGGGCCTCTTTGTCGGTGGGAAATTGGCGCAGGACGTGGTCAAATTCTCCGATGGATTCGTGGATTTTTCCTTCGGCAAGGTGTATTTTTCCGAGTTCGCGGTGGAGGATATAGTTGCCGGGGGCTTCGGGGCGCAACTGGAGGGCGCGGAGGAAGCATTGGCGGGCCTGTGCGAGCGAGTCGGCATGGAGGTGGCTGTAGGCGCGGGCGAGGCAGTCGGCATAGTCGAGGGAGTCTTGGCGGAGGGCGCCGGCCGGACGGCCGGACACGGCATAGTCGTCCATGCTTTTGGAGCGGACGGCAGCTCCTCCGCGATGGAGGTCGATGACCGTCTGCGCCGAGGCTGCGGCGGCGACGCAGATAAGGCAAAGGGCGATGAGGTGAGGGCGGATATTGCTAATCATAGGTGCAAAGGTACGAATAAGCGGGGATATTTCCCGCTTTCGGAGGCTTAAAAAAGCAAAAAGAGCCTCTTTGCGTGCGCGTATGTTATATTTATTTTGTACCTTTGCAGCGAAAACTCCCACGGAAAGAAACATCCATCTAAAACCAGTATATTCTATTATGAGCTTACAATGCGGTATAGTAGGGCTGCCCAACGTGGGCAAATCGACCCTGTTTAACTGTCTGAGCAACGCCAAGGCGCAGAGCGCCAATTTTCCTTTCTGTACGATTGAACCCAACGTCGGGGTCATCACCGTGCCCGACGAGCGGCTGACCAAGCTGGCCGAGCTGGTGCATCCTGGCCGCATCGTGCCGACTACGGTGGAGATTGTGGACATTGCGGGCCTCGTGAAGGGGGCCAGCAAGGGCGAAGGGCTGGGTAACCAGTTCCTGGGCAACATTCGTGAGACGGATGCCATCATCCACGTGCTGCGCTGCTTCGACGACGGCAACGTGGTACACGTCGATGGCAGCGTGAACCCCGTGCGCGACAAGGAAATCATTGACACGGAACTGCAACTCAAAGACCTTGAGACGCTGGAGAACCGCCAGAAGAAGGTGGAGAAGGTGGCCATGGTCGGCGGCGACAAGCAGGCTAAACTGGAGTATGAGGTTATCATGGCCTACAAGCAGGCTCTGCTGCAAGGCCGCAATGCCCGTAGCGTCGTGTTTGAGACGAAGGACGAGCAGCAGGCGGCCAAGGGCCTTTTCCTGCTGACGAGCAAGCCCGTGCTGTACGTCTGCAACGTGGATGAGGCCAGCGCGGCCTCCGGCAACCACTATGTGGACGAGGTGCGCAAGGCCGTGGCCGACGAGGGAGCCGAGGTGCTGGTGCTGGCCGCCCAGACGGAGGCCGACATTGCCGAACTGGAGACCTACGAGGAGCGCCAGATGTTCCTGGAAGACATTGGCTTGCAAGAAAGCGGCTGCAACCGCCTCATCAAGGCGGCCTACAAGATGCTGCAACTGGAAACGTTCATCACCGCCGGCGAAATGGAGGTGAAGGCCTGGACGTATCGTCGCGGCTGGAAAGCCCCTCAATGTGCGGGCGTGATACACACGGACTTCGAGAAGGGCTTTATCCGAGCCGAAGTCATCAAGTACGACGACTACGTCCGCCTGGGCAGCGAATCGGCCGTGCGCGATGCCGGCCTCTTGCACGTCGAGGGTAAAGAATACGAGGTGCAGGACGGCGACATCATGCATTTCCGGTTTAATGTGTAGGCCTCACTGCCGGCACTCCTAAAAGAACCTTTCAGGAATGGACTTTCTATTTTCTTCATTCGCTAATTTGCTAATTATCCAATGGCAGCCCCCTGAGGCGCTGCAGATAGGACCCGTGGCCCTGCGCTACTACTCGCTGTTCTGGGTGCTGGGCCTGGGCGCCGCCTACTTCATTGTGCAACGGCTCTACCGCCGACAGGGCATCGCCGACGAGAAGTTCGACCCGCTCTTCCTCTACTGCTTCATCGGCATCCTGGTTGGCGCACGTCTGGGCCACTGCCTGCTCTACGCCCCCGGCTACTTCCTCGCGCACCCCATAGAAATGCTGCTGCCCATCCGGCAGGACGCTGCGGGCGCGTGGCACTTTTCGGGCTACGCTGGGCTGGCCTCGCACGGCGGCACGCTGGGCCTGATGACAGCCCTCTGGCTCTACTGCCGCAAGACCAAGCTCACGCTGCGCACCGTGCTGGACAACATAGCCATAGCCACACCGATAACGGCGTGCTGCATACGGCTGGGCAACCTCATGAACTCGGAAATCGTGGGTAAATACACGGGTACGGATTGGGGCTTTGTGTTTGCCGCCAACGGCGACGTGCTTCCGCGCCACCCCGGACAACTCTACGAGGCCGTGGCCTACCTGCTGATTTTCGCAGCGGGCTTCCGGCTCTACCGCAAGTGGCCGCAGAAAGTGGGCACGGGCTTCTACTTCGGCTGGTGCCTGACCAGCATTTTCACGTTCCGCCTCTTCGTGGAAGTATTCAAGGAGGTGCAGGAACCGTGGGAGCTCCAGATGCAGGAACTCATAGGACTGAACCAAGGCCAGATGCTCAGCATCCCCTTCATCGCGCTGGGCGTGGCCTGCCTGATATACAGTAACAAACATCACACACCTATAAACTATGAATAGACTAACGATTCTTTCAGCCGCCGCACTCCTGATGTGCGGTTGCAGCAAACTGGGCAATCTTGGCCCTGAGAACTTCAACGTCATGCCCCAGCCTCTCGAAGCCAACGGCGGGAAGGTGCAGGCTGTCATCAACGGCAGATTTCCCGAAAAGTACATGAAGAAAAAGGCCGTGGTAACCGTGATTCCCGAACTCCGCTATGAGGGCGGCGTGGCCACCGGCCAGAGCCAGACGTTCCAAGGCGAGAAAATCCTGGGCAACGACCAGACCGTCTCCTACAAGCTTGGGGCCAACTACACCATGCGCACGCAGTTTGACTACGTGCCCCAAATGGAGCAGAGCCGCCTGTGGCTCACCTTCAAGGCTGCTCTGGGCAAGAAGAGCGTGGCGCTGCCCGACGTGGAAATAGGCTATGGCGTGCTCTCCACCTCCACCCTGCTCTCCCGCACCGTGTATGGGGCGCAGACGGCCACCGGCAAGGATGCCTATCAGTACGCCATCGAGCAGAGCCAGTCGGCTGAAATCAAGTACCTCATTCAGCAGGCCAACATCCGCACCTCCGAGCTGAAGAGCGTCAGCGTGCAGGATTTCGTGAAGACCTTGCGCCAGATCAAGGCCGACCAGAAGGGCTTCGCTCTTAACAACATTGAAGTGAGCGCCTACGCTTCGCCCGACGGCGGCATGAAGCTGAACACCGACCTCGCCGCCGCGCGTGAGAAGTCCTCCAAGCAGTATGTGGAGAGTGAGTTGAAGAAGATGGCCTTCAAGGCTCCCGTCGATTCGCGCTACACCGCCGAGGACTGGGAGGGCTTCCAGCAACTCGTCAGTGCAAGCAACATTCAGGACAAGGAGGTCATCATCCGCGTGCTGAGCATGTACGACGACCCCGAGGAGCGCGAGCAGCAAATCAAAAACCTCTCCGTGGCCTTCAAGGAGCTGACGGAAGAAGTGCTGCCTGCCCTGCGCCGGGCCCGCCTCCGCGTGAACTACGAACTCATAGGCCGCAGCGACGACGAGATTACGGAGCAGTTCAGCACCGACCCCACGCAACTCTCTGTCGAGGAGATGCTCTATGCCGCCACGCTGACCGACGACCCTGCCCAGCAGGAAAAGATTCTGCAGCAGACCACCCGTCAGTACCCCTCCGACTACCGAGCCTACAACAACCTGGCACAGATGGCCTTCAGCCACGGCGACGCCAACATGGCGGAAGCCTACCTCAACCAGGCCGCGCAGAAGAGTGCCACGGCCCAGGAGGTGAAGGCCAACAAGTCGCTCCTGGCACTGGCCGGCGGCGACGTGGATCAGGCTGAAATACTGTTGGGCCAGGCCACCGATGCCGCCAACTACAACGAAGTGCTGGGCAACATCTGCATAGCCCGAGGCCAGTACGCCCAGGCGCAGAACGCCCTGTCCGGCAGCCGCACCAACAGCGCCGCCCTCGCCCAGATTCTCAACAAGGACTACGCTTCTGCACAGAAGACCCTCCAGAGCGTGGTGAATGCCGACGCCACTACGGCCTACCTCAAGGCCATCGTGGCCATGCGCACCAACAAGGAGAGCGAAGCCATCGCCCAGTTGCGCGAGGCCATAGGAAAGGACGCCTCCCTCAAGGGCTACGCCGCACGCGACCTTGAGTTTGCCGCCCTCATGGGCGACTCGTCCTTCCAGAACCTGCTGAAGTAAGCCCCCTCAAGCCTGCCGACGCCATGCTTCTGCCGACGAAAAGCCACAGCCACAGCCGCAGCCTGCGCACCCTTCCCCTCTGGGCGGGGCTTGCGCTGGCTGTGCTGCTTGCGGCGTGCCGCCGAGCCGCACCCGGACAGGCGGAAATCAGCGGAAGCTTCGACCACTTGCAACAGGCGCAGCTCTACGTCTATGGCGAAGGGGCCGACTTCCAACGCTTCGACACCATCAACGTGGTCCAAGGCGACTTCCACTACACCACCCCCCTGAGCGAGCCCACCGTCCTTACGCTGATGTTCCCCAACTTCTCCGAGACGATGTTCGTGGCCGAACCCGGCGTGGCCCTCACCTACGAAGCCGATGCCAAGCACCTGCTCCAGGCCGAAGTGTCGGGCTCCGAGGCCAACGACTCCCTCACCGCCTTCCGCCTGCGCCACGCCACCGAGCCCCTCGCCGCCCAGCGCAAGTCCGCCGAAGCCTACATCCGCCGCCGGCCCGCCGACATGGCCAGCGTAGCCCTGTTCCAGAAATACTTCGTCAGGGTGGAGACGCTGCAGGCCAAGCCCACGACTGCGCTTCTCGCCCTCCTCTGCAAAGCCCTGCCCCGGCACAACGGCCTGGCCGCCCTCCGCCAGCGCCTGGCCCCGCAGCTGCGCACCGCCACAGGCGCCAAAGCCCCCGCCCTCCTGACGAAAGGCGGCCTGCCCGCAGCCTACGTGTTCACCCTCGGCACCCAGTACGAAAGCACCCAGCTCTTGCAGGAAATCCGCCGGCAGGCCGAAGCACGGGGCGGCGTGCGCGTGGAGGAAATCAAGGCTGACGACCGCGACTTCGACTCGCTGCGCAATACCTACGGCCTGCGCTACGTGCCCGGCTGCCTGCTCATCGATGCCAAAGGCCGGATAGCAGCCCGCGACCTGCCGTATGAGGGCATCGCAGCCGCCGTCCGGAAACTCTAAACCCTACGCTCCCTCCCCCCGCACCAAAGGGAACGGGCAGCCCGTCCAACGAGAGGACAAACAAGTCCGCCGACAGGACACACCATCCTATAGACTACGCACGACCATCCTATAGACTACGCACAACAATCCTATAGACCCCTAACACCGCCCCCGCCGCCCCTTCATGCAGAAAGAGACCGAGGAGGCCATCCCCCTCCGATGAAAATTCTCCACGTCAATACCAGCGCCACCGCAGGCGGAGCAGCCATCGCCGCCCGCCGCATCATTCAGGCCGAGCAACGCTACGGGCTGGACGCCTCCCTGCTCACGCGCGACGACCTGCCCGACCATCTGGCCGACCGGCGGCATTTCCTCACCGAGCGGCTGGAAGTGTGGCTCAATCAGAAGCTGCGCCGCCGCAACCTCTGGGCCATCGACGCCGCCACGCAGGGCAGCGACATCACCCGCCTGCCCGCTTTTCAGGAAGCCGACATCATCCATCTCCACTGGATAAACCAGGGAATGCTCTCCCTCGACAACATTGCCGCCATACGCCGCACGGGCAAACCCGTGGTGTGGACGATGCACGACATGTGGCCCTTCACCGCCGTGTGCCACCACGCCGACGAGTGTACCGCATGGCACGACGGCACCTCCTGCCGCACGTGTACCCTCACGGCCCGCCTCGCCGCCGCCACCTACGCCCGCAAAGCCGCCCTCTACGCGCCGGCCAACGGCCTCATGCCCATCCACTTCGTGGGCTGTAGCCAGTGGCTCACCGACCTCGCCCGAAAATCGCCCCTGCTCAGCGGCCACAGCATCGCCTGCATACCCAACCCCATCGACACCAACTTCTACGCCGCAGCCGACAAGCTCCAGGCCCGGCAGCAGCTCCACCTGCCCGACGCACGCCCCCTCATACTCTTCATAGCCTACAAGGCCAGCGACCCCCGCAAAGGCATACAATACCTCATGGAAGCCACCGCCGACATGGACGCCGACGTCGTCGTCGTCGGTCAGGGAGCAGCCGAAGCCTGCGCCGCCCAAGGCCGCACGCCCCGCACGGGAAAGCTCATCCCCATAGGGCCCGTCAGCGACGACCAGACCATACGCAGCCTCTACCAAGCCTGCGACGTGCTGGCCATGCCCACCCTGCGCGACAACCTCCCCAACACCATCGTCGAAGCCATGGCCTGCGGCCTCCCCTGCGCCGGCTTCCGCATAGGCGGCCTGCCCGAAATGATAGACCACTTCAAGAACGGCTACCTCTGCGCCTACCGCGACGCCACCGACCTGCGCCGAGGACTGCGCTACGTGCTCGAAAGCCCGCACATCGGCCACCTGCGCCGCACGGCCCGCCTCAAGGCCGTACAGACCTACTCCGAACCCGCCGTAGCCTCAAAGTACGCCAGCCTCTACACCAAGGCGCTGGCAGGACAGCCCTTCTGACAACCCATAACCCTTAACCCATAACCCATAACCCTTAACCCCTAACCTCTATGTCCCCCGACCCTGTCGCGGAACCGCCCCGACCGCAAAACCAGCCCAACGGCCCCCTGAAATTCACCGTCGCCACCGTTACCTACAACGCCGCCAGCCACATCGAACGCACCATACGGAGCATCGAGCAGCAGGACTATCCCCACGTGGAGCACGTGGTGATTGACGGCAACTCCCAGGACCAAACCTTCACCCTCCTCCAGCACTACCTGGAGCGCAACAGCGTGGCCGACCAGCGCCACGAACTCATCGTGCGCTCCGAACCCGACAACGGCATCTACGATGCCATGAACAAGGCCCTCCAGCTGGCCACCGGCCACTACATCCTCTACATCAACGCCGGCGACACCCTCCACTCACCCCACACCCTCAGCCGGCTGGCCGCCCTCGCAGGCAACGACCCGCAACGCCGGCCCGCCGTGCTCTACGGCCACACCGACATCGTGGACAACGAGGGCCGCTTCATCCGAAAGCGCCGCCTCGCACCGCCCCGCCGCCTCACATGGCGCAGCTTCCGCAGCGGCATGGTGGTGTGCCACCAAAGCTTCGCCGCACGCACCGACATCGCACGCCAGTTCCCCTACGACGACGGGCACTACCGCTACAGCGCCGACTTCGACTGGTGCATACGCATCATGCGCCAGGCCGCACGCCAGAGCCTGCCGCTCACACCGCTGCTGGAACAGGACGGACAAATAGGCACCGTGGCCGACTTCCTCGACACGGAAGGCGGCACCACCCACCAGCACCACAACGCCTCCCTGCGCGAGCGCTTCAGCATCATGCGCCAGCACTACGGCTGGCTGCAGACCGCCATCCTCCACGCCTGGTTCGTCATACGCGCCGCCGTCAAGAAATAACCGCCCCACACACCGCCCGTCACTATCCCATACAACCGCGAAAACTACCCTATACGGCAGGAAAAACTATTCCGCCGATAGGAAAAACTACACTATACACCCGTAAAAACAATCCAAACAATAAGAAAAATGGCACAGCAAGAAGACATTTTCAAGAAGATAGTCTCGCACTGCAAAGAGTACGGCTTCGTCTTCCCCTCCAGCGACATCTACGACGGACTCGGCGCAGTCTATGACTACGGCCAGAACGGCGTAGAACTGAAAAACAACATCAAGCAATTCTGGTGGCAGTACATGGTGCTCCTCCACGAGAACATCGTGGGCATCGACAGCGCCATCTTCATGCACCCCACCATCTGGAAAGCTTCCGGCCACGTCGATGCGTTCAACGACCCCCTCATTGACAACCGCGACAGCAAGAAGCGCTACAGGGCCGACGTCCTGATTGAGGACCAGATGGCCAAGTACGACGACAAGATAGACAAGGAAGTGGCCAAAGGCCGCAAGCGCTTCGGCGAAGCCTTCGACGAAGCACAGTTCCGCCAGACCAATCCCCGCTGCCTGGAGAACGCCGCACGCCGCGATGCCCTGCACGAGCGCTTCCAGCAGGCCATGAACGCCGAAGGCGGCATCGACCTCGCCGCCCTCAAGCAAATCATCATCGACGAGGAGATAGCCTGCCCCATCAGCGGCACGCGCAACTGGACCGACGTGCGCCAGTTCAACCTCATGTTCAAGACGGAAATGGGAGCCGCCGCCGAGGGAGCCTCCACCATCTACCTGCGGCCCGAAACCGCCCAGGGCATCTTCGTGAACTACCTCAACGTGCAAAAGACGGGGCGCATGAAAGTACCCTTCGGCATTGCGCAAATCGGCAAGGCCTTCCGCAACGAGATAGTGGCCCGCCAGTTCATCTTCCGAATGCGCGAGTTCGAGCAGATGGAGATGCAGTTCTTCGTAAAGCCCGGCACCGAACTCGAATGGTTCAAGACGTGGAAAGAGCGCCGCATGGCGTGGCACCAGGCCCTGGGCTTCGGCACCGACAACTACCGCTACCACGACCACGACAAGCTGGCGCACTACGCCAACGCCGCCACCGACATAGAGTTCCGGATGCCGTTCGGCTTCAAGGAGGTGGAGGGCATACACTCCCGCACCAACTTCGACCTCTCCCAGCACGCGCAGTTCTCAGGCAAGAAAATCGAATACTTCGACCCCGAGACGAACGAACGCTACACGCCCTACGTCATCGAGACCAGCATCGGCGTGGACCGCATGTTCCTTACGATAATGTGCCACGCCTTCGAGGAGGAGCAGCTCCCCGGCGGCGACACACGCACGGTGCTCCACCTGCCCGCCGCCCTGGCCCCCGTCAAGCTGGCCGTGTTCCCCCTGACCAAGAAGGACGGCCTGCCCGAACTGGCCCGCCGCATCGTCGATGAACTCAAGTTCCACTTCAACTGCACGTACGAGGAGAAGGACCAAATCGGCAAGCGCTACCGCCGGCAGGATGCCATAGGCACGCCTTTCTGCGTAACCGTGGACCCCGACTCCCTACAGGACGGCTGCGTAACCCTGCGCGACCGCGACACCATGGAGCAGCAGCGCGTGCGCATCGAGGACCTGCGCTCCCTCATCGAGGACAAAGTCAGCATACCCTCACTCCTCAAGCAACTGAAATGATGAAGCGTCTTCTTTTCCTCCTTTGCGCGGCCATCTGCCTGCCGGCCATCATTTCCTGCTCCGACACCGACGGCCTGGAGGACCACACCTACGACCGCTGGCAGGAGCGCAATGATTCGGCCTTCGCCGCCGTCTATGCCCAGGCGCAGCATGAGATTGCGCAGGGCAGCTCGAAGTGGCGCATCTTCAAGAGCTATGCCACCACCCTCGCCGCCACGCCGGAGAACTCCATAGTGGTGCGCATCGACAGGCAGGGCACGGGGTCGGGCTGCCCGCTCTACACCGACTCGGTCCGCGTGAACTACCAAGGCCTCCTGCTCACGGGCAAACAGTTCGACCACTCGGGACTCTTCAAGGACTACGAGAGCATCTTCTCGCCCACGCTGTGCAGCCCTGCGGCCCTGCTGGTGAAAAACACCGTCGAGGGATTCACCACGGCCCTGCAACAGATGCACATCGGCGACCTTTGGCACGTTTATATCCCCTGGCAGCTGGGCTATGGTCCTGCGGCCACTACGGCCATTCCCGCCCACAGCATGTTGCAGTTCGACGTGGAGCTGAAGCAGTATGCCCGCACGGGCAATCCCCTGCCCGTGTGGAAGTAGCTCCCGCCCTGAGGCTGAGGGCCCTCTCCCTGAGGCTGAGCCCCCTCGCCCGGAGGCGGCAGCCGCCTCTCTGGCCGGGCCTTCCTTAGTCCGCCGACAGTACGAAATAGTCCGCCGACAGTTTTACCTGTCGGCGGACTTGTTTTTACTGTCCTGTACGATGGATTCTGCGACCTTCCATGGCGGCTCTGACGGCCGGCGGGACAGGGGCCGGTGGCGGCCCAATGGGTGGAGAGAGAACTGAACCTGAGTTCAGACAAGGGAGGGGGAGGGGGTGTTTTAATATAGCAAGATTGTTTCTTGTTCGGGGTGAGGTGCTCACTGTGGCAGGGGGGCTGCTGCGGAGTCGGCGGCGGCAGTGCGCTGGAGGGGCTGCATGGGGCGCAGGGTCTCCATTTCGGAGGCGATGCTCTCGGCGGGTGCCGCTTTCTGCACGGCGAGGGGAGCCTGGGGCTGGGGTGAGCGTGTGATGGCGCGTTCCACGCTGCCTGCGAGCAGGGCTACGATGGCCACGGCGGCTGCGGCTCGGAAGTAGGGGCGCACGCGGTCGAAGAGGGTGAGCGGGCGCGGGGCTACGCGGGGCGCGGGCCGGTCGTTGAGGGGCAGTCCGGCACGCTGGAGGAGGCGCCGGTCGAAGCCTTCGCCCAGTTGCTGCCGGCCGAGGCGGTCGAGCGTGCGGAAGAGGGGGGCATATTGCTGCAAGTGGGCGGGCAGGGTGTCTTGCCGGAAGAAGGCTTGCAGGATGCGCTCCTCCTGTTCGGTGGTGTCGGCCTGGAAGTAGCGCTCAAGGAGCTGTTCGATGTATGCGTAGTCCACGGGTCAATTTCTGTTAAGAGGTAAACGATAGGAGTGAATGGCGGCCCTCAGCTCTGGAAGGCTTCGCGCACGCGCTGCCGGCCTCGGTGTATGTTTGTCTTTACTTGGGCCTCGGTGAGCGCAAGGGCGGCGGCAATTTCCTGATAGGAAAGTCCTTCCACGTCGCGCAGGAGGAGGCAGGAGCGTTGGGGTTCGCGCAGCTGGTGTATGAGTGCCACTACGCGGCGGTAGGTTTCGTCCTGCGGGTTAGGTTCGGATTCGTCGGGCAGGTCGGGTGCTTCGTCGAGGGGTGCGGCCTGTGCCTGCAGGCGCTGGGCGCGGTCGAGGGCGAGGCGGCGGCACACGGTGGTGAGGTAGGCGGGCAGGTTCTGGATGGGGGCTGCATCGGGCTTCCGGCTTTCCTCCCATGCGCGGAGCAGGGTGTCTTCCACCGTATCCTCGGCTTCTGCCGAGTCGAGCAGGATGCCCATGGCGAGGCGGTAGAGGCGGTTTTTCTGCGGCAGCAGTTCCGTGCGGAAGTCTAACTCTTTCATCGTGCTTTCTATATATATGACGGACGAAGTGGCCAAAAGTTTCACCTTTGGCCTGCTTTTTTTCACTTTTTCGCTACAAAGTTACGAATTTTCGCCCTTTTATTCGTAATTTTGCGGGGAGAAATCGCTGCACGCCCGCCTATCCGCCGCAGCGGGCGGCGGCTGTGCCTCCTTAGTCCGCCGATAGGAAAATCCATCCTATACGGCAGGCTGCACCGTCCTATACGGCAGGAAAAAGCATCCTATACGACAGGATAGCGCCTCTGCAAACCACCCCCTACAATCCCTACGGCATGATACACCACAGCACTTCCCGACAGCCCCATCTCCCGACTTCCCTACGCGCGTATATATTATATATGGTGTGCGCCCTGCTCAGCCTCAATATCTCGGCGGCAGAGCCAAGCCTCGTGCCCCAGCCGCAGAGCGTGGCGTGGGGTCAGGGCGAGTGGGTGCTGGACGCAGGCACCGTGGTGTGCCACGACGCACGCCTGGCCGAGTTAGCCGCCTACCTGCGCGACCGCCTCGAACCCTCCACGGGGCTTACCCTCACCCTGCAAGCCGCCGAGGCCAAAGCCTTCCAGCGCATGAAGCTCCGCAAGCGCACGGCCATCGGCCTGTTCCTCACGGAAGGCCTGCCCCGGGAAGGCTACCGCCTCAGCATCACGCCGCAACGAGCCACCATAGAAGCCGCCGACCCCGCCGGCGCTTTCTACGGCGTGCAGACCCTGCTGCAGCTTCTGCCGCCCGAAGCGATGGACGCGCGGCTCCACAAGAGGATGACCGACGGGCGGCAGTGGACGGCCCCCTGCGCCACCGTGTGCGATGCCCCGCAGCGGCCCTGGCGCGGCCTCATGCTCGACGTGGCCCGCTACTTCCACGACCTGAGCTACCTGCGCCACTACATCGACTGCATGGCCCACTACAAGCTGAACCGCCTCCAGCTTCACCTCATCGACGACAGCGGCTGGCGCCTGGAAATCAAGAAGTACCCCCGCCTCACCCAGCAGGGAGCCTTCGCCGGACCTGAGGAAAGCCGCCTTGGCGGGTACTACACGCAGCAGGAAATGCAGGACCTCATCCGCTACGCCCAGCTGCGCGGCGTGGAAATCGTGCCCGAAGTGGAATTTCCCGCCCACATCCTCAGCGCCGTGGTGGCCTACCCCTGGCTGTCGTGTACCGGCGAGCAGCAAGTCCTCCAGACGCGCCACTCCATCAGCCCCGAGTTGCTCTGCGTGGGCAAGCCCGCCAGCCTGCAGTTCCTCCGCGACGTGCTGGACGAGGTGTGCGACCTCTTCCCCTGCCGCTACGTAAACATCGGCGGCGACGAAGCCAAATACACCCGCTGGGAAGCCTGCCCCGACTGCCAGGCCCTGATGCGCCGCCAGGGACTGGAAAAGGCCAGCCAGCTGCAAGGCTGGCTTACCGGCCAGATGGCCGGCTACCTCGCCGCGAAAGGCCGCACCGCCGTGGGGTGGCAGGAAATCGTGGAGCGCGGCAAGGTGGACCATCAGGTGGTGGCCACCGTCTGGTCGGGGGCTATGGGCGACTCCCTCAAGATTAAGGAAATGGGGCATAAGGTTCTGCTCTCGCCCAACGCCTACCTCTACCTCGACTTCCCCGAGTGCGCGACGCCGGGGGAGGTGCCCGCCGCCACATGGCGCAGCCCCATCCCGCTGGAAAAGGTCTATGCCATGCCCTGCGAGGACTACAGCCCCGAAAGCGCCTGCATCGGACTGCAAGCCTGCGTGTGGAGCGACCTGTTCATACACGGCGTAGGCCTGCCCGAGTTCGAGCCTCTCGCCGAAAACCGAAGCGAAGCCTACATCGACTACCTCACCTTCCCCCGCCTGCTGGCCGTCAGCGAAGTGGCCTGGTGCAAAAAAGCCGACCGCTCCTGGCCCCGCTTCCAAAAGGCCCTCGAACGGCAGTTCCGCCGCCTGGACTGTATGGACGTACACTACCGCGTGCCGGAGCCCCGCTGCGCCTCGGAAGGCGGCCTCTACACCCTGCTCTCCCCCGTGGAAGGCGCAGAAGTCCGCTACACGCTGGACGGCTCCCTGCCCCACGAACACTCCTTATTATATACGGCGCCCGTCAGCCTTGCCGAAGGGCAGACCCTCCGCGCCATAACCGTGGCCAGCCCCGGCCACCGCTCACTCCCCCTTACCGTTACGCCCGATGCAAAGCCTTGAAGTGATGGCTCCCGTAGGCAGCCGCGAATGTCTCGCCGCCGCCCTGAAAGCCGGAGCCGACAGCATATACTTTGGCGTAGAGCAGCTCAACATGAGAGCACACTCCGCCACCCACTTCACGCTGGACGACCTCCACGACATCGCCGCCCGATGCGCCGAGGCCGGCGTGAAGTCGTACCTCACCGTGAACACGATCATCTACGGCTCCGAGCTGCCTCTCATGCGGCAGATTTGCGATGCCGCCAAGGCCGCCGGCATCAGCGCCGTCATAGCCGCCGACGTGGCCGTGCTCAGCTACTGCCGCCAGATAGGGCAGGAGGTACACCTCTCCACCCAGCTCAACATCAGCAACGCCGAAGCCCTGCGCTTCTACGCCCAGTATGCCGACGTGGCCGTGCTGGCCCGCGAGCTCAACCTCCGGCAGGTGCGCGAAATCCACGACGCCATCGAGCGCGAGGGCATCTGCGGACCGTCGGGCCGCCCCGTGCGCATCGAAATGTTCTGCCACGGCGCACTCTGCATGGCAGTAAGCGGAAAGTGCTACCTGAGCCTGCACAACCTCGGCGGCTCAGCCAACCGAGGCAGCTGTATGCAGGTGTGCCGCCGTGGGTATAGCGTGAAGGACTATGAGAGCGACACCGAACTCCTCGTAGATAACAAGTACATCATGTCGCCGAAAGACCTCAAGACCATTAGGTTCCTCGACGAAATCGTAGAGGCCGGCGTCAGCGTCTTCAAGATTGAGGGCCGAGCCCGCTCTGCCGAGTACGTGCTGACCACCGTCAGTTGCTACAAGGAGGCCCTGCGTGCCATCCAGGAGGGGACTTTCACGGAGGAGCGCAAGGACGAGTGGGACCGCCGCCTGGCCAGCGTGTTCAACCGTGGCTTCTGGAACGGCTACTACCTGGGTCAGCGTCTGGGCGAGTGGACCCCGCACTACGGCTCCTCCGCCACGGAGAAGAAGCAGTACGTGGGCAAAATCACGAAGTACTACAGCAAACTGGGCGTGGGCGAGATGAAGGTGGAAGCCGCCGACATTCATCAGGGCGACCGCCTCCTGATTATCGGCCCCACCACCGGTGCGCTCTATCTCACCGCCGACGAAATCCACACCGACGGCCCCGACACCGAGGCCCTGCGCGGCGAATTTGCCGCCGTGCGCGTGCCGGAAAAAGTCCGCCCGGGCGACAAAGTCTATCTGGTCAAGCCCACGGCGGAGCAGGCACAAGCCGCACCCCAATAGCCGACGGCCCGCACCCCTCTACGGGGCAGCGTAAACCGGCGTATAGGACAGGGAAAATCATCCTATACGGCAGGAAAAACCATCGGCGGACTAAAAACCACCAGCCTACAGGACAATCATCAGCATGACAGGGACAGCCATCACCATAGGCACCTTCGACGGTGTACACCGCGGCCACCGCTTCCTCCTCAGCCAGTTGGGCGAGTGGGCGCGGCGGAAGGGGCTGCGCACCCTCGCCCTGACCTTCGACCGCCACCCCGCCGGCGTGGTGGGACGAGCCGAGCCGCCCGCCCTCTGCACCGTGGAGGAAAAACGAGCCCTGCTGGCCGAACTGGCCGACGGCGTGGAAGTGATGCCCTTCACCCCCGCCCTGGCCCGCCTCAGCGCCTACGGCTTCATGCGCCTGCTGAAAGAAGAACGGGGCGCGGAGTTGCTCCTCCTGGGCTATGACCACCGCTTCGGCCATCCGCAGGAGGGCGACGACTACCGGCGCGATGCCCGGAGCCTGGGCATAGAACTGCACCGAGCCGAGCCGCTGGCAGGCGTGAGCAGCACGGCCATACGCCAGGCTCTCGCCGAGGGCCGTCTGGCCGAGGCCAACGACCTCCTGGGCCGCCCCTACCGACTGACGGGCACCGTCGTACACGGCCGCCACGTCGGTTCTACCATTGGCTTTCCCACGGCCAACCTCAGCACGCAGCAGGCCCTGCCCCGGACGGGCGTATATGCCGGTGCGTGTACGCTGGGCCCCTGCCTCATCAACGTGGGCCGCCGCCCCACGCTGCAGAACGGTACGGACGTTACCGTGGAAGTACACGTCCCCGGCTTCGAGGGCAACCTCTACGGCCAGCCTCTCAGCGTCAGCCTGCAGCGGCGGCTGAGAAGCGAGCGGCAGTTCCCCGACATCGATTCCCTTCGCCTACAAATCCAAAACGACATAGCACAACTATGAAAAAAGCCCTTAAAGTATTCCTCATCTTCTTAGGCATCCAAGCCATCTCCGGCATCGTGCTGCAAGTCCTCGGCCTACAGGAAAATGCCCTGGCGGCAGGGCGCGGCCTGTTTGCCGCCAGCCTCGCCATCGTGGCCCTGCTCTGGCTGTGCCGGCTGGCAGGCCGCGAAAGCGCATGGCAGCCCTGCTCCTCATGGAAAAGCCACGAAGTGGGCGTAGCCCTGCTTGCGGTGTTCGGAGTGATATTCGGCATGAGCCTGCTCACAGAACCCTTCAACCTCAACGACCTCGGGATGGAAGCCAGGCTCAACGCCATGCGCTCCGACCCCTTGTGCGTGCTGGCCATCTGCGTGGTAGGCCCGCTGACCGAGGAAGTCGTGTTCCGCGACGGCATACTGCGCCACCTCGTAGCAGGCGGCATGAAGCCCTGGGTGGCCGTGGCGGTGAGCGCCGCACTGTTCGGCGTCATCCACATAGACCCCGCACAGATGGTGCCTGCCATAGTGGGCGGCATCGCCCTGGGCGCACTGTTCATCCGCACGGGCAACCTCTCTCTCTGCCTGCCGGCCCACATCTTCAACAACTCGCTGGCCATTGGCCTTATGTACGTGCCCGGCAGCGCCGACTGGACGAAAAGCTGGAGCCTGACGGCCCACATCGCCGCAGGCCTGCCGCTGCTCATCGCAGGCTTCGGCCTCGTGTGGTGGCTGACGAGCAAACCCTGCCGTAAGGAATGCTGATAGGCAAGCTTGACCTGGGGCCGAGCCCCGTGCTTCTGGCGCCGATGGAG
This sequence comes from Candidatus Equimonas faecalis, assembly GCA_018066245.1. Taxonomy (GTDB): domain Bacteria; phylum Bacteroidota; class Bacteroidia; order Bacteroidales; family Bacteroidaceae; genus Alloprevotella; species Alloprevotella faecalis. The sequence continues at coordinate 9,518 of JAGHRT010000054.1, read as the reverse complement.
GACGTTACCGACATCGGCTTCCGCCTGCTGTGCCGGCGCATGGGGGCGGCAATGGTGTATAGCGAGTTCGTAGCGGCCGATGCCCTTGTGAGAATGGTGAACAAGTCGCTGCAGAAGCTGCGCGTGTGCCAGGAAGAGCGGCCCGTGGCCATACAGATTTACGGACGCGACGCAGGCTCCGTGGCCGAAGCCGCCGAAATCGTGCTGGCCGAGGCTGCGCCCGACGTGATCGACCTTAACTTCGGCTGCCCCGTGAAGCGGGTGGCCGGCAAGGGAGCCGGCGCAGGCCTGCTCCAGCAGCCCGACCTGATGTGCCGGATTACACGAGCCGTGGTCGAAAGGGTGGGCAACCGCGTGCCCGTAACGGTGAAGACGCGCCTGGACTGGACCGCGCCCGCCGCCGGCCAGCCCTACCTCATCGAAACGCTGGCCGAGCGCCTGCAGGACCAGGGCATCAGCGCCCTCACCCTGCACGGACGCACCCGGGCCCAGATGTACACCGGACAGGCCTGCTGGGAGCCCATAGCCCGCGTCCGCCAGAACCCCCGCATCCATATACCCGTCGTCGGCAACGGCGACATCGATTCAGCCGAAGCCTGCCGGACGGCCTTCGAGCGCTACGGCGTGGATGCCGTGATGATAGGCCGGGCCACCTTCGGACGGCCCTGGATATTCGCCGAAATCCCCCGGGACGACGCTTCCGCCGGACAGATTCCGCCCTGCCCCAAAGCCCTTCAGGGCATCAGCCCGCATCCATTCCTCTCGCCCGACTGGAAACTCGACGTGCTCAAGTTCCAGGCCACCGAGAGCATACGCCTCGTGGACCGGCAGGGCAAGGACAACGCCGAATACCGGGGCATCCTCCACGTGCGCCGCCACCTCGCCGCCTCGCCCCTCTTCAAGGGCCTCCCCAACTTCCGGCAGACGCGCATAGCCATGCTCCGAGCCGAAAGCCTCGACGAGCTCTTCCACATTCTGGAGGAGTGCCGCCCCCTGGTCAGCACACAGGCCTGACCGCCCCCCTACGGCAGGAAAAACTCTCCTATACGACAGGGAAAACCCTCCTGTACGACAGAAAAAACCAGTCCGCCGACAGAAAAAGCCCAGCCTGCGAAAAACAAAATTATCAGCCCAGAATTTTGCCCTTTCCGCTGAAAATCGTAACTTTGCATCCCGAAACGTCATACCCCGACTATGAAACGACTCACTCTCATATTCACACTCGCCCTCTGCGCCCTCGCAGCAGTGGCCCAGGTACATTTCACGGTCAGCTACAAGCGCGTGAGCCCCACCGAAATCGACATCATCTTCAACGGCACCGCCGACAAAGGCTGGCACGTCTATGGCTGCCACGTCGGAGGCGACGGCCCCAATCCCGCCATCTTCGGTACCGACAAACTCAAGGGAGCCAAGCCCAAGGGAGCCCTGAAGGACGGCCCGGGCATCAAGAAAGCCTACGACGAAATGTTCGGCCAGGAAATACAGTTCTTCGAAGGCAAGGCACAGTTCGTCCAGCGCATCGAACTCACCGAGAAAAACTACGAAATGGAAGGCTACCTCCAGTTCTCGGCCTGCAACGACGAAAACTGCCTGCCCCCCACCGACGTCAGCTGCAAGCTCAAGGGCACCGACGGCCCCGACAAGAGCGCAGCAGCCGCCACGGCAGAAGAGCCCGAAGCCCCGGCAGAAGAACCCGTCCAGCCCGCCGACACCGCCCAGACAGCCCCGGCCGACAGCCTCGCAGCAGCAGCCCTCATCCAGGGCGACGGCGACACCGCAGGCTGGTGGGAAAGCAGCATCAGCGAACTGAAACAATACGACATCGCCGAGAACGCCGCCGGCCAAAGCCTCTGGATGATTTTCCTCCTCGGCATACTGGGCGGCCTCGTAGCCCTCATCACGCCCTGCGTATGGCCCATCATCCCCATGACCGTGAGCTTCTTCCTCAAGCGTAGCGGCGACAAGGCGAAAGGCATACGCGACGCCGTCATCTACGGCATCAGCATCGTCGTCATCTACGTAGCCCTCGGCCTCATCGTTACCGCCCTGTTCGGCGCCTCAGCCCTGAACGACCTGAGCACCAACGCCGTGTTCAACATCCTTTTCTTCCTCATGCTCGTAGCCTTCGGCGCCTCCTTCCTCGGCGGCTTCGAAATCACCCTGCCCAGCAGCTGGAGCAACGCCGTGGACGGCAAGGCCGAAAAAGCCAGCGGCCTCATGGCCATCTTCCTCATGGCCTTCACGCTCACCCTGGTGAGCTTCTCCTGCACCGGCCCCATCATCGGCTTCCTCCTCGTAGAAGTCAGCACCGGCGGCGGCGGTATGCTGGCCCCCACCATAGGCATGTTCGGCTTCGCGCTGGCCCTCGCCCTCCCCTTCACCCTCTTCGCCATGTTCCCCGCCCTCCTGAGCAAAACCTCGCGCGGAGGCTCATGGATGAACACCGTCAAGGTAACCCTCGGCTTCATCGAGCTGGCCTTCGCCCTGAAGTTCTTCAGCGTGGCCGACCTCGCCTACGGCTGGCACCTCCTCGACCGCGAGACCTTCCTCGCCCTGTGGATAGCCCTCTTCGGCTGCCTCGGCCTCTACCTGTGGGGCATCGTCAAGTTCCCGCACGACGACGAGGACGAACGGCACACCACCGTCACCAAGTTCTTCATCGGCCTGGCCTCCATCGCCTTCGCCATCTACATGGTGCCCGGCCTTTGGGGCGCACCCTGCAAGGCTTGCAGCGCCTTCGCCCCCCCGATGTCCACTCAGGACTTCAATCTCGACCAGAACAAGGTGGAAGCCCCCTTCCGCGACTATGAGCAGGGCATGGCCTACGCCCGTCAGACCGGCAAGCCCGTCATGCTCGACTTCACCGGCCACGGTTGCGTCAATTGCAGGAAGATGGAGCTCGCCGTCTGGCATGATGCCGCCGTGCGCGACATGCTGATGAAGGACTACGTACTCATCTCGCTCTACGTCGATGAGAAGACCCCCCTGCCCCAGACCCTCACCGTCACGGAGCAGGGCAACGAAGTGCGCCTCCGCACCATCGGAGACCGCTGGAGCTACCTGCAACGCTCCAAGTTCGGCTGCAACGCACAGCCCTACTACTTCATCCTCGACAACGACGGCCACGTCATAGCCCCGCCCCGCTCCTACAACGAGGACGTGCCCGCCTACACCAAATGGCTGAAGGAAGGCCTCGAAACCTACCGAAATGCACAAGCCGAGGCGCAATAACCGCCACTCGGACAGCGCCATTTTAGCATTTTTTAGCAAAAAATTTGGCCGTTCCGATAAAATGGCGTATCTTTGCAGCAATTAAGTGGCCGCATCCCCGCCGCCGCTTCCCCATAAACAAGAAGTTATTAACCCTAACACTACAAGAAAATGTCAGAAATCGCAGAAAAAGTCAAGCAGATTATCGTTGACAAACTCTCAGTTACCGAAGACCAAGTACAACCCGAAGCCAGCTTCCAGCAGGACCTTGGCGCCGACAGCCTCGACCAGGTAGAGCTCATCATGAAGCTTGAAGAAGAATTCGGCTTCCAAATCGAAGACAGCGAAAGCGAGAAGATCGTAACCGTTGGCGACGCCATCGCGCTCATCGAATCCAAGCAGCAGTAAACAGAGGAGAGGCCCAGCGCCGTCTCCCGTGCCAATGTGGCAATGTACCCACCCGAGGCACATTGCCACATTTGGTATGCGCACAGCCCATCCAGGCGGAGCGCCCCCCTGCGGCACGCCCCCCGCAAACCGTCCTGTAAGGCAGGGCTGACTGTCCCATACGACAGTCCCCCCTACCCTATACGGCAGAAAAAAGCATCGGCGGCCTACGCCTTCCCACCCCGCCGACAGCCAAGAAAAGCCCAACGGAAGGCACACACACACCAAAAACCGAAAATATGGAACTAAAGAGAGTAGTCGTTACCGGCCTCGGAGCCATCACACCCGTAGGAAACACGCTCGCCCAGACCTGGGAGAACCTCAAGCGCGGCCATAGCGGAGCAGCACCCATCACCCTGTTCGACGCCAGCAGCTTCAAGAGCCAGTTCGCCTGCGAGGTAAAGGACTTCGACCCCAACGCCCTCATCGACCGCAAGGAAGCCCGCAAGATGGACCGCTATGCGCAGTTCGCCATGGTGGCCGCACAGGAAGCCATTGCCGACAGCCGCCTGGACCTCGACAGCGTGGACAAAAACCGCATCGGCGTAGTGCTGGGCGTAGGCATCGGCGGCATCGCCTCCCTCGAAGAGGACATCTCCAAGTACGCCCTCACCCACGAGGAACTCGGCCCCCGCTACTCCCCCTTCCTCATCCCCAAGATGATTGGCGACGTAGCCGCCGGACTCATTTCCATCAAGTACGGTTTCCACGGCCCCAACTACACCACGACCAGCGCGTGCGCCAGCAGCACCAACGCCATAGCCGACGCCTTCAACCTCATCCGGCTGGGCAAGGCCAGCGTCATGGTAACGGGCGGCTCCGAAGCGGCCATCACAGCCACGGGCGTAGGCGGCTTCTGCGCCATGCACGCCCTCTCCACACGCAACGACGACCCCGCCACGGCCAGCCGCCCCTTCAGCGCCTCACGCGACGGCTTCGTCATCGGCGAAGGCTCCGGCATACTCATACTCGAAGAACTGGAGCACGCCCTCCAGCGCGGAGCCCGCATCTACTGCGAAGTGGCCGGCGCAGGCATGAGCGCCGACGCCCACCACATCACCGCCAGCCACCCCGAGGGCCTGGGTGCCGTGCTCGTCATGCAGGAAGCCCTGCGCGATGCCGGCCTCACTCCCGCCGACATCGACTACATCAACGTCCACGGCACCAGTACGCCCGTCGGCGACATATCCGAGAGCAAAGCCATCGTACAGCTCTTCGGCGAACACGCCTACAAACTCAACATCTCCTCCACCAAGAGCATGACAGGCCACCTGCTGGGCGCAGCCGGAGCAGTGGAATGCATAGCCTGCTGCAAAGCCGTGGAAGAAGGCGTAGTGCCCCCCACCATCAACCACGAGGAAGGCGACTGCGACCCACAGATTGACTACAACTTGAACTACACCTTCAACACCGCGCAGCAACGTGAGATACGCGCGGCCCTGAGCAACACCTTCGGGTTCGGCGGCCACAACGCCTGCTGCATAGTGAAGAAGTTCACACCCTAACTTTATGAGAAACCTAATCGACCGAGCCAGACTGCCCTTCCAACGCAACGTGCAGCTGCGCAAGGCCCTCTACAGAATACTGGGGAGATACCCCCACAACCTCGAACTCTACCGCGAAGCCCTCGCCCACCGCTCCCTCCAATACAGGGGACGACACGGACAGGACCGCCCCGTAAACAACGAACGACTGGAATACCTCGGCGACGCCATACTCGAAGCCACCGTGAGCGACGTGCTCTACCACCACTTCCCCAACAAGCGCGAAGGATTCCTCACCAACACGCGCTCCAAAATGGTGCAGCGCGAAACACTCAACCGGCTGGCCGCACGAATGGGCATGATTGACCTGCTCCACAGCAACGTCAATAACAACTGCCACAACTCTAACCTCGGCGGAAATACCTTCGAAGCCCTCGTAGGCGCACTCTACCTCGACCACGGCTATGAAGCCGTGCGCTCCTTCGTAGAGAACAAGATGACCGACGAAAAGACCCTCAACATCGACGATACGGCCAACAAAGAGACCAACTTCAAGTCGAAACTCCTGGAGTGGGCCCAGAAAAACAAGCTCCGCTGCGACTTCCGCCTCGACAAGGAAACGCAGAAAGACGGCAGCCCCGAGTTCCTGACAAGCGTCATCATCGAAGACATCGCCTGCGGACAGGGCCACGGATTCAGCAAGAAACAGTCCGAGCAGGAAGCCGCGCGGCAGGCACTCGCCCGCCTGCGCCACGAACAGGGCTTCAAGGACAGCGTGTTCGGCAGCAAGGAAAAACGCACCGCCATGGAAGCCGAGGAATACGCCGCCCTGCCGCGCATTGCCGAGATAGAACACACCACCAACGCCGGCACAGTGCCCGCCACCGGCAAGAAAAAGCCCGTGCGCACCGCCCAGCGACAGGCCAAACCCGCCGAAAAGCCCGCTCCCAAGGCCGAAGCCGCCGAGCAGAAGCAGGAAAAACCTGCCGAGCCCAAGGACAATGCGCCGAAACGAGCCCCCAAAGCCGCCAAGCCCAAAGACAAGCCCGCCGAACCCAAGGCAAAGGCCACTGAGCCCAAGGATAAGCCCACTGAGCCCAAGGACAAGCCCGTTGAGCCCACGCCCCAGGCCACGGACACTGCCGAGGGCAGCAACCGGCAAGGAGCCAAAGCCGCCGACCCTGAGCCCAACGCCCCGCGCAAGCGCACCAGGACGGCCAAGCCCAAGGACAAGCCCGCCGAAGCCGAACCCCAGCCCGTCGCACACGCCGAGCCCGAAGCCCCACAGGCTCCCACGGAGGCCGCAGCCGCCGCGCCTGCCGAGAAGCGCAAGCGTCCGTCGCGCCGCCACCGCCCTGCCAAACGGGCTCCAGGCACCACCACCGACTGACCCGCCGCCCCCTCCGGCTCCCCAAAAGAAGGGGGCGGACGGAGGTGCCGCAACATAAAACCAGCCCGCCGACAGTTTTCCCTGTCGGCGGGCCGGTTCTTTCTATCGGCGGACTTCCATCGGCAATGCGCAAGGCCGTGCCCGCCGTATGCCGCTCCCCTCCCCACAGGAGCCGCAGGCAGACAACCGCAGGGGCTACTGCTCCAACCGTGTTTGCAGGGCCTTGATGTCCATGTCGGGCGTGTTGGGCACTATCACGAGACTACCGTTGTGGCAGGCCACGAGATAGCCCTTCAGCCCCTTGATAATCGCCTTCAGTCCAGGTTGCAGCGTAACCGTGTTGTGGGCACAGCCCTCCATCAGCACGAGCGACTGCCCCAGCAGGACATTGCCATCCACATCCTTATGGCTTGCCTCATGCATCCGCTGCCAGCAGCCCACGTCCGTCCACCCGAAAGTACACTCCTGCACGAGCACGTCGGCGCGGTGCTGGTCGAGGAGGAAGGCATCCAGCGAGTGCACCATCACCTCCTCCAGAAGGTCGGACGAATAGCGTTCCAGCGTGCTGACGTGCCAGAGAAAAAGCCCCGTGTTCCACAGAAATTCATCGCTCTGCACAAACATTTCGGCAAAGTCGGCGTCGGGTTTCTCGGTGAAGGTCTTCACGCGGAAGAGGCCGGGCGTGAGGCACTCGCCCTTCTGTATGTAGCCGTAGGAAGTATAGGGATGGGAAGCCTGCACGGCAAGGGCCACGAAGCGGTCGGCAGCCGACACGCGCAGCCTTTGCAGGGCCTTATTGACTTCAGCCACGAAGCGGTCCTCGTCCACGATGAACTGGTCGGCGGGCGACAGGATTACGCACGCCTCGGCATCGTGCATCCTGATGTAGCGGGAAGCCTGTGCGGCGGCAGGGGCCGTGCTCAGTCGCGTGCTCTCCGCCAGGATGTTGGCCTCGGGCAGTTCGGGCAACTGCCGGCGCACCAGGTCGGCATAGTCGGTGTGCGTGGCCACATAGATGTGGGCAGCGGGCATCATACGGCGGAAGCGGTCGTAGGTCATCTGGAGTAAGGTGCGCCCCGTGCCGAAGAAGTCAATGAACTGTTTGGGCCGTTCCACCGTGGAGTGGGGCCACAGCCGCCGGCCTGTACCGCCGGCCATTATAAGGCAATAGTTGTTCATAGCAATATGGGGTTTAGGGTTACGATATGCAGGGCAAATAGTCATTCGCGGTGCTAAGATACGCATAAAAAGCGAGAAAAGCCTACTTTTCCCCTCGCTTTTTTGGCCGTTTGGATAAAATTGCTTAATTTTGCAGTCAGAAAAGCACGTCTGTGCCTGCTTTCCCCCTCCTTGCCCCGATGGCGGAATTGGCAGACGCGTTGGTCTCAAACACCAATATCGAAAGATGTGCCGGTTCGAGCCCGGCTCGGGGCACTCCCTCAATCTGCAAGTTGCTGAAAACAAGCACTTGCAGATTTTTCTTTTTCCCCTAAATGCCGACATACCGGCAGCAGGAAAGAAAACGCTGTTGGCACTATAAGCACCCTTACCCGTGCAAAGAAGACCACCGTTTGCCCATTTGCAGGTACAATTACTCAGAAGTTGTTCAAATTCTTCCTTAGTCGACCTTATGTTCTCTGACCAGGAAGTCATGCCGATGCCTATCAAGAACTATCGTGAGTGCATGAAAGAGCGCAAGGATGAAATGAAGAATCATAAAGACAAGTGACTTTTGCCTAATATGCGCTTCAAAATGATGCGAAACGTGTGTCTGGACAATGAAAACCGCAAATAATTGTTAATAACCGGGGAAAAATGAATCAAATTACAAGAAATTTTTGTAATTTTGCAAGAAAATGTATGCATACATGATGTACCTTCCTGATACTGAGCCCATGGCATTACGAACATTTCACAGCAATAAGCAATGTATTAACCTAAACTCTAATGATTTTAGGAAATGGTACTGCGCGATATATAACCCATTCAACTTACTCACATACAACTTGTTCAGATGCCACACGAGGGCATCCTGTGGTGTGTCGTCGTGCCTTTGTCAAAAGTGTCAGACGATGGAGGGGGAGATTTTATATAGTAACTGAAACTCAAAAGTAATATTAATAACATTAAAATTCATGAATTTATGAAACAAATTTAACACATGATTCTGCTTTGTCTGTTCTGTCTGACAGGCATAGCTGCACAAGCACAAGAAGAAGAACCTGCAGACAACCAGATTTGGTACATTGCTCCGGCAAAGCTTGCCGAGATTAATCTCAACGAAGCAAAGGAAGGTCTGCATAAAGGTAACTTTGCAATGCCTTGTTACGATTATCGCTTGATTTCTAATCGCAACACTAAGTTAAGTAAGAAATCTGACATGGCAAAATCCTGGGTGGCTTTTTGTTACTCAGGGTATTGGAAACGTAAATTACATTAGTGTTGCGAAATGAAGGTTTATAAAAAAATGAAAAATCTACTAGCTTTATTGGCTGTTGTAGCCACGTTTACCATTGTCGGGTGTCAGGATGACAATGAGTGCGAATGCAAGAAAGAAACAGATTTCGCAGTCCAAAGAATGCGTGACCTCGGCGAGGTTTCTCCTAATCCGATTAACCAGATCCATTGTATCCTACCGGGAGCCAAGGAAACTCTCGAGTCTTTCAGACACGTCTCAAAAGGACGGCTCTACTATATGGACTATGTCGCTGAATTCCCATTTGAGGAATTGATTGTTCGGGACCCGAAGCTGAGGTATAAGCCGGACGAATATCAGAAAATGATGTTCAGACTCAATTCCCTTCTGTATAACGATGCGAAGGAGGGCGAGGGAGCACCGGACATCACCAGAGCCTGCTCGGGTTTTGTCTGCCACAATCCTCAGGGACAGTTGCTTTTTGGTCGTAATATGGATTCTGGAAGTGGTAATCTAATTGTTACCTTCCACGCACATCAGAAGAGTGGATACAAATTCGTCATGATGACGA
>JAGHRT010000014.1 GCA_018066245.1 Candidatus Equimonas faecalis | reverse complement strand
GCGGATGGGTTGCTCGGCGGTCAGCTTGTTCCAGCCGATGGTGAGGGATTTGATGAACACGTCGTTCTGCTCCGTAGCCGTGGGTTCGTAATCTTCGGCACGCACGAGGATGTAAGGCCAGTTGCCGGCAATCACGAGACAGTCGTTCTGTCCCTTGCGAATCTCGCCGAGCTTCGTGCCCTTGTTGCCATCCCATGCGTCCGTAGTGTTATTGTAGGCCGTATTCTTGCCGTACACGCCAAGTACCTCGGCTTGGCCGCAAGGATTCAGCCAATCCACGCTCACATAAGCCGCATTGCCAGCCGTCTGCTTTGTGATGAAGCTGCAATACTCGTACTTATTGCGCATATAGATGGCGCGAGCCTCATCTGCTTCTGTTGTAAGCCAAGGCGCGAGCAGTTTACCTCCTTCTACAAGGTTTGTGGAAGCCCACATCGTGTATTTGGCCGATGAGCTTACCCCAAAAGCCGCTGGTTGTGAGCCAGGCCAACCGCTGGGGTTGCCAAGAGCAGAAGCTGCCGTGGTGAGGTCTATCACATCTGCATATTCCACATGAGGCAGCATGGCTGGAGCAGTATAATCCTCCTCGCCATCGCCAGCATCCACGGTGATAGTCGTCTCCAAGTCGTTGTAGAAAGGCGCACTTGCATAGAGCACACACTCGCCCACAGGAGCATCCACGGGCAACTTCAAGGTCAGGTGCCCGTCCTTGTCGGCCACGCCCACAGCTACGATGTGCCTGCCCTGGCTGATGCACACCACGGCTTCGGGAGCCGTAGTAACCTCCAGTTCATGGCCAGCCGTCACGGACGAGGCGCAGTTGATGGCCATCTTGTTAGGTACGGTGTAATAAGGCTGATAAGTGGGGTCGCCCAAAAGGATATAGTACTCCGTATCCATACAGAATGCTTCTTTGCTTGAACAGAGCACGGCAAAATGAGCCATATTCAGAGCTTCGCCGATGGTGCGGGAAATCTGCGACTCGTCCTCTTCCAAAGGATGGAAGAGTGAGCGCATATAGCCTAAATAATCTATTTTGCTCTTGTTGCCGCCTACAAGCATGAAGTTATCGTGGTCATAGGTCTCGCGTGAGCCTCCGATGAAGGCCACGGCGCCAGCATCGGCCTTGCGCATCATTTCTTCTCCAAGGCAAAGGTGCTGGTAAGAGCCAGTAAGGCATGTCAGAGACATCACTACGGGGTACTTATTCTTGTTTTTCAGTTGCTGCGCATTGTAACTTGTATAGCCATTCTGCCAACTTCCCGTGCCGCCATGACCGGCATAGGTGATTTGAGAGCAGCCGCTCTCTATCTCTTTATTGACATCGCTGGCTTCCATGACTGTGGTTACAGTATTCTCCGGCCATTGCTTGGGAAAAGCCTGAACAAAGGAAAGAGGGGTTTCCGTGTCAATATCCCCCGCATTGCCATCAACAGCGGTAGAATGCTTGAGCCAACCTGCTTCTGCGGGGTCAATCTTAGCCATGTACTGCGTCTTGTCCATCTGCGCCTTCAGGTGCGTCTCATAATCTGCCGAGAAGCGACCCACATAGGCTTCTGCAAAGGAGTCGCCGGAGAACTCGCCATAGTAGAAATCCGTTGCTGCATTACTTTCACCATGACTATAATAATGTTTAACGTGCGGGCCAAAGCAAGGCACTAAATCTGTATCACCACAAATCAAGATGTAGGCGGGGCGTGGCTGCATGGCCATCAACTGCTGGCGAAGTTCCAGAGCCAGAGCCTCATCGCTCTTGTTTGTGGCCTCACCTATTTCGTCGGCGCAGAGTTCCACCACGTCGTAACCCTGCTTGGTTTTCCACAGCATATAGTTCTGCAAAGCTTCGCCACGGAACTTGCTATGATAAATAAACGCCATGCGCACAGGCTTGCCGTCCTTGGGGAGTGTCTGAGCCTTTGCGAAGTAATGGCTGTTGGCGGGAGAACCGCCGAGATCCACAGTTTCCTGCTGCCCGCCGCCGTCGGGCGTGGGCGTAAAGGGAGAGCCTTCATACCAGATGCGGAGCTTGGAAATGTAGTAGCCTGCGTTAGAGCTGCTACCCCAGAACCTGATAAACTTAGCCGTACCGTTCCAGCGCGAAATGCCGTCGGCCTTCACGGTAAGTTCACCTACGGCAGAGCCATAAGCATCAACAGCCGCAATGTCAGCCGTCTTATCCTTGACCAACTTTCCCTCAAACTCAATGTGAGCGATGTTGGCTCCAGAGGATTTCACCTCCAAGCAATAGGTCGTATTGTTGAGATACCCGACACGGGCTCCATCGTAATACGACATGTAACTGTTGAACGAAATGTTGCCTTGCGATGTAACCTTTGTTGTAAGGTCAATCGTCTCATCTTGTGCGCGTGCGCCCGAAGATAATAAAAGGAGTGCCGCACAAAGCAGCATCGGCAATGCCGATAGGATACGTTGTTTTGTCATTTGTGTGGTTTGGTTTAAGTGAATGATAGGTTTGGATGATTTTGAGTAGTCGTGTTTTGCGCAAAGTTACTACTTTATTTCCACTTATCCCCTAATAAATAGCCATAAACCAACCAATTCCGACAATTTAGGGGGGGGGGATATGCAATCCCCGTATAGCAAAATACACCGCATTGCGTCTGTACTACGCTCAAATACCGCCTTGCAGAACAATTTGCCGCAGGCCACTCGTATTTTATAAATAGCGCTGTCCGGCAAAACCCGTAAGCCCTGAAAGGACGATACAATGGAAAGTAGGGCTCGCCCTATCCTCTAATCTGTCGTCCCTTCGGGGCTTTCAATAATACGTGCCAAATAGAAATTGCTCCTTAAAAAGCGGCGGAAGAACCTCTTTTCCTTCCTTTTTGTTGCTCACAATAAAATTATTCCGTAACTTTGGCGGGCAAAATGTGCAGACAACTAAACGAAACAACAACATTTATGAATCTCATTAAAAGTATTTGGACAAGAGGCGTGTGCCTCGGCATGATGCTGCTGATGTGCTGCGGCACGGCGGTGTACGGGCAAGTGGAAGACATCGCGGGCAAGACGGTAACGAAAGTGAACGCCACGGCCACGGCGGCGCTGAAAGAAGGGCAGTGGTATCTGATGCTGAACCGCGGCCGCGAGGCATACAACTACGAAAAGGCCTCGGAAGGGGTGCTGCGCCAGTCGGATGCCCCGCTGATGGCGGGCGACGACATCACGGCCGACAACGCCGGCTTCCTTTTCCAAGTGGTGGCCGTTTCGGACGACCGCAACCCCGACTACTACATCATGACCGGCTACGGCCATTGGCTGTGCGACATCACCGAGGACGGCCAAGTGGCCCGCACCACCGGCGACATCAATCAGCGTGCCCCCTTCAGCACGGGACGATGCGCACAAAGCGGCCACTGGTGGCTGAAGAGTGCCGGCGGCTACGTGCTCGACGGCAACGGCAACGGCCAACCCGTGGTGGGTTATGGCACGACCACGCCCACGAAGGTGGACGGCAACAACGACCACGCCTTCTTTGCCGTAACGCTGGGCACGGCCGACAACCTGACGGGCGCCGCACTGGTGAACCGCCAGTTGCGGGCGGGCGGACTTTTCCGCTTTACCTCCCAACGCACCACGTCGATGGTGATGACCGACCCCGCCGACCACAAACTGGTGTCGCAGACGCTGAACAAGGCCAACGAAGCGCAGTGGTGGCTCCTGCAACCCCTTGCCGGCGGCGGCATTGCCCTGCGCAACTACCAGACGGGCCTCTTCGTGCAGACGGCCAGCGGCGCCAGCACGCAGTACACCACGGCTGCCGGCCGTGCCACGCTCTACGCCAAGGCCTCGGTGAAGGCTACGGCCACAAAGGGCCTTGTTACAATATCCTCCAACGCCAACTTCGCCGACAAGTCGTGCCTCCACGACGACGCCTCCCACAAGGTGGTGAACTGGGCGGCCAACAACTCTAACGGCGACAACCCCTGCTCGGATTGGGGTATGACGGCCGTGGAGGCGATGCCCACGGCTGAGGAACTGAAGGACCACTTCGACGAGGTGGGCGGTATGCTGCGCCCCGCCGACGGCATCACGGTGCAGATACGCAACGTGGAGTCGGGATGGCAGATTGGCGAGGACGGCAGCAACCGCCTGCTGGCCCTGGAAGCCTCCCCCGACGACTTCTCGCAATACTGGGTGATGGAGAAAGACGGCAACGGCCGCTATGCCTTCCGCAACGTGAAGACGGGACACTACTTCTCCTACACCTCCGGCACGGGCAACGGCAGCACGCAGAACGCCTCCGCCACGAAGAAGTCCTACTACACCGTCAGCGAAACCGACGAGGCCTGGCAACGCACCTACCACATCAGCGGCTCCGACACGGGCACTCCCTACTTCACCCACACCATACCCTCCAACGCCCCCACGGGCACTCCCCTGCCCTACGTCGTGAATACGGCAGAGAACGTGCCTTCATCACACTGGGTGTTCGTCAAGACGGAACTCTCGGCCGAGGAGATTGAGGAGGCGCAGCTGGCCTATCAGGCTTACAACGACATCAAGAGCAACGCCGGCACCTACACCGGCAAGATGAACGCCTACTTCACCGATGCCTCGTACTCGGAGATGAAGCCCGAATACGCCGCCCTCACCGACGGCGACCTGACCGCCCGGATGAAGAACGACGGCCTGCCCGACTACCTCATCCGCATCGCCCTGAAGGTGAAGAACGACACGTGGAGCGAGGAGGACGCAATGAGCAAGGACTTCCGCGTGGCCGACTATCAGGTTTATACGCATTATATGTACTCCAAGAGCAAGATGGGCATGGGTTACGCCTTCGGCCGCCTGAGCAACCCCACGGGTATCGTGGTGAAGCAGGGCGACATCCTCACCGTGTTCTGCGACCAGAGCGCTCCCAGCGGTTGCACCCTCCAACTGGAAGTGGTGGAAGGCACCAACACCAGCGGCGAGACGACCACGCTGGGCAAGGGCATCAACATCTTCTCCTTCTCCAAGGAAGCCACGCTGTACGTCTTCTACCAGAGCAACGACACGGGCCTCAAGACTTCCCTCGCCTCCATCCCCAATGTGCGCATCCACTTTGAAGGCGGCCACCTCAACGGCTACTACGACAAGACACGCGGCCACGACAACGCCACATGGAAACACCTGCGCACGAACCTCCTCAAGCACTCCGACGTGCTGAACATAAAGACGAAGAACCTCGTGTTCTGCTTCAACAGCAAACTCACGCAGAGCGCCTGCCCCACCGACATGGAACTCCTCATGAAGGAATGGGACGATATGGTCGATATAGAGAACGACCTGATGGGCTACAACGACACATGGATGCCCGGCATCTCCGACGTGCAGCGCAACATCTACAACTTCCTCTCCAAGGCCGAGTACATCGGCGGCTGGATGATGACGGGCCTCTTCGGCGTGGAGTGCATGGAGAGTTCCATATCCTCCTGCATGAACGCCAAGGAGATGGGCGACGGCGGCATCTGGGCACCTGCCCACGAGTGCGGCCACCTGCGCCAAGACCTTATCAAGGCGGTGGGCACCATGGAATCCAGCAACAACCTCTTCAGCAACGTGGTGGTGTATCACCAAGGCCGCACCACCCAGCGTGGCGCCGCTCCCCAGACGGTGTTCGACCACTTCGC
Source organism: Candidatus Equimonas faecalis (assembly GCA_018066245.1). GTDB lineage: Bacteria > Bacteroidota > Bacteroidia > Bacteroidales > Bacteroidaceae > Alloprevotella > Alloprevotella faecalis. The sequence goes on along the minus strand of JAGHRT010000014.1, from coordinate 1,214 downwards.
CAGCCATACGCCCTGGACAAGCCTCGACATCTGGGAAACCGCCCGCATGTACTATCAGCTCTACCTCTACTTCCACGTCTGCGGCCACAAGCCCGACTTCTATCAGCGCGTGTTCGCCGAGATGCTGGCCGACCCCATGAACCAAGACGACCGCAACAACATACACGGCGGTGAGGAATACCTCAAACTCGCCCGCACCATGTGCAAGGTGGCCGATGCCGACCTCAGCGAGTTCTTCGCCACCTACGGCTTCTTCGTGCCCCTCCCCTACACGCAGATTTCCGAGGGCGGCAGCATCTGGGGCATCAGCACCACGCAACAGGAAATAGACGAGACACTGGCCTATATGCACTCCTTCCCCAAGAAACTCGGCAACATCCTCTTCATCGAAGATCGCGTGGAGCCCGTTCCCGCCACCTACCCCGGCCATAAGGAGGGCGAGATGAAGCGCCGCTCCGACGACGGCCTCGGCGGCGGCAGCGCCGGCGACGTGGGGCAATATACCGCCTATACGGAAGAACCCAGCATGAAGGACTACTACTACGAAGTGTCCGCAGCCGGCAAGGTAACCATCCACGGCACGGGAGCCACAGGCCTCGTAGGTTTCAAGGTGTACGACAAGGACGGCAACCTCGCCTACCTCGCCAACACCCTTACCTTCACCCTCCCCGCCAACCTCCGTTCACAGCAGTACACCCTCGTAGCCGCCATGGGCGACGGCTCTGACATCGCCCTGAGCACCGACCTGCCCGAAGGCATCAGCAAATTAGCAAATGAGGGGATTGGCAAATCCGCAAATGCGGGGATGTACGACCTTCAGGGCCGCATCACTTCCTCCTTCAAGGGAGGCCTCAATGGCGTATATATCAAGAATGGCAAGAAGATAGTAAAGTAAGCCTATTTGCCTCCGAAATAAAGGCAATTATATACAATTTGACCCCAAAGCAAATAACAATAAGGTGCAAGATTCTTGCACCTTATTGTTTGTAATAATGATTGCCTGTACCTACCATATATATAAGTAATTCAAGTTTCGCAAGTGTGCCTGGAAGGCACTACAGCCTCGAAGAGGCGGTCATTAACCGGGTACGAAGTGCCCGGTATATCCAGTAGGTAGGTGGCTGCCTGGAAGGCAGTACCTTGCCAGAAAGTACGATGCATTTTCCAAGGTAGTGCCTTCCAGGCACGCATAGAGAGTGAGACTATTATCCGGC
>JAGHRT010000045.1 GCA_018066245.1 Candidatus Equimonas faecalis | reverse complement strand
CCAAGATACTCTCGCTCGGAAAAGCTCAAATTTCGCTGCGTTCATTTGGTTTTTCTCTCGCTTATTCGTACTCTGAGCTTCGCTCCAAGATACTCTCGCTCGGAAAAGCTCAAATTTCGCTGCGCTCATTTGGCTTTTCTCTCGCTTATTCGTAACTTTGCAGCACGAAACTGCAAAATAACTGACAAATGGAACAGAACGCCTCCGAAACAATTGACCTCCGCGCCGTGTGGTCGCGCCTAAAAAGCCGCAAGAAGCTCTTCCTGAAAGTGCTGGGCATCACCTTCGTGCTGTCGTGCGTGTATATCATCCCCGTTCCGCGCACCTATACCTCCACGGTGACGCTGGCTCCCGAAACAAGCGGCACGGCATCGGGCGGTTCGCTGGCCTCCATGGCCTCTTCGTTTGGCTTCGACATCGGTTCGCTGCAGCAGGATGATGCCGTCTATCCCCTGCTCTACCCCGACATCGTGGGTTCCAGCGAGTTCCTCGTGTCGCTTTTCAACATACAGGTCAAGACCGAGGACGGGGAAATCGCTACCGACTACTACACCTACCTGACTAAGCACCACAAGAAATCACCCTGGAGCGTGCCCATGATTTATGTGAAGAAGTCCATCGGCAAGCTGATAGGCACGAAGCGCAAGGCGGGCCGTGGCACCCCGGGGAACCCCGACCCCTTCATGCTCTCGCAGGACGACTACGAACTGGTGGAGGGCCTGCGCGACGCCATCGTCTGCGACGTGGATAAGAAGACCGACGTCATTTCCATTACCGTGAGCGACCAGGACCGCGTGGTGTGCGCCGCCATGGCCGACAGCGTGCGTCTGCGACTGCAGGAGCGCATCACGGCCTACCGCACGCAGAAAGCCCGTACCGACCTGAACCACTACCAGGAAATGGCCGAGACAGCCTACAAGGACTATGAGAAGGCCGCAGCCGCATACGCCGACTACGCCGACACGCACCAGAACAGCGTGCTGGCCTCCTCCGACACGAAAGAGACGGCCTTGGAAAACGCCATGCAGACGGCCTACACCATCTACACGCAATACAAATCGCAAGTGCAGCTCTTTGAAGGCAAGGTGCAGGAGCGCACGCCCGCCTTCGTGGTGCTCAATGCCGCCACCGTGCCCGTCAAGCCGGCCAAGCCCAAGCGCATGATTTTCGTCATTCTGATGATGATGCTTTCCACGGTGGGCTGTACCGCCTGGGTGTTTAAGGATGCCGTAAGTAAGGAACTGCGACAATTAAAATAATAGCCATACATTGCTTCCCTCCCAACGTATCATTGTGAACACTATGGCGCAGTATCTACGCTCCGCCATAAATATCTTGCTGTCGCTCTACTCCACGCGCATCATATTGAGCGCCCTGGGGATGGAGGACTACGGGCTTTATGCCGTCGTGGCGGGTGTGGTGGTGATGCTGGGATTCCTTACCAACGCTCTGATACAGACGACGCAGCGTTTCATAGCCTATCACCATGGACAAGGCGACCGCGATGGTACACGCCGTTTTTTCGTTACCAGTCTTATCGCACATCTCGCCTTAGGCATTATCATGGCTGCCCTCATCTGGGCATTACGGCCGTATGTGCTGACCGTGTGGCTTGACATTGCCCAGACAAGGATGGACGAAGCCCTCAACGTGTATGACATCACGATAGGTATCCTTTTTGTTACCTTCCTTATATCGCCATTCAAAGCCCTGCTCATAGCCCGTGAGAACATCGTCTATATATCAGTCGTAGAAGTGGTGGACGGCCTGCTGAAACTGGGCATAGCCTTTCTCCTCTACAACATTGACCGCGAGCGTCTCACCTTCTACACATGGTTGATGCTGGGCATACAGGTCTTCAACCTCATCTGCTTCGCTTTCTATGCCTTGTTGCACTACGAGGAATGTACGTTGAAAGTGCGGCGCGGCGACATCACACGCCGTTCGATGAGTAGCCTGCTCTCGTTCAGCGTGTGGACCACCTACGGAGCAGGCGTGGTGGTGGGACGCAACCAAGGCATAGCCATTCTCATAGAAAACGCTTTCGGCGTGGTGATGAACGCGGCCTACGGCATAGCCTTCCAGGTGTATGGTGCCGTGGCATTCGTTGGGAGCAGCGTGCTGAACGCCATGAATCCCCAAATAGTAAAAGCCGAAGGAGCCGGCGACCGACAAGCGATGTTCCAACTGGCACGCCAGGAAAGCAAGTACTCCTCGCTGCTTCTCATCCTGCTGTGCGTGCCTGTCTGCATGGAGATAACCCCGATTCTGAACCTTTGGTTGGAAGAAGTGCCACCCGCCACTGACACTTTCTGCCGATTCATTCTCTTTGCTCTCATCTGCGACCAAATCACCTATGGCCTGAACACGGCCAACCAGGCTATGGGCAACATACGCAACTACACTCTGTTGCTCTACACGCCGAAGATTCTCATTCTCCTACCCATCTACCTCGTACTGCGAAACGGCGGCACACCTCTGCAAATCATGGAAATCTTCGTGGGTACGGAGCTGGCAGTATCACTCATACGCCTCGTCTATTTCCACCACCTCCATGGTGTCAGCGCAACTGAATATGTACGCGAAATCTTCATTCCCCTCCTCCTTGTTGTCATGGTGCAAATAGCTACCGCCCTGGCCGTACACTACGCGCTACACACAGCAGGAGCCTTCGCCATAGCCCTCGTAACAAGCATAGCTACCGGCATCATCGCAGCTTGGTGTCTGGCCCTCACGAAAAATGAGCGGACGTACTGCAAGAAATTCATCCCATGGACTACCGCATAGACATCAGCAAATTCTATCTCATCGACAAGCGCCGTCTGGCTCTCGTCATGCTCGGAGCGGGTATGCTCATTGCCTACCTCGGTTCGCTGCACCCTTGGTTTATGTGGCCGCTGGGTGAACTGTATGTCGTACCCGCAGCAGCGTTCCTGACGGTGTCTTATCTGCTCTCCAACTCCTTGCGCCATAGTTTCTATTGCAGAGAAGGGGCTGGGCGTGCCGTGATACTGGCCATACTCTGCACCACTTTTCTGATGGTGGTGAATCAAGCCAACATCAAGGCTTTGATGCAATTGCCGTTTGTCTGGATGATATTCTTCTGTATGCTGCGCATAGAGAACGAGGTACTGCAACGGCTTGCCACCGTCATTGCCAAAATAATGGGTATCATTCTCGGCGTGTCATTCTTTACCTATATTCTGTACCTCTTTGGTTTCCCGTTCCCCTCGCGTCCTGCCGTATTTGGAGACCAGCTATACAGTTATGACAATTACTATTTCTTTATGGTGGACGACCATGTGCTGATTACCATACTACCCCGATTCAGCAGCATATTCCTTGAACCAGGTCATGTGGGCACGGCCACCACCCTCCTGCTGATGACACAGTTGGGACGATGGAAGAAATGGTACAACATCATTCTAATAGTCATCACAGTCGTAACCTTCTCCCTTGCGGCTTACGCAAACCTCATCGCACTCATCTTCCTCAACACTTGGATACAGCGTAAGCACATATTAGGCAAAGTAATAGCCGCCATCGTGTTTCTCGCCACCGTAGTGGGCATCTCCATGAACTACAACGACGGCAACAACATCATCAACCAGCTCATCCTTCTGCGTCTGGAAGTGGACGACACCACGGGCGACATTGCCGGCAACAACCGCGTGACGGCCAATTTCGAAGAAGAGTTCAACAGCTACATGGCCAGCTCCGACATTCTATTTGGTCGCGATATGTCGAAGGTGGGCGACGACACCGGCAACTCCGGCTACCGCGTCTTCCTCTATGAGAATGGTCTGGTATGCACCTTCCTCGTCCTGCTGTTCTACATCTTCGCTCTCTCCGGCTACAAGGACTGGCGTGCCCTGACCTGCAGTATCATCCTGTCGTTTCTCATCTTCATCGTGCGCGGCTACCCTCTGTGGTACAGCAATATCCTCCCGATATTGGCAGCAGCCTACACCACGCGCTTTCTCCATCAGGAGCCGACAACCACACCACAATGAAAATCCTTTATATCCTTAATTCCACCTTTGCAACAGGAGGGGCCACAAAGTCTCTCCTCTGTCTCATTGACGGCATGAGGAAGAGAGGCGAATACGCGCATGTGGTGGTGCCCGATGAAGAAGGCGTATGCACCACTCTGCAAGACTGGCACATACCCTATACCGTCCTGAACTACAGGCCCTCCACATATCCCTTTCACCGTAATATCAAAGAGTGGCTGCTGTTTCTGCCACGCCTCATCGCCCGACGCTTTCTGGAACGCCGCGCCACACAAGCCTTACAACAGCTCATTAAAAAGGAACACTTCGACATAGTTCACACCAATGTCAGCGTGGTGGGCATAGGTTTCAAGGCCGCCCAAAAGGCACATACGCCCCATGTCTATCACTTCCGCGAATATGCCGACCTTGATTTCAACACTTACTATTATCCTTCCAGCCGCCGTTTCCACAACATGGTGAAGTGCGAAGGTTCCTACACCATCAGCATCACACAAGGCATCGCCCACCACCACGAACTTGACAACTACAGCCGAGGGAAAGTGATATACAACGGTATCATGGACGAGCCGCGAGCCTTGCAACCCATATGGGGCGACTACCTCCTGTATGCCGGACGCTTAGAACACACGAAAGGCATTCTGGACATCATCACAGCCTATGCCACCAGCAAAGTGAAGATGCCCCTCTATTTAGCCGGTGCAGAAACGGAGCCAACCACTTCTCAGAAAATTCGCGCCGTCATTGCAAATCACGGTATCGGTAAACAGGTGGTATTCCTTGGAGAACGAACTGACGTGAGGCAACTGATGCACAACGCCCGTGCCACCCTCATTGCTTCCCATCAGGAAGCCTTCGGCCGCAGTATGCCCGAGGCCATGGCGGAATCCTGCCTATGCATTGCCAACGACACTGCCGGTACCAAGGAACAGCTGGACTTGGGTGCCCAACTTACAGGCGAGGAAATAGCTCTGCGCTACCACGACATCGACGAACTCGCCCAACTCATCTCACAGGTAGCCACTGCCACGCCAGAAAGCTTCCTGCCCTACATTCAACGCGCTCTGCAAACAGTAAATGCCAAATACACCGTTGCATCCTACGTGCAACACATTCACGATTTCTATGAGGAAATCGTGAGCAACAGCTATCCACGTCCGAACAACGGCCAATCACATATTTTCAACTGACTGCCATGGCTCTCATCAAATCCTTTGCCCTCTTTATAGGACGCATCCTCGAATGCCTTACTCCGCACTCCTTCGGTTCTTCCCTCACAGCCTTCCACAACTACCTCTACACGGGATACGTGGCCCCTCGTTTCAAAACGTGGGGGCATCACTCGGCCATTAAAGCCACAGCTGAAGAAATAGTGGGAGCAGAGAACATAGAAGTAGGAGATGATGTCCTTATTGGCAGCCACATACGTCTGACAGCTTGGAGACAAAACGATAAGGGCACTTGCATCAAGATTGGAGATCGCGCCCACATCGGCGACTACTCCCACCTTACAGCCATCGAGGGCATCACAATAGGCAGCGGCTTCCTGTCAGGCACCAATCTACTCATTACTGACAACGCCCACGGAAACACCGACTCCGATAGCCTGCACATCGCCCCCATCTGCCGCGACTTGGTCAGCAAGGGACCTGTAACAATCGGCCGGAATGTGTGGTGCGGCAATAATGTATGCATCCTTCCTGGCGTAACTATCGGCGACGGTACCGTGGTTGCCGCAGGCAGCATCGTCACGCACAGCATCCCCGCCTACTCCGTCTGCGGCGGCGTACCGGCCTGTGTCATAAAACAAAATCACGAATAAGCGCCCGACCTAACTCCAAAACCTCTCACCATAAATACCAATTAGGGATATTTCCTCTATATGAAAGCAAACATAGTAGCCTTCTACCTGCCCCAATACCACCCCACGGCAGAAAACAATGCGTGGTGGGGCAAGGGCTTCACCGAATGGACTTGTGTGGCCCAATCGCGTGCCCTTTATCGCCATCACCGTCAGCCTAACATCCCCGCCGATCTGGGATTCTACGACCTGCGCCTGCCCGAAGTACGTGCCGAGCAGGCCTGCCTGGCCCGAGAAGCCGGCATTGCTGCTTTCTGCTACTGGCACTACTGGATGGGCGGCGGCAAACGCCTGCTCAACTATCCTTTAGACGAAGTAGTGCGACTGGGGCAGCCGGACTTTCCCTTCTGTCTGGCGTGGGCCAATCATCCTTGGATGCGCAAGAACTGGAACGCTAAGGTGTCGCGCTTCTGCCAAGAAATGTTGGCAAATCAGACTTATCCAGGGCACCAAGACATCGATGACCATTTCTACACGATGCTACCAGCCTTTCAAGACAAGCGCTACTATAAAGTGGACGGTCGGTTGCTCTTCCTCATCTATGACCCACCAGCCCTACCCGAACCCGAATATTTTATGCAGCGCTGGCAGGAACTGGCCCAGAAGGAAGGATTGCCGGGGTTCTTCTTTGTGGGGCAAGGCGACTCCAAAATGATTGGCGACCCCGTATATGCCAAGTTTGATGCCGTAAATTTCGAGTGCATCCGCGACTTCTTCAATGAATCGCGCGTGCGCCGCATCACAGCCTACACGCTGCGCCACCCCATAACACGCAACTACAAGGACATACTCCGCGCCTACGACCTCAAAACGGCAGCAATGCCCAACGTATGCCCCACACTCTACCCTAATTGGGACACGGCTCCACGACGCGGATACATTGCCACGGTTTTCCACAACTCCACCCCCGAACTCTTCGAAAAGCATATCCGCCAAGTAGTCGATGCCACGACGAACCCACACAAACTTCTTTTCCTTAAATCGTGGAACGAATGGGGCGAAGGCAACTATGTGGAGCCCGACCTCACATTCGGACACGGTTGGCTGGAGGCCATTGCGAAGGCACAGGGGATTACCAGATAACAAAAAAAATGAGAAAGCGCGTCCTATTCATTTGGTTCAAAAAGCCCACAGGCATTCTGGAAGGAGGCGGACTTGCCAACCAGCGCAATTACCAGATGGCCTCAGCCGTGTTGGGAGCCGACAACGTGGATTCCTACTATATCCACGCCGAACACCAGACGTACCCCCTGTGGAACAAACTGCGCGGCGCCCTGCTCACACCCTTCAACTACTGGAACGGCCTCACCCCCGGCAAAGTCAAAGAAATACTCCGCATTGCCCCCCGCTACGACTTCATCTTCATCAACACGACCGTCTATGGCCTGCTGGCCAAGAAACTCAAAGAAGCCGGCTACAAAGGCACCGTCATCGCCCATTTCCACAACGTCGAAAGCATCTACTACGAAGCCAACCTCCCCCGCAGGATGCCCCTCAGACGGCTCCTCCTCAAGTGCGTCTGGCACAACGATGCCTACGCCTGCCAATATGCCGACAAAGTCGTCTGCCTCAACGAGCGCGACAGCCGGAAACTTCAGGAAATCTACGGGCGCAAAGCCGACTTCATCACCCCCATCGCCATAGCCGACAAAGCCCCCCGCACGCAGGACGCCCCTGCCGCGCAGACATCCGCCAAACCCGTGTGCCTCTTCCTCGGCAGCGACATAGCAGCCAACGTGGAGGGCATACTCTGGTTCGTACACAACGTACTGCCCGCCGTCAGCATCGACCTGCGCATCGTAGGCAAGGGAATGGGCAAAGTCCAAAGCCAGCATCCCGAACTGCAAAAGCTCGAAGTGGTCGATAGCCCGGCAGATCTCACGCCCTATTTCCTCCAAGCCGACTTCATGCTCCTCCCCATCTTCTCCGGAAGCGGCATGAAAGTGAAAACCTGCGAATCCCTCATGTACGGCAAAAACATCATCGGCACCGACGAAGCCTTCGAGGGCTACGCCATCGATGCAGAACAGGTGGGCGCACGCTGCAACACGGCCCAAGAGTTCATCGACGCCCTGCGCCACTATGCGGCCCATCCCCGCCCGCACCACAACGCCTACTCCCGCCAGCTCTACCTCTCCAAGTATTCACCCGCCGCCACCGAAAGCCTCTACAGGCGCATCTTCGACGCGTAACACCCCCCATAGCCTTATCAAAACCACAACCCATCGCTCCTACTTCATGGGGATGGCCATCATCATGGTCATGCTCAGCCACCTGCTGAGCGTCTGCAAGGAAGTCAAGCCCTTCTGGCTGTTCTATCCCGGATTCCTCGGCGTGGACATCTTCCTCTTTCTGAGCGGCTACGGACTTTGCCGTTCCTGGGAAAGCCACACGCCCGCCACATTCTACCGCCGCCGGCTGTGGCGCATCCTGCCCCTCTTCCTCCTCTTCCAAGCCTTCACCACCGTCAGCCAAGCCGCCATATCAGGCAACCTCACATGGGCCGATGCCGCCTGCAACCTCACCACCCTCTCCTTCTGGCATCTGGGAGGCACATGCAGCGAGTGGTACCTCAGTTTCCTGCTCTACCTCTACCTTCTCTTCCCGCTCCTCTACGCCCTCACCCGCAAGGCAGGCCCCGCCCTGCTCTACCTTCAGTTCCTCCTCCTCGTCCTATGGCAATGGTCAGCCGACACGGCATGGAACTACGACGCCGCCTTCTCGCGCCTGCCCATCTTCACGCTCGGCATACTGTGCCACCAAAGCCCGGCACCCAATCAGCTCTTCCGCCGAGCCACGGTTCCCTTCACACTCAGCCTCCTCGCCTTCATCCTCCTGTTCATCCGGCAAAGGGCAGAGAAATACGAAATCGTCTATATGGCCGCCCCTCTTTGCATAGCCGCCCTCACCTACGCCTCATCTGCCATCGTGGCACGTAAAGGCATGACCTACCGCCTCATATCCCGTTTGGGTACACTTTCACTTGAACTCTACGTAGCCAACATGATGGTCGTCAGTTTACTTCAGCAAGTACCCCTCACCACCCTACCCCGCATAGCCGCCTATCTCGCTCTGCAAATCATCCTCACCCTCCTCCTCCATGCCGTCAATGCAGGCATACAAAAAATTCCCCAAGGGAAGTAAGAAGAACCCCATAAGCTGTTTTTATCCAACTTAGGGGGGGGTATCACAGATAGAGGGAGCATGCTAAAATTATGATTATAATTCAACTTTCGCAAGTGTGCCTGGAAGGCACTACAGCCTCGAAGAGGCGGTCATTAACCGGATACGAAGTGCCCGGTATATCCAGTAGGTAGGTGGCTGCCTGGAAGGCAGTACCTTGCCAGAAAGTACGATGCATTTTCCAAGGTAGTGCCTTCCAGGCACGCATAGAGAGTGAGACTATTATCCGGC
>JAGHRT010000059.1 GCA_018066245.1 Candidatus Equimonas faecalis | reverse complement strand
CGGCGGACTTGTGGACGGCAGGGTGGGGGAGGGGGATTTGTAATGTATAATGTATAATTTATAATGTGGGGTTGGGGAAGTGGGAGGGTGGAGGAAGAATGGCTTTGGCTGCGAAAAAATGGTGTTTTCTGCGGTTATTTGCAAAAAAAGCACTATCTTTGCACACTTGAAAGGCAAAGAGGCCATCTTAAATCTCAAGCTGATGAAACCAATGCTTAAATATCGTGGGGGAAAATCTAAGGAAATTCCCCATATTATGTGGTATGTTCCGCGCTTCACTGGCCGATACATTGAACCTTTTTTCGGTGGCGGCGCACTGTTCTTCCACTTGATGCCGCGTGAGGCTATAGTTAATGACATCAACGGGAAGTTGATGGCTTTTTACAGGGGTGTGCGTGATAATTATGGCGCACTGCGTAAAGAGCTGGACGCAGTTGAGAAAATATACGTGCAGAACCGCATGGCTTTTGATGCGCTCAAGAAGGAACATCCTAACGAGAGGGTGGAGGATGGGAATGAAAGGTTATACTACCGCCTTCGTGATATGTTTAATAGCCTGTCTGGCAGTGAGTTCTCGGATGCTCTTCTGTACTATTTTATAAATAAGACAGCTTATTCGGGCATGATTCGCTATAATGCCAAGGGTGAGTTCAACGTGCCCTTCGGTCGCTATAAGAATTTTAACACCAAACTCATCACGCGTGGGCACAGTGAACTGTTGAATAGGGCTCAGCTGTTCAATACGGACTTTGAGGACATTTTCCGTATGGCTCGTGAGGATGACTTCATGTTTTTGGATCCACCTTACGACTGCACGTTTTCCGACTACGGCAATGCAGAGTATAGGGACGGCTTCAATGAGGAAAGCCACCGCCGGCTGGCGGCTGCTTTCAAAGAGCTGCCGTGCAAGACGCTTATGATAATAGGCCGTACTCCTCTCACCGAGGCACTCTATGCCGATTTTATTATGGAGGACTATGAGAAGAAGTATGCCGTGAACATACGCAACCGCTTCAAGGCGGCAGCCACGCATATAGTAGTGGCTAACTACGTGAAGGACTGCGATAGACCCCAGCCCATTCCCATTAGATATACGATTAACCAGCAGCCCGAAGTGGCGTGCGCCATGCTGTTTGAGAAAGACCAAATGACCTATGGCAAGAATTGACAGCCGGACACTCTTCCTTACAACTTCGCCCCGAACCCCGCAAAGGATGGTTCCCGAAATTGATTTGCTTGTCAGGCATTTTGAGGGGCAGGTTTGGAACGCAGAAACGCAGAAGGCCTTTATGGAAGTGCTGCGTGAAGAACAATTTTTCAATGGTCGAGGCGAAAAAGATCCGTCCTTCAGTGCTCGCGATAGGATAACCCGCGCTCCCAAGTCGTTGGGCTTCGTGAGATTGTCGCCCAAGATAGGCCTGACAGAGGCAGGGAAAGCCCTTCTTTCTGCCAGGCATCAGGAAGACGTGTTCTTGCGCCAGATGTTGAAGTTCCAAGTGCCTTCGCCTTATCATAAGCCCAGTGCGAAGGCGGCCACTTTCTGCGTGAAGCCCTACTTGGAGATGCTCCGTCTGGTGCGCGTGCTGGGCACGCTGAAGTTCGACGAGCTTCAGTTGTTCGGCCTCCAGCTCACCGACTGGCACGACTTCGACAAAATCGTGGATAAGATAGAGACATTTAGGCTGGGGAGGGCCAGTCATCAGGGCAGCTACAAGGCATACAGGTACAGCTGCCTGATGGCCGAATTGCGGCAGATTCACCGCCAGCGCATACAGAGCGGTGAGACCAAAACGCGCGAGAGTCAGTCGCGCTCCGTGGAGCGGTTTCTCAAGACGCAGGCCAGGAATATGCGCGACTATGCCGATGCGTGCTTTCGCTATCTCCGTGCCACGGGGCTTGTGCAGGTGTCGCACGTGGGCAAGTCGCTCTCCATCGTTCCGGAGCGCATGGCCGATGTGGACTACGTCCTGAAGAATGTGGAGCGCGACCCCTGCTTCGTGGATGATGAGCAGGGATATGCCGCTTATCTTGGAAGCGCCACCCTCCCTGCTTTGCTGACTGACAACCGTGAGTGCCTGATGCAGCGCCTTGCCGGGGAATTTCCTGACAGCCAGATTGATGCCTCAGCAACTACGGCACAGCTGAAAGATATGCTTTTTGACTTGACCGAGGCGCGGAAGCAAGATTGCATCAGCCAGCAGGTGAGGGCAATCAAGGACTACAGGCTCTACGATGATATACAGGAGACTTTCTGCCAAATAGAGGGCAACGGACTGTACGACGCTCCGCTCGTGCTGGAGTGGAACACGTGGCGAGCCATGACTATGCTTGACGGTGGCCAAATTACGGCCAATTTGAAGTTTGATGACTTTGGTAAACCCGGTTCTACGGCTGCTGGCAACATGCCCGACATCGTGTGCGACTATGGCGACTTCATGCTGAGCGTGGAGGTAACGATGGCCACCGGACAGAGGCAGTACGACATGGAGGGGGAGCCCGTGAGCCGGCATCTGGGCAAGTTGAAGAAACAAGTTGGCAAGCCGTGCTATTGCCTCTTCCTTGCGCCAGTCGTCAACGAGGCCTGCGTGGCTCATTTCTATGCCTTGCACAAAACGAACATAGCGTATTACGGCGGCAAGTCCATTATTGTGCCGCTTTCCCTCAAGACCTTTTGCAAGATGTTGGAAGACAGTTACAGGGCCTCCTACACGCCTGACCCCTCTCAGGTGAGGAGACTGTTTGAGCGTTCGGCAGAACTTGTGGATACCTGTGAGAATGAATTGGAATGGTACGCCATGTTGGAGCACGAAGCCCTTTCGTGGCTGAATGGGTGAGGAGCCACTCCCAAATCCCTCTGTTATGAATCTTCACGGCGGAAAGAATTCTAAGTTGGCTTACTATCTGGACAGCTACTGGGCGATGGCCATGCCGGCGCAGTGGCTCCGGCGGCGGCGCGGGCGGCTGATTGAGGCGGCGGCGCGGCGCGATGACTATGGCTTGATACGGGAGCGGGTGGACTACTGCTGCCGGTTGGAGGTGCCCTGTGCGCTGGGGGAGAGGGGTACGCCCATCGGTGAGCAGAGGGTGCTGCACCCGAAGGTCTATTACTTGGATTCGCTGCGCTATGCCCGCTATTTCGACCCTCGGCTGCGCTGGCACTTGGAAGTGGGCGATGTGAACTATATTCCTGATTTGCCGAGCATTGTGAAGAGCCGCCCCGTGGAGGGCGACCGGTCGAGGGCTACGCTGCTGAACCTTGACAGGGTGCGCCACTTCGTGTTTCTCTCGGACCGAAGGCCGTGGCGCGAGAAGCGCTCCTGTGCTATTTTCCGGGGGGCTATCGGGCAGATGGAGGGGCGTGCCTGCAAGGAGAACCGCTACCGCTTTATGGAGCGCTTTTTCGGCCACCCGAGGGTGGATGCCGGCGAGGTGATGGAGGGCGGGCGCTATGTGCGGCCGGAGTGGGCCTGCCGCAAGATGTCGCTCTATGAGCACCTTGACTATAAGTTTATTCTGGCCTTGGAGGGCAACGACGTGGCTTCTAATTTGAAGTGGGTGATGTCGAGCAACAGCTTGGCGGTGATGCCCAGGCCGAGGTTTGAGACGTGGTTTATGGAGGGCCGCCTGAGGCCTGGCTATCACTACGTTGAGATTGCCGATGACTTTGCTGACTTGGAGGAGAAGATGGACTACTACATAGGCCACCCTGAGGAGGCGGAGGCTATTGTGCGCCACGCCCATGAGTGGGTGAATCAGTTCCGCGACGGGGAGCGGGAGAGGCTGGTGTCGCTGCTTGTGCTTGAGAAGTATTTGCGGCTTGTGAATCCTTGACGGGACGGGCGGGAGCGTGTCGGCGGACGGGTGAAATCTGTCGGCGGACTGCGGCGGCGTAGGTCGCCGATGGTTTGGCGCAGCCCTTGGGGGATGTCAATTTGGGGCGCGGGGGTGAAGTTTTTGGGCCTCAGGCGTGGCCGTTTCGGAAGAAATGCGTAATTTTGTGCCCGACTATGACAGACAACTGCATCAGCATTAAGCGGGCTCGCGTGAATAATCTGAAGGACGTGAGCCTGGATATTCCGCGCGACCGCTTTGTGGTGGTCACGGGGTTGAGCGGCAGCGGCAAGTCGTCGCTGGCTTTCGACACGCTCTATGCCGAGGGCCAGCGCCGCTACGTGGAGAGCCTCTCGGCCTACGCCCGCCAGTTCCTGGGGCGTATGCACAAGCCTGAGTGCGACGGCATCGAGGGCCTGCCGCCGGCCATTGCCATCGAGCAGAAGGTGAGCGCCCGCAACCCGCGCTCCACCGTGGGCACAAGCACTGAAATCTACGACTACCTGCGCCTGCTCTTTGCCCGCGTGGGCCGCACTTTTTCGCCCGTGAGCGGGGAGGAGGTGCGCCGCTACTCGCCCGACGACATTGTGGCCGAGGCGCTGCGCCGCACGCCCGGCGAGCGCTTCATGGTGCTCTCGCCGATTATTCTGCCCGAGGGCCGATCGCTGCGCAGCCACTTGCAGATTCTCATGCAGCAGGGCTTCACGCGCGTGGGCGTGCTGCCCTGCGGGGGCGGGGCGGCGGACGGCGCACAGCCCTTGGTCTCGGCCATAGAGAACTATATGGAAACGGCTTCCGACCGGCCTTCCGACCCTGTGCCCGCAGGGCTTCACCTGCTTGTGGCACGCTGCGTGGCGGATGCCAGCAAGGAGGGCCGCCAGATGCTCAGCGAGAGCGTGGAGACAGCCCTCTATGAGGGCCGCGAGGCCTGCGTGCTGCATTTCATGTCCGACGGCCTGACGCGCTCGTTCAGCACCCGTTTCGAGGCTGACGGCCTGACTTTCCAGGAGCCCACCGACCAGCTCTTCTCCTTCAACTCCCCTGCCGGCGCGTGCCCCGAGTGCGAGGGCTTCGGGCAGGTGATGGGCATCGACGAGCAGCTTGTGGTGCCCAATTCCGCCCTCTCCGTGGCCGAGGGCTGCGTGCAGCCGTGGCGCGGGGAGAAGATGAGCGTGTGGAAGGACGAGTTCCTGCGCCGCAACGTGCCCAAGGGCTTCCCCGCCTTCAAGCCCTACTTCGCCCTCAGCCCCGAGGAAAAGCAATGGCTCTGGGGGGCCGCATCGGACAGCCAGGCGCCGTCTTCCTCCGATGAGGGAAGCGTGCCTCTCGCCACGGATGCCGAGGGCTGGGAGCCGAGCATCAACGCCTTCTTTGCCGACGTCCGTGCCCATCAGTACAAGATACAGTACCGCGTCATGCTCTCGCGCTACCGGGGCCGCACGAGCTGCCCCCGCTGCCAGGGTCAGAGGCTGCGGCCCGAGGCCCTGTGCGTAAGGGTGGGCGGCCAGACCATAGCCCAGCTTTGCGAAATGCCCGTGGCCCGGCTGGCCGAATGGTTCGCCCAGCTCCAGCTCACGCCCGGGGAGGAGCAGGTGGGCGCACGCCTCCTCACCGAAATACGCACCCGCCTGCGCTTCCTCTGCCAGGTAGGGCTGGGCTATCTCACCCTGTCGCGCCTGAGCAACAGCCTGTCGGGCGGCGAGAGCCAGCGCATCAATCTGGCCACCTCGCTGGGCTCCTCGCTCGTGGGAAGCCTCTACATCCTCGACGAACCCAGCATCGGGCTCCACCCGCGCGACACCCAGCAGCTCATCGACGTGCTCAAGCAGCTCCGCGACCTGGGCAACACCGTGGTGGTGGTGGAGCACGACAGCCAAATCATCGGCCAGGCCGACTGGGTGGTGGAAATCGGCCCCGGAGCCGGCAGGAACGGCGGAGAGGTGGTGTTTTCCGGACACCGCACCAAGCCCCTGCCCAGCCTGCCGCTCAACGCCTCCCCACGCCCCTGGAACCGCAGCATCGTGATAAAAGGCGCACGGGCCAACAACCTCAAAGGCATCGACGCCGAAGTGCCGCTCAACGTCATGACCTGCGTAACAGGCGTCAGCGGAAGCGGCAAGAGCACGCTCATCCGCGACATCCTCTACCGAGCCCTGAAAAGGCATTTCGACGAGCCCGCCGACCGCCCCGGCGAACACCTCGGTCTGGAAGGCGACCTTACCGACCTCACCGGCGTGGAGCTGGTGGACCAAAACCCCATAGGCCGCTCCTCGCGCTCCAACCCCGTAACCTATCTCAAGGCCTGGGACGAAATCCGACGGCTCATGGCCGAGCAGCCCCTGGCCGAACAGCTCGACCTCACACCCGCCCACTTCAGCTTCAACGCCGAGGGCGGGCGCTGCCCCGAGTGCAAGGGCGAAGGCACGGTGAAGGTGGAGATGCAATTCATGGCCGACCTCGTGCTGGAATGCGAGGCCTGCCACGGACGGCGCTTCAAGCCCGACGTGCTGGAAGTGCGCTACGAGGGCAAAAACGCCGACGACCTCCTGCACATGACCGTGGACGAAGCCGTGGCCTTCTTCCAGCAGCACGGCCAGAAGCGCATCGTGCGCCGCCTCCTGCCCCTGCAGCAGGTGGGCCTGGGCTACATCCAGCTGGGGCAGAGCAGCAGCACCCTCTCCGGCGGCGAGAGCCAGCGCGTCAAGCTGGCCTACTTCCTCTCGCAGGAGAGCGGCACCGCCGGCAAGCGCCAGATGTTCATATTCGACGAACCCACCACCGGCCTCCACTTCAACGACATACAGTGCCTCCTCCGAGCCTTCCAGGGCCTGCTGGAGCGCGGCCACACGGTGGTGTGCATCGAACACAACCTCGACGTCATACGCCAGGCCGACTGGGTCATCGACCTCGGCCCCGAAGGAGGCGACCAGGGCGGCCAGATAGTGGCCGCCGGCACGCCGCACGACATCGTGGAGGGCGGACGAGGCTACACGGCACGGTATTTAACGGAAGCATAGGCGCACACCACGCGCCCCCAGAGGCCGGACATCGCAGTCCGGCGGCCAAAAAAGAGGAAAAAGCGGCTCGAAAAGAAAAAACACGCCGCAAGGCTTGGCCATTTCCCCGAAAATGCGTAATTTTGCACCCGATTTACCGAAAATTGTCCTATGGTGTAATGGTTAGCACTAGAGTTTTTGGTTCTCTCAGTCCCCGTTCGAATCGGAGTAGGACAACATAAAGCACACTTAGCAATGGCCAAACTCAAAGCACTTGCGAAGGACACAGCGATCTACGGCCTCAGCAGCATCGTAGGTCGCTTTCTTAATTACCTGCTCGTACCCCTCTACACCTACACCCTCCACTCCTGCGCCGACTACGGCATCATCAGCGACCTCTACGCCCAGACCGCCCTCCTGCTCGTAGTCCTGACGTTCGGCATGGAGACATCCTTCTTCCGATTCGCCAACAAGAGCGAAGAGGACCCCCGCACCGTGTTCTCCACCGCCCTCGCCATGGTAGGCACGGTGGCCGGCTCGTTCCTCCTCCTGGTGTGGCTCCTGCTGCGGCCCCTGTCAGCCAGTCTGGGCTATGCCGCAACGCCCCTCTACATAGGCATCATGGCCACCATCGTGGCGATGGATGCCGTGCAGGCCCTGCTCTTCAGCCTCCTCCGCTATCAGAAGCGGCCCCTGCGCTTCGCCGCGCTGAAGCTCCTCTTTATCCTGCTGAGCTGCCTGCTGAACGGGCTGGCCTACGCCGTCGTGCCGCACTACTGGCAGAGCTGGCCCGTAACCGTGGCCTACGCCTTCATCATCAACCTTATATGCACCACCGTGGTGATGCTCTGCTTCTGGCCCGAACTCCGCCAGTGGAAGCCGAGCCTCGTAAGCCGCCCGCTGGCCCTCCGTATGCTGCGCTACACCTGGCCCCTGCTCATACTCGGCATCGCAGGCATACTCACCCAGGTGGCCGGCCAGCTCATGCTCCCCCGCCTGATGCCGCAGGCCGAAGGGCGCACCGCGCTGGGCATCTACGGGGCCTGCCTGAAGGTGGCCATGGTCATGGCCATCATCACCCAGGCCTTCCGCTACGCCTACGAGCCCCTCGTGTTTGCAGGGGCGAAGGACCGCAACTCGCCCCAGACCATGGCCCAAGTCATGAAGTACTTCATCATCTTCACCCTGCTGGCCTTCCTCGCCGTGGTGGCCTGGATGCCCGTACTGAAGTACCTCGTGGGAGCCGCCTACTGGGAGGGCCTCGGCATCATCCCCCTGTGCATGGTGGCGGAGCTCCTGATGGGCGTCTATTTCAACCTGTCGTTCTGGTACAAGCTCACCGACAAGACCATCTACGGCACCTACTTCTCGCTGGCCGGCTGTGCCGCACTGGTGCTGACCAACCTTCTGCTCATCCCCCGCTGCGGCTATTGGGCCTGCGCCTGGGCCTGCGTGGTGGGCTCCGGCGTGTGCGTGGTGCTGAGCTACGCCGTGGGCCGGCGGCACTACCCCGTGCCCTACCCCCTGAAGAGCATCGCGGTGTATGTGCTTCTCGCCGCTCTCTTCTACTGCACTATGGAGTGGGCCTACGCCCTTGTCTCCAGCCTTACGCTCCGGCTCCTCGCGGGCAACGCCCTGCTCCTCGCCTTCGCCGGCCACGCCTACTGGCACGATATTCGGAAGCGCACGGCCTGAGCCGCCCTGCACGGTATAGCGTGGAGAAGGAAAAACAAGTCCGCCGATAGGGAAGACCTTCGGCGGACTTGTTTTTTGCGTCCTTATGGGTTGGGATAAGGGATTTGGTTGCCGCACCTGCGGCTCGGCGGGCGGGGGCGGGCAGGGCAGGGGGGGACTACATTTTCTCCAGCAGGTCGTAGCTTTTCTGGAGGATGGCCTTGGCCCGGCGCAGGCGCTGGTCGTGGCCGGGGGCGGACTGTCCCACGACGGGGCGGGAGGCGTTCACGTCGAATATGCTTGCGCCGGTGCTGTCCTTGAACATGATGCCGGCGGGGTAGGAGCAGTAGGCGAAGGGGTAGGTGTAGTTTTTGGAGAGTACGTTGCGGCTCCACCGGTACTGGCGGTGGCTGATGCCCATCTGGCTGAGCAGGGTGGCGGCTATGTCGCTCTGGTTCATCAGCGTGTGGATGCGGCGCGGCTGTTTGAGGGCTCCGCCCAGGAGGAGGAGGGGCGTGTGGAAGTATTCGGGGTTTTCGTAGCTCATCTCGTACATCATGCCGTGGTCGGCGTAGGCCACGATGAGGAGGTCGTCCCACACGGGCATCCGGCGCAGGGAGTCGATGAACTGTCCCAGGCAGTGGTCGGTCCAGGCGAAGGCGTTGTGTACTTTGTCGTCCAGCCGCTTGTAGGGCACTTCAAAGGGCTCGTGGGAGTCCAGCGTCTGGACGACCTGGAACCAGCGTGGGCCTTGGGGGCGGCTGCGTATGATGTCGATGGCCTTGTGGAACATCAGGGAGTCGTTGGCTCCCCACTTGCTGCGCCGGGTGTCCTTGAAGCTGAAGTCGGCGTCGGACATGATGTCTTGGAAGCCGGCGGCCACGAGGTAGCCTTTCTTGCCCATGATGTTTATGTCGCTTCCGTAGAGGAAGTGGGTGGTGTAGCCTTCTGCTGCGAGGGAGTGGGCGAGGGAGGGGATGTGGTTGAGCTTGCCCGGGATTTTCATGAGCGACACGGTGGGGTAGCTGACGTGGCCGCTGGTTACGCACACGCTGCCGCGGTCGGTGCGGTAGGAGTTGGAGTAGAGGTTGTCGAAGAACACGCCTTCTTTGATGAGGCGGCTGAACTCGGGGCAGACTTCGGGGTGTCCGCCCAGCTCGGCTATGAATTGTGCGCCGAAGCTTTCCAGCTGTATGAGCAGCACCTGGGGCCGGCTGACGCGCAGCAGGCTGTCGGCCACGTCTTCGGTGTCGGCGGGATAGAGGCCCTGGAACACGCTGTCGCAGGCGGCGGCATCGTCGTAGAGGCGGAACTGGCGGTCGAACTTCGTTATCTTGTAGGAGGTGCTGACCAGCGAGAAGAGGGGATTGACGGCGGAGTGGTTCAGGAAGAGCTTGTCGGAGAAGTAGGCGCTGCCTACGTTCATGGTGCTTGTGCCTGCGCCGCCGCGCACCATCACGAAGATGAGGCCGCCTATGAGGAGCATGGCCAGCGTTTTCGGCACGCGGGCCGTGATTTTGGGCAGGCGGCGCGGCGTGAGGCGTATGGGGAGCCAGCACAGCAGGAGGGTGCCTGCCACGAGGGCCAGGGCGCAGGCGGCGAGGAAGCCCCAGCTGACGCACGATTCCACGCCTGTGTCGGCGTTGAGGTAGTTGAGGATGGAGGCGTCCAGCTTGTATTGCCAGAACTCGTAGAGCACGGTGTCGGCGGCCAGCACCAGCGTGAGGGCGAAGCCCACTATGATGAAGTAGGGGCGCAGCAGGCGGTGCAGGGCCAGCCTGGGCACCCACAGGGCGGCGAGCACGGCGAGCCAGGGCAGGGCGATGAGGTAGCCGGCGGTGGAGGCGTCCATGGGGAGGCCGTGGAGGAGTACCTGGAGCACGTCGGCGGGGCCGTAGGGGGCGGAGGCGCGGTTGTAGAGCATGAAGGCTGCTTTGGCCAGCAGGAACACGCCGATGAAGTAGAGGAGCAGGCTAACGAGGTAGCGGATAGCTTGTTTCATGTGGAGCGTATGTTAATGTGGATAGGTGTTCGGGGTTGAGCCATCGGGCGGCCACGATTTGGAGTTGCGGGGCGGTGACGGCCTGGATGAGGGCGAAGGTTTCGTCGAGGCTGCGCACGTGGCCGTAGAGGGCGTAGGTCTTGCCCAGGCTTATGGCGTAGTTTTCGCGGTTGGAGCGTGCGATGCCTATCTGGCCGCAGTACTGCTGCTGTGCGGCTCGTAGCTGTCGCGGGGTGAGGGGTGTGGTGATGATTTGCTTCAGTTCGCGCTCCACGAGGTGGCGGCATCGTGGTGCGTCGTGGGGGTCGCAGCCGAAATAGACTTGCCAGAGGCCTGCGTCGGGGTAGGCCGAGTAGGTGCTTTCCACGGTATAGACGAGGCCGGCCCTTTCGCGCAGGGCCGTGTTGAAGCGCGAGGTCATGGCGGGGCCGCCCAGGATGTTGTTGAGCAGCTGGAAGGCGTGGCGGTCGGGGTGGCCGGCGTGTGGGGCGGCGGCGCCCATGATGACGTGGGCTTGGTGGATGTCTTTATGCCGTATGACGTTGAAGCTCATTCTGCACTTGGCTGAGGGTTACGTTGCCCACGGCGTAGAAGGTGCAGCGGGCGGGTGTGTACCAGCGGCGGGCGAAGCGCGTGGCGTCGGCTGTGCGGTACTGGCGGAGGCGCTGGGGCGTGCCGAGTATGTCGCGTCCGAGGGGCTGGCCCTGGAACATGAGCGACTCGAACTCGTCGAAGATGAGCTCGGCGGGGGCGTCGCGGTAGGAGTCTATTTCGTCGCAGATGACGTCCACCTCGCGGTCTATCTCGGCCTGCGGATAGGTGGAGCGCAGCACGATGTCGCACAGCACGTCGGCGGCTCGGCGGAAGTGGGCGGTGAGCACGGTGGCGTAATAGACGGTTTCTTGCTTCGAGGTGAAGGCGTTGAGGTCGCCGCCCACGCTTTCGAGGTAGCGGGCTATGTGGTGGGCTTTGCGGCGGGCGGTGCCCTTGAAGCTCATGTGCTCGATGAAGTGGGCCATGCCGCAGTCGGCTTCGTCTTCGTGGCGGGTTCCTGCGCCCACGACCATGCCGCAGTGTACCACGTCGGCGGGCTGGGTGTCCACCACGATGCGGAGGCCGTTGGGCAGCTGTGAGGTCTGTATCATGGGTGTAGGGCGTGTGCGTTCTGTCGGCGGACTGCGGAAAAGCAGAGGCGGACTTGTTTTTCCTGCTTTATAGAGAAGTGCGGAGCGGAGTTTGGTTGCCGCACCTGCGGCGGGGGGCGGGCTTCAGAAGCCGAACACCAGTTTCAGGCGTATGCCCCATCGGTTGGCGGTGGGCAGGTGGCGGTAGGTGAAGCGGTGGACGTATTCCACGTGCAGGAGGTTCAGGATGTTGTGTATGCCCACTATGCCTTCCACGTAGGGGGTGTGCGGGTCGAGCAGGCTGGAGCCTTCGGGCAGGAGCAGGAGTGTGTCGTCGGCCGGGCCGGCGGGACTGACCTGCGGGCGGTTCTTGTGGGAGAGCGTGCCCCAGAGCACGTTCAGGCCCAGGTATTCGCGCCATTTCAGGCGGCTGATGAGGGGGATGCGGTTGAAGAGTTTGCCGCTCATGTCCCAGCCGAGCATCAGGGAGGCGTAGCGGTCGTAGAGGAACTCCATGTTGTTCACCAGCCCGTAGGTGTTGCGCTGCTTGATGTAGCTCAGGTTGGATGCGGGCATGAGGAGGAGGGGGAAGGGTACGCGGTTCCACTGCACGCCGCCCCGGAGGCTGATGTCCAGCTTGCCCCAGGAGTTGAGCTGGAGGCGGCGCCAGTGTTCTATCTCGGTGATGTTGTAGCGGTACTGCCCGCCCAGCACGCCGCTCAGGCCGGTGGTGTGGGTCAGGCTGTAGATGGGTGCTTCCTGGTTGAGGGCCTTGCGGCGGCGCTTTGAGGTGAAGTATTTGGCACCGGGGCGGAAGTAGAGGCCCACGGTGGCGTCGCTGACGGTGAGGCCGGCCAGCTGTGTGCTGTCGGTGCGCAGGAACTGCATGGTGCCTGCCGCGCGGTCGTGTTCGCGCCGCAGCTGGATGTGGAACCTCAGTCCGTTGGTCCATTCCCGCTCGTAGAGCAG
This sequence comes from Candidatus Equimonas faecalis, assembly GCA_018066245.1. Classification (GTDB taxonomy): domain Bacteria; phylum Bacteroidota; class Bacteroidia; order Bacteroidales; family Bacteroidaceae; genus Alloprevotella; species Alloprevotella faecalis. The sequence goes on along the minus strand of JAGHRT010000059.1, from coordinate 13,721 downwards.
GCGCACCCTCTCGAAGTACATCATGCTCTCGGACTTGGTCCACTTCAGGGAGGTGAACACGTTGTCCTTGTCGGTCTCCAGGAATTTGTCGGCGGGCCGCATGAGGTCGTTCTGGTAGGTGAGCGTGAGGTTGTGTACGGGAAATTCGCCGGGCATGTACTGCCGGCGGTTGAAGGCGTAGGTGATTTCGCCCAGGCCCTTCCACCGCCGGTCCTTGAAGCCGTAGGCCGCGTAGCCCTTTAGGAAGAGGTGGGGCCAGAGGTGTGCGGTAGTGCGTGCGCTCAGGCGGATTCTTGCTTTTTCTACGGGATTGAAGGAGATGAGCGTATTGACGGGCGTGAGGTCCAGCTTGGCGGGCGTGTCGGGGTGGAGGGTGAGGGGTATGTTGTTATTGACCAGTGCTCGTGCCACCCAGAGGAGGGGCTTGAAGCCGCGCGTCTGGAAGATGTCGTCCTTGAAGGCCGTGATGCGCTCCTCGGCCTGCGTCAGGGGCAGGGGGCGGGCGGCGGCCCAGAAGGCGGGGTCGCGCTGGAGGAGGGCGGGGTCGGGCAGGCTGGAGGTGGCCGGGGCGAACAGGTGGGCGGGCAGGGAGTCGGTAGCGAAGGCGGAGTATTGCGTGGTGCGCTGGACGAGGGCTTTCTGCACGCCTTCCATCACGAGAAGCTGGAGGGTCATCACGTCGCTCTCCAGGACGCGCTCGCCTGTGGGCAGGGTGGTGAAGCCTTGGGTGAGGGTGAGGCCGTCTATCCAGTTGATGCCTGTCTGGCGGGGCAGGGTGAGGGTGGCGTAGTGGAGGCGGCAGATGCTGTCGGCGCTGACCAGGAGCACGCCGCTGAAGCCGAAGTCCTGCCGGTTGTTGGGCCGGAAGCTCAGTTCGTAGAGCTTGGTGCCGTCCACGGTGAGCGTGTCCTCGATGTAGTAGCGGTAGAACGACAGGGCGGTGCGCCGGCTCAGCGGGGAGGTGATGCGGCGTTGCAGGATGCGGATGTCGTCGTCCGTAATGTCCACTTCGGAGAAAACGTCGGCGAGGCCGGCTTCCGCAATGTCGCCCAGCTCCAGAAGCTCGTCCAGTCCCTCGTGCCTTTCGGCCTCGGTGATTTCCTTTTCGGCTGCTCCGTAGTTGCGGGTTACGACGCGGCTCAGCTTTTCGTTGATGGAGAGGGGCATGATGTACCGCCCCGTGGCATTGCACACCTCCACGTGGTCCTTGAGGTAGGGCATACGCTTGTAGCCGCCCTGCTGGAGTGTGCGCTCGCTTACGTCGTTGAGAGAGGCCACCAGCTTGGTGTATTTATTGCGGGAGGTGTAGGCGTTGTGGGCGGGCCAGTCGTTGCGCTCCTTGTCCTGGATGACGCGGCGCATCAGCTCGACGGCAGGATTGTCCTTGCGCCTGTACTTTTCCTTGCGCACCTTCACGGTGGCCTCGCCCAGGTGCAGGGTGTCCTGCTGGGCCGTGGCTGCGAAGGGGCAGAGGAGGAGCAGGATGAGCAGGATGAGGGCTCGGGGCCTGCCGGGTCTTCTTCCGGATTCCCGTGGGAGGGGGGAGGCTGTTATGGGGCTGCGGGGCGTGTTGTTACGGATAGGCGTCGGTGTCGTATAGGATGGTTGTTCGTAGTGTATAGGGCGGTGCGTCCTGTCGGCGGACTTGTCGGGCCTTAGCCTTTGAGGCGTGCGATGACTTCTTCGACGGTGAGTTTCTGCTGCTCGCCGGTGGCCATGTCCTTCAGGGCGATGAGCCCTTCCTGCATTTCCTGTTCGCCGCAGAGGGCTACGTAGGGCACGTGGAGGGCGTTGGCGTATTGCATCTGCTTTTTCATCTTTGCGGGGTCGGGATAGACTTCGGTGGGGATGCCGGCCTGCCGTGTCAGGCGGGCCTGTCGGAGGCAGTAGTCGGCTTCGCGCTCTCCGAAGTTGATGAAGAGGAGGCGGGCTCCCGCCGCCGTTTCGTCGGGGAAGAGGCCGAGTTGGTCCAGGACGTCGTAGATGCGGTCGGCTCCGAAGGATATGCCCACGCCGGAGAGGCCGGGGAGGCCGAAGATGCCGGTGAGGTTGTCGTAGCGTCCGCCGCCGTTGATGGAGCCTATGGCTACGTCGAGGGCCTTTACCTCGAAGATGCAGCCGGTGTAGTAGTTCAGGCCGCGGGCCAGGGTGAGGTCGAGCTCTGCGGCGGCGTGGCCCCGGTAGGCGGTGAGCACGGTTTCCACTTCCCGGCAACCCAGCAGGCCTGTCTCGCTCTGCGAGAGGACTTGCCGCATGGTGGCCAGTTTTTCTTCAAGGCTGCCGCTGAGGCTGATGATGGGCTGGAGCTTTTCCACCTGCCCGGGGGTGAAGCCGTCGGCCAGGAGGCAGGCGTTCACGCCGTCGAGGCCGATTTTGTCCAGCTTGTCGATGGCCACGGTCAGCTCCACGATGCGGTCGGTCGCCCCGATGACTTCGGCGATGCCGGAGAGTATCTTGCGGTTGTTCACTTTTATGCCGACGCGCACGCCCAGCCTCCGATAGACTTCGTCCACGATTTCGAGGAGCTCCACTTCGTTCAGGAGGCTGTCGGAGCCTACCACGTCGGCGTCGCACTGGTAGAACTCGCGGTAGCGTCCTTTCTGCGGGCGGTCGGCCCGCCACACGGGCTGTATCTGGAAGCGCTTGAAGGGCAGGGAGAGTTCGTCGCGGTGCTGCACCACGTAGCGGGCGAAGGGCACGGTGAGGTCGTAGCGCAGGCCTTTTTCGCAGAAGCGGGCGGAGAGCCAGGGGGCGTCGTGGTCTTCGTAGTCCTGGGTGCTGACGGGGCGGGTGAAGTCGCCCGAGTTGAGCACTTTGAACAGGAGCTTGTCGCCTTCCTCGCCGTATTTGCCCATCAGGGTGCCGAGGAGTTCCATGGAGGGGGTTTCTATCTGGCGGTAGCCGTAGAGGGCATATACTTGGCGTATGGTGTTGAAGATGTAGTTGCGGCGTGCCATTTCGGTGGGGCCGAAGTCGCGCGTGCCTTTGGGTATGCTGGGTTTTTGGTTTGCCATGGGTGGTGTGTGCTGTTGGTGGAGGGGTGTGCCGCGGCGGCCTGACGGGCCGGCGGAGCGGCGGTTAGAGGGTTTCTTTGATGAGGTATATTTGCGTGGGGAGGTGGTCGGAGTAGCCGTTGAGCCAGACTCCGGCGGCGGTGGTGCGGAGGGGTGTGCCGCGGTACTTGCCTTCTTGCTGGAAGAGGTAGTCGCGTATGAACACGTCGTGGCGCCAGAAGGTGAGGCCGCCCGATAGGTCGAGCTGGCTGGCCTTCTGGGGATTCTTGAGGTTATAGTCGGCGTTCACCATGTTGCCGCTGATGAGGATTTGGTCGAAGAGGTTCCAGCGTCCCTGGTACATCAGTGAGCCCTGGCCCTGCTTGCGCAGCGTGTAGTACCAGGGGTTGAAGAAGTCGGCGGGGCCTTCCAGTTCGCGGGCGGTGAACTTGCACTTCATGCCTTCGGTCAGTGAGAGGTTGTCGGGGTCGTCGTTGAGGTCGCCCATAACGATCATCTTGATGTCGCCCCCGTAGCATCTGGCCAGTGCGTCGCAGAGCTGGCGCACTTGCCAGGCGGCTCGTTCGCGGGCGGGGCTGGTGGCTCCCCGGCTGGGCCAGTGGTTCACGATGATGGCCATGCGCTCGCCGGCCATGCGGCCTATGCCCACGAGGAAGCCTCGGGTGATGCGGGTGGTGTCGCCGTGGAGGGGCAGCTCGTGCAGGGTGCCGTCGGGGTCCTGCGTGAAGCCGAGGCGGTCGTCGGGTGCTGCTTCGGTGGGGTAGATGTAGGGGATGTAGAGGGAGTCTTCGAGTTGGAAGAGGCGGGGATTGTAGAGCATGGCCGCATCGACGCCGCGCCGGTCGGGGGAATCGACGTGCAGGATGCGGTAGCCCCGTCCCTGGAGGGCGGGCTGCTGGAGGAGGTCCTGCACCACGTTGCGGTTTTCCACCTCGGAGATGCCTATGACGGCTGCTCCCACTTTCTTGATGCGGTCGGTGCAGAGCTGTGAGAGCACGGTGCTCATCTTCTGGAGCTTGGCCCGGTACTTCATGCCCGTCCAGCGGTAGGAGCCGTCGGGCAGGAACTCGTAGTCGTTCTTTCCGGGCGCATGGATGGTGTCGAAAAGGTTTTCGAGATTGTAGAAGGCGATGCCGTAGGCTTCGAGGCGTTTCGGCCCGTCGTCCCGCAGGCTGGCCCGGCTGGCCGTGAGCGTCAGGCAAAGGGCTGCAAACAGGCCGGAAAGTAGGAGTTTTTTCATCGTTGGAGGGGTTTCATGGGATTATTTGCCGACAAAATTACAAAAAAAGCGGCATACAGGGTGCTTATCTCCCAAGTTTTTTCTATTTTTGCACGGAATAAGCGGAAAAACAGTCCGAATGGCCGCCCTTGCTCCCCTTCTGCGCAGGCGGTGCGGCCTGCCGCTCCTCTCCGGCCCGCCGACAGGAAAAACAAGTCCGCCGACAGATTTTCCCAGGCCGCCGACAGGAAATCGCCGCCCACGGGTTCTCTCCCTTTGAGCGTGGGGCGGCCTGCACCGGACCCTAATCCCCCATCTGCTCCATGGTACTCAACTACATCTGGATAGCCTTCTTCCTCATCGCCTTCGGCATAGCCGCCGTGCGCCTCGTGTGCTTTGGCGACGTGGAGGTGTTTCCCGCCATCATCAACTCCACCTTTGAAAGTTCGCGCACGGCCTTCGACATTTCGCTGGGCCTCACCGGCGTGCTCTCCCTCTGGATGGGCGTGATGCGCATCGGCGAGAAGGGCGGCGTGGTGAGTGCCCTGGCCAGAGTACTCAGCCCCGTGTTCTGCCGCCTCTTCCCCGAAATTCCGAAAGGCCACCCCGCCATGGGCAACATCTTTATGAACGTGGCCGCCAACATGCTGGGCCTCGACAATGCCGCCACGCCCCTCGGCCTCAAGGCCATGGAGAGTATGCAGGAGCTCAACCCCCGGAAGGACACGGCCACCAACGCGCAAATCATGTTCCTGGTGCTGAACACCTCGGGGCTGACCATCATTCCCGTCAGCATAATGGTGTATCGAGCCCAGCAGGGAGCCGCCCAGCCCACCGACGTGTTCGTGCCCATCCTCCTGGCCACCTTCTTCGCCACTCTGGCCGGCATCGTCGTCACCAGCCTCTACCAGCGCATCAACCTCCTCCACCGCACCCTCCTGCTCACCCTGGGCGGCCTCACCCTGGGCGTGGCCGCCGTCATCTACGGCTTCAGCCGCCTGAGCGCCGAGGCCATGGACCTGGTGGGCACCAACGTGGCCAACGTCCTGCTGCTGCTCATCATCGTGCTGTTCATCGGCGCAGGAGTCCGCCGCCGCATCAACGTCTATGAAGCCTTCATCGACGGCGCCAAGGAAGGCTTCACCACCGCCGTGCGCATCATTCCCTACCTCGTAGCCATACTCGTGGCCGTAGGCGTGTTCCGTGCCTCCGGGGCCATGGACTGGCTCATAGGCGGCCTGGGCTGGGCCGTGCAGGCCGCAGGCTGCCCGTCCGAATGGGTGGGAGCCCTGCCCACGGCCCTCATGAAGCCCCTCTCCGGAAGCGGCGCACGCGGCATGATGGTAGATGCCATGGCCACCTACGGGGCCGACTCCTTCGTGGGCCGCCTGAGCTGCATCTTCCAGGGCAGCACCGACACCACCTTCTACATACTCGCCGTCTATTTCGGCAGCGTGGGCGTGCGCCACACCCGCCACGCCGTGGCCTGCGGCCTGCTGGCCGACCTCGCCGGCGTGCTCGCCGCCATAGGCGTGTGCTACCTCTTCTTCGGATAGGCGAACCCCCTCCAAAGAATCCCCTCCAACTCCCCCTTCAGGAGGAGAGCCACTGTTCACTCTTTCCCCAATTTCCCCATGATACACAAGTACGATTTCCTCGTCATAGGTTCCGGCGTGGCCGGAATGAGCTATGCGCTGCAGGTGGCCGCCGCAGGAAAGGGCTCCGTCGCCCTCATCTGCAAGACCACCATGGAAGAAGCCAACACGGCCCGAGCCCAGGGCGGCGTGAGCAGCGTAACCGACTTCGCCGTCGATGACTTCGAGAAACACATCCACGACACAATGGTGGCCGGCGACTGGATAAGCGACCCCGAAGCCGTGCGCCAAGTCGTGGAAGGCGGCCCCGCCGGCATCCAGAGGCTGGTCGAGTGGGGCGTGCAGTTCGACCGTAAGCCCGACGGCAGCTTCGACCTCCACCGCGAAGGCGGCCACTCCGAGTTCCGCATCCTCCACCACGCCGACGACACCGGCTATGAAATCCAGCGCGGACTGATTGAAGCCGTGCGCCGCTGCCCGCAAATCGACGTGCTGGAAAATCACTTCGCCGTAGAGATTATCACGCAGCACCACCTCGGCGTGCGCGTAACGCGCCGCACCACCGACATCGAATGCTACGGCGCCTACGTCCTCACCCCCGAAGGCCGCATCGACACCTTCCTCTCCAAAATCACCCTCATGGCCACCGGCGGCACAGGAGCAGTCTATGCCACCACGACCAACCCCAACATCGCCACGGGCGACGGCATAGCCATGGTCTATCGAGCCAAGGGACGCGTCAAGGGCATGGAGTTCGTGCAGTTCCACCCCACAGCACTCTACAACCCCCAGGAACGCCACCCCGCCTACCTCATCACCGAAGCCATGCGCGGCTACGGAGGCATACTCCGACTCCCCACCGGCGAGGAGTTCATGCAAAAATACGACGAGCGCCTCTCCCTCGCACCCCGCGACATAGTGGCACGAGCCATCGACAAGGAAATGAAAATCCACGGCATAGACCACGTGTGCCTCGACGTAACCCACAAAGACGCCGCACAGACCAAGGCCCACTTCCCCAACATCTACGCCAAGTGCCTCAGCATAGGCATCGACATCACCCGCCAGATGATACCCGTCGTGCCCTGCGCCCACTACATGTGCGGCGGCATCGACGTGGACCTCAACGGCCTCTCCACCATTCGCCGCCTCTACGCCGTGGGCGAGTGCTCCCACACCGGACTGCACGGCGGCAACCGCCTCGCCTCCAACAGCCTCATCGAAGCCGTAGTCTATGCCGAAGCCGCCGCACGCCACAGCCTCGAAGCCGCAGGCCGCCTCAGCTGGAACGAAGCCGTGCCCGAATGGAACGCCAGCGGCCTCCTCACCAACGAAGAAAAAGTACTCATCGCACAGGACGCCCGGGAAGTGGAGCAAATCATGAGCACCTACGTAGGCATAGTGCGCTCCGACCTCCGACTCCACCGGGCATGGGAACGCCTCGACCTCCTCTACGAAGAAACCGAACACCTCTTCAAACGCACCATAGCCACACGCGACCTCTGCGAGCTGCGCAACATGATAAACGTAGGCTACCTCATCACCCGCCAGGCCCTCGAACGCAAAGAAAGCCGGGGACTGCACTTCACCATAGACTATCCCGCCCACGCCCTCGACAACTAAGAACCCCCTCCAAAGAACCCCCTCCAACTCCCCCTTTAGGGGGAGGGCCTGCGAACAAACCGGATGGCCTCCCCATAAGGGGGAGGTGCCCGAAGGGCGGAGAGGGTTCCTTCCTAATTCCCCAATTTCCCATGTACATTATAAATTATAAATTGTACATCATACGTTACGCCCCCCTCCTCCTCGCTCTCCTCCTCGCCCTCCCCGCTTCAGCCCGCATCCTCAGCGGCACCGTGCAGGACGACGAAGGCCAGCCCGTCGTAGGAGCCAACGTCGTAGTGCGGCAGGGCGGCGTGAGCGGCGTCACCACCGACGCCAAAGGCCACTACCGCCTCCAGATTCCCGACCGGAAAACCACCGTGGAATACTCCTACATAGGCATGGAGCGACAGCGCCACACCCTGCCCGCAGGAACCGCCGACCTCAGCCACGACGTCCGCCTGAAAATCAGCAACCGGCTGGGCGAGGCCGTCGTCACCAACGGCTACGAAACCATCGACCCCCGCAAAAACACCGCAGCCATATCCACCGTCAAAATGGCCGACATCCTCATGCCCGGAATGACCACCATCGACCAAGCACTCGAAGGCAAAATCCCCGACCTCGTCGTAACCGCCAACTCAGGAGAAGCCGGAGCCACCGCAAGAGTGCGCGTCAGAGGCACATCCACCCTCGTAGGCAACCGGGAGCCCCTCTGGGTACTCGACGGCTTCGTCCTCCAAGACCCCGTCAGCGTCAGCAACGACCAACTCAACGACCCCGACTACATCAACTACGTAGGCAACGCCATCAGCGGCATCAACCCCGAAGACATCGACCGCATCGACGTGCTCAAGGACGCCGCAGCCACAGCACTCTACGGCACCAGGGCCAGCAACGGCGTAATCGTCGTCACCACCAAGAAAGGACGCGAAGGCCCCCCCACCATCCGCTACTCCAACCAGACCACCCTCAACATCCGCCCGCGCTACACCGACTCCGACATCCGCCTCATGAACTCACAGGAGCGCGTCAGGTTCGGCAAAGACCTCTGCGACCAGCACTACGTCTTCCCCAACAACATGCCACTCGTGGGCTACGAAGGCGCCTACTACCGCTACCAGACCGGACAGACCGACTACCCCACCTTCCTCGCCGACGTCCGACAATTCGAGACCGTGAACACCGACTGGTTCCGCCTCCTCACCCACAACTCCCTCAAGCAGCAGCACTCCCTCAGCGTCAGCGGAGGCGGCGAGCAGGTGCGCTACTATGCCTCGGCAGGCTACACCCGCGAAAACGACGTCGTCAAGACACAGTACGTCGATCGCTACACCGCCTCCGTCAGCCTCACCGCCAACCTCACCAAGCGCCTCCGAGCCAACATCCGCCTGGGCGGCAACATCCAGAAGAAAAACCACATCCCCTCCGAAGTCGGAGCCCTCAACTACGCCTACGAAACCACCCGGGCCCTCCCCGCCTACAACGCCGACGGCACCTACTACACCTACCGGCGGCACGGCTACTCCGTGGGCAACTCCCAGAAAAACACCCGCCTCTACGACTACAACATTCTTAACGAAATAGACAACACCTCCAACGGCTACAGCGGCCACACCCTCAACACCTCCGCCGACCTCAGCTACAACTTCGGCACCCTGGCCTCCATCACCGCCGCAGCCAACTACAGCCGTTCCTCCACCACCCAGAGCACATGGTTCGGGGAGCAGACCAACTACGTGGCCATACTCAAAAACGGAGAAGCCGACGACCGCCCCATCGAGGGAGAGGCAGGGCTCTGCGAACTCCCCTACGGCGGCATCTACAACACCGCCTCCTCCATCTCCGAAACCCTCACCGGCCGCCTCCAGGCCGCCTATCACCAAGCCGTCGGCCCCGACAAGCAGCATCACCTCAGCGCCACCGTCGGCTACGAGGCCAACACCGTGCGCACCAGCAGCATCGACGACCACACGCGCGGCTACTTCCAGCAGCGCGGCATGAAGTACATGACAATGACCGGCGAGGACCTCGCCGCCTTCCCCCTCTACCGCGACTGGCTGGCACAGGGCCACCGCACCCTCACCGAGCAGAAGCGCAACACCCTCTCCGGCTACCTCACCGCCTCCTACTCCCTCCGCGACTACTTTACCCTCGGCCTCTCCGGCCGATTCGACGCCTCCAACAAGTTCGGCTCACGCTCCAACGAACGCTTCCTGCCCGTGTGGTCGGTGAGCGGAAGGTGGAACATCCGCGAGACTTTCTTCCACTCCCGCGACATCGTCAGCGACTGGGCCTTGCGCCTCTCCTACGGCAAGACCGGCAACATGCTCGACGGCGAAACGCCCAACATGCTCATACGCCTCGGCGTGCTCGACACCTATTACGGCGAAAACGTCAGCACCGTGGCCGCATTCCCCAACCCCAAGCTCCGCTGGGAGCAGACCGACCAGGTGAACGTCGGTATGAACCTCAGCCTCTTCGAGGGCCGGCTCAACTTCAGCACAGACGTCTGGTACAAGAAGACGCACGACGCCTTCGCCCGCATCAACGTATCGACAATCAACGGCATGGGCAGTTTCCAGATGAACAACGGCGACATCGAGAACAAGGGCTTCTCCTTCACCCTCTCAGGCTATCCCGTGCGCAACCTCCGCGACTGGACGCTCTATCTCTCCACCCAGTACTCCTGGGCCGCCAACACCGTGCAGACCAATACCTCCGAGAGCTATTCCCTCAACGACTATCTGAACGGCACCGCCATCATTTCCGGCCAGAGCATAGGCACGTTCTACTCCTACCCCTTCCTCGGCCTCGACCCCCGCACCGGCGTGCCCCTGTTCGACGACTACAAGGACCGCCAGCACCTCCTCGCCGGCAAATCGCTTGAGGAAGTGGTCAAGACGGTGATGACCGAAAGCGGCAACCGCGAGCCCTATCTCACAGGCTCACTCTACGCCACACTCTCATGGCGGCAGTTCTCGCTGCGCACCAACTTCAACTACCGCATAGGCTCCAAGGTGCGCCTGTTCAAGCTCTACACACCCGTCATGAACGGCGTGTCGTCCGACAAAAACGTCCGACACGAATTTACCGAACGCTGGCAGCACCCCGGCGACGAACAGCACACGCAAATCCCCGTGCTGCTCTCCAAGGACGACCCCCTCTACGCCGAATACAGCCTCCACTGGAGCACGTCCCTCTCCGCCTCGCTCGACAAGGTGCCCCCCTTCGCGCAGAACGTGTGGACGATGTACGACCTCAGCGACCTGCGCGTCGTGTCCGGCTCCTACCTCCGACTGTCCAACCTCGCCTTGTCCTACAACTTCAAGCCCGCACAGCTGCGCCGCACGCCCGTCAAGTCGCTCCGCCTCGACTTCTCCGTAACCAACGTGTTCACCCTTTGCTCCAGCAAGTTGCAGGGACAGAGCCCCACCCAGGCCGGCTTTGCCGGCGTGAACCTCAGCTCACGCCCCGCCTACACCTTCGGACTCAACATTTCGTTCTGACCCCTCCCCATTTGCTGATTTGCCAATCTGCTAATTCGCTAATCCCCCCTACGCATCCATGAAACGCATATTATATATAGCACTCGCCCTCTGCGCCCTCACCTCATGCTCCGACTTCCTCAAGGAATACTCTCAGGACATGATTGTGGCCAAGCACCCCAGCGACCTCGACGAAGTGCTGCTCGGCTCATGCTACCTCCCCTCCGAGCCCATCGGAAGCGGCCCTGCGGGCACCCGCATGGGAGGCTTTTTCAACATCCTCGACGACGACGTGAACACCGGAGGCGACCGCCTCGACTCCCTCGGCCACGGTTCCAACGAAGTGAGCAAGGCCTGGACGCAGTGCATGGCCGGCAACTACGGCTACTTCGCCTGGCAGCAGGACGTGGGCATCAACTACGACGGCTCCATATCCAACGACGACGCGGCCACCTGGGACGCCCTCTACGCCCACATCAACGTGGCCAACACCCTGCTCGACGAAATCACGCTCCTGCCCCACGACACCCAGAAGGACCGCAGCGACTGGCTGCGCGTGCAGGGAGAAACCCACTTCCTCCGCGCCCAGTTCTACTTCTGGCTCATCAACCTCTACGCCGCCCCCTACCGCCCCGCCAACGCCGCCCAAAGCCCCGGCGTACCCCTGAAGCTGGAGCCCGGCATAGAGTTCAAGTTCACCAGGGCCAGCGTGGAGGACGTCTATCGGCAAATCAATGCCGACCTCTGCGCCGCCGACAGCTTCCTCACCCTCTCCCCGCAAAACGAGGCCCACTTCCTCCACCGAGCCTCCGCCGAGGCCGTGAACCTGCTCTGGAGCCGTGTGCTCCTCCACCAGCAGCGTTGGGCCGAGGCCGCGCAGAAGGCCAAGAAAGTGATGGACAGCGAACACTTCTACCTCGCGCCGCTCACGCAGTTCGCCCCCAACGCCCCCTTCCTCACCGAGGAAAACCCCGAGGTCATCTTCTCCCAAGGCTCCAACAGCCTCGCCACGCCCTCGGCCTTCACCGCACGCAACGGCGACTACTGCATCTCGCGCGACCTCTACCAGACCTACGACTCCCTCGACGTGCGCCGCACCTGCTTCTTCGCCCTCTACGACGAAAGCAGCGGCATTGCCAACGACTCCGTGCAGCTGGCCTACAAGTACCAGCGCGGAAGCAGCCTCCGCTCCCACATTTCCGACTACGGCTGCCTCCGCCTCTCCGAGGCCTACCTCAACCGCGCCGAAGCCCTGGCCTGCCAGGGCGAAGCGCCCGCCGAGGCCCTCGCCCTGCTCAATGAACTGCGCTCGCAGCGCATACAGGGCTATCAGCCCCAGAACTACACCGGCGCCGAACTCATCCGCCAAATCCGCGAGGAGCGCCGACGCGAACTCTGCCTGGAGGGCCACCGCTGGTTCGACCTCCGGCGCTACGCCGTCAGCGGGGTGGAGCCCTGGAGCCGCCCCATCGTCCACAGCTTCGGCGTGTGCGGCGACTATGTCGGCGTGATGTACCGCCGCACCGTAGTGCTCCCCCCGGCCTCCCTCAACTATACCTTCGCCCTGCCCAAGAGCGTGGTGAACTTCTTCACCGAAGACCCCCTCGAAACCAATCCCCGCGACAACATAAAGCCCTTGGAAACAGACAATCCCGACGATGAAAAACAATAGAACAAGCCCGCGCCTCCCTCTCGGCGGACTAAGAAAAACTATCGGCGGAGCAGTGCGAACCATACTGCCGACAGTTTCAGCTCTCCTTGCCCTCCTCCTCCCCACGGCCTGTTCGGAGGACGCCATAGAGCCGGCCATCGATTTCAGTTCGCCCTACGTCCTGACCGACGACCCCACCGATGCCGTGCGCCATGCCTGCTACGAAATCTACAGGCAGTACGGCACGCCCGTGTTCTTCAACGACACCGTGGCCACCTACCACGAGGGCCACGACCGGCAGGGCAACCCCATCACGCGCTACGAAACGCTGGACCTCAACTGGAACTTCCAGTCCCACGACCGGGGCAGCGTCGTCTATCGCTTCGACTACATCAGCCAGCCCGACGACCGGCTGCAGGCCCTCGGCTTCGCACGCCGCTTCCTCGCCCGCGCCAGCCGGAAAATGCGCCCCTTCAGCATGATGCTGGCCGACAGCATACACGTGGGAGCCAAGACGCCCATCTACCACAGCGGATTCCGCACACTCGTCATGACCCAGCTCAAAGGAATGGCCGACGAGCAGATGGACTCCTGCGCCCGCGCCATACTGCAAGGCATGGTGCTCGACCGCGTCAAGCTCAACACCGACCTCGTGGCACGCTTCGGAGCAGTGAGCGACAAGGAGAAATACTACAACCGCCCCTGGGTCAGCGACGGCCAGAACGGCGGACTCGGATGCCAGTGGGGCGTAGAGCACAAAGGCACCTACTGGCGGCCACAGGACCTCTGGGAAGAAGGACTCGCCGCACGCTACATCCTCTACAGCAACTACACCAACGTGTTCACCCCCGAAGAATTCGAAGCAGAGCGCTCCCTCATCTTCAGGGAAATCGGGCGCTACGGATTCATAAGCGGATCCAGCTCCTACCAGAACCAGCTGGCACACCTCTACTCACCCGACAACATCGCACAGGACCTCGAATACTTCGTCCAGCAGATGCTCCTCCTGGGCCGCGCCGGATTCATGCAGCGCTACGGCGAAAGCCCACTCGTCAAGCGCAAGTTCAGCATCCTCGCCGAATACATCGAAGGCGAACTGGGAGTGGAACTCTGAGAATGTAGAAGAACAATGTTTAATGCATAATATAATAA
>JAGHRT010000046.1 GCA_018066245.1 Candidatus Equimonas faecalis | reverse complement strand
TCAGCCTCAGGGAGGACGACATGGCCGCACGCCTGGAGGGATGCACCGTGGAGCTTGAACTCAACAACATCCGCGACATGAACGGCAACTACGCCGAACCCGTGAAGTGGCAAGCCTACGTCAGAAGGAACCAGCTGGTGTGGAAGGACAGCAAGGCCAGCGTCTATACAATTCCCGAAACTGATGCGGAACTGCTCTGCACCATAGAGAACAGAGGAGGAAGCTACGAGAAATGGGAAATCACCCAATGCCCGTCGTGGCTCATACCCACTCGCAGTTCGGGCACCCTTGAGCCTTTGGGCAATCAGGAGATTTCTTTCACCGTCCCTGCAAGCACGCCCGTGGGCCACTACGAAGGCACCGTGGTGCTGACAGGTTCCAGAGGCATCGGCGAACCGCTGTTCGTTACGCTCACGGCTTCCGGCCTGGCTCCCACTTGGCACGTAGATCCCAGCCAGTATGAAAGTTCCATGAACGTGGTGGGGCAGTTGCGCATCGACGACGTGATTTCCACCGACGACCTCGACATGGTGGCCGCCTTCGTGGGCGATGAGTGCCGCGGCGTGGCTTCGCCCCGCTATTTCAGCCGCGACGGTTCCTACTATATAAACCTCACCGTGTATGGCAACCCCCAGAAGGACGGTGCGGCACCCGAGCGTATTTCCTACCGCGTCTATGACGCCTCCACCGGCCTCTCCCATCCCTCCGTCAGCCTCCTGCCCGACGACAAGGCCCTCACGTTCCGCCCCGACAGCATAGTGGGCAGCATGAGCCAGCCCGTGGTGTTCTGCCCCGACAGCGTCATTACGCAGCTTGTCTTCCTTGAAAAAGGCTGGAACTGGGTTTCCTTCAACGTCGTGCCCGACACCGACGACTTGCCCGCCTTCCTCCGCCTCTATCTGGACGGCATCACGCTCATCAAGGACGAGAAGGCCAACTACAAGCCCGCCACGGGCATCGGCGACCTGACCAGGGTGGAGCCCTCCACGATGTACAAAGTCTTGTCCAACGGCATCGTGCAATGCCACTTCTACGGCAAGGCCGCACGCCCCGACGAGGTTGAGATGGCCGTGCCTGGCCGAGCCTGGACCTGGATGGGCTATCCCTGTTCCGCCCCCAGCGGTCTGGATGCCGCCCTGGCCAACCTCAATCCCGAGGAGGGCGACATCATCAAGAGCCAGTCGGCCTTCAGCACCTACACCGGAGGCACATGGTTCGGCACACTGGAAGCCCTACAGCCCGGACAGGGCTACCTCTACTACTCGCAGGCCGCCGCCGGCAAGACCTTCCACCTCGCCACGCCGGCCTCACGAGCACAAGCCCCGAGCACACGCAACGAAGCCGGCCTCTACGCCCCCTTCGAGAATACGATGAACATCATGGCCCAGGCCACCAGCAACGGCCAGCCCGCCG
>JAGHRT010000006.1 GCA_018066245.1 Candidatus Equimonas faecalis | reverse complement strand
TATATTATATATAATGTGTATCTTTTACTATTCAATCACCGCGGCGAAGCCGCCGTTGCGGGTCATGTGGACGTCAATGACGTCAGAGGCGGTGACGGTGCGCTCATTGCGGCGATAGTCCATGGCCTGATGGAAGGCATTGGGGCCGTCGGTGTAGGAGGTCATCCTGTAGCTGCGCCCGGCGGTGAGGAAAGAGAGGGAGAGCGTGGTGTCGCAGCCCTTCTCGGCCGTCATGCCGCCGACGTACCACTTGTTGCCCTTGCGCTTGGCCACGATACAGGTCTCGCCATATTTGGCATGGAGCACACGGGTTTCGTCCCAGTTGACGGGCACGGAGGTGATGAAGCGGGTGCAGTCGTCGTTCCGGTAGTAGCGCGTGGGGCTGTCGGCCAGCATGGTGAGATGGGACTCAAAGAGGACGTAGAGGGCGAGCTGGTAGGCGCGGGTGCCGATGCCGGCATTGTTGGGGCGCTTGCCGGCATAGAGGTGGGGCTGCATGGAGACCATGGCGCCGGGGGTGTAGTCCATGGGGCCTACGACGTTGCGGATGAAGGGATAATAGACGCTGTTCTCGGGCTTGCAGCTGCCGTTGAACTCCATGCCGCGCACACCCTCGAAGGAGAGGACGTTGGGATAGCGGTGTTCCATACCGCTGGGGTGGTAGGCTCCGTGGAAATCCACCATGATATGATTGGCGGCGGCCTCTTGGGCTACGCGCTCGTAGTAGTCCACCATCCACTGGTCCTGACGGTCCATAAAGTCGATTTTCACGCCTTTCACACCCCACTGGGCGAAGGTCTTGAAGAGGTCCATGTGCTTGTCCACGGTGAGCCAGGTGAGCCACACCCAGATGCCCACGCCGCGCTCCTTGCCGTAGCGGATGAGTTCGTGGAGGTCAACGGTGGGGTTGGGCGTGAACGGGTCGCGCGTGGAGGCAGCCCAGCCTTCGTCCAAGAGAATGTATGGAATGCCGTAGTGGGCGGCGAAGTCGATGAAGTATTTATAGGTGTCGAGGTTGAAGCCGCTCTTGAAGTTCACGTCGGGACCATATACGGTGGCTCCGTTCCACCATTCCCACGACACTTGTCCAGGCTTTATCCAACTGGTGTCTACCACGCGGCTTTCGCCGGCGAGGCGCAAGCCCATGGTACTCTCCACGAGTATGGCGTCATCGGTGGCTACGACCATATAGCGCCAGGGGTAGGCACGCTTGCCCTCTACGGTGGCTATGCAGTCAGCTGCTTCCTCTATCTTCACGCGGCGGTCGCCGTCGTCGCTCCAGCGCAGGGGCTTGGGGGCGAAGAGGGAACGCACGCCGTTCTTACCCGTGCTCTTGACGAACATTCCGGGATAGTGGAACAGCTCGGCCTCGCTCACAAGGATGCGGGCCGTGGGGGTGCTGATGACGAAGGGCACTTCGCTCATCTTGTCGTCGGGCGTCCATGCGCCGCTCTGCACGGTGGAATAGTTCTCCTCGCAGCTGGTCTTGAACTCTTTGGGTTGCTGGAGGGTGAGGGTGTAGTCGGCGGGGAAGTTGAGGGCGAATTCTTCATCGAGGATGTCCTGCTCGCCAGAGAGGGTGGTGACGAAGCGATAGGCGAGGCCGTCGTTGAAGACGCGCCACTCTATGGCATAGCCGCCCTTCATGGTGAGGGTGAGTTCGTTGTAGGCGTTCTCAACCTTGGCGTATTTCAAGGGGAAGGTAGGGGTGAGGGTTTCCTTAACGCTGCGGCGCTTCTTGCTTTTCAGCGCGGGCTTCTCACCCAGCGTGGCTTTGCGCGTGGTGAGCGAGAGGCGACAGTCGGACAGGAGCGTGGTGCCGTGGCTGACGACGTCGTAGTGGATGCGGTCGTTCAGGGTGATGTTTACGTTCAGCCCTCCGTCGGGGGAGCTGACGCTGACGCGCTCTTCGGCATGAAGAGCGGGGAGTGCGGCCAGCAAGGTTATGAACAAAAGAACGAGACGGGAGATAGTTTTCTTTTTCATATTTGTTAATTTGAGTAATGTGAATAATGTGAGTAATCGCATTAAGCGCAGCGTCCACATTACCCACATTAAACATAGATTTCCTACTTCACATACTTGCTGACAGCCTTCTTGATTATCGGCTCCATAATTTCGTAGCCGGCATTCGTGGGGTGGCAGTCGTCATCGGAGAGGCCGGGGCCCATAGCGCCGCGCTCATCGGCCAGGGCGGAGAAGTAGTCCACGTAGGTGTAGCCCATCTTGTCGGCATAGGCCTTTATCATCTTGTTGAGCTTGGCAATGCTCTCGGCGGACTTCAGGTCTTTGCGCCAACGGTAGCCTATGGAGGGGGTGACGGAGCAAAGGATGGGGGTTATCTTGTGGAGCTTGGCAAGCTCGCACATGGAGATGATGTTCTCCATGGTGTGCTCCAGTTCTATGATGCCGTTGTTGCCGGCGATGTCGTTGGTACCGGCGAGGATAACGACTACTTTGGGATGGAGGTTGATAACGTCAGCCTGGAAGCGCACGAGCATCTCGCTGCTGGTCTGTCCGCTAATGCCGCGGCCCACGTAGCCGTTGTTCTTAAAGAATTCCGGACGGCGGCGTGCCCAGTTGTCGGTGATGCTGTTGCCCATGAACACGGCCTTTATCTTCTGTCCCTTGATTTCCTCATTGGCCTTGGCGTAGCGATTGAACTGCGCCCAGTCGCTTTTGCGGCGCTTGTCGGTTTGCTTGTTGTTGAAGTGCTTTTCCAACTGTTTGTATTCCTCACCCGATATCTTCAGGGTGACTTCGTCCTGTGCAAAGCCCATAAGGGGGAGAAGGCAGAAAAGTACAAGTATTACCTTTTTCATATCTTTATTTATATTTGTGCCCTATAGAAGGGGACACCGCCGGGTGCCCCTTCCTATGAATCTTATTAATTTGCAAATTATCTCACGATATACTTCTTACCATTAACAATGTACAGGCCAGCGGGGAGTTTGCCATGTACCTTCTGGCCCATGAGGTTGAAAGTGCCGCGGCCGGCCTTGTTGTTGATGACGACAGCATCCCGGATGCCTTCTTCCAGCGACTTCACGGAACTGTCGTAGGGAATACTGAGGGTGCCTTTATGGTCGGTGGCAACATCGGTGAGGAAGTAGCCGGTATTGGCCTCTACGCCTTCACCTTCCACGCTGCCGATAATAGCGTTGTTGAAGAAGAGGCCGCAGCCTACGGGCAATTCCTTTATGGCTGAGAGCGCACCTACCATACCATTCTGGTTCTTGGCCTCGGTGGTGTAGGTGAGTTCTTCGAGGTCGTTGGTCGTCAGGCTGAAGGCATCGGTGTTGAAGTCCACATCCTCGCTGTAATACAGCACGGGAGTGCCGGCGGGAATGACTTCATCGTCGGCATATTCCTCAAACTGGAAGGCGCCGTCGTAGGTACCTATGAGCTTCATCAGGGAGCTGATGCAGTCGTTCTTCAGGTCGTAGGGCAGCGTGATGATCTGGGGCACGAGACCTTCATAAACGATGGAGTAGTCGCCGCTCCAGTCGTCGGTGGGCTCAATGAACTCTATGGTGCAGTTGGCATCGGGAGTCCAACTTACCATGCGTCCGGAGGCTTCGAGGTTCAGGCAGTAGGTGTCGTCCAACATAATGTCGAAGCTGCCGGGGATGAATTCCTGACCCACACGGGCGAGGCGCAGCTTCAGGTTGGTCTTCTGCGGACCGGCTGCCACGTCGGCACCGCGCTTTTCAACCTGGCCGTACAGATAGTTGCCTGTGCCGTAGTTGTAGAAGCTGAAGGTGTTGTCGTCGTTCTTCGTAAGTTTCCAGTAGTAGCAGGGGCTGTCCTCACAAGCATAAAGGATATTGTCGCCCCAGCGCAGGGTATTCTCGCCCGTGCGGAAGCTGGCCACGTAGCGGTCGTTCTCCACGCCCTCAGCAGTAGTCTGGATGTTGTGCAGGAAGTAAACGCCTTCTGCGGGAAGGATAACCTTTTCCTGCAGGGCGTCGATGGCGTTGGAGAGTTCTTCCTTACCGGCGTTCACGTCGCTGGCGCTCATCACGTCCTTTATGGCACTTTCCACCTGGCTGATTACGCGGCTCAGGTTCTCAACGGCATCTTCGGGGAAATAGCCGGGTTCGTTGCCCACGGGGGCCGACTCGGCCAGTTTCTTGGCATCGGCCAAGTCCTTACGCAAGCTCTCGGGGTCGGGGAAATTGGTCAGGAATTCGTCGTAGGCTTTCTCCAGGGCGGCATAGGTCTCTTCCGTGACGGCATGGGCATCGGTTTCCTCCTTGGCTTTTGCAATGGCATCCACCAGAGCCTCGCGGATTTCTACGGGCACACCGTTGATGAGGCTGAGATCGGGATTGAACTCCTTGCTGCGCATTACCACTTCGCCCATGTGCATATAGATGTTGTTCTTGGGGATATTGGTACTATTATATTCTATGCCTATTTCCTGAAGTTCAAGGGGCTCGACGGAAATAGTGTCGTACAGGATTTTGTCAGAATAGCGAAGCAGGGCCATGCAACGGATGTACTTGCAAGGCTTCTGGAGCGATACGTCGAAGGTGGCCATGGCATCGTTGTATTTCGTGCCCTTGAACACAACGCTCTGATTGTATTTGCCGTTTACTACGGTCCATGCGTCCCATGTCTTCTTGTACTGCTCAAGGGTGGCATTCATATCTTCAGACACATAGTCGTCCTTTTCAGCAAGGGCGGCATTGTCGGTACCGGCGATGAACCAGCGGATAATGCGGCCATTGGCATTACCAGTGAGCTGACGGCGATAGACATCGAGAGCGAACTCCTGAAGGGGCTCTTCAACTGTAACCTGAAACCAGTGGGGCTGACCGAGGTTGCCGTCCTCGCTGTATCGTGAATGGTAGTAGTTGCTGGGATCACCGTCGCAGAGGGCTGCCTCAGTGCCTTCGGTGGCCTCTGTGGCATTGAACTTAACCTGACTGATGTCGGTGAGGTACTGGTCGTAAACGAATCCCTTGTCGTAGGTGTCCTGTGCCTTAAGCAGCAGGTCCTTCATGTCGCGCTCAAGCTTTTCCTTGGCAATCTGCTCGTCCAGGGCGCGGAGTTCCTCGGGGTCGATGGTCTCCACCTTCCACAGGCTGCCCTTGTCGGTCTTGCTCTGCCAGTAGCCCACGTTGTAGGGGCTCTTGGGGTTAGTGTTGGCGCTCCAGAGTTCATTCTCGTTGCTCTGGTTGCCACACAGGCGGAATGCACCGGGGATGAGGTCGTTGGCAGGTTCTATGCGCCAGTTCGTCACAGGATCGACGGTGGTGGGAAGCGCGTCGTTCTTGTTGTTCACATCGCCCATATAGCGCTTCGTGTAGTAGTTCTGGAAGTAGTTCTTGCCGTCTTTCACGATGAGCTGGAACACATACTTCGAGGCTTCGAGGTCAATCACCTCGGGCTTGGGGTAGCGCGGCGTCCAGCGCAGGTTGGTACCAGCGTCGTACATACAGCCGAGGAAGTCGTAGCCCGATGACACAGCCCCGTCGTTGCGGGCGGCCCAGAAACGATAGTACTGGCCGTCAATAAGGGCGCCAATGCTGGCATTCAGTTCCTTCAGGGCGTTTTCCAGATTGTTGATGGCGTTCTCATAATCCTCGTCGCTACCCTGACCATAGTTGAGGTATTTGTAGAAGACCTCCCAGGCTTCAACGGCCGCAGTAAGCTTATCTTCAGGGTATAGGCCGGGGCCTGTACCGATGGGATATTGCCCGGGGTCGAACTCCTTGCCGTCCATCAAATCCATGAAGGTGTACTGCAGCGCCTTCTCGCCCTTAACGACTTCCGGGGTAAACAGAGCCCAGCAGTTGGAATCCTGCCAGTTTCTCACGTTACCCGTACCGCAAGAATTTAAGAACAAGGCAGAGTGTGTGCCGTCGGCATTCTCCGTCTCGCTATCGGCCAGGCAGATGACGTAGCACTTCTCCTGACCTTCCACGAAACAGGGGTCCAAGGGGTAATGGTGGTTGGTGTCCATGGTGAGCGTAGCTGTGCGCACGTCATACTTCACACTGGTCCAATCATACGTCCATTGGCCGCTCTCGTTCTCCTGAGAGTGATGCACGTCAGCCTCCATCACGGTAAAGGCCTGGGCACGGGATACACTCTTGGTGTACTTCTTCATATCTTTCTCGGCAGCTATAAACTCGCCCGACTGCACATTTTTAATAAAATACGTCGGTGTGCCGTGCTTATCTTCAACACCCGTGGCCACGAATACGTAGATACTGCTTTCAGTCGCCACAGCACTCATGCCCGCAGGCGAGAGATAAGTATGGCCATTGTTGGTCCACGCATCGTAACTGTCGCCACGTGGGTTGCCGAGAAGGAACTGCGTGTTGGTCTTAAACTCTTGGGAAGGGTAATCACGGTTTGCCGATTGTCCGGCAGGCTGATAATAGATGCCAGCCACCATAGGCATAACGCCCAGCAGACAAAGTGTCCAAAGAGAAAGGATATTCTTCATGTTTTTAAGTTTTGGTTTAACAATGCTATCTATCGTTTACGTTCCGCAAAGAATCTTCTGCAAATTTATAACATTAACCTCACAAATCAAATCCCTATCCTTCAAAATAAGGAGATTCTAGTAGCAATGTGCAGAATATTGCAAACAAGCGTTAGCAAAATCTACAGTAACGCCGCTTTTCCGGCAGATAAATCACAAGCTCTTTTATCTTTCAAAAAAAGCGCAAAAAAAATCCCCCGCCGTCGCTGACAGGGGGGGGAAATGAAGCGAGTCGGGAGGAGGCTCTACTCGTTCGCGTCTTCAACGATGTTCCTAAAGGACTTTTTCCAGCCACTCGCCTCATACGCCGCCTTGCAGCCTGGCAGCACATGCAGGGCATCTGGGTCGTCGCATCTTGTAAATGAATTAACAATCGTCGGCGGATTCTTAGCCAGACAAGTCACGTCTGTCAGGTGGTGACACTCAGAAAAGGCACGATCTCCTATGCTCGTCACGCTACTCCCAACAATGACGTTCGTCAGTAAGAAACAACGATAGAAGGCCCAATCTCCTATGCTCTCCACACTATTCGGAATAGTGACGCTCGTCAGGAACATACAAAAATAGAAGGCTTCGTCTCCTATGCTTGTCACGCTATTCCCAATAGTGATGCTCTTCAGGTCGTGGCAATCATAGAAGGCCTTGTTTTTTATGCTCGTCACCTTATATGAAGTGCCAGAACATTTAATAGAGTTTGGAATATCTACATTAATACGGCCTGATGCAACACATTCCACCACAGCCACCTCGGAGGCTTCGGTAGTAATTTCGTATATCAGGCTGCCATCAGACAACCTACCATCGGAGAGCAATACAGCTTCCTTTTCGGACACGGAGGGTGTCCCTGGAGTACCGCCGCTTACGTCGCCTACCACATCGTCGTCGCCGCACGCGCTTAGCATAAAGCACGGAAGGGCCAGCATCAGGAGATAAAAGAACTTTTTCATAATGTTTGTTATTAAGTAAGGGTTAGAAGGTTATTTTCATTTCACGCTGCTTTTCAGCGAAGGGTCAGCGGAAGGGCGAGCGAAGCATTGTCCCCGCTGGGTCGCGGTGCTTGCAGAAAATCGATTGCAAAGTTACGTTTTTCCTTCAACCCGAGCAACTGATAGGGCAAAAAAAAGCCCCAATCGGGCATCCGCCACCCCTAAAATAGTAAAAAAGAGGCGAAACACTTGGCCAGTCCGAAAAAAAAGCGTAACTTTGCACCGCCATCACGTGATGATGGCATTCGAGTGGCCGCCACGCGCTGGCGGCAAAATGTCAAACCAATTAAAACTTTCAAACAACAAACAATGGCAACTCGTATTCGCCTGCAACGCCACGGCCACAAAGGCTACGCTTTCTACAGCATCGTGGCAGCCGACTCCCGCGCTCCCCGCGACGGTCGCTTCATTGAAAAAGTGGGAACCTACAATCCCAACACCAACCCCGCCACGGTGGACATCAACTTCGACCGCGCCCTCTACTGGGTGGAGTGCGGTGCCCAGCCCACCGACACTGTGCGCAACATCCTCTCCCGCGAGGGCGTGATGCTCATGAAGCACCTCAACGGAGGCGTGCGCAAGGGTGCCTTCTCCGCCGAAGAGGCCCAGAAGCGCTTTGAAGCCTGGAAGGCCCAGCAGTCCACAAAAATCACAGCCGTGAAGAACAAGGAGGCTGCCGACAAGAAGGCTGTCCTGAGCGCCCGTCTGGAAGCTGAAAAGAAGGTCAATGCCGCCAAAGCCGAGAAGGTGGCCGAGAAGAAAGCCGCTGAGGCTCAGGCCAAGGCCGAAGCTGAAGCCGCTGCCGCAGCAGAAGCTGCCGCACAGGCCGCTACGGAAGAGGCTCCCGCCGCCGAAGCCGAAGCTCCTGCCGAGGCTTAAATCCTCATCAACGGCACACAACACCTTGCCCGGACCCCGTGCCACCCACGGAGCCCGGGCGCATTTTTTCCTTGAGTCCCCTCCAACTCCTCCCGGGGAGACCTAATTTACTAATTTGCTCATTCGCTAATTTGCCTATTCGCCAATTTACTAATTGACCCGCATGAAAAAACATCTTTGCCTCGCAATGATTGCACTCTCCCTCCCGACGGCACAGGCCGCCGACAATTTCAGCTACACCGACGAGCAGTTTGCCGACATCCAGATGCTGCGCTACCAAGTGCCCGGCTTCGACCAACTCACGCTGCGGCAGAAAACCCTCGTCTATTACCTCCAGGAAGCCTCCCTCTCGGGCCGCGACATCCTCTTCGACCAGAACGGACGCTACAACCTCCGCATCCGCCGTGCCTTTGAGAAAGTGTATGCCGACTACAAGGGCGACCGCACCGACAACGACTTCCGCGCCTTTGAAGTCTATCTGAAGCGCCTCTGGTTCTCCTCCGGCATCCACCACCACTACGGTTGCAAAAAGTTCCATGCCGACTTCAGCGAGACGTGGCTGCGCAATGCTCTCCAGAGCGTGGGCGCTTCACTCGACGAAGCCATCTATCCCGTCATCTTCGACGACAGCGTGATGTCCATGCGGACCAATCAGAAGGACGGCGACGACCTTGTGCTCACCTCCGCCGGCAACTACTACGCCCCAGGCATCACGCAGGCCGAAGCCGAAGAATTTTATGCCCAGCGCAAGCCCGCCGGCGACCCGCACCCCGTCATGATGGGCCTGAACTCCCGCCTGCAACGCAACGAGTGGGGGATGCTGGAGGAGCGCACCTACCGCGTGGGCGGGCTCTACGATGCCGCACTCTCCCGTGTGGTTCACTGGCTGGAGAAGGCCCTCCCGTATGCCGATTCCCCTATGCAGGAGCGCGTCATCCGCAAGCTCATTGAATACTACCGTACAGGCGACCTGCGCACATTCGACGCCTACAACATCCTCTGGCTGAAGGACACCGATGCCACGGTGGACTTCGTGAACGGTTTCACCGAGACCTATGGCGACCCGCTGGGCATGAAAGCTTCGTGGGAGGGCATCGTGAACTTCAAAGACCTTGCCGCCACAACCCGCACCGAGAAGCTCTCCACCAACGCCCAATGGTTTGAGGACAACTCGCCGGTAGATGCACGCTTCAAGAAGGAGAAGTGCAAGGGCATCAGCGCCAAGGTCATCACGGCCGCCATCCTTTCCGGCGACCTCTACCCCAGTCCGGCCATCGGCATCAATCTGCCCAACTCCGACTGGGTGCGCCGCGACTTCGGCTCCAAGAGCGTAACGATAGGTAACCTTACCGCCGCCTACGCCAAGGCTGCACGCGGCAGCGGTATGGGCAAGGAGTTCATCATCGACGACCAGACACGGCAGTTGGTGGAACAGTACGGCGACCTGACCGACGACCTCCACACCGACCTCCACGAGTGCCTCGGCCACGGCAGCGGCAAACTCCTGCCCGGCACCGACCCCGACACGCTCAAGGCCTACGGTGCCACCATCGAGGAAGCCCGAGCCGACCTATTCGGCCTCTACTATGTGGCCGACCCCAAGCTGACAGAACTCGGCCTCACGCCCAACATGGAAGCCTACAAGGCTCAGTTCTACACCTACATGCAGAACGGCCTCCTCACGCAACTGGTGCGCATCAAGCCGGGCAACAACATTGAGGAAGCCCACATGCGCAACCGAGCCCTCATCGCCCACTGGGCTTTGGAGAAGGCCACGCAGGAGGCCAAGGCCAATGGCGGGCAACCCGCCGTGGAACTCACCAAGCGCAAGGGCAAAACCTACGTCCGCGTGAACGACTACGCCGCCCTGCGCACCTATTTCGGCCAGCTGCTGGCTGAGATTCAGCGCATCAAGAGCGAAGGCGACTACGAGGCTGCCCGCAATCTCGTGGAAAACTACGGCGTGAAGGTGAACTCCACTCTTCACAAGGAGGTGCTGGCCCGCTATGAGAAACTGAACCTCTCGCCCTACAAGGGCTTCATCAATCCGCGCTACGAGGCCGTCTATGCCGCCGACGGAAGCATCAGCGACGTGCGCCTCAGCTACGGCGAAGGCTACGCCGAACAGATGATGCGCTACAGCCGCGACTACAGTTTCCTGCCCGACGTGAACGAATAACCGACGGCAGACTTCCCCACCCTATTCCCCAAGCCAGCCACGCGCTCCATGCCGTGGCTGGCTTTCTGCATAGGAAGCCACACAATCTTCAGCAGGGCCGCACACACCCGGGACATACGGCGCTATCACCTGTCCCATACGGCAGCACAAACTATCGTATAGGCGAGGAAAAACTGCCGTATAGACTAAGCGAACCTATCGTATAGACTAAGCCATGCTCCCTATAGACTAAGCAGGGTCGCCAAGGCGACAGGCCGTGCTGAGGCTTGGGGAGGGAAGACGGACGGTGCGGGAGGATACAAATTAGGGGGCTCCTTGCGGAGTCCCCCTAACCAACACAAAAACTAAACTAGACTTCTTGCTCCTTTCAAAGCAAGAACAAGTTGTCTCACGACAACATTTTTTTCTTTTCGCTTGCAAAATTACGCATTTCCGCCGAATGCACCAAATTATTTTAAGAAAATTTTGCAGTTTTCTTCAAATTCGTCTGAAAACTGGCGGCCAGGCTATAATTTTTCGCCCATTCGGGCCTCCTGACGGCCGGTCAGGAGAAGCGCAGCCACTTCCAAAGTTCACGCATCGTGGGCTTCTTGCCATACATCAATATGCCGACGCGATAGATGCGGGCACCAATCCACACGAACAGCAGGTCCGTGGCAAACAGAATGCCGAGCGACAGCACCTCCTGCCAGAGAGGAATGTTGAACGGCACGCGCAGCATCATCACAATGGGGCTGGTGAAGGGTATCAGCGAAGTCCAGAAAGCCAGCGGACCGTTGGTGTTCTCTATCGAACCGAGCGCGGCATACAGCGCAAAGATCATGACGATCACAAGCGGCATCACGAATTGTGACGAATCTTCCTGACTGTTTACCGCTGCGCCGCAGGCTGCGAAAATGCTGGCATAAAGCAGATAGCCGCCGAGGAAGCAAAGCACAAACATGAGGGCTATCTCTCCCACGGGGATGTCGATGAGCAGGTTGCCCGCAAGGCCGCCGTTCTGCACGACTGTGGTGCCTGCGGCTACGATTGCATCGGAGGAAGCGGCGGCAGGATTGCCTTGCGCCGCGCCGGCCACGACTGCGGCGGGATCACCGGCAGCCTGTCCAAGGGCATCGGCCACGGAACCGCCGGAAGCGAAGGCCACTCCTGCGAAAATGAGGGCAAGCATTACGCCCCAAATGGCTATCTGCGTCAGGCCCACCAGCATCACGCCGATGATTTTTCCCATCATAAGCTGGAAGGGGCGCACACTGCTGACCATGACTTCCATGATACGGTTGGTCTTTTCTTCCATTACGCCCTGCATCACCATGCTGCCGTAGCTCATCACGAACATATAGATGAGCATCGTGAACAGCAGGCCCAGGCCCATGGCAAGGTCGATGGAGGATTCGGACTCGGTGCCGTCGTCGCTCCACTTGCGGGTCTGTATGGAGAAGTCCTGCTCCACGTCGGAGATAATGGCGTCGAGTTCGGGCACCTGGTAGGCCGCGAGTTTGTCGCGGCGGATTTGCTCGTTCAGAATGTTCTCCACGGTGTGGCGCAGGTCAATCTGCACTTCCTCGCGGCTGTAGATGGCGGCGGCGGAAGGGTCGCGGGCCAAGTCGCCGCTGATTACGACCACGGCCTGTACGTCGGATCCTTCCTTACGGAAGGTGGAATCCATCCGGGCCGCCACGACGAACCGGTAGGGGGGCGTGTCCTTGAAGAGGCTTTCGTAGCGGTGCGTACTATCGACCACGGCGACGGTCTTTGCCTCGGAGTCCTTTATCATGCCCAGCAGGAGCGGCAGCGCTACCAGGGCGGCAATGAGAAAGGGCATAAGGACGGTGAGAATGATGAAGGACTTCTTGCGGACGCGCGTAGTGTATTCGCGGCCTATCACTATGAGAATTTTGCTTTGCATAGGGGAAAACGTTTAGAGGGGAAACATCCGGCAGGCTTACTGGCCGACGGCTTTGAGGAATACCTCGTTCATGGAAGGCAGGACTTCCGTGAGGGTGGCTTCGGGCAGGGTGGTTGCCATCTGCTCCAGCACCTCGCGCGGGCCGATGGCTCGGAGGCAGCAGCGTCCGTCGGCAAACTGCCGCTTCACTTCGTCCACGGGGCCTTGCAGTACGACGCGGCTGTGGTCAATCAGGGCTATGTTGTCGCACACGTCCTCCACGCTGGCCATGTTGTGGGTGGAGTAGATGATGGTGTGCCCCTCGTCGCGCAGCTTCAGTATTTCCGCTTTCAGGAGTTCGGCATTGACGGGGTCGAATCCTGAAAAAGGCTCGTCGAAAATGAGGAGCGGCGGCCGGTGGAGCACGGTAATGACGAACTGCACCTTCTGCTGCATTCCCTTGGACAGCTCTTCCAGCTTTTTGTCCCACCAGGGCATGATGTCCAGCCGCTCAAACCATTCCTGCAGGCGGGATTTGGCTTCGAGGTGGCCAAGTCCTTTGAGGCGGGCCAGATAGATGGCCTGCTCGCCCACCTTCATTTTCCGGTAGAGGCCGCGCTCTTCGGGCAGGTAGCCTATTCGGGCCACGTCCTCGGCACAGAAGGGATGGCCGTCGAAGATGACCTCGCCCTCGTCGGGGGCCGTGATGCGATTGATTATACGGATGAGCGTCGTCTTGCCGGCTCCGTTGGGACCAAGCAAGCCGAACACTTTGCCACGGGGCACTTGGATGCTCACATCGTTGAGGGCGGTGTGATTGGCATAGCGTTTGGTGATGTGGTGGGCTTCGAGAAACATGGCTATCGGTGGGTTAGTGGAAATGGACGTAGGGATAGGAGAAATTAGTCTATAGGACAGGGATTTTTACTCTATAAAGTAGGAAAAATTACTCTATAGGGTAGGAGGAATTACTCTATAGGACAGGGAAAATCAGCCGGCGGGCAGGGACATCCGGCCGCCGTCCGCACAATACTATGACGCTCAGATGAGCACTTTTGCTACAAGCTTGCGGATATTTCCGCAGCCCACGATGGGCGCATGGGCATCCTCGGGCCACACAATCAGGAACTGGCCGGGCTTCACGGTGAAGTAGGTGTCGGCCGGCTGGGAGTAGAGGGCGTAGTCGGCGGCCTCGTCGAAAGGCTCGTCGCTCTGCTGCAAATTGTCCAGCGGAGTCCAACCCACGGTCTCGTCGCAGGAGAGGGGAAAGTGTACGTCGATGTAGCGGCGGTGTACCTCCAGCTTCTGCTGGTCGGGAGCGAGTAGCTCGGAGTCGTTCACGTTGATGAAGAGGCGCTGGCCGTCCAGTTCGATGCGCCCCGCAGGCTCATCCAGCAAGGCATGAGTGCGCACGTAGTCGAAGAGTTCCTGAAACTTGGGGTGGAGGGCGCAGTAGCGCTCAGCGTTGGAAAGGGTGTCGAGTACCATTTGCTGTGATTTTTTGGAGGGGTTGTCTATACGGTCGGACTTAGAAGGGTAAGCCCACGGCGAAGTGGAAGGTGAAGTCGCGGGAGAAGTTGGGGTGCAGGAGGGGGAGGTGGAGCTTGCCGTGGGGTTCGGCGGGATTGACGGCCTTCATGCCGCCGTCGAAGCGGAGTATGAAATAGTCGAAGTTGAGGCGGATGCCGAGACCGTAGGCCACGGCTATCTGCCGGTAGAAGGAGTTCCAGAAGAACTTCCCCCCGTCCTGTCCTTCATACTGGCGGGTGTTCCATATATTACCGGCATCGACGAACACGGCCCCGTGGAGTTTCCAGAAGAGGCGGGCGCGGTACTCCACGCTCAGGTCGAGGCGCAAGTTGCCTGTCTGATTGATGAAATCCACCTTACCGTCCTTGCCCACGAAGGTGCCCGGGCCCAGCTCTCTCACGCTCCAGCCGCGCACAGAGTTGGCTCCGCCGCTGAAATACCGCTTTTCGTAGGGAATCATCGTACTGTTGCCATAAGGCACGGCGACGCCGAAAGCCGCATGGAAGGCCAAGCTGGACTGCTCGGTGAGGCGCAAGCTCTTGGCGTAGTCGATGTCGAACTTGAAGTATTGGGCATACGGCACGTTCCCCAAGAGCCGCTCGCCCGACCCGTTGCGTCCGAAATCGTGGAAGCGGGTAATGACGTAGGGCAGGGTGCCTGCGAGTTCGGAGCCTACCCGCAGTTGGTAGCCGTTGGTATTGTAGAGGCTCTGACTGCCCGACTGGCCTTGCGAATTAAGGGTGAAGCCATAGCCCACCTTGGTGATGAACAAATCCTCGTAGGAGTAGCGCAGCACGGTGTTGCGCGAGGAATTGTCCTCCAAGTACTTCTCGCGGAAGGTATTGCTGATCCACGGCATGTACAGGTAGTTGAGCGAAAAGAGGTCGAAGCGGTGTCGCAAGCGGGGGTTGTGGAGTGGCGACCACTGGTAGTGCCATGTGCCCGTCCAGATGCGGCGGTGGAACTCGGGGCGGTCCTGCGAGTTGAAGAGCACGGAGAACTCGGTGGTGGCGCGGACGCGTCGGCGGAAGCGGGCCTTCACCGGCACGAGGAAGCGGGGCAGGCGCAGGGAGAGTTCGGCTCCGTATTCTATGAAGTTGGCATCGGAATAGCCCTCCAGGCCTTTTATGGCCTCAAAGGCTCCGCGCACCTTGAAGCCCAGCGATTCGGCTCCGTGGAAAAGGTTGCGGTGGGTGTAGGTCAGGCTGGCGGCTGCGCCGAGGTCGCCTGCGGTGTTTGTGCCCTCCAGTTCGAGTGCAAGTCCGTTAGGGCGGTTCATCTTGAGGTAGATGTCGGTGTCGATGGTGTGCAGGGTGTCGGACAGCAGGGTGTCGGGAAGGGCTCGCGTGCGTATAGAAGAATAATGTATGATGCCGAGGCTGTTCAGGCTCTGGTAGGTGAATTGCTGGGCCTGCTCCGAATAGGTTTGCCCGGGCTGGATGTAGTTGTGCTCGGCCAGCACGCGGCGCGACACATGGCGGCTCAAGCCGCGCTCATGGTAGAAGCGGATGCCCTGATAGACGGAACTGTCGGCCTCGGCGGGGGTGGAGATGGCTTCGTAGATGCGCACGTTGCCATAGGTGTAGGGCTGATACACCTGTTCGGGCTCCAGGTTTGCAGGACAGCGGAAGTTGAGGCGCAGTTCCACGCCGTAGTCGCCCGCGAGGGTGTCGGCGGAGAAAGAGATGAAGTCCTGGTTGATGCCGTAGTAGCCGATGTTTTGCAGGTGTCGCGTGATGCGCCGCCGCTCCTCCTCCAGCAGCGTTACGTCGAAGGGCATTCCGCGATAGAGGAGTGAGCCTTCTTGCATTTCGTCGGCCAGCACGATTTTCTCCATGCGGGCATCGTCGAAGGTGTAGCCCAGTTGGCTGACGTAGGAGCGCCCTCCCGGATGCAGGACGTAGTTCACGCGGGTGCGCCGGCCACGATTGACGGTGTCGGCCTGTACGGTGGCGTTGAGATAGCCGCGCCCCTGCAAAGTTTGTTCAATGGAACGGCAGGAGTACGCCGTGAGGCTCGGGTCATAGACTACGGGAGCTTCGCCTATGCGCTGGAAGAATCGGTTGATGCGCCGCGTGCTGTCGCGCCCCGAAAGCCTGTAAATGCCGAGGGGCACCTTAAGCAATCCCAGCCAGCGGGTGTTGGCCTCCTGCCTTACGAAGCGGCGGTAGCCGCTGGCTTTCACGTCGGGCGCGTCGCTGGTCATGCGCACCGATTGCAGGAGCGTTTTCCCCTCGGGCACGAAGCGCAGGGAGGAGCAGCCGCTGAGCGCGAAGCTGAGCAACGCAAGGACAAAAATGAGGGCGCGGGAGAGGATTTTCAAGGCCGATGGTGAAATTTTGCTGCAAAGATAGCCAAAAATTCACATATAGTTCGTATTTTTGCAGTTAAATTTGCATTTCCTCCCCTGTATGCTCAGCAAATCCAAACAGAAGTTCATCCGCCAGCTCTCCATGAAGAAGCACCGCGACGCCGAAGGATGCTTTCTGGCCGAAGGCCCCAAGGTGGTGGGCGAACTGCTCCAGGCCTTCCCCTGCCGCCTTCTGTGCGCCACGGCGGACTACCTCGACACCCTGTCGGCGACCTACGGCGTGCGCCCGCAGAAAGGGGAGCGCACCACCCTATGGGACAGAGATTCCTGTCGTATAGACCACGGAAAACTATCGGCGGACCACGGAAAACCATCGGCGGACTACGGAAAACTATCGGCGGACTACGGAAAAGGAGTCGGTGGCCGCACCTGCGGCCCGGCGGCTTGCGAAGTGGTGGAAGTAACGCAGGCCGAGCTGGCCGCCGCCTCGCAACTCACCACGCCCCAACAAGTGCTGGCCGTGCTGGACAAGCAACGCCTCGCCCCCCTGCCCTGCGGCGACACGGCTGACGGGACCAGCCTTACGCTGGCCCTCGACGGCGTGCAGGACCCCGGCAACCTCGGCACCATACTGCGCGTGGCCGACTGGTTCGGCATCCGACGCGTAGTTTGCTCGCCCGACACCGCCGACGCCTATGCCCCTAAAGTGGTGCAAGCCACCATGGGAGCCTTGGCGCGAGTTGATGTGAGTTACACCTGCCTGCCCGAGTGGCTGGCCGCCCAGCCTTCCGACACCCCTATCTACGGCACCTTCCTCAACGGCACCGACATCTACGCCCAGCCCCTCACCCGCCACGGCATCATAGTGATGGGCAACGAGGGCAAAGGCATCAGCCAGACCGTGGCCGACCTCATCAACCGCCGCCTGCTCATTCCCTCCTTCCCCGCAGGCCAGCCCACCAGCGAAAGCCTGAACGTGGCCACGGCCACAGCCATCGTGTGCTCGGAATTTAGAAGAAGATGTGCGACCGCCGCCCCGCCCTGCCACTCCTAACGCAAAGACCATGAACCTCTCCACCGACACCATAACCCTCATCTACATCGCGGCAGGCCTCCTCGCCGCAACCCTCGCGGCCGTGCTGACAGCGCTCACCGTGCGGCAGAGCCGCCACCGCCGCCTGGTGCGGGAGCAGAGCGCACCGCTGGACAACGCGGCACGCGAGTGGCCCCGCCTGAGCGTCATCGTGGTGGGACAGAAACTCGTACCGGGAGCCGAGGAAGGCCTGCTGGCCATGCTCGCACAGGACTACCCCCGCTTTGAAGTGGTCGTGGTGGACGCCTCCCCCACCACGGAAATCGAAGACCTCGTGAAGCGGCTGCGACAAAGCCACGAAAGCCTGCGACGCACCTTCGTGCCCACCAGCGGGCACATCGCCGACCTGATGCAAATGGCCCTGATGATAGGCAGCCGCAGCGCATGGGCCGACCACCTTGTCATTACCCAACTGGGAGCCATCCCCCGAAGCGAAGAATGGCTCCGCCGCATGGCCCGCCACCTCGGCGAAGAGGCCGACTGCGTGGTAGGAAAAAGCACCCCGCGCCTGCTGCCCAACGTGTGCATCGGCAAAGCACGGCTCGCCAATCACAACTACCGTCTGACGCAAGCAGCGAAGCCCGCTCCCATCGCAAGGGAATGGTCGCCTCAAGCCCAGATTTATCAAGGCCAATAAGCAAAAGAGCCAGCCAGCGGCGGGAAAAACAAAAAAAATCCTAAAAAAAACGCACACATTCGGAAAAAAGTCGTAACTTTGTGCCCGATATGTTCATGCGTGAGACACTTACCATCGACCTCCGCAAGGTGCTCGCCGCCCCGCTCAGCCTTCAGCAAACGCTTGGCGACGACTACTTTGCAGCCCTCGAACAGGAAGAAATCCTGGGCGGACGGGTTGAGGTGGAAGTCAAAGTGAAAGCCACCACTACCGACACCTTCGACATCAGCCTCCGGGCGAAAGGCGAGGCCACAGTAGCCTGCGACCGCTGCCTCGAACCGTTGAGCCTGCCCGTCGAAGCCGAAGCACAGTTCACCCTGCGCTGCACCGAAAGCGAAGCCGACACCGACGACACCGATGTAATTGCCATTCCGTTCACCGCCACGACATACGACCTCAGCTGGGATATCTACGAAACCATCGCCTTGGCACTGCCGCTCCAACGCGTCCACGCAGAAGGCGGCTGCAACGAGGAGGTAACCCGCTACATCCTCTGAGAAAACAGAACTTAAACTAAAATCCACAAATAAAATGGCACATCCAAAAAGAAGACAATCAAAGACACGTACTCTGAAACGCAGAACCCACGACAAGGCGCAAGCTCCCACGCTCGCCGTTTGTCCCAACTGCGGCGCTTATCACATCTATCACACCGTATGCCCCACTTGCGGCTACTACCGCGGCAAGCTGGCCATCGAAGTGGAGACCGCTGAGTAAACAAGCCCCTCCGGAGTATTAGCAAATTAGCAAATTAGCGAATGAGGAAAGCCCCTGTTCGCCAATTTGCTAATTTGCTCATTTTACCCATCCACTAACCCCAACCCAAGCATGGACGACTTCAAATCAGGCTTCGTAAACATCGTAGGCAACCCCAACGTGGGCAAATCCACCCTAATGAACCTGCTCATGGGGGAGCGCATCAGCATTGCCACCTTCAAGGCGCAAACCACGCGCCACCGCATAATGGGCATCATCAACGAACCCAACCTGCAAATCGTTTTCTCCGACACGCCCGGCGTACTGAAGCCCAACTACAAGCTCCAGGAGGAAATGCTCGCCTTCTCCGAAGGAGCCTTGCAGGATGCCGACATACTGCTCTACGTTACCGATGTGGTGGAGCAACCGCAGAAAAACCAGGAGTTTCTCAGCAAAGTAAACCGGCTGAACGTGCCCATCCTGCTGCTCATCAACAAGATTGACATCTCCAACCAAGCCGCCCTCGAAGCCCTCGTGCAAGAATGGCACACTCTGCTGCCCACTGCCGAAATCTACCCCATTTCCGCCAAGGCGAAGTTCAACGTGGAGCGTGTGCTCCAGCGCGTCAAGGAACTCCTGCCCGCCTCGCCGCCCTACTTCGAGCGCGACCAGTGGACCGACCGCCCCGCCCGCTTCTTCGTAACCGAGATTATCCGCGAAAAACTCCTCCTCTACTACGACAAGGAGATACCCTATGCTTGCGAAGTGGCCGTTGAGGAATTCAAGGAAGAGCCGAAAAGCATCTTCATCCGCGCCGTCATCTACGTGGAGCGCGACAGCCAGAAAGGCATCATCATAGGGCATCAGGGCATCGCACTGAAACGCGTCAGCACCGAAGCCCGGAAAACGCTTGAAACCTTCTTCCAGAAAAGCATCTACCTCCAGACTTTCGTCAAAGTGGATAAGGATTGGCGCAACTCGCAGAAGCGCCTGGAAGCCTACGGCTACAAACTCAGCTGAAAGTACCCCCAAGTGCAAGCCCCAGCCGTCAAAGCCACACCATATTATATAAAAGGAGCCCCGCAACCTGCAAAAAAGCGCCGAAAAGTTTGGCCAGTTGAAACGAAAGGCTTAAATTTGCACCGCTTTTGCGCGTAGCCGCTGACGGAGAAAGCGATAACCGTGGATGCTGCGCCGCAGACGATAACAATTTTAACCCTAAACAATCAGTCCGTTATGGCAGATTTAATCAAAATTGCTGAAGAAGCATTTGCTACCGGCAAGCAGTTCCCCGCATTCAAGGCAGGCGACACCATTACCGTAGCTTACAAAATCGTCGAAGGTAACAAAGAGCGCATACAGCTGTATCGCGGCGTTGTTATCAAGATTTCCGGTCACGGAGAAAAGAAGCGCTTCACCGTGCGCAAGATGAGCGGCACAGTGGGCGTAGAGCGCATCTTCCCCATCGAAAGCCCCTCAATCGACAGCATTGAGGTGAACAAGACCGGTAAGGTACGCCGCGCGAAGCTCTACTACCTGCGCAAGCTCACAGGTAAGAAGGCCCGCATCAAGGAAAAGCGTTCCGGCGCCCGCGCAGAGGCTTAAGCCTTGCCCTGCCTCGGGTTTTCCGACATCCAGCCGCTCCGCACGCATCCGTGCAGGGCGGCTGAAATGTTTCAACACAGCGCCGCTCTGCACATTCCACGGTTCCGTGCAGATAGAACAAGGACAGGAAACCACGGAAATGCAAGGGCGGGAAAGCAGAAGTATCGGAGCTTGATAAACACCCGCACACCTCGCAAAAACACGCCGCCGGGAAGCATCCTGTAGAGCAGGAGCGCCAAAAAACGGCTTTTTCTTTGTATATTCCCGACTTTTTCGTAATTTTGCAAAGCAAAGTAGGGCCATTACCGCCCACCCGCAAAAAAAACGAAACGTCAAACTGCCCGAACCTTCGGACATATTAAACACACACTCCCTATGAAAAAAGCAACTCTCATCCTCGCCTTGTGCCTGCTGTGCGCCCCCCTGCACATCCTGTCTGCCCCGATGCACAAGAATCCCAAGCCCTTTGTCATTCCCGAACTGCAAACGTGGAAAGGCGCACAGGGCGGTGCCTGCGTCCAGCGCATAGTCGCACGGAAAGGCACTGCCGAAGTGGCCCGCCAGCTCGCTGCGGATTGGCAGCAGATGTTTGGCCAAAGCGTGGCCGTAGTCACCAAAGGCAAATTGCAGAAAGGCGACCTTGAACTGGTTGTCAGCAGCAAGGATAAGACGCTCGGCAAGGAAGCCTACAACCTCAGCGTGGCCGAAAACGGCAGTACGTTGACGGCCAGCACCACGCAAGGGCTCTACTGGGGCACCCGCACTGTGCTGCAGATTGCCGAACAGAACGCCGAACGCGAACTGCCCTGCGGCGTATGTCACGACGAACCGCAATACGCCCTCCGTGGTTTCATGATTGACTGCGGCAGGAAGTTTTTCCCGATGAGCTACCTGCGCGATTTGGCGAAGTGTTTGGCTTACTACAAGATGAACACCTTGCAAATCCATCTCAACGACAACGGTTTCCCGCAGTATTTCGGTAACGACTGGAACAAGACGCAATCCGCCTTCCGCCTGGAAAGCACCTATTTCCCCGGCCTCACGGCCAAGGACGGCTCCTACGGCAAGGACGAATTTAGGGATTTCCAGATAGAAGCCGCCAAGATGGGCGTGGAAGTCGTGCCCGAAATCGACATACCCGCCCACTGCCTGGCCATCTCGCACTACCGGCCGTCGCTGGGCAGCAAGGAATTCAATCCCAGCCACCTTGACCTTTTCAACGACAACCTTTATCCTTTCCTCGACAGCCTCTTTGCCGAATATCTGGGCGGCAAGAATCCCGTGTTTGTCAGCTCCAAGGTAAACATCGGCACCGACGAGTACAGCAATGCCCGCAAGGACGTGGTGGAGAAGTTCCGTGCGCTGACCGACCGTTACCTCCGTCTCGTGAAGAGCTACGGCAAGACACCCGCCTGCTGGGGAGCCTTGACGCACGCCAAGGGCGACACGCCCGTCATGTCCGACGGCGTAATAATGAATTGCTGGTACAATGGCTACGCGCAACCCCGCGACATGAAGGAGCAGGGCTACAAGCTCGTCAGCATCCCCGACGGCTACGTCTATATCGTACCTGCCGCCGGCTACTACTACGACTATCTCAACACGCAGTCGCTCTACAACGGCTGGACACCCGCCCAGATTGGCGGCGAGAAGTTCGATGAGCAGGATCCCAGCATCCTTGGCGGCATGTTCGCCGTGTGGAACGACCATCCGGGCAACGGCATCACCGTCCGCGACGTCCACGACCGCGTAATGCCGGCCCTTCAGACACTCTCCACCAAATGCTGGCGCGGAGCCGAAACCAAGACACCCTTTGCGGAGTTCAACATGAACCGCCTCATGCTCAGCGAAGCACCGGGCGTGAATCTCCTGGCTCGCGCCTACGACTGCGAAGGCCTCTGGATACTGCCCGGCGACAGCCGCGAATTGAGTTGTGTGGACGATTTGCCCGCCAACAGCACGCTGGACGGCCTGAAGGAAGTCGGCTACGGCTATGAAGTGAGCTTCCACATAGAAGGAGCCGACGAAGCCAAGGGCACGGTGCTCACATCCACCGACGAAACCACCTTCTACCTCTCCGACCCCGAAACCGGCCGTATGGGCTTTGAACGCGAAGGCTATTTCTGCCCGTTCAACTACCGCGTGAACAAGAACGTGAACGAGGACATCACCATCAAGTGCAACGCCAATGAAACCGTCCTGCTGGTGAACGGCAAGGTGCGTGAGCGCCTCGACCGCCAGAAGCTCTACACGACAGCCGACAAGGGGGCAAACGCCTACCCCCAGCAGTGCAAGCAGCAGTGGATGCCCGAAGTGTTCCCCGAGAGCAACAAGAGCGTGATGTACTTCCAGCGCACGCTGGTCTTCCCCCTTCAAAAGACGGGCGATTTCAAGAGCAAAATCACCGACTTCAAGGTTTCTTCCTCCCCCAAGCACTAAAAGCCTATCACCTTCACTTATCACACATTGCACTTCACTCATTGTGCATCCTGTCTGACCAATGGTATTTCTGATTAAAACCGCGCAGTTGCTTCTCTGCTTCTGCATTCTCATCCTCCTGCACGAGGGTGGCCACTTCTTCTTTGCCAAACTGTTCGGCATCCGCGTAAGCAAATTCTGCCTATTCTTCGACCCGTGGATAAAGCCCCTCAAGTTGTTCTCATACAAGGGCACCGATTACTGCATCGGCTGGTTGCCGCTCGGCGGCTATGTGAGCATCGAGGGCATGGTCGATGAGAGCAAAGGCGCCGACCAGCTCAGTGCCGAGGTACAGCCATGGGAGTTTCGCGCCAAGCCGGCTTGGCAACGCCTGCTGGTGATGGTGGGCGGCGTACTCGTCAATTTCCTGCTCGCCCTCTTCATCTACGCCATGGTGTTCTTCACCTGGGGCGAAACCTACGTACCCATGCGCAACATGACCGAAGGCTACGTCTTCAACAAGGAGGCACAGGCCTTGGGCTTCCGCGACGGCGACATCGTACTCTCCGCCGACGGGCAAGCCTTCAAGAGCCACAGCGGCGACGTGTACAGGGCCCTTTCCACCGCCCATACCTGCACCGTGTTGCGGCAGGGCAAGGAAGTGAGCATTGCCCTGCCCGGCAATCTCAATCTCCTCGACATGCTGCAGGCTTCCCCGCGCTTCATGGACATTCACCAGAGCAATATGATCGACAGCGTCATAGCCGGAGGCCCCGCAGCCAAGGCCGGCATGAAGGCCGGCGATAAGATTGTGAGCATCGACGGTAAGGACACGCCTTCGGGCAACGCCGTGATTTACCGGCTGGGCGTATTGGGCGACATCCTGAATGCCGACAGCAAGGTGGTCAATATGCAAGTGCCCGTCGTTGTGGAGCGCGGCCAGCAACTCGACACGCTGAAGGTCGAACTGGGTGCCGATGCCAAGCTCAACATCCTCTTCCACTCCTCAGTGGCCGACTACAAGACCGTAACCACCCACTACGGCTTCCTCGAATCCTTCCCCGCAGGCATCAGCCACGGCTGGAACGTGCTTTGCGGCTATGTGAGCGACCTCAAGTACATCTTCACCAAGGACGGCGCAAAGAGCGTAGGTTCATTCGGCACCATAGGCAGCCTGTTCCCCGCCACATGGGAGTGGAGCGTGTTCTGGGAACTCACCGCCTTCATCTCCCTGATGCTGGCCTTCATGAACTTCCTGCCCATTCCCGCTCTGGATGGCGGTTATATTTTCCTCACCCTTCTTGAAGTCATCACGCGCCGCCGTTTCCCCGACCGCGTGGTGGAAGTGCTCAACACCATAGGCATGTGGCTCCTGTTTGCACTGATGGCCTATGCCATCTTCAACGACATTGACCGTTTCCTGCTCTGATGAATCCCAAACGTTTAGCGATACTTGGCTCCACAGGCAGCATAGGCACGCAAACCCTCGACGTGGTGCGCCAGCACCCCGACCGGTTCGAAGCCTTTGCCCTGACGGCCCACAACTCCGTCGGCAAGCTGATTGAGCAAGCCAGGCAGTTCATGCCCGAAGTGGTGGTCATCGCCAATCCTGCCCACTATCAGGAACTGGCCGATGCCCTCGCCGACCTCCCCATCAAGGTATTCGCCGGCGAAGAAGCCCTTTGCGACATCGTCCGGATGGCCGAAATCGACGTTGTCGTAACGGCCATGGTGGGTTTCTCCGGCTTGCGTCCCACCATCAGCGCCATCGAAGCCCGCAAGACCATTGCGCTGGCCAACAAGGAGACACTCGTGGTGGCCGGCCAGCTGATGACCGACCTCGCCCTGAAGCACCGAGCCGCCATCCTGCCCGTCGATAGCGAACATTCAGCCATCTTCCAAAGCCTTGTGGGCGAGGACGGCAACGCCATCGACAAGATTCTGCTCACTTCCAGCGGAGGGCCGTTCCGCCACTTCACCTCCGGGCAACTCCTCAGCGTAACCTGCGAGCAGGCTCTCAGGCATCCCAACTGGCAGATGGGCGCAAAAATCACCATCGACAGCGCCACGATGATGAACAAGGGCTTTGAGGTAATAGAAGCCCGCTGGCTCTTCGACGTGGCTCCCCGCCAGATTGAAGTCTATGTCCACCCCGAGAGCATCGTCCACAGTGCCGTGCAGTTTGCCGACGGAGCCGTAAAGGCCCAACTTGGCGTGCCCGACATGCGCCTGCCCATCCAGTATGCCCTGTCCTACCCGCAGCGCCTGCCCCTTGAGGGCGACCGCCTCGACCTCTTCGCCCTCGGCCAGCTCACCTTCGAGCGCCCCGACCTCGACCGCTTCCCCTGCCTCCGGCTGGCCTACGAAGCATTGGAGAAGGGCGGCAACATGCCCTGCATCGTCAATGCCGCCAACGAAGTGGCCAATCTGGCTTTCCGCCAAGGCCAAATCACGTTCCCCCAAATAGCCGAGCACATTGCCTGCGCCATGCAGCAGGTGGCCTTCGTGCCCTGCCCCACCCTCGCCGACCTTTTCACGACCGATGCCGAGGCAAGGCAATGCCCCCTTCCCCGCTCCTGAATCCACACGCCATACCGCCCCCTAAGCCGCCGTTGCATCCCAAAGCTTGCTACGGCGGCTTTTCATTTTGCCCGTCCTGCGGCCATTTTCACCACCTTCCACACCCCAAAAAGCGTAAAAGTTAAGGAGAAAGCCCTTTTGTTAGGAAAGAAAAACGTAACTTTGCGGCCGATAACTGTCATTCATTACCAATCATGTGGTTACTTAACTTGATCAGCGGAAGCGGCGTTGCCCACAACGTCCTCCTCCTGGCGTCCATCATCGCCATCGGCCTTATCCTCTCACGCATCAAGATTGCAGGCGTCTCACTCGGCGTAACGTGGGTACTCTTCGCCGGCATCGTGGCCAGCCATTTCGGGCTTGTCATCGACGACACCACCTCCCACTTCATCAAGGAGTTCGGCCTCATTCTCTTCATCTACAGCATCGGCTTGCAAGTAGGCCCCAGCTTCTTCTCATCGTTCCGCAAGGGAGGCGTCATCCTCAACGCGCTTTCCCTACTCGTCATCCTGCTGGGCACGCTCACGGCCTACGTCATCCACCTCATCACCGGCGAAAACCTGCTCTCCATGGTCGGCGTGCTCTGCGGTGCCGTTACCAACACGCCCGCCCTCGGTGCCGCACAGCAGACCTTTTCCGACATGCAGGGCGGTGCCGCCAATCCTATCTTTGCCCAGGGCTATGCCGTTTGCTACCCCCTCGGCGTGGTGGGCATCATTCTGGCCATCATCCTGCTCCGCTATATATTGCGCGTGCGCTTTGAAAACGAAACCGCCATCTACGAAAACAACACCCGCCGCGAATCCACGCTCATCCACACAGCCACCCTCTGCGTGGAAAACCAAGCCGTGGTGGGCCACAACATAGGCGAGCTCCACAAGCTCCTCGACCGCGACATCGTCATCACCCGCCTCAAGCACCCCGACTCCGACGACATTCTCCTCGTCAAGTCAGAATCCAAGCTCCAAATGGGCGACCGCCTCTTCATCGTAGGCCACGAGGACGACATCGAAGCCTACGCCGTGCTCATCGGGCGCAAGCTCACCGACATCGACCAGCAGCAATGGGACGAGGACAAGCACAACAACCTCGTCTCCGCCCGCGTCGTCGTTACCAACGGAAAGTTGCAGGGCAAGCGCCTCGGCGACCTCAACCTCCGCCGCAACTTCCACGTAACCTTCACGCGCGTCAAGCGTGCCGGCATCGACCTCATCGCCAACCCCTCCCTCATCCTCCAGGTGGGCGACCGCGTAACCGTGGTCGGATCAGCCGAGAACGTCAAGCGCCTCAGCCAGTTCCTCGGCAATACCGTAGGCCGCCTCGACCAGCCACAGCTCTTCTCCACCTTCCTCGGCATAGCCCTCGGCGTGGTGCTCGGCTCACTGCCCATATTCATACCGGGCATTCCCGTACCCGTCAAAGTCGGCCTCGCAGGAGGACCTCTCATCGTCTCCATACTCCTCAGCTGCTACGGCCCCAAGTATCATCTCATCACCTACACCACCAACTCCGCCAAGCTCCTCATGCGCGAAATCGGCATCTCCATGTTCATGGCCGCAGTCGGGCTATCGGCAGGCGTAGGATTTGTCGATACGCTCATGGCCGGAGGCTACCTCTGGGTGCTCTACGGATTCATCATCACCGTCCTGCCCTGCATCATCGTGGGCATACTGGCACGCACCCTCGCCCACCGCA
The DNA here is from genome assembly GCA_018066245.1 of Candidatus Equimonas faecalis. Taxonomy (GTDB): domain Bacteria; phylum Bacteroidota; class Bacteroidia; order Bacteroidales; family Bacteroidaceae; genus Alloprevotella; species Alloprevotella faecalis. The sequence continues at coordinate 69,659 of JAGHRT010000006.1, read as the reverse complement.
GCTACTTCACCATAGCCGGCATCATCAGCGGCGCAATGACCAACCCCGCAGCCCTGGCCTACTCCAACAGCCTCACCGACAACGACCAAGCCTCAGTGGCCTACTCCACCGTCTATCCCGTAACCATGTTCCTCCGCGTGCTGGTGGCCCAAATCCTCGTGCTCATCGCCCTGTAGCATCCCCATGAAAGCCCTCTCCGCCCCTTCCCTTGCCACGTTGCTCGCAGCCCTGATTGCCCTTTCCCCCCTCTGCGGCCACGCCGCCCACCCCCGCGAGATACGCACCGTCATCACGGCCATCAACGGATTCGGCTCCGCAGCCACCACCCTCACGCCCGCCGATTTCCAAGCCGCCGGCTACGCCTACGGCGACGTGTTCACCATAACCCTGCACGGCACCACCTACGGCTACGTGCCCTACTACACGGGCTACTACGCCGACTCCGGCCATCTCGAACTCGTCTGCTACAACGGCAAGGGCGATGTCCACGTGGCCCTCGGCGAGCGCTCCTTCGCCGACAGGTACTCCGCCGCCGTGGGCGACAGCATCGTCATCACGCCCGTCCTGAAAGGAGCCGAGCGGATGCGCCAGAGCGTACTCGGGCTTATCTACAGCGACGACCGCACCCAATTCCCCACCCCACAGGCATTTGCCAACTTCCGCGAAGTCCGTGCCGGACAAATCCAAGCCGGCCGCCTCTATCGCTCAGCCTCACCCTTCGACAACAGCCACAGCCGCGCCGCCACCTCATCCCAACTGGCCGAAGAAGCAGGCATCCGCACCATACTCGACCTCTCCGACGACCTCCCCCACATGGAGCGCCACAAGCCCCTGCCCCCCTACTCCCAGCAGATGATTGACGGCCAGCACGTCATCTGCCACAAGTTAGGAGCCGACATCACCAGCGAGAAATACTACAAGCCCCTCATCCAAATGCTCACGAGCCTCGCCGCCGAGCCCACCCCCTACCTCGTCCACTGCGTCGAGGGAAAAGACCGCACCGGCTACGCCTGTTTCCTCCTCGAAGCCCTTGCAGGAGCCACCTATGCCGAAATCGAAGCCGACTACATGCAGACCTATGCCAACTACTTCGGCATCACCCGACAAGGCACCCCCGACAAATACGAAACCATCGTCCGTCTGCGCCTCCTGCCCTTCCTGCGCAACGTAGCCTCCACGCCCGACGCTACCGACCTCACCACCATCGACCTCCAAGCCGCCGTCGCGGCCTACCTCGTCCAGAAAGGAATGCCCCCCACCGCCGTAGAAACCCTACGCACCCGCCTCACACACCAAAATAGTGAACAGTGAGAGAGTGAACAGTGAACAATGAGAGAGTGAGCAATGGAATTGGGCTGAAAGCCCTACGTTGTATAGCCTGCGGCAGAGCGACTGGAGGGAGCGCCGCCGTAGGAATGGAACACACACATAGTAGGATGACGCACCATAAATTGGGCTGAAAGCCCTACGTTGTATAGCCTGCGGCAGAGCGACCGGAGGGAGCGCCGCCGTAGGAATAGAACACACCCACAGTAGGATGACGAGCCGTGCCATCGCGGTACGGCCTGCTGTAGGTAGGCCACAAAGGTAGCCAGGCATAAGGGCATAGCCCGCAATGCCTGGTTACACGTTAATGCCAGACGGCATCCCGTAGGGATGATACAACGACCCGCATCCACCATATTATATTTACGCACACATATATATGTCGCCTACCTACGGCAGAGCAATGGGCTGAAAGCCCTACGTTGTATAGCCTGCGGCAGAGCGACCGGAGGGAGCGCCGCCGTAGGAATGGAACACACCCACAGTAGGATGACGAGCCATCGCGGTACGGCCTGCCGTAGGTAGGCCACAAAGGTAGCCAGGCATAAGGGCATAGCCCGCAATGCCTGGTTACACGTCAATGTCAGACGGCATCCCGTAGGGATGAATACAACGGCCCATGAATACCTCTCACGCAAGTGTCGCCTACCTACGGCAGGCTTCGTGCGTACTACCCATTCCAGCCATTACGCTCCGCTCATGGCTGGCCGCTCGGCCCGTAGGGACGCTTGCCAGAGCAAGAACCTTTATTGCCTACCTACGGCAGGCTCCTCTCATTGTTCACTTCCCATCCCTACGGCGGCGCTCCCTTCGGTCGCTCTGCCCTGGGCTATACACCTATGGGCCTCTGGCCCGTTCTCTCCCCGTTGCAACTCCACTTTTTGTGCGTCGATTGCATCGATTGCGTCGCACACGGAGGACACCAACGCACCATCGCGCCGCACTACCCCCTACACTACGAAAAACTACCCCCTACACTACGGAAAACTACCCTATACACTACGGAAAACTACTCTATACACTACGAAAAACTACCCTATACACTACGGAAAACTACCCTATACACTACGGTAACTCATCCCATACGCCACGCACCCCCACGCCCACGCTCAATCGCCCCTTCCCGCGACGAAATTCCACGAAACACTATCAACATTTCCGTGCGTTTGCAAACGTGTATTTTGCAACCCTTACTTTACAAAACGTTGAGGGGGGTAAAATTTCGCTTTTTTTGAAAAAAAATCATGCTCCCCTGCATACACTTACCCGTAGAAGTTGTATTTTTGTTTGGAATTGGAAATAAATCCATCTACTTAGCTGCAAAACTATCATTCCGACCTCTACAAACTTGAAAACTCTCCTAAATCTCATACCTCATAAACCAGCAATCCCCATACCCCATAATTCGCAGCCCTTTTCCGCAAGGAAAGCCTGCACCGTATCAGGAGCCGAACCCGCCTTCAACACCACGGATTTCACGCTCTTACCCTCAGAAAAGCATGGCCGTAAAGCCATAGTTTACAACCACTCAAACAAGAAATGCAACACTACGAACCAAACATTATTTACTAACCCAACACAATTTCCTTATGCCTATGAAAAAGTTTTATAAACAACCGAAACTACGCCTCATCGAACTCCTTGAAGAAGCCGACTGCCTGCAAAGCATATCCAACACAGGCGTGCATACCGAAGGCCAAGAGGACAACCCCGTCATCCCCGACACGCCTTGGGAAGAAATGGAAGACGATTAAAAAACAAAGACTGCTATGAAAAAGTTTCTAACATTTGCCACATGTACGGTAGCCCTGCTCGCTGCCGCCTCATCATGCTCCAGCGACGAGGAACTCCTTGAAGCCCAAGCCGCCGCACTCACCAGCACAACAGCCCCCGGCATCCACGACCGCACGGGCGAAGCCATCGACTTCAGCCTCTATTCCACAAACAAAAAGGAAGAAAGCACCACAGGCATCTACACCCCCACCGCCAACAGCCGCAAGCGACTGGCCTACAACGGCAAGGACAGCGAGGGCAAATGGAAGCTCAAGTGGAACGCAGGCGACACCCTCCACATCTTCTGCCCCGAAGCCATGACAAAGGAAGGCGACGCCACCTACGCCAAAACCGCCCCCTACGAACTCACCGAAGAAGGCGAAGTGTGCCACACCATCCAGCCCTACACGGACAAAGCCCTGCACTGGGGCACCGACGACCTCCACACCTTCTTCTACTATTATTACCCCAAAGGCAACGTGGAACTCCGCAACTACACCGCCGGTGCCCTGAAGCGCATGATTTTCGCCACGGCCATCCTGCCTGAAGAAATCGTTGAAGGCACCACCACGTCCGAAGGCAACGACGAATATGTAGGAGCACCCACCATCAATGCCGTCAATATGCAGTACGCCCCCATGGTGGGCATGAGCCGCTACAACAAGGACGCAGAGCAAATCGACCTCTACGCACGCCCCATATTCACCACCGTGGACGTGTACGTCAAGGCCAGCACCACCGACAAGGACAGCCAGAACGATGCCATCTACTCCGTCGATTTCACCAGCACAGGCAACAACCCCATTCCTCTGGCCGCCGATTTCTACGCCATCTACGCGGACACCGACCGCGACAACCCTTCAGCCACCGACAAGGTGTTCACCACGTCCTACGAGGCAGCCGGCACGGGAGAATACAACCAAGTGCGCGTTACCTTCAAGGAGCCTATCGTCCTTGAATCCGGCTCCGACCAAATCCTCAAGGTAACGGCCTTCCTCCTCCCCTACGCAGAGCCCGAAAACCTGCGCATCAGCATCAACCGCACCAAGACCACGTCCACCTCCACCTCTACCGTCACGCCCGTCACCAAGACCATTGTCAGCGCCACCGCTGCCGATGCCATCAAAGCCGGTAAGTACAACCACATCATCCTCGGACAGTTGCCCGCATCCATATCCTACCCCACCTTCATCGACGAATGGACGGCCAACCCCATTGAGGACGGCGAAGACATCACCGCAGGTGGCGAGTGGCAGCACATGAACTAATCACACTTAAATAGGATAGACACAATGAAAAAGATACTCTTTGCAACCCTTGCAACCGCATTCCTGCTGCTGCCCACCGCATGTAGCGACGACTTCGACGAACCCGCCGGCATTCCCCAGGCAGGTGATGACGTGTGCTTCACCGTGTCCGACATCAACACCGCCCCCGATGGCAAGCACAAAACCAAGTTCGGCGATAAAACCGGCACACAGTTCCCCATCCACTGGCAGCAGAACGACATGGTGCGCATAGCCTGCAGCCAGGCCCACGGCGACAAGGAAGCCATCTACCGCGTCACCCAGAACGAGAACGACAACACGACCTCCAACGTAGAGCCCTATCAGGGCAGCGTGAAGTGGGAAAAAACCGGCACCCACTATTTCTACGGCGGCTACCCCGCCAACCTCGTACACTTCGATGAAGTAGTGAACGGCTCACAAACCACCTCCGCCCCCTTCACCGCCGAAATCCCCACCACGCAGGAAGTAACCGTTACCGAAACCGACGATGAGTACTACTGCGCCCCCAACATGGATTACGCCGTGATGGTGGGTTCCGCCCAGGGACAACGTACGGATGACCCTGCAAACCTGAAGATGGTGTTTGAGCCCGCCTTCACTGCCGTGGAAATCACCGTGCAGCCGCAGAAGGAAGACGGCATGTACAAGTACGTTACCTTCCTCGACATCTCCATCAACGACACCTACGCTACCGACGGCTTCCGTCCCCTCTCCGGAGAGTTCCAAGGCACTGTAGCCAAGAGCGGCACGACCACTACCCTCACCTATGAAGGAACAAATGAGGCCTACGCCCCCAAGGGTGCCCGCAACATCCGCGTGAACCTCGACCGCAAAGTCGAGATGTCCGGCACCAAGCCCCTCCGCCTCACCGTCTTCATGCTCCCCAAGGTGGCCGAAAGCCTGAAAGTCTCCCTCGGTGCCTTCAAGGGTGACGACGAACACACCATCTACTACACCTACAAGAACATCACCCAAGCCGTAGCCGCCCGCAAGTACAACCACATCAACATGGGTGCCATGCCCTCATACAATGCCCTCAAAGAAGCCGGCGACGGCCTCTGGCAGGCTCCCCTCGACAACGATGTCCACGTATCCCTCCTCACCATCCCCGGCGTGCACGACTTCGTAGGCTTCGGTAAGCATATATCTCCTTGTGATATGGCACAGTGTAACGGAAATAGCACAACGGACAACAACGATAGAACATATACGAATCAAATGGTGCAATATATGAACGCAGGCAACCGCGCTTTTGACTTCCGCTTGTCGTACAATACGGGGGACGTTAAAAAAGCACCTAAAGGTTTTTATGCCCGCCGTTTCTCTTCCGCAGGTAATTCTGGTTCTTCTTTTGACTTTGCTGCTTTGGTGGAAGCTGCCGATGATTGGCTGGCAACGCACAGCACGGAGTTCTTTGTATTCCTCTTTTCCAATTACGACAATTCTACAAACTACAATTCGGAACTGCAAAACTTGTTGGCCATTATTCCCGAACACCTTCGCTTGGAAAATGTACCCGTTGATGCAGAGGTGAGTGATGTGCGAGGACGCATCATCATCATCAATGAATCAGCCTGCACCAATCCTATAGGTATGAGCGTAGTTGATTTCCCATTCAACAACTCTCCTAAAAAAGGATTTCCTAATAATGGTAATGACGGACATCTCAAAAAGTTGTGGACTGAATGTACCATGCAGGATGTCCGCAAGCAAGGCCCAGAGGGTACGCTATATGTACACAACTATCTCAATGCAGCCATAACGAGCAAGACGAACTATGCTGCCGAATGCAAGGCCAAGTATGACCTGGTAGATGCCGCCATGCACGCCGCCGCAGACGATCATAACATTAATCACTGGTATGTTATAGACACGGGCTTCCGTTGGCATGACCAAAACAGAGAAAGCACTAATGGTGGCGTTCAAACCTGCACGGGCACCAACTGTGGCTCCTATGCCCAAGCAGCCGATACGATTCACTCCAACTTGATGCGCCACATGATGACGACCCAAACCCCCGAGAAGCACGCCCGTATGGGTATCGTCCTCTTCTCTCGTGCAGCAAGCGCACCCACCGCTTCATATAAGATAAACGGCACAAGTGCCAGTGTGGGCATCGAGAAGTATTTCTGGAACCTCAACTACCAGCCCTACTCCGCCATGAGAAACCACGACAAGTACTACGAAACAAAGAAGGTTCCCTTCCGCGTAGATTAGTATTTGAAATATACGCCTAATAACAGCAACTGCGGTGAGGTGCCGCAGTTGCTGTTACTTTATTATTAGTGTCAGGGAGAGATTGAAAGTCCTGCAAGGACGACATAACGGAGGGTAGGGCGTGAGCCCTACCTCACTCCAACATCCTTTCCTTTGGGAGCACTGTAAGTGCGACATATTTCAAGTAAAGTGGTAATTATATCGCACTTACAGTGCTCTCATAAAGAATCAAACATAAGAGATAGGGCTCGCGCCCTATCCTCCATTCTATCGCACCTTCGGTGCTTAGCCTCCCGAGGTAACAAGGTAAGCCCCTCCTATGGAAACCTTTCAAATCGCCTGAATTTACAAGGAACACGAAAGTTTACATTCTTTTTTCCCTGACACCAATATTATTTTATAAGCCCGCCTGCATCCCTTGCATACTCAGGTGGCACCCTCCACGTGCGACGCATTCGACGCATTCGACGCACAAAAAGGGAGTTGCAGCGGGGAGAGAATGGGGCAAAGCCCATAAGAGGAGAGCGACCGAAGGGAGCGCCGCCGCAGGAATGGAACACACCCACAGCAGGATGACGAGCCGTGCCATCGCGGTACGGCCTGCCGTAGGTAGGCCACAAAGGTAGCCAGGCATAAGGGCATAGCCCGCAATGCCTGGTTACACATCAATGTCAGACGGCATCCCGTAGGGATGATACAACGACCCGCACCCACCATATTATATTTACGCACACATATATATGTCGCCTACCTACGGCAGGCTTCGTGCGTACTACCCAATCCAGCCATTACGCTCCGCTCATGGCTGGCCGCTCGGCCCGTAGGGACGCTTGCCAGAGCAAGAACCTTTATAGCCTACCTACGGCAGGCTTCTCTCATTGTTCATTGTTCGCTGTTCACTCTCCCAAAACATGTGCCCCATACTCCATATTTATATAATACGCACGCGCGAGAGCTGAAAAAAGAGAATAAATTTGCTCATGTGCACATTTATTTGTATATTTGCAGCCGAAAACTATAAACCAACATTCCATAAATTATGAAAAAGGTACTATTCCTCGCAGTAGCCCTCGGCACTGCCCTCTCATTCACCAGTTGCAAATCCTCACAGGAGAGCGCCTATCGTGCCGCATACGAGAAAGCCAAAGCTCAGGAAGCCGCTATGGTTGAAACAACGCCCGTAACCGTTCAGCAGACCACCACCGCGCCTGCTACGACAACGACCACAACTCCCGTGCAAACCACGACAACCACTCCCGCCAATGTGGCCAACGCCGAGGTACGCACCATTCAGGGCGGCTACAGCGTAGCCAAAGGCGCAACCGTGAAAACCTACGGCATCGTGGTGGGCAGCTTCTCGCTTCAGGCCAATGCCGAAAACCTGTTCGCCACCCTGACCAACCAGGGCTGGGCTCCCTCCGTGGTAAAGACCAACGAAACCATCAACGGCATAACCGGCTGGTACCGCGTGGTGGCCGCCAGCTACGACGACAAGGCACAGGCCGTGCAAACCCGCGACCAGCTGCGCAACACCTACAACGGCGCATGGCTCCTCTACAGCAAATAAGCACAATCAGGACAAAGAGCCATTGACACCCGACGTTTCGCAGAGACAGGCCCTCTTAGGTCTTTCCTTAGCCGAATTACAGGAGATAGCACTCGCACACGGCCTACCACGATTCGTGGGCAAGCAGTTGTGCGAGTGGCTCTATGATAAAGGCGCAAGCTCCTTCGAGGAAATGACCAACCTCTCGAAGGCCGCCCGCAGCACCCTCGACGCAACCTACCGCATAGGGCAAATGCCGCCGAAGGACGCTCAAAAGTCGGTGGACGGCACAATCAAGTACCTGTTCCCCACCAGCGACGGCCACTTTGTGGAAACCGTGTACATTCCCGACGGCAAGCGTGCCACGCTGTGCGTCAGCTGTCAGGTGGGATGCCGGATGGGCTGCCACTTCTGCATGACAGGACGGCAGGGCCTTACGGCCAATCTCAGCGCAGGCGACATCCTCAACCAAATCCTTGCGCTGCCCGAACGTGAAAGCCTGACAAACATCGTGTTCATGGGGCAAGGTGAACCTATGGACAACCTCGACGCCGTGCTCCGTGCCACGACGGTACTCACCGCCCCGTGGGGATGGGCATGGAGCCCGCACCGCATCACGGTGAGCAGCGTAGGCATCAGCCAAGGCCTGGCACGCTTCATCGGCGAAAGTTCGTGTTCGCTGGCCATTTCCCTCCACAATCCCTTCCCGGAAGAACGAGCCGCCATCATGCCCGCCGAGCGGGCTTGGGGCATAGCCGATGTGGTGAAACAGCTGGAAAACTACCCCGTGTTCCGCAAGGACAATCCCGAACCGCCCGAAAGCCGGCAGCGCCGCCTGTCATTCGAGTACATCGTGTTCGGAGGGCTGAACGACAGCCGCCGACACGCCGACGCCCTGATTCGCCTGCTGCAAGGCCTCAGTTGCCGCGTGAACCTCATCCGCTTCCACGACATCCCCGACAGTCCTTTCCGCAAAGCCGCCGAGGAGAAAATGACGGGGTTGCGCGACTACCTCACGCAGCACGGCCTCTTCACCACCATCAGAGCCTCACGGGGACAGGACATCTACGCGGCATGTGGACTTCTCTCCACAAAGAAACAAGAACAGGCCGCCCAACAAAACGACAAATCACACACAGAATAGAACTATGAGTAGAATACGCATTGGCATCACACAAGGCGATACAAACGGCATAGGCTACGAAATCATCATCAAAGCCTTTGCACACCCCGAAATGCTGGAAATCTGCACGCCCGTGGTGTATGGCAACGAGAAAGTGGCCCACTATCACCGCCAGCCGCTGGAGGCCGATTTGGAAAACGCCCCCAACTTCGTGGTGGTGGGCGATGCTGCCGAGGCCCGCGACGGTCAGCTGAACCTCCTCAACACCAGCGTGGAGGAATGCACCGTGGAGTACGGCAAGTGCAGTGCAGCCGCAGGGCGTCAGGCACAGGCGGCGCTCAATGCCGCCTTCAACGATTGGAAACAGGGGAAAATCGACGCGGTGGTTACCGCTCCCATCTGCAAGGCCGCCATCCATAGCGACAGCTTCCCCTATGCCGGCCACACGGAGTACTTTGAGAAAATGACCGAGAGCGAGGGCCTGATGATTCTCTGCAACGAGCAGATGCGTGTGGCCCTGGCCACCACCCATCTCCCCGTGAAAGACATTGCCGCCGCCATTGACGCCGAACTTCTGGAGAAGAAAATCCGCCTGCTGCATACCACACTGGTAAGAGATTTCTGCATCAGCAGCCCCCGCATAGCCGTGCTGGCCCTCAATCCCCACTGTGGCGAAAACGGCAACATCGGCAGCGAGGAAGCAGAGATAATAGCCCCCTGCATAGAGGAGCTGCGCAAGAACAGCATCCCCTGCTTCGGGCCATACGCCGCCGATGCCTTCTTCGGCGAAGGCTTCTACCGCCAATTCGATGCCGTGCTGGCCATGTACCACGACCAGGGATTGGCTCCCTTCAAAGCCCTCGGCATGGAAAGCGGCGTGAACTACACCGCCGGCTTGCCCATCGTGCGCACAAGCCCTGCCCACGGCACCGCCTTCGACATTGCCGGACAAGGCAAGGCTTCCGCCGACTCCATGCGTCAGGCCATCTATGCCGCCATTGACATAGTGCGCCACCGCACGACCCACGACACGGCCAGCGCCAATCCCCTGCCATTCTCTGAGCGGCGCATCGAGCGCGAGCGTCTGCCCATTCACGACCCGCGCCCCAAAGCCTAAGTTTCACTTGGCATGAAACTCATCGAAGAAGTCAAAGCCACGCTGAAATCAGCCGACACCGAAGGAGCTTTTGAGCTTTATGTAACGCGCACTCCCGGCTACCTGTGGGCCCTGCTGTTCCGTTTTCTCCACGTCCACCCCATAGCCGTTACACTGATGAGCATTGTCATCGGTGCGGCGGCCGGCTGGTTTTTCCTTTCCGAACGGTTAGGCATGAACATCATCGGCATGTGCCTGCTCATCTGGGCAAACTGGTACGACTGCGCCGACGGGCAGTTGGCACGAATGACCGACCAGCGCACCCTCATCGGGCGCATACTCGACGGTTTCGCCGGCGACGTGTGGTTTTTCAGCATCTACTTCTTCATTTGCCTGCGACTGACCACCACTCCCCTGCCCTTCACCGACACGCCGTGGGGCATCTGCATTTGGTTGCTGTGCGCCTGGGCCGGCTTCCACTGCCATGCGCGGCAGTGCGCCATCAGCGACTACTACCGCAACATACACCTCTGGATGCTACTCGGACGGCAGGGCAGCGAACTCGACGGCAGCGCCGACATAGAGAAGCGCTACAATGCCCTCGCCTGGCGGTCGAAAGACTGGTTTGAAAAGCTCTATCTGTTTTTCTACCGCCACTATTGCCTCGGTCAGGAACAGCAGACACCCACCTTCCAGATGCTCTACGCCACCCTGCGCTCACGCTTTCCCAACGGCGTGCCCGAGACGCTGCGCAACGACTTCCGAGAAAAAAGCCTGCCGCTGATGCCCACCACCAACCTGCTGACATTCGACTTCCGCGTAGGCGTGCTCTTCCTATCCCTCTTCCTCGGCCAACCCTGGCTTTTCCCCGCCGTAGAATGTACCCTGATGGAATGGTGGCGCAAGCAGATGAAAAAAAGCCACGAGCAATTCTGCGCCTACTTCCTCCAGCATATTTCCGACTATGAATCCTAAAGCAACCGCGCCCGCTCCCTCCGTAGTAGCTCTCATACTGGCCGGCGGCTACGGCCTCCGGCTCGATGCCCACCTCCCCAAGCAATATATTGAGGTGAAAGGCGAAAGCGTGCTTCATCATACCATCCGAGCCTTCGCGGGGAAGGTGGAAAACGCCGTAGTGGTGTGCCGCGACGAATGGCGCGACTACGTCCTTACCCATAGCCACCCCCACTTTCCGCAACTCCGCACGGCACAGGCAGGAGCCACGGGCTTCGATTCCCTGCGCAACGGCATCGCCTCGCTGGCCGACCTTCCCGGCGACACCCTTATTATGATACACGATGCCGTCCGCCCCCTCATTTCCGCAGAAATCATAGCCGACAACCTTCGCGTGGCCCGCGAATGCGGCAACGCCATAGCAGCCATCGAAACCTACGAGACACTTCTCCACGCCCCCGACGGCGGCAGCACGGTCAGAGGCTTCACGCGCCGCGAAGGCATCTTCCGCGCCCAGACACCCCACACGTTCACGCTCAGCACGCTTCGCCAAATGATGGCCACAGCTCAGGAGCGCTGCATCGTAGATGCACAGAGCGCCTGCACGCTGGCCAGCCAGCTGGGCTACGAACTCCACCTTTCCAAAGGCGACCTGCGCAATTTCAAAATCACCACCCCTTCCGACCTCGACCTCTATGAAATCCTCGTTCCGTAGCATCCTGCTGGCTTTCGGCATCATCGCCTTGGCCATCATGGTGTGGCTCGTCGATATTCCGGCAGGGCTCAGTTGGAAAGAATCGCGCAATTGCATCATCGCCATCATCGCCGTGTGGGGCGTGGTGTATGCGCTCAACGCCACCGCCTTCAAAGTGATTGTCGATACCGTAAGCCCGCAGCATCGCCTGCCTTTTTTCCGGAGCTACAAGCTCACGGTGTCCGCCTTTGCCTATACGTTCATCACGCCCTTCGGTTTCGCAGGCGGGCCCTACCGCGTGCTGGAACTGTCGCGCTTCATCGGAATGCCCCGTGCCATAAGCAGCGTTACGCTCTACTCGCTCATGCACATTCTCGGGCACTTCCTCCAATGGACCACCTGCGTGATTGTGTTCATCGTGGCCTACACGGACAAGATGACCCCGTTCCTCTGGACACTGTTCGGCATCTACATGGCTCTGTTCGCCACAGTGGTGGTGGTTTTCAACTGGTTCTACACCAACGGCCTTCTGGCTCGCCTTTTCCGCATTTTCTTCCACATCCCCGGCCTCCGCTCCTGGAGCCGTCGCTTCTACGCCAAAAACGAAGATGCCTTCCGCCTGGCCGATGAGAACGTAGCCTACCTCAAGAAGCAACCCCGCGCCTTCTACCTCAGCATCCTTTGCGAATACGGAGGCCGCCTGCTCAACGTCATGGAGTTCTGGTTCATTCTCGCCATGTTCAATTTGGCTCCCGTAACCTACATCGACGCCCTGCTCATCACAGGCTTCTCATCCCTGATTGCCAACATCCTCTATCTTCTGCCGCTTCAACTCGGTTCCCGCGAAGGCGGGTTGGTCCTCATCATGCGCGTGCTCTACGGCAGCGCCATGGGCACCAGCATTTTCGTAAGCTTCTGTACGCGCATCTGCGAACTGTTCTGGGTGGCCGTAGGCGTGGGCGTGGTCAAGATAGCCAACACCAATCTTATGAAAAAGACAGCATGAGCGCACCCTACTACCTTCTGCACGAATCCCGGCTCCGCCGCAACCTCTCCCTCATACGCCACATCGCCGAAGCCGCCGGCGTGGAGTTCATACTGGCTTTCAAGGCTTACGCCCTTTGGCGTACCTTCCCCATCTTCCGCGAATACATTTCGTCCGCCACGGCCAGCAGCCCCGACGAGGCACGCATGGCCTACGAGGAGTTCGGCAGCAAGGCCCACACCTACAGCCCCGCCTTCGAGGCCGACACCTTCGCCGACATACTGCGCTGGTCGTCGCACGTCAGCTTCAATTCAGTCAGCCAGCTCAGGCGCTTCGCGCCCGCCGCCCGAGAGGCAGGCGTCAGCATAGGGCTGCGCATCAATCCCGAACACTCCGAAATAGCCACCGCCCTCTACGACCCCTGCGCCCCCGGTTCACGCTTCGGCGTAACGGCAGCCGCCCTCCGCGACGCAGGAGCCTGCGAAGCCCTTCTCGGCATCGACGGATTCCACTGCCACTGCCACTGCGAAAGCAGCAGCTACGCCCTGGAGCACACCCTCGGACACATAGAAGACAAGTTCGGCCCGTGGCTCGACCGCCTGCAATGGCTCAACCTCGGCGGCGGCCACCTCGTAACCCGATCCGACTACGACGTGCCCCACCTCATACGCCTGCTCACCGACTTCCGCCAGCGCCACCCCCACCTCCGCGTCCTGCTGGAGCCCGGCAGCGCCTTCGCATGGCAGACGGGCGAATTGGTGGCACAGGTCGTAGATATTGTGGAAAACCACGGCATCCGCACCGCCATCCTCAACGCCAGTTTCACCTGCCACATGCCCGACTGCCTCGAAATGCCCTACCAGCCCGCCGTGCGCCATGCCCAATCGCTCAGCCCCGGCCAGGGCGGGGAGAGCCCCCACGGTACCCACCGCTACCGCCTCGGCGGATGCAGCTGCCTCTCCGGCGACTGGATGGGCGACTGGACGTTCGACCACCCCCTGCAAGTGGGCGAAGACATCGTGTTTGAGGACATGCTGCACTACACCACCGTGAAAACCACCACCTTCAACGGCATACGCCATCCCTCCATCATCCTTGAGCGCCTGGACGGCTCCCGCCAGCTCCTGCGCCAATACAACTACAAAGACTATCATGACAGAATGGACTAATCCCCACCCGCAAGGAACCCCCTCCGGCGCTTTGCGTCACCTCCCCCTTTATGAGGAGGCAGATGGGGTTCAACACATTGTTCACTTTTTCACTGTTCACTTTTTCATTGTTCTCTGTCTTCTCCTGTCCGCCCCTGCCCTCCTGTTCGGGCAAACCGTGCTGACGGGCACCGCCACCGACCGACAGACGGGCGAGAGCCTCCCCTTCGTGAACGTGCGCCTCACGCGTCCGCAATCCACCAAACTCATTCAGGCCACCACCACCGACACAGAGGGCCACTTCGTCCTGCCCGCCGTGGCGGCGGGTACCTACAAACTGTCGCTCAGCTATGTGGGCTACCGCCCCGAAGAGCGCAACCTCACCCTCAAAGCCGGGCAGGACACACTCCGCCTCGACACCCTCGCCCTCGCGCCTTCCAGCACATCGCTGGGAGAAGCCACCGTCGTGGGTGAGCGCTCCACCATCAAACTGGAAATCGACCGCAAGAGCTACAACGTGGCCCAAGACGTGAGCAACGCAGGAGCCACCGCCAGCGAAGCCCTCGAAAACATACCCTCCGTGGAGGTGGATCAGGACGGCAGTATCTCCCTGCGCGGCAGCACCTCCGTGGCCGTGTGGATTAACGGCCAGCCGTCGGGCCTCGACGCCGAGAACCAATCCCTCCTCCTTGAGCAGATTCCCGCCGAAAGCATAGAACGCATCGAAGTCATCGACAATCCCGGCTCACAGTTCTCGGCTGAGGGCAGCGCGGGTGTCATCAACATCGTGCTGAAAGAAGACCGCCGCACCGGCTACTACGGCAGCATCTCGGCAGGAGCCGACACCTACGGCGGAGCCAACGCCTCCGGCCTCCTCACCTACAACACGCGATGGGTGAGCCTCAACGCCGACGTGAGCTACCGCCACCGCAAGGACGAGAGCGGCACCCGCACCCGTCAGGACTTCTTCACGGCGGGGCAACCCACCAGCTTCCAAAACGGCGACAACATAAGCCGTATGCACGGCAACAACGTCAATCTGCGCGGCGGCATCGACATTCACGCCTCCTCCAAGGACGAAATCTCACTGAAAGGCAACTACATGCCCGGCGTGCGCCACACGGGCAGCGTGGCCCCCTACCACTACGGCCAGTACAACCTTACGGGCGGCCAGCCCGTGGCCGTGGACACCTACACCAAGGAGCGCACCACCCAGACGCGCGGGCAGACACGGATGTTCAACACCTCAGCCAACTACCGCCACACCTTTGCCGAAAACCACTTTCTCAACCTTTTCCTCAACCTCGGCCAGTGGAAGAACGACACCGACAACCGCTATCAGGACCGCTCCACCCAAGCCGGTGCCGCCAGCCCCTTCGAGCAGAGCTGCCAGCAGCGCAACCAACACAACAACAGCAAATGGTACTCCGCCAAGCTGGACTACGAAAACCGCATTTCCGAACAGTTCATCCTGCAGGCCGGCTATCACTTTGAAGGCCGCAGGGAGAACTCGCCGCAGGAAGCCTACACCGATACCCAGAACTGGGACGGCCGGGCCATGCTGACCGATACCGCCTACTACAACCGTTTCCGCTACACCTCCGCCCAACATTCCCTCTATGCCACCGCCACGCTCAAACTGGGCAAATGGGGCATACAGGCCGGTCTGCGCGGCACCCTCTGGCGTACCAAGACGCGCAGCCTCGACTTCCGGCAGGAATTTGAAGGACAGCCCGTCAATACCCACACCCAAAAAGCCTTCCGCCTCTTCCCCACCCTTTTCCTGACCTACCAGCTCACGCCGGGCGACCAGCTGCAACTCAGCTACACGCGCCGCCTGCGCTGGCCGCGCGGCAGGGAGCTCCACTCCTTCCTCAACACCAGCGAAGCCACCTCCGTGCAGTTCGGCAACCCCAACCTCACGCCCGAATACAGCCATTCATTCGCCTTGAATTATCTCAAGCTGTTTGACGTCCACTCCTTCCTCCTTTCCGCCTATTACCGCCCCACCACCGACGTCATCCAGCGCGTGAGCTACCACGTGGGCACCGACCAGCGCCTCTTCACCACCTTCATGAACCTCAGCCGCTCCGACAATGCAGGTATGGAGCTGACGCTGAAAAACAAGTTCTGGTCGCGCCTCGACCTCACCACCACGGCCAGCGCCAGCTACTCCTCCATGGCAGGTTTCCAGTACGACGTGCCCGACCCCCTTACAGGCCAGACCGTGAGCGTGAGCGGCAAGCGCCAGGGACGCTTCGTGTGGTCAGCCCGCATCAAGGCAGCAGTCAGCCTGCCCCTCGACTTTTCCGTGCAATGCACCGGCAACTACCGCTCACGCCAAGTCATCACGCAAGGCTGGCGCGACCCCTCCTACGGCATCGACCTCGGCATACGCAAAACCTTCTTCCAGAAGAAACTGTCCATAGCCCTCAACTGCCGCGACCTGCTCAACTCCCGCCAGTTCAAGTCCACCACGCAATCCGAGAGCTTCCGCCAGTACAGCAAGCGCTGGCGCCACGCCCGCAAGCTGAGCCTCACGCTCACCTGGAACTTCGGCAACACGAAGCGCGAGGAGCGCCGCCCCGACGACAACGCCCAGCCGTTCGACGAGGAGGAGGACTAACCCCCGCCCCCCCTGCAAGCCGCAGGCTAAACCGCCACATAATCCTCCCTAATCCGCCGACAGGGAAAAAAAGTCCGCCGACAGTTTTTCCTGCCGGCGGACTTTTTATAACTGTCCGTAGCTTTTTTCCCGACTATCGGCGGACATGGATTTTCTTGGTGCAGGTGAGAATGTAGTGTCCCACCGTGCCTGCCCACGGCTGGGTGTACTTGACGTCGAGGCCAGTGGGGGTGGTGTAGTCGGCCATCTGGCGGGTTTCGTTGCCGCTGACTCCGTAGGTGAGTTCCAGCTTTATGTCGCGCGGCCCCTCGGCTATGGAGTCGGCCACGGTGAAGCGGGCCGTGGGGAGATTGCGGTCGATAAGGCTGCCTGCTTCATACTTGATGCCTTCGGGAGCTTTCCATTCGGCAATCTGGATATAGACGTTTTGCTGGGCAGTGCCCATGCTCATGGTGGCGGTGAAGGGCTGCCCCATGGCTACGGTGTCGATGACCCGGCCTGTGCTGTCCTGAAACATCATGTCGGAGAAGGTGGGGGGATAGCTGGAGTAGTCGTCGTTGCACGCCGCGAGAAGCGTGAGGAAAAGGGCGGGAAGAATGAGTAATGGTCTCATCTGTGAATAGGGTGTTAGGGTTTATGGATATGTATTTGGGATTCGGTGTCGTTTCGGCGTATAGCCTTCTCGCATCAGAATGCGCCGAGGTCGGTGCCGGGAGGCAGGGGGGCGAGGGGGTCGTCCATGGCAAGGGGGGACAGGCCTCCTTCGGGCAGGGGTATGTCCATGGGGGCGGGTATTTCGCCGCCCTGCGGCACCGTTTTTTCGCCGGGCACGGGGACGTAGCCGCTTTCCATGTTCTCGAAACGGGCGTACTCGCCTCGGAAGGTGAGGCGGACGTCGCCTACCTCGCCGTTGCGGTGCTTGGCCACTATGATTTCGGCCTTGCCTCGGAGGTCGCGTCCGTTGGCGTCCTGATAGATGTGGTAATACTCGGGGCGGTGGATGAACGTAACGATGTCGGCGTCCTGCTCTATGGCTCCGGATTCGCGGAGGTCGGAGAGCTGGGGGCGCTTGTCTTCGTCTTTTTCGCGCTTGGTGACGTCGCGGCTGAGCTGCGAGAGGGCGATGATGGGGATGTTGAGCTCCTTGGCCAATCCTTTGAGGGAGCGGCTGATGAGGCTTATCTCCTCCTGGCGCGAATGGAAGTCCATGCCGGATGCGTTCATGAGCTGGAGATAGTCTATCATGATGAGGCGTATGCCGTATTCGCGCTTGATGCGTCGGGCCTTGGTGATGAGCTCATAGACGGAGAGGCCGGCGGTGTCGTCGATGTAGAGGGGGGCATCGTAGATGCGCCTGATATTGGCGTCGAGCTGCTCCCACTCGTAGGGTTTGAGCTTGCCGGTGCGGATGAGTTCGCCCTTGATTTCGCACACGTTCACCATGATGCGGTTGATGAGCTGCACGTCTGACATTTCGAGGGAGAAGAAGGCCGTGGGGATGCGCTGGTCGATGGCGATGTTCTTGGCCATGCTCAGTGCGAAGGCGGTCTTGCCCATGGCGGGTCGTGCGCCCACGATGATGAGGTCGGAATCCTGCCAGCCGTTGGTCATTTTGTCGAGGGCGTGGTAGCCGGAGGCTATGCCGCTCATGCCGTCGGTGCGCTGTGCGGCTTTTTGCAGGAGGTCGTAGGCTCGGTCGAGGACGGAATTGACCTGCACGATGTCGCGCTTCTGGTTGAACTGCGTTAGTTCAAACACTTTGGCGGAGAGTGTCTGCATGAGTTCCTCGGCATCCTGCGTGGGGTCGAAGGCATCGCGCTGCACTTCGGAAGTAACGGTGATGATGCGGCGGGCAAGGGCCTTGTCGGCTATGATGCGGGCGTGGTACTCGATGTGTGCGCTGCTGTACATCATCTGCGAAAGCTCCGTGAGGTAGAACGGGCCGCCGGCATCTTCCAGACGGCCGGTCTCCTCCAGGCGGTTGGCCACGGTGAGGATATCGACGGGCTTCTGCTCGAAGTTCAGGCGCTGTATGGCTTCGTAGATGAGCTGGTGGCGGTGTTCGTAGAATGAGCCGGGCGTGAGGATTTCGGACACCAGCGTATAGGCTTCCTGCTCTATGAGCAGGGCTCCGAGTACGGCTCGTTCCAGTTCGCGGTCCTGCGGCTGGAGGCGTCCGAAGCTGTCGGCCTGGGGGGCAGCGGGGGCTTGTTTGCGCGGGTTAGTTTTCTGGGGCATCTTTTTTTCCGAATTGTGGATCTACGTTAATAATTGAGGCGGCAATGAAGGTGAGCAGTACGAGTGCCATCACGGCCACGAAGAACTGATAGTAGCCAAGCGTTTCCTGTAGCCAGCCGGCCGCCATGCCGGGCAGCATCATGCCGAGAGCCATGAAGCCGGTGCAGAAGGCGTAGTGTGCCGTCTGGGAATGGCCTTGCGAGAAGTAGAGCATGAAGAGCATGTAGGCCGTGAAGCCGAAGCCGTAGCCGAACTGTTCGATGAAATAGGATACGGCCACGATGCCTGTCTTGCCCATGCTCCATCCCACGAGGGGAAGGCTGAGGGCGGTGGGCTGGAAATAGGCCAGGGCGACGTAGAGCAGATTGGGCAGGCTCATGGCCAGCACCATGGGGAGAAGCCAGCGCTGGAAGCCGTGGCGGGCCACGGCCATGCCGCCCAGAATGCCGCCCAGGATGAGGCCTATCACGCCTATCGTGCCCTGCACGAATCCGAGTTCACTGGTGCTGAGGCCCATGCCGCCCTGGGCCATGCCGTCGAGCAGGAAGAGGGGCGTTACCTTCACGAGGAGGGCTTCGGGAAGGCGATAGATGAGCAGGAATATGAGGGCAACGCCTATCTGCGGCTTCTGGAAGAAATCGGTGAACACATCGGCGAAATCGCTCCACACGCTGCCGAGGCGGACTTCCCTGTCGGACGTTTCGGGCCGCGGCAGGACTGCGCGGTGGTAGGCACACAGGAGGAGGAGCGCCACGGCGGCCGTGAGCATGGTGAGGCTCCATGCCGTGCGCGGGCTGCGGGTATAGACTTCCAGAAGTCCCGCCCCCATCACCAGAAGCCCCTGCCCCATAATGGTGGCAATGCGATAGAACGTGGAACGTATGCCCACGTTGAAAGCTTGGTCGTGCTGGTCGAGGGCAAGCATATAGAAGCCGTCGGCGGCTATGTCGTGTGTGGCGCTGCTGAAGGCCATCAGCCAGAAGAAGCAGAGCGACCATTGCACGGACTGGGGCACTTGCAACGAAAGGGCCACGCCGGCCATGGATGCTCCCACGAGGAGCTGCATGGCCACTATCCACCAGCGCTTCGTGCGCAGCAAATCGACGACGGGGCTCCAGAAGGGCTTGATGACCCACGGCAGATAGAGCCACGAGGTGTAGAGGGCGATGTCGGTGTTGCTGAGGCCGAGGCGCTTGTACATCACCACGGCGACTGTCATCACTATGACGTAGGGCAGTCCCTCGGTGAAGTAGAGGGTAGGCACCCACTTCCAGGAACGGGAGGGCTTATGATTTTCCATAGTTGGCTTTTATTTGTGAAGAGGGATAATAATGGGAGAGTATGTCGCGGTAGTCGCACCCCTCGGCAGCCATTACGGCAGCTCCGATTTGGCAAAGGCCCACGCCGTGCCCCCAGCCGCGCCCGTCGAGGACGAAGCCGCTGCCTTCGCGCCGCACTTGGAAATTGCTGCTCAGCAAGTGGGTGGGACTGAGCATCCTGCGAATCTCCAATTCCTTGCCCACCACCGCGCTGCGCTCCTCGCCCACCACGCGCAGGTGGCTTATACGCCCGCTGGGGCCGAGCCGCAGGGGAACAAGGTCGGTGATAAGGCCAAGGTGGAGGTGGAGGCGGCTCTCGACGAGGTCGCTCAGTTCCTGTTGCGTGTAGCGCACCTGCCAAGTGTGGAAGTCGGCGGTTTCAAGGTCGTAGCCGTTGAGGACTTGGCGCAGGAGGCGGGCATCGCGCGTCTGGCAGTAGGGGCAGCGGACGGATTGCAGATAGTCGTAGTCGCGGTCTTGCCAACAGGTGGAGAACAGTTCGGTGCGTCCGCCGCAGCACTTGGAGAAGCGGGTGTCGCACAGTTCTCCCGATTGGGCGCAGAGCACCTCGCCGCGTGTCTCGCGCACGGCCTGTTCCACCACGGCGTTCACTCCGCCCACGCCTTGGTACCGCTGGCAATGGTCGTCGGCGCAGACGTGGAAGAGGCGGTGCGCCTCGGTGTCGTAGATGCGGACATGGCCTAATTCGTCGCCGAAGGCCGGGGCGCTGTCCTGACCAAGCGAAGTGTTGTCCTGACCAAGCGGGGCGCAGCCCTGACCGGCGCACGTTTTCTCCTCCTTCGGCACGCACGGGAGGCTGGCCTCCGCAATCCTCCGCATGGCCCAGCTGCGACTGATTACGGCATGGGCTTTCAGAAGGGCGAGGCTGGACGTGCCGCTCATCTCGCTGGAAATCACGGAGAGGAGGTAGTTTTCCACATCCACGTCATTGATGGCCACATCAAGCCCGCTCTCAGGATTTCTCACGATGCGGAGCCTGCCTGTAAAGGTCTGGTCCTGAGTGCGCTGCCAGTGGAACTGCTTACCGATGGTTACGCCGTGCAGGGTGAAGCCCTCGGGCGTGGTGTCGTAGGCAATCCGGGGAGCCTCCATAATGCCGACACTTATTTCGGGCGTGCCGCATTCAGCCAGAATGCCGGCGATTTGCGGGGCGGTAAGGCTGCGGAAATCCTCCTCCCGTGGCGTGATGACAAGGCCGGCCATATCGAGTGCGCCGGGCGACACAAGGCAAGTGCCTTCGCGGTAGCACGCGGGGCGGTGCCGGCTGCGCGGTATGAGCCTTCCCCTGCCGTTCAGCACAAGGAGGTTGAAGTCGGCTTCATCGCGTCCGGCGGGCACGGGCAGGGCTTCGATGTCGAGCCAAAGCGCATCGGCCGTCTGTGTGGGGAAAGGCGGCAGGGCCGAGGCCAAGCCGGCTTGCAAGTGCTTGTGGTCGGGGGCACTGGCTCCGCAGCGTGCGCCGTTGTAGAACACCACGAAGTCGGGCAAGGCGCGGCTTATTTCCAACATATCCTCGAAGTCTTGGCGCGTGAGGCGTTGGGGCGTGTGCTCGGCGCTGACTATGGTGAGGTGGCGGTGGAGTATGGGGAAGGGATTGATGAGCACTTCCCAGCGTCCGCCGAGTATGCCGAGTGCCTCCTGCACGTCGGGACGGTTCTCGCGGCAGAGGAAACAGGGACGCTTGGCCAGCGTGGCCTTATCGACCTTGGCCAGCGTGCTGACGGCACGGGCGGGGTTCCACTGTACGATGTAGGCTCCCACCTCGCGGCGTTGCACTTTCGTGTCGAGGTCGCGGATGCGCTCTGCGGCCTCTGGCCACACCTTCATCTGCCGATCGAAAAGAGCCTCTATGTCAAGCGGTGTCAGCACGGCGAATCAGTATTAAGGCGTATACGGGCGCGGAGTTCGATGGTACGGAGCTGGTCCTTGTAGGCGTTGTTGGCGTTTTGCTTCTCCAACGAGAGGGCAGCGTCGGAGTTGCCCTCCCAACGCCGGCAGAGGTAGAGTTCGTCGTAGATGCGGGCCAGCGGATAGGATCGGCTCAATCGCAGGCCGAGGGCGTAGTCCTCGCCATAGGAGGTGTTGGGGAAGCCTATCTGTCGGAGCACAGCCGTGCGGAAGGCGCGGGGGGCGCCGAGGCCGTTGATGCGCAGGGCATTGTTGGGGCCGTTCTCATCGGTCCACTCGCGGTGGTCGATGAGGCCGGGGGGAAGTGTTTCCAACTGGAAATTGACCATGCGGTAGGCTCCTATGCACATGGCAGCGCCCTTCTGCTCCATCTCATCGACGATGCGCTGCAAGGTGTGCGGGGAGGAGTAGAGGTCGTCGGAGTCAAGCTGCACGGCATACTTCCCGCAGCGTTCGGAGCGTATGGCCTTATCCCAGCAACCGCCAATGCCGAGGTCGGTTTCTTCGGGAATGAGGTGGATGAGGCGCGGGTCGCCGCAGGCGGCGAGGAGCGAGGTGGTGGCATCCGTGGAGTGGTTATCTACGACAATCACGTTGAAGGGGAAGCTACATTCCTGGCTGAGGGCGCTCCCCACGGCCTCCATGACGGTGCGCTCGCGGTTGAACACGGGAATGACGACGGAGGCTGAGAGCGGCTCATCAGCCACGGGCAACCCTGCGTCGGCCTTGGGGCAGACGAGTGCGCCGAGTTGCCTCAAGTGGGCCGTACACGCCTGTTCCATTTCCAGCTGTACTTCGCGGTTTCGGGGATTCACATAGTCAAACTGCCTCTCTCCTGAGCGGCGGAGGTCGGTTTCGGCTTCGGTGTAGAGCCTTTCGCGCAAGTGCAGCAGATTTCCCTGGCGACTGAGGGCGAGGCGGAGCGCATAGAGTGCGGCAAAGCGGTAGCCCTCGGCCACGGGTTGCAGGGCGGAGGTGCGCAGGAGCCACAGCGCTCCGAAGTCGAAGTCATCGCGCAGAGCCCCTTCCTGATAGTCTATGACGGGATGGGGCGTACCGTCGGCTTCGCTGCGGTCGCTATACACCATGACGGCTCCGCTCTCTGCGGCCACTTGGGCCATGCGTTCCTGGCAGCGGTAGCCAGCCACCACTTCCTTGTCGCAGAGGTGGAGCAGGACAAACGGATCGCCGCCAGCTTGCGCCGCTTCTACAAAGGCATTGACCTCCGTTGATGAGGCAAGGCTTCTTATTTTATATATTTGCATAGTCTTTCGCTTAATTCCTGTACGGGGAGGCCGACCACGTTGTCGTAGTTGCCATTGATACGCCGGATTCCCACATGGCCAATCCATTCCTGAATGCCGTAGGCTCCGGCCTTGTCGAGGGGGCGGAAGGTGCGGACGTAGTGGCGTATGATGCCGTCGGAGAGTGGGGCAAACTCCACCTCCGTGGTTACGGCGAACTGCTCCGTGCCGCTGTCGGCAATCAGGCACACGGCGGTCACGACCTCATGGACGCGCCCCTGGAGCAGGTGCAGCATGGCGCAGGCTTCGGCCTCGTCGGCGGGCTTGCCCAGCACCTTTCCGTCAATGCACACGATGGTGTCGGCTGTGATGAGGATTTCGCCCGACTGCCGCGTGGCGGCATAGGCGGCGGCCTTCTTGGAGGCTATCATCAGGGCGGTGGCCTGATGCGAGAGGCCGGGCGTGTAGGATTCGTCGATGCCGGCGAGCGTCCGCACGGTGAAGGGGAAACCGAGGGCCTGCAAGAGTTCGCGCCGGCGGGGCGACTGGCTACAGAGCACGAGGCTTACCGTTGGCTCCTTTACGGGGGAAGTGGAAGTATGGGGCGGATTCTGTTGTTTCATGTATGGAATGCATCAACTTATGGCCAGCACCTTGGGACGGCTCTCGGCATCGCCGTGGCTGGAGGGGTAGATTATCATCAGGGAGCGGGTGGAGAAGTAGCGCTCCAACTGCTCCGGCAGATGGGAGAGGTAAGCTGCTTCGTGCGAGGGCATACCCGGGCGTGCGGCCACTATGATGACGATGTGGTCCTGGCGGGTGGCGGCAGCCATTGGCTGGAAGTTCTGGAAGGAGGAGTAGTTCACGTAGTCGGCATACACCTGCCTGTGGGTTCTGCGCCAGTAGAGGCGCAGGGCCTCCAGCGTGTCGTGTCCGCTGTATATATCCATGCCTATGGCCAGTTTCTCGGCCATGGCAGCCACGCGGTCGGCCCATTGGTGGAAGCCCGGCTCATGCTCTGCCTTGCGGGGCACCACGAGGTGGATGCGGCGGAGCGTGTTGATGGGAATCAGCGACCTGTAGAGGATGATTTGCTGGGAGGTGGCTGCAATGAGGTCGGGGGCGAAATGGCCGAAGAAGCCGTCGGTGATGCGCCGCTTGCGGTGGAGGCCGATGAGTATGTCGGTGGCATCCTGCTCCTGTGCGCTGTAGGTCATGCCTGTAACGTGGTTCACGGACAGGCGGTACTGCGTGTGTACCTCCACGTTGGCCGATGCGGCTATGCTTGCGGCTTCGGTCAGCACCTTTCTGGCATACTGGCGCAGTTCGGTGCTGTCCTCGTTCATTACGTTCACGAGGCTCATCGGCGTATCGCCCGGCAGGGAGAGCATGAGGGCCGCGTGCATCAGGGGGGCAGCCTCCTCCTCCGTAGAGAGGCCCACGAGCAGCCGGCTCTCAGCTTGTCCGCCCTGCCCCATGTCGGACGACGTGAGCAGTATGCGCCGAGCCGCACGGTCGGTAATCATGGGACTTATCATGCAGGACACGAGGATGAGGAGCATGGCTCCCCCCGTGATAGCCTCGTCGAACAGCGGGCTTCCGTCGGGCAGCACGATGCTGCTGCCCACGAGCAGGATGGCCAGCGTGGCGGCGGCGCGTGCTCCCGTAAGGCCGAAGAGCAACTGGCCGTCGGCGGCATCCATGTGGAACAGGCTTTGCGCCGCGCGGGCCGCCGCCCATTTGCCGAAGGTGGCTATGACCACCATCCCCACCGCCACGAGAAGCCCTGCGGGGTGGCTGAGCAGAACGCCGAGGTTGATTATCATGCCCACGCCTATGAGGAAATAGGGAATGAACAGGGCGTTGCCCACAAATTCGATATGGTTCATCAGGGGCGAAGAGCCGGGAATGGCACGTCCCAGCACGATGCCCACGAGGAAGGCGCCGAGCAATCCCTCCATGCCGGCGAGTTCCATCAGCCCTGCGCCGAGAAACAGGAGGGCGAGCACGAAGATGTACTGCATGACGCCGTCGTCGAAATGGCGGAAAAACCAACGGCAGATGCGGGGGAACACCAGTACGATGGCCAAGCCGATGAACACCACGCGCAGGAGGAGCCCTATCCAGAAGGGGCCGTGTACGTCCTCGCGGAAGGCACCGGCCACCACGGCCAGCACGAGAAGCGTGAGCGTGTCGGCCACTATGGTGCCGCCCACCGCTATGGACACGCTGCGCCGCTGGGTCAGCCCGAAGCGCATCACTATGGGGTAAGACAGCAGGGTGTGGCTGGCATACATGGCGGCCATGAGGAGCGAAGGCACGATGCCGTAGCCCAGTAGCGTCCAGTTGGCCAGCAGGCCCACCGCCATGGGGATGCCGAAGGTCAGCAGGCCAAAGCCTATGGCCGTGCCCTTTTCCTTCTTCACGCTCTGGAGGTTCATTTCCAGCGCGGCTACAAACATGATGTAATAGAGCCCCACTTTGCCAAACAACTCGAAGGACGCATCGCGCTCCAGCACGTGGAAACCGTAGGGGCCCACGAGTATGCCCGCGAATATCAACCCCACGATGTTGGGGATGCGCAGGCGTTCAAACACGGCGGGGGCTACGAGTATCAGAACAAGTATGACCAGGAACTGCGCCGTAGGATTAGTGAGAGGTATATACTGAAACAGGTCAGACATAAGGCCGCTTTTTCGCTGCAAAGTTACGAATAAGCGAGAGAAAAGCAAAGGAAGCCGCAGGATTTCTTTGCTTTTCCGAGCGAAAGTATCTTGGAGCGAAGCTCAAAGTACGAATAAGCGAGCGGAATGCCAAATTTATTTGAGCATTTCCGAGCGAGAGTATCTTGGAGCGAAGCTCAGAGTTCTTAAAATAAGCGTCTCCTTCGTCGCCGAATCCGAATAAGCGAGAGAAAAGCAGAAACAAGTCCTCCCCTTAAAGGGGGAGTTAGAGGGGGGCTAGGGGTACTTATTTACAGGCAGCTTGACATTCAGCGCCGTAAAAGCAGCCACGTCAAGCAGGACGATGAACTCCATGCGGAGGCCCAGGTGGAAAAGAGCAATGTTCACCAACAGGAAAGCCAGTTGCAAGGCCACGATGGCCGCAAGGGTGGCGTGCATGGAAAAGCCTGCCGCCATGAATTTATGGTGGAGGTGCGTGCGGTCGGCTTCAAAGATGCCCCTGTGGCGGCGCAGACGACACAGAGCCACGCGGCACAGGTCGAAGCACGGCACAAGGAGTACGGAATAAGCCATCAGCAACCCATCGGGGCGGCAGGGGAGCGTATGGCTGTCCACCATGGCATATTTAATGGTGAAATAGCTCAGCGTTACACCCAGCATCAGGCTGCCGCTGTCGCCCATAAAGGTTTTGGTGTGCCGCTCGGCAGAACCGAGAAGATTGAACAGGAGAAACACGCTCAAAGCCCCACAGAGGCTTACGGCCAGCAGGACAAAAAGCACCACATCAAGCCGGCTGAACAGGATGCCATAGGTGGCCAGAGCCACAAAGCCCAGCGTACCGGCCAAGCCGTCGATGCCGTCAATAAGGTTTACGGCATTGATTATCAAAAGCGTAACAAACACCGTCAGCGGATAGGCCACCACGAGAGGAAGCTCACCAACGCCGCAGAAGCCGTAGAGCGAATCAATGTAGAGGTGGCACACGGGAAAAGTAAGGGCGGCAGCCAGCTGCACGCCGAACTTCAGCCACGCCGTACAGCCCACAATGTCATCCACCACGCCTATGAAATACACCACCACCGCCCCGCCGCCGATGAGCAGCGTGCTCAGCCGGATAGTTTCAGGCACGTCGTCAGAAAGCAGAGCCATGCAAGCCAGGGCGGCAGCCATTCCCACAACCACGGCCGGCACGAACACGATGCCGCCGAGGCGCGGCACGCCGCTTTTGTGGACTTTGCGCTCGGAGGGGAGGTCGTAGAGTTTGAACTTATGGCACAGACGCAGCAGCCAAGGCATCACCACCCGCGTAAAGAGCGCGGCGGCGAAGAAGGCTACAAGCAGACAAAGGGCTTCCGTCATCATGAGGCTTTCAAGGTTTCTTACCACAAAACGGCATCTCCCGCCTTTTATTGTGCCTTCCCCAAGGAAAATTGCAGGCCTCCGCCCCATCATCCACCCTACCCCCTACGATAGTGCTCACTACCCCCTACAGTAGTTTCCACTACTCCCTATAGTAGTTTTTCCTACTCCCTATGATGAGTGAACAGAGAACAGTGGGAGAGTGAACAATGAAAGAGGGAACAGTGAACAATGGGAGAGGGAACACTATACATTATACATTATTCAGAACGCACCTGCGGCAGAGCAATGGGCTGAAGGCCCTACGTTGTATAGCCTGCGGCAGAGCGACCGCAGGGAGCGCCGCCGTAGGTACGCCGCCCCCACATAGTAGGATGACGCGCCATGACGCACCCGTTGCCGCATCACGCCAGCGCGACCGCAGGGAGCGCATATCCCGTTAGGGATATCGGATTTAGGAGAGTGAAGAGTATTGGTTGTCGCACCTGCGACCCTGCGGCAGAGCGACCGTAGGGAGCGCCGCCGTAGGTAGGGGGCACACACACAGTAGGATGACGCGCCATGACGCACCCATTGCCGCATCACGCTAGCGCGACCGCAGGGAGCGCATATCCCGTTAGGGATAATACAAAGGTAGGCAGGCATAAGGGCGTAGCCCGCAATGCCTGTTTACAGACGTGCGTTCATACGCCTGCCGTAGGTAGGCTGACATTTACGCGCGTGTGTAAATATACAATGGCGTGCATCCACCATATTCGTATTTACGCACGCACCCATTGCACATCGCGTCAGAACAACAGGCGGGAGGTGACGCATTCGACGCACTCGACGCACGAAATTATAATATGAGAGAAGCGGCTTTTCACTCCATTTCTATCCACTTCCATCAAATAATGCCGCCGTAATTTGGCCATGTCCCTATTTGTTCGTATATTTGCCCCCGCAAACGTGAGAAAGCGTTTGACGAGAAGGCGTTCCACGCTTTATCCTTTGAATCGAAAACGGCAAAATTTCATCAAGTGCGGGATAGAGGGTATGTAACGCTCACCTGTATGTATTTTGTTAGCATACGGCCAACCATGCCGAGTAGCAATTGCATATCGGCGTGGGGTTGCTATTTTCTTATTCATTCCACTTAAGGTGTTTGCCGATACCAGATTCAAGATGAGTAAGGACAAGTCCTCGCGCATTCTTGTATTAATCACCTTAAAAAGGCCGAGTCGGAGGATCTGTAGGCAAACCACTGCAAATGAATGATGTCTGTCAGGAAGTCTCAAGGTCTATAAAAATCCGACCCAGTCCAGACTTTGTTACCTTGAACGGTTACTCTCTTAATGGTTGAACAGGGTACCACCTGTGTTTCTTGCACATATTTACTTATTTAATTCACTCATTTATGAAAAAACTTATTACTCTTTTGCCCTTGATGCTCCTCTGCATTGGGCAGACCTTCGCCTATGACTTTGAAGTGGAAGGCTTTTATTACAACAAGTTGGCAAACAATGCTGAAGTGGAACTAACTTACGGTGAAAGTACTTTTAATACCTATTCTAGAGCTGTTGCTATTCCTGCTACAGTCACTTATGAGAATGTAACTTATAGCGTGACGAGCATAGGAAGCCAAGCCTTCTATGGATGCTATAAATTGACCTCCGTCTCCATCCCCAGCAGCGTGACGAGCATAGGAGACGATGCCTTCAACGGTTGCAGCAGCCTAACGTCCATCACTATTCCTAATGGCGTGACGAGCATAGGAATCAGTGCCTTCCAGATTTGCTCTAAATTGGCCTCCGTCACCATCCCCAGCAGCGTGAAGAGCATTAAAACTTCAACTTTCTTTGGTTGCACTAGCCTTGCCTCCGTCAGCATACCCAACGGCGTGACGAGCATTGGAACACTGGCTTTCTCTGGTTGCACTAAACTGACCTCCATTACAATCCCTAGCAGCGTCGTTGATATTGATTCAAGTGCTTTTGATGGTTGTGGCTTGTCCTATGTTATTATGCAGGGAACCACGCCGCCTAAATTGTTTGGCTCAGGAGCCTTCCCTACAAACACAATTATATATGTTCCTAAGGGGTGTGCTTCTAAATATAAAGATGCTAGGTATTGGAGCGATTATGACATACAAGAAATAGGTCTTTCCCTTGATTATACTTCCCAAAATTTATATATTGGGCAGACATTGCAGTTAAATGCAACGGTACCTCCCTTTTTGGGTGGAGGTGTAACTTGGAGCAGCAGTAACACTGCAATTGCCTCGGTAAGCGACAGTGGACTTGTAACGGCCAAGAAAGCAGGAACAACGACTATTACTGCTGCAAGTACAACAGATTCCTCCATAAAGGAAACCTGTACTATTACAGTGAAGGATAAAACCATTTCTATCAGCATGTCATCTGCAACTCTTCATCTTGGTCAGACGCTGCAACTTTCTGCTACAACGGATCCTGCAGATATGACAGTGACTTGGAGCAGCAGTGATAATGGTGTAGCCATAGTCTCCTCTTCAGGCTTGGTAACCGCAGTCACAATTGGCTCTGCTCTTATTACAGCGAAGGTCACCACGGAAAGTGATGTTACAGCTACTTGCCTTATTGAAGTGCAGGATGAAAACGTGATGTATGTGGGTGGTATCTATTATAATAGAACAAGCTTTAATACGGCGGAGGTAACTAATCGTATCGCAGGTATTGATTGTCCTGAGACCCCAAGAACGGAATATTCCGGTACAATCAATATTCCAGCGTCCATTACGTATTCTGGTAAGACTTATGATGTAACCGCTATTGGTAAACAAGCTTTCTATTATATGCCTGATTTGCAGAGTGTAGTCATTCCCAAGTCAATCATAACAATCGATGAAAAAGCATTTGAGAAGTGCGAAAAACTGGCACGTGTTATCTTTATGGAGTCAGCCTCCAGTGCTTTGGAGCTTATTGACAAGCGGGCTTTCTACGGCTGTTCGCGTCTTGATGGATTTGTCATGCCTAACAGTGTTCATACTGTTGAAAACGAGGGCTTCCGCTATTGCACTTCACTTTCCGATTTGACCCTTTCAACCTCGCTGAACATGATTAATGAATATGCTTTTGCAAACTGTACAGCCCTCGCGTCCTTAACGTTGCCCAATAGCATTTCTTCTGTTCAGAACTATGGCTTTGCCTACGACACGGCTTTAAAGACCATTGAACTCCCTGCCGATATGCAGGGTGTGGGGGCTTATTGCTTCACGGATTGCACGGCTTTGACCACGGTGAAGTTCAATACGGCTATTTCCACGATGACAGTCGGCTCAAATGCTTTTAAGGGATGCAGCAAGTTGTCGCGCGTGGAAATAAGCAGAGTGGACAGTTGGGTACAAACTAATTTCTATGATCAATATGCTAATCCCACAAGTATTGCACATCATCTGTATCAAAACGGAAAAGAACTGACAAGCGTTGTCATACCTTCTGGCACGGTTTATATTAACAACAATGTGTTTAGCGGTTGCTCAAGTATCAAGGATGTCACGATTCCTTCTACCGTACAGTATATCAATGACAATATCTTCCTGAATTGTACGAGCATGAATAAAGTAATATGCAATGCTACGAATGTACCTCCTTTTATCGGCACAGATGATCCTACGAAGATGAATGCCGTGTTCAATAAGGCATCCTTGTATGTGCCTGCTGCCTCTGTTTCCAAATACAAGGGCGACAGTTGGTGGAAGCGCTTTCACTACATCGGTAGCCTGAACGAGATAACAGGAGTAAACTCTGTCACAATTGATCAGCAGTCAGAAGACTCGGCTTTCGACCTCTCTGGCCGCCACTTGAATGATAAGCAAAAGAGTGGCCTGTATATTCAGGATGGCCGTAAAGTGCTTATGAAATAGTTCGTTGATAATCCTATATGCGACGCCCCGCCAAAGATGTTCTTGGCGGGGCGTTTATGATTCAGGTGTAGATGGAAAATGTACTACGTGCGCGTGTCATATTATAATACGTGTCCGATAAAAGTTAAATTCTCTGAACATTGGGCTGAAGGTCTGTATTTCATGCGGCAATGCGCCCCGCAGGGGGACACATATCCCGTAGGGATATTGTGGATAATGAACAATAATAGAGCGAACGGCAATGGGCTGGAAGCCCTATGTTGTATAGTCTGCGGCAGAGCGACCGTAGGGAGCGCCGCCGTAGATGCGGGGCACATTTTGGAGAGTGAACAGTGAATAATGAAAGAAGCCTGCCGTAGGTAGGCTATAAAGGTAGCCAGTCATAAGGCCGCAGGCCGCAATGATACTCACTTGTCGGACAACTCCTAAAATGAGGTTCGCAGGGTACGGGGATAGGAAAAATCCCTCATTGAGGGACGATTTTTGTTATTCTTGTCCCTCATTGAGGGATTTTTTTTGTATTTTGGGGGACTGGCTCCGTTCAAACCTAATGCCGGAAATCTTCGAGAGACATTCTTCTACAATCAGATGAGAGTGAAGAATGATGTAGTATCCTCGCGTGAGTCTGATTTCAAAATCAGCAAATATACTTTTGAGATAGGAGGACGTAAAAAGGGGAAGAAGCAGATAGCGGACGTTCCTGACGGCATCGTTGTGCGTGATGATATTGAGTACGGCAGCCGCAATGTGATACCCTTGTGGCATTTTGGCTTTAATTATTAGCCCACTGGAAAGTCCTCCCTTCAACCCTTCCCTGCGGGGTGTAGGAAGGTGGGAGATGCAGCAAGAAAAGCAGGGGTGAGTGGCGTAAACTGCAAGGCGACGGGGATGGTGTGTAAGACAGGCAACTTACAGTAGTCCTTTGTGTTGCGCGGGAAACGCTTCCCGTATTTGCAGTACTTCGAGGTGCTTTTTGATGTGCCGTACAAGCAAAACGGTGAGGGGATGGAGACAAAATGCCAAAAAGGCTTTAATTTGTTTGGCGCTAAGTGGCGGAACCTCTATCTTTGCACTCGCAAGGCCG
Source organism: Candidatus Equimonas faecalis (assembly GCA_018066245.1). Classification (GTDB taxonomy): domain Bacteria; phylum Bacteroidota; class Bacteroidia; order Bacteroidales; family Bacteroidaceae; genus Alloprevotella; species Alloprevotella faecalis. The sequence goes on along the minus strand of JAGHRT010000006.1, from coordinate 37,142 downwards.
CCTTTGGCGGACGCGGCCCGGCGGAAGGGATTCACGGCCAAGCCGCGCCCCCCTTTTCCGCCGACCTTCCGCTCCCTGCTTCGTGCGAGGAAGCACTCGCAAGATCCCCCCATGGGGACGTGCTTGGCTCTTCTATGAAGACACGGGGTGTCCGACGCTGAATACTGAAGTGCAGATTGCCCCCTCGAGAATCGGCCATCGGCACCTTGCGGAGAGCACGCCCTTCCGGCATATTCACAAACCTAATCTAATACACACTATGAAAAAACCATTTTGCTTTGTTGCCCTTATGCTTGTCGGTATCGGGCAGCTGTTGGCCTACGATTTTACACTTGGCCAATTGGGTTTCACCATTACGGGAGAGGGAGAAGTGTGCGTGTCTGCCTACACGGGCAGGGGCGGTGACGTAAGCATACCTCAGGCCCTGACATATAGAGACGGGTACTATATCGTGAGTGGCATAGGCGACGGTGCGTTTAGGGGCTGCACGGGCCTGACGGACCTCTTTATTTCCGGCAGCGTGAAAAGCATTGGAAAGAATGCCTTTATGGGTTGCAGCGGATTGAAGTCCATAATGATTCCTGCTTCCGTCAATGAAATTGGTGAAAATGCCTTCTATGGCTGTACGGGCCTGACTTCCATAAGCGTGAAGGAGGGGAATAGCCGCTATGACAGCCGCGATAATTGCCAGGCCATTATTGACAACGCAGACCATGCGCACACGCTGATTGTGGGGTGCTGTAATTCGGCTGTGCCGGATGGCGTAACGCGTATAGGGGATTATGCTTTCCTTGGCTGCAAAGGCTTGGCTTCCATGGTACTCCCAGGCAGCGTGACGGACATCGGCCAGCGAGCCTTCTATGGCTGCACAGAGCTGACTTCCGTCCGGCTGTCGAAGAATCAGACGCGTATAGGGCTTCAGGCTTTCCAAGGTTGCCGCAGCCTTGCTTCCATTGTAATTCCTCAGGGGGTGACGGACATCGGCAGCCAGGCTTTCTTGGATTGCCCGAATCTGGCCACCGTCGTGAATAAGGCCGCTAAGCCTCAGGCCATGGCTGTCAGTGCTTTCTCATCCTATGGCACCCTTCATGTGCCGCAGGGGTGCAAGGATGCCTATGCCGCGCAAAATCATTGGCGCCAGTTTGCCATAGTCGATGACCTCGCGCCTGAAACGACCTATAGCGTGCATGTGACGGGTAGCGCTGAGGGCGGCGCGGTGTATGACGGAATGAAGTACGGCAATGGCGAGAGCTTCACGGCGGCCTATTTGTATGCCGATGAAGTTGTGCCTGCCGAAGTGGCAGGATGTGAGGTCGGTATGTCTTTCAGCGACAGTCGGATTCATCTGACCTACTATCCTGTGTTTGACTTTACGGTTCCTGCTTCCATGAACATAACGGAGCCTTCCGGCATCACTCAGGCGATTGACGTTACTTCGCCTGTCAGCAGGGGAGACGTAACAGCCAGTTTTGAGGCTTGCAGCGAACAGAAGGATGCCAACGGAAAGTGTGCGCTATACATGCCTTCGCGGGGCAAGTTTATCCTTAGCGTGGCAGACGAAAACTTGAGGATTGTAAAGGTGGAGTTTGGGAGTGATTATAGCAAGACCTGCGATAAGTTGATTTCCGACACGGGCCAGTTGGACGGCTCCGTGTGGACAGGCTCAGCCAAGGAGGTGCAGTTTGCTGCCCGTTCAGCTGTGGCAATCACCACAGTAAAGGTCTTTATGGAGGAAGGGTGCAGTCGTGTGTTTGCCGATGGAGAGACTTACACGGCAGCAGAAGAGACGCTGTGTGACAGCTTGACTTACACGCGCCGCTTCAGCAATACGAACTGGCAAGCCCTCTATGTGCCCTTCTCCATGGACTATGAGGAATGGAGCGAGAAGTACGATATTGCCGAAATCTACAACTTTATTGAGTACGACGACGATGAGGACGGCGTGTGTGAACGCACGTGTCTGGTCGTGCGGAAGTTGAACTCAGGACGTACGGAGCCCAACTATCCCTACCTTATCCGCGCCAAGGAAACGGGTACGCACAGCCTCGTTATGACTGACAAGGTGCTGGAGCCCGCCGAGCAGAACAGCATTGACTGCCGCAGCGTGAAATTAGAATATACGTTCACGGGCACTTACATGCCTGTGGAGGATATGTTGGCCAATGAATACTATGCCATGAGCGGCGGCAAACTTCAACAGGCGGCAAATGCCGGCGTAGTGCTTGGTGCGCAGCGTTGGTATATGAGCATTACGCCGAGGCATCCAGCCTCCGCAGCTGCCAAGGCACAGGCTTTTTCCGTGTGGGCAGACGACGAACGTGCTACGGCGATTGAAGACCTGCATTCAGGCCACGGCCTCAAGTCCGCCGCCCCAACGGCTGAGAGCCTCGTAGAGTTTGACCTCATGGGCCGCAACGTACAGGGCGGCGTGAAAGGCATAGGGCTTGTTAATGGGAAAAAGGTGATTGGCAAATGAGCCAATTAGCGAAAGATAGAATGGGCGCATTATGAAAACGTACACGATACCTACGACGGAGGCCATACTTCTCCGTACCGAATATGCCGTGCTTGTGGCCAGCGAGATATTCAAGGATGACAACGGAAAGGCCGACCACTTCGACACCCGCCGCCAAGACGCGTGGATGGACTGGTGCGACGAGGATGACGAGTAGGAACGCTGCTCTTAAATAGTTGGAGCGCATCGCCCTGTGGACGGTGCGCTCCAAATGCGATGGCGCTGGTGGCAGAGTGCGGTCAGTCGTGGACGTAAACGTCGCGGATTTGCACGCTGAGGTAGGGCAGGAGCTGGGAGTCGTTGCAGATGATGCGCTGGCCCTTGTCGCCCTTCACGAAATAGTAGAAAAGGCTTTGCTTGCTCTGGGGGCGCGGGTCGGTGTTGATGGCATAGACGGCGCGAATGAGGGGGTACTCGCCCGTGGCAATGTAGTATTGGTAGGGGCGGCAGATGTGGCTGAGCTGTTCGGGGCTGTTGCCTCGGCTGACCAGCATCACACGGACATCGAGGTCGCGGAAGTTGGTCATGGCACTCGTGCCGGAGCTACGGAGCCAGTCGGTGCTGACTACGCCGATGACGTCAGTACGCTGGCGCACGGCCTCGATGACGCTCAAATGGCTGCCCTGCGCGTAGATGTTGCCTTTCAGCTCCTGGCCGTGGCAGAGGCTGTCGCGCATGAAACGCACGGTGCTGGAGCCGCTCTGGTCGAAGAGGAGATGGAGTTCGCCCTTGCGCTTGGAGTGGCTGAGCTGCTCCCAACGGGTGATTTTCCCGCTCACGATGTCGCGTATCTCGGCGGTGGTGATGACGGTGTCGGAGCAGGCCTTGTTCACGATAAGGGCAAATGCGTCGTAAGCAATGATTTGCTGCCGTGCCGTGAGCTTGTATGTGGCTTTGATAAAGTCCTTTTCATCTTGCGTGAGGGGTCGTGTGGCTATGGCGCAGCGCACACTGTCTTTCTTGAGGAGCCACAGCACGCTGTCCTCGCTGGTGTAGATGCTGCTGACGCTGGCTTCCACATTTTTATAGCCGTAGGCCGACACAATGCCGTCCATCACACTTTGGAAGCTGGCATCGATGGCCACTCTTACGTTGTTCTCGTTGAGCCAGGCACCTGTGGCTTTCTTTGATTGTCCGTGGCATCCTGCGAGGAGCAGGAGGGGCAGGAGTATTTTACAGAGTTTCATTCTTCTTGCAGGGGAGTTGAAGCGAAGAAGGCTGCCAGACACCTTGCTGGCGCTGGCAACCTTCTATCGCATAGGGTGGGAAAATGGGATTTACATCAGGCTGAAGCGTACAGGCAGGGTGAACCACACCTTTACGGGGCGGCCCTGCTGCTTGCCGGGGGTGAATCGGGGAAGGCTCTTTACAACGCGCACGGCTTCCTTGTCGCAGTGGGGTTCAAGCGACTGGATGACCTTCACGTCGCCCACGCTACCGTTTTCAAGCACGACGAACTTCAGCACAACCTTGCCCTGAATGTCCTGCTCTTGCGCGATGGCGGGGTACTTGAGGTTTTTGCTGACCCATGCTACGAGGGCATCGTTGCCGCCGGGGAACACGGGTTCAGTTTCTACAACGCTGTAAATCTTGGAGTCTTCTTCGGGAGCGGCTTGGTTGCCGCCGGCCTGCTGGTTGTCCTTGAGGTCGTCGATGGTGCCCTTGCCGTTTACGTCGCCTTCGTAGTCCATGGACGCGATGGCGATGTTGGAGCGGTTCAGTTCCTCCTGGTTTTTCAGCTTGCGGCTTTCGTCGACCACGTCAACGATTTCCGGCACGGTGAACTGTATGGAGGCCTTGACTGCAACCTTCTGCACTTCGGGCTTTTCGTACTCCTGTTTGATTTCTTCCTTTTTTTCCTGTTTGGGCTCGTCCTTCTTGAGTTGGGAGAGCTCCGTAGCGAGTTCGGCATCCAGGTCGCGGTTGCTGGCGATGATGGCATCGGCTGCCATCTTCAGGCCAACGAGTACGCCGATGACGAGGATGAGGGCAAGGATTGAAATGATGGCCTTCAGCTGGCGGCTGCCAGCTTTTGCGCGAAGGTCATAAGCTCCATATTCCTTATTACGCCCTTCAAAGACCAGTTCGCACCAGTCTTTTGCTTTCAAATCGATTTTAGACATAGTTTAGAATAGTTTTAGCTTATTTACCTTCGAGTTCTGCAATCATGGAGAGGTCTTGCTCCTGGATTTTGTCGATGACGAACTTACCTACGGAACAGATGGACATTTCGTCGAGTATGGTGAGCAGATTCTGGTAGTTGGCCTCGTCAGTGGCTTTGATGATGACATTGACGGTGTTGTCGGCGTTCTTAATCTCGCTCAGGCGTTTTTTATACTCGGCTTGGTTGGCGGCATCCTGCTTGGGGTCGCTGGAGAAGCGGCTCTGGAATTCCTTGTTGAGGGCCTGCGCCTTCTGCACGGCTTCCAGGTTCACGTCCATCAGGACTTTGCGAATGCCTTGGCGCCCATAGGTAGTCTTTTCGAGTTTTGCCTCACTGGGCTTGCCGGTGAAGTAATATACTGCGTCCTCTTTGTCGAGGATAATCGTGATGGCCTTGTCTGCAGCCACCTGGCTCTTGTTCTCTTCCTTGATATCGTCCTTGTCGGAGGGCATGGTGATATCCATGGTTTGAGGTTTGAGCAGAGTGGTACAGAGCATGAAGAACGTCACGAGCAGCATGATCATGTCGACCATCGGGGTGAAATCGACACGCGAGTTCATTTTCTTTTGTTTACTGCCTCCTAATTTTGACATAACATTCTTCAGTTTTAATCTTCCGAGCCTTTCTTGTTCGTAAGCAGGTTGTACCGGCTTTCGTCAATGGCGCGGAGGGAGTCCATTACACGTTTAATATGTTTGTACGGCGTAGCCTTGTCGCCCTTAATGGCGATGTGCATGTTTTCGCCGTTGGCTTCACGGGCTGCTGCAACCCAGAGCTTCAGCTCATCATTGACGCTGTCGCAAGGAATGCCTGCTTCTGCACTTCCTGTGAGGAATTCGTTGCGCCTGTCGCCGAGGTCAATCCAGCTGCCGAGTACGTCGGCAGGGCAACCGAAGGTGGGGACTTTTGAGAACTCCTTGAGCTGTGCATCACTCAGGTTGATGTGTTCCTTTTCCTGCATTTTCTCGGCCATAGCGAGCTGAGTCTTTTCATTGTCCATGTTCATGAACACCTTTCCTTCGGGCGACACGAATATGGTGAGCAGGTTGTTTTCGGGAATTTTAACCTCGCTGAGCGACTGAGGGGCATTGACCTTTACAGGTTCTTCCTTAACGAACGTTGCAGTAAGCATAAAGAAGGTAAGCAGCAGGACCATGACGTCGCTCATCGGGGTCATGTCGATGAACGTGTCTTGTTTTGAGATTTTAAAGCGTCCCATTGTGTCTTACTTTAGGTCTTATGCTTAGAAATTAGTGAGTAGCGTTGAAGGTGGAAACGATGCTGAAGCCTACTTCGTCGAGGGAGAAGGTCAGGCGGTCAATCTTGTTGGTGAAGTAGTTGTAGGAGATAACGGCACTTGCACCGGTGGCGATACCGGAGGCGGTGTTTACAAGAGCCTCGGAGATACCTACGGACAGAGCGGCGGAGTCAGCGCCACCGTCGCCGGCACCCATGGCGGAGAAGGACTTGATCATACCCATTACCGTACCGAGAAGACCGGTCAGAGTACCGAGGGTTACGATGGTGCCGATGATGGGGAGGTTTTCCTGCAGCATGGGCATTTCGAGAGCGGTGGCCTCTTCGAGGGACTTCTGGATGGCGAGCACCTTCTGCTCCTTGCTCAGGGAGCTGTCGGCCTCAACTTCGCGGTAGGTCTTGATGGTGGCGGTTACAACGTTGGCCACGGAACCCTGCTGCTTGTCGCAAATCTGCTGGGCCTTGTCGAGGTCGTTTACTTTCAGAGCCTTCTTGATGTTCTCCACGAACTTGGCGAGGGATTCCTTACCGTAGGCGGTGCGGATGGCGAGGAAGCGTTCAACGGCGAGGGCCAGAACGGTGAAGAGCTGGGTCCAGATGAGAGGTACGATGAAGCCGCCCTTGTAGATGGTGCCGAGGAGGTCGCCGCCAACGGGCTGGTGGTCACCGTCGTTGAAGAGGGAGAAAGGTGCGCTGGTCCAAGTGTCGCCGTCGCTGAAGTGGCTCTTGTAGCCGAATACGCAGACGTAGATGACTTCTGCGATAATCCAGCAGAGGAAGATTACTAACAAACCGGATTTGATGCCGGTAAAGCCCTGAGGCTTCTTGGTTGCACCCTTGGGTGCGGTAGCTGTTGTTGCCATTGCTTTTTTTGTTTTTGTTAATGAATGTGGTTTATTTGATTGTTTGAGTGAAGGAATGCGGTTTGTGCAGTTTCCGAGCGCAAAGTTACTAAGAATTTTGTAATCGGCAAGGTTTGGTGGCGTATTTTCACCGATTTTTTCCCTTTTCGCATAAGAAACTTCATTTTTTTGGCTTGAGAAGGCACATTATTGCAGGGAAATGGGTAACTTTGCGCTGAATTTTATGTTTTCCCGTAGCATTTAGAATTATATTGCGTCTATGAAGAAAATCTGCTATCTTGTCCTCGCTCTCCTGTGCGTGGGCTGCAATCAAAAGGTGAAAGACCAGGAAAAGGAACTGGAAGAGTTGCGGCAGCTGGCCGAACTCGACCGTCAGGAAATGGAGAACCAGTATGCCGAATATGCCTTGCAGTATGATGAACTGAAGAAGGGCATACAGGACGACTCCCTGCTGCAACGTCTCAACGCCGAACAGCAGCGTGCCGAGGCCCTTGCGCAGCAGCTGAAGGAGCTGAAGGCCAGCAAGGCCGGCGACGTGGCCGAAATACGCCGCCTGAAGGAGGAACTGGCCACGGTGCGGGCCGTACTTCGCAGCTATATCCTGCAAGTGGATTCCTTGCAGCGGCTCAACCAGACGCTGACCAGCGAGCGCGACGAAGCGAGGGCGCAGGTGGAGCAGGCTCATTCGCAAATCAACGACCTCAACACGGAACGCGCCAGCCTGACTGAGAAGGTGGCCATCGCCGCCCAGTTGGACGCAACGGGAATCAGCCTTACGCCGCTCAAGAAGAATGGCAAGCAGGCCAAGAAGCTGAAGGACGTGGTGCGCTTTGCCGTGAACTTCCAGATTGCCAAGAACGTTACGGCCGCCGCCGGCAACCGCACGGTCTATGTGCGTCTGCTCAAGCCCGGGCAGACGGTGATGACTCCCAGCGGCACGTTCACCTACGAGAACCGCACGCTGGAGTGTTCGGCCCAAAGGCAGGTGGAATATACGGGCGAGGCTACGTCCGTGCAGCTCTACATTCCCGTGAACGAACCTTTGCAGGCCGGCAAGTACAGCCTGAGCATTTTCACCGACGGCCAGATGATAGGCTCGCAGGCTCTCACCATCGAGAAATAGGTTGAGCCGTCGCTATCCTATAGGGTAGGAAAAACTTCCGTATAGGGTAGGAAAAACCAGTGTATAGATTAGGAAAAACCGTCTTATAGGATAGGAAACCGCCCCTTATATATAGATATGGAGAGGCGTGCCGAAAGGTGATGCCGTCCGCAGGAGAATGAAATCCCTCTCGCTTGAAGAACTCAACAACTTGGTGCGTCAGGCCATAGAACTCACTATGCCCGACACCTTTTGGGTGCGTGCCGAAATCGCCGAACTGCGCGTGGCGGCCAACGGCCACTGCTATATGGAGCTCGTCCAGCACGACGAGGGCGACGGCCAGCAGATCAGGGCCCGCGCCCGTGCCAACATTTGGCGCAACACGTTCGCCTTCCTGCGTCCGCGCTTTGAACGTGAGAGCGGGCAGCGGCTTGAGGCCGGTCTTCAGGTGCTTGTGGAAGTGCAGGTGGGCTTCCATCCGCAGTATGGCTACGCCCTTTCCGTGTCGGACATCGACCCGTCCTATTCCCTGGGCAGTGCCGCCCGCCGCCGCCGCGAGATATTGCGGCAACTGGAGGAGGACGGCGTGCTCACGATGAACTGCGAATTGCCGATGCCCTGCCCCGTGCGCCGCGTGGCCGTCGTGTCGAGCGCCTCGGCAGCCGGCTATGGCGACTTCTGCAAGCAGTTGGAACAGTCCGGCCTGCCTTTCACGCTCAAGCTCTTTTCCGCCGTGATGCAGGGCGTGCAGGTGGAAGACAGCGTGGTGGCCGCCCTCGAAGCCGTAGCCGCCGATGCCGGGACGTGGGATGCCGTGGTGCTTATTCGGGGCGGAGGGGCCGTGGCCGACCTCAACGGCTACGAAAGCTATGCCCTCGCTGCCAATGTGGCTCAGTTTCCCCTGCCCGTCATTACGGGCATTGGCCATGAGCGCGACGAGACGGTCATCGACCTCGTAGCCCACACGTCCCTGAAGACCCCCACCGCCGTAGCCGCGTGGCTCATCGCTGCATGGCAGGAGCAACTGGAGGCCGTGGCCGCCGTGGAGCAACGCCTCCGAGCCGCCGTAGCCCGCCAACTGGCCGATGCTCGGCTCTTCCTCCTGGCCACCGACAAACGTCTCTCCCAGAGTGCCTCCCTTCGCCTGGGCGCCGAACATCGCCGCCTCCAGTCGGCCCATACTGCGCTGGCCACGGCTGTGGTGCGCCGCCTTGCCTCTCAACAAACCGTGCTCACGCTCCTGCAAGGCCGCCTCTCGGCTGCGCCTGCCCAGCTTTTCGCCCGCCATCACCACACTTTGGAACTCGCGGAGCGCAGCCTGCAACTGGCCGACCCTGCCCACATCTTGCGCCAGGGCTACTCCATTACACGCCAGGGCGGCAAGGCCGTGCGCAGCGCAGCGCAGCTCACGGCGGGTACACGCATCGTTACCACCTTCGCCGACGGAGAAATCGTTTCCGCCGTCGAATCCCATACTCCTCAAGAATGAAGAAAGACATGACCTATTCCGAGGCCGTGAAACGCCTCGAACAGCTCACGGCCAGCATCGAACAGGGCCAACTGGACATTGACAAACTTTCCGAGGCCCTGAAGGAAGCCCGCCAGCTCCTGGATTTCTGTAAGGAAAAGCTGGGGGCCGCCGAACAGGACGTAAACAAAATCCTACAGACCGATGGGCAAGAATAAACTGGCCAAGTTTGCCGACATGGCCACCTTCCCCAACGTCTATCAGTCGGCCTGCATCACCCCCCTTCCGTGGGAGGACGACATGCGCGGCCACTGGGCGGAACGAGCCTTTGGCAACGACCGTCCCATCGTGCTTGAGTTGGGTTGCGGGCGCGGCGAATACTGTGTGGGATTGGGCCGCCTTTTTCCCGACAAAAACTTCCTCGGCGTCGATATAAAGGGCTCGCGCATGTGGCACGGGGCCTCCCAAGCCCTAAGCGGCGGCATGGCCAATGTGGCCTTCCTCCGCACGCACATAGAGTTTCTTGAACGCTTTTTTGCCCCGGGCGAGGTGAGCGAAATCTGGCTCACCTTTTCCGACCCCCAGATGAAAAAGGCCACCAAGCGCCTGACCTCCACGTTTTTCCTGGAGCGCTACCGCCGCTTCTTGAAGGACGGTGGCCTCATCCATGTAAAGACGGACTCCAATTTCCTATATACTTACACGCGTGCGCTTGTGGAGGCCAACCGGCTGCCTGCCGCCTGCATCGTGGCCGACCTCTACGCCGAAGTGCAGGACGACCCCATACTCGGCATACAGACTTACTACGAACAGCAGTGGCTGGAGCGTGGGCTGGCTATTAAGTATTTGCGTTTCAGCCTGCCGCACGGGGTGCCGTTGGCCGAACCCGACATTGAAATCCCCCTCGACGACTACCGCTCCTACCATCGCCAGAAACGCTCCGGCCTGGAGGTGAGCCGATAGGGGGCGGCTTTTTTCAGAAACTTACGTCAAGGCCCACCGAAAGGTATTCCTTGAACTGGAAGTAGGTGTTGCTGCTGCCCTTCTGCACGGCATCGTCGAAACGCGGGTAGAGGAAGAGCTTCGTGGAAAGGTATTTGTTCACCTTCAGCGAGAATGTGTTTTCCCATTCCGCCGTAGTGTGGTGATAGGACGTGAAGAAGTACAGACGGCAGTCCCACACCAGTTGCTTACACACGGCCAGCTTGGTGGTAACGGTAAACGTGGAACCGAAATCAAAGCGGTCGTGGCGTTTCAGGCCGAACTTCTGGTAGAGCGTCTGGTCATCTTTGAAAAGTGTGCGGCTGACGTGTTTGTAGTTCACGGCCACGGGGGCGAGGTTGGCGTTGATTGTGAAGCGCTTCTTCTCCAATTTGTATTCCATACCGAGGGAGAGCACGGCCTCGAAGGGCGACATGAAGTCCGAAGCCACGCGGTAGCGCTCCTTGCCGTCGGCATCGTTATAGTATTCCCTCGATTGTGCCATTTGCGTCCACGTCTGGAGAGCCAGGGTGTAGTACCAGTGGTTGAAAGCCTTAATGCCCACTTTTGAAGTCAGGCGCAGGAGGTCGGCTGTCGGCTTAAAGCGGCCCGTGAGGGAGTAGCTGTTCACCGTCTGGAAGCCCATCTTCAGTTCCAGCTTGTTGTCCCAACGCAGTTTCTGCTTGTTGTCGTAGTTGGCTTCTATGGAAAACTGCCCGTTGGCGGCAAAGCTGTTGTCGCCGCCCTTGTACCAGTTGTCGCTGAAATAGGTCTGCTGCAACTGCACGTTGAAATTGCCTTTTATGCTCCAGAAGTTGGGGCGCTTCACCTTGATGTGGAACGCGTCCATGTCGCCCAGAAACACTTCCACCTTGCTTTCATCGACCGTCGGCGCGGGAGCGGGCTGTACTTCGGCGGGTGCAATGAACGCGGGGGGCGTGTCCGTGCTGACGGAGGCTGCCGCCATCACGCTGTCGGCAGTCGTGGCAGCCGTGTCGGCCATACGGCTGATGAGCCACGGCTGGGTGGCATACACGCCCGACAGGAGGCTGTTGATGGAAGCTGTGCGCTGCTGTACGTCGCGGCTGAAAGTGCCCTCCTCCGTCTGGGCGGGAAGCGAGCCCAGGCTCTGCTGCGTGGCCGTGGGGAAGAATGTGGGTGAGGAAAGCAACTGGAAAAGATAGGGGTTGCTGAGCGTGTCGCCGCCCTCGTACTTCCAGTCGAGGTAGGCCTGCCTCAGCGAATCGAGTGCGGCAAGGTACTTGTCGCGTGTGGCTTTGGTATTTGACGAAACAGAGGGATGGGACTTGCCTTCACTGGCGCGGGTGGCCGAAAGCGCGGGGAGGCTGATAATCATACAGGCCAAAATGGCAGCTGCAGCCGCTCTTATTTTATACATAGTCGCTTTTTTTTGATGTTTTCGCTTGCAAAGTTACGCTTTTCTTGCAGATTTTTCGTACCTTTGCCGAGAAAAAGCATTTTTCCGTACACTAAAGAGGCAGAAATGCCTCCCCAGAAAGAATTATGGACAAGAATACCATCATTGGGTTTATCCTTATTGCCATCCTGCTTATAGGTTTTTCCTATTACAATCAGGACCAGTACACAGAACAAGCTGCCTTGCAGGCTCAACAGGACAGCATAGCCCTCGTTGAGCAGGCCCGCGCCAAGAAAAAGGCTGTGGCCGACAGCGTAGCCGCTTTGCAGCGGGCCGAGGCACTGGCTGCCGACACCACCTCGCTCTTTTCCGCACAGCGCCACCAAGGTGGGGAATGTGCTCCCATTGTGTTGCGCAACAACAAGGTAACGGTGGAAATCAATCCCGTAGGTGCCGTGCCTTCCCGCGTGTTGCTCAATGAGTACAAGGACTACGCCAGTTTCGCCGCAGGCACCGACAGTGCCCTCGTGCTCTTCGATGCGACTACGGCCAGCATGAACCTCGCGTTTGAGGCCAAGGAACTGAACGTGGATACCCGCGAGTTCCAATTTGTCCCCGTGGCACAGAGCGACAGCAGCGTAACACTCCGTCTGGCCGACCGCACGGGCACGCTCGACTTCACCTATGACCTCCTGCCAGACAACTATATGGTGAACCTCACAGTTCATGCTGTGGGGCTCAGCAACACTTTCCCCGTGCGCTGCAAGTCTTTCACCCTGACGTGGCTCGACCGCGTGCGCCAGCAGGAAAAGGGCTTTTACTTCGAGAACATGTATTCCACCCTGACCTACCGCAGCAATGGCGACACAGAAAAGCTTTCCGAACAGAAGGAGGAAACCGCTACGCCAGAGCACGATGTGGACTGGGTGGCCTTCAAGAACCAGTATTTTTCCGCCGTGCTCATTGGCGGCAAACCGCTCAATGGCGCACAACTCACCAGTACGCCCGAGGAGGAAGGTAGCGGCTACCTGAAAAACTACAGCTGCAAGGCCGATGTCAGTTTTGACCCCACGGGTAACGATCCGACGCGCCTTCAGTTCTACTTTGGCCCCAATAATTATCGCCTTCTGCAAAGCATGGAGAAGGTGCGCCTCACAAAGGATGAGATGGAGTTGCAGGAACTTGTCTATCTGGGCTGGCCTATTGTGCGTTGGATAAACCGCTTTTTCACGCTCTATGTGTTTGACTTCCTTACCAAAATCGGGCTTCCCATGGGCATCGTCCTGTTGCTCATCACCCTTTTGCTCCGCGTCATTGTGTACGGCCCGACTAAAAAGAGCTACCTCAGCAGTGCGAAGATGCGCGTGCTGAAGCCCAAAATGGACGAGATTACGAAAAAATATCCCAATCAGGAGGATGCCATGAAGCGCCAGCAGGAAATGATGGCCCTGCAGTCGCAATACGGCGTGAACCCGATGGGCGGCTGCCTGCCTATGCTCATTCAGATGCCTATCTGGATTGCCATGTTCAACTTTGTGCCCAATGCCATTGAAATGCGTCAGCAATCGCTCCTCTGGGCGGAAGACCTCAGTACCTACGACTCCCTGTTGAGCTGGAACGCCGGCTTGCCTCTCATAGGCAACCATCTGAGCCTGTTCTGTCTCCTCTTCTGTGCCACCAATGTGATATACAGCTACCTGACCATGCGTCAGCAGCGCGACACGATGGCCGTGGCTCCCGAACAGGCGCAAACGATGAAGATGATGCAGTGGATGATGTATTTGATGCCCGTGGTGTTCTTCTTTATGTTCAACAAGTACAGCGCCGGCCTGAACTTCTATTACTTCATCTCCCTCCTCTTCTCAGCCATCACGATGTGGTACCTCCGCGCCACCACCGACGATGCTAAACTCCTCGAAAAGTTGGAGGAGAACTACCGCCGCAACAAACAAGACCCCAACAAGAAACCCACAGGCCTGGCCGCACGTCTGGCTGCCCTACAGGAGCAACAGCAGAAAATGCTGGAAGAAAAGCAGGCCCGCTACAAGAAATAAAAGACCCACCCCACCCCCTCGGTCTTTTGGCCGTCGCCAAAAGCACATGGAGGGGAGTAAATACCCACAGCCTATGAAATACCTTTATAAAATAATAATACTTTCAAGCATTATTTTTGGAGTAATGGGCACCACCCAGCAAATACATTCTACACCCCGTCCTTTAAGGGAGGGGTCGGGGCGGCTTCTTATGACACCCGAAGACCTTTGGGCCATGGGACGTATGGGGGCTGTCAGTATGAAGGCCGATGGCAGTCAGTGTGTCTATGCCGTAAGCTATTACAGTGTGGAGAAAAATAACAGCCGCTCCGTAATCTTTTGCAAAGACATGAGGAGTGGTCAGGCCGTGCAGCTCACTGCCGCCGACAAGAGCGAGAGTAGCGCCACCTACCTTCCCGACGGACGCATCGCCTTTCTCTCGGGTGGCGAAGTGTGGACGATGGCCGCCGACGGCACTGGTCGCCAGCAAATTACTCACACAGACGGCAACGTCGGCGACTTCCTCTTCTCGCCTGATGCCACCAAGCTCATTTGCGTGCAGGAAGTGAAGCAGCACACCGCCATAGCAGAAAAGGAACCCGACCTGCCTCTGGCCAGCGGTATGGTCATCAACGACCTCATGTATAAGCATTGGGATCACTACGTAACAGCCGCACCCCACCCCTTCCTTTATACGATTAAGGAGGGGACCGCTACATTCGTGTGCGATATCTTGGAGGGCGAACCTTACGAATGCCCCATGGAGCCTTTCGGCGGCGTGGAGCAACTTGCTTGGAGCCCCGACGGCAAGCAGATAGCCTACACTTGTCGCAAAAAAACAGGCCGCAACTATGCCGTCAGCACCGACAGCGACATTTTCCTCTGGACGGTTGAGGCCGCTATGGAGGGTGCCGACGGTCAGATGTGCCACGAGGTGGTTAATCTCTGCAAAGGGCAGGACTATGAGGACATCCCTCAGGATTATACCCGCTCCCTTGAGCAGCAACAGGTAAACGCAGGCCCCAAGGGCAATATCTCTGGCTATGGCCATCGAGCCCTCTTCGCCGGCTATGACGACAATCCCGCCTTCTCACCTGACGGCAAGTACATTGCTTTCCGCTCCATGGAACGTGACGGCTACGAGAGCGACCGCACCCGCCTCTGTGTCATGGAACTGGCTACTGGCAAGTACACCTTTGTAACCGAAGATCTTGGCGAAGGCCGTCAAAGCGGCGTGGAAGATTACCTCTGGAGCCCCGACAGCAAGCTGCTGTACTTTACCGCCGTTTGGCACGGCCGCACGAATATATATGTGGCAGACCTCCAAGGCCGCGTAAAACAGCTCACCGACGATGTGTGCGATTACAGTCTCTGCGACTATGTTCCCGCTAGGGACAAGAAGGGCGTACCCGCCCTCATTGTCAAGCGCCACAGCCTTAGTCAGGCAGACGAGGCCTACTTCATCGAGGTCAATACCAACAAGAAGAACCTTGTGGCCAAGATGACAGCCGTACCCGCTCAGCAGTTCACCCACGTAAACGCTGCCACATACGCCCGCCTCGCCTTCGGAGAGGTCAAGGAGCGCTGGACGAAAACGACCGATGGCAAGGAAATGCTCTCGTGGGTGGTCTATCCGCCCCACTTCGACCCCGCAAAGAAATACCCCACCCTCCTCTTCTGCGAAGGTGGCCCCCAAAGCCCCGTAAGCCAGTTCTGGTCATACCGCTGGAACTTGCAGATTATGGCTGCCCACGGCTATATCGTCGTTGCCCCCAACCGCCGCGGCCTGCCCGGCTTCGGCATGGAGTGGCTTGAAGAAATCTCCGGCGACTACACGGGCCAGTGTATGCAGGACCTCCTCGCTGCCATCGACGACGTGGCCAACGAGCCCTACGTGGATAAGGACCGTCTCGGTGCCGTGGGTGCCTCCTTTGGCGGCTTCAGCGTCTATTGGCTGGCCGGCAACCACGACAAGCGCTTCAAAGCCTTCATCGCCCACGACGGCATCTACAACACGCTGCAGCAGTACGTTGAGACCGAAGAAATGTGGTTCCCCAACTGGGACATGGGCGCCGCCCCCTGGTATAAGAACGCCGAGGGCCAGATGCAGAAGGCCTTCGAGACGTCGCCCCACCTCTACGTGCAGAACTGGGACACGCCCATCCTCTGCATCCACGGCCAGAAGGACTTCCGCATTGAATACACCCACGCCGAATCGGCCTTCAATGCTGCCCGCCTCCGTGGCCTCGACGCCCAACTCCTTCTCTTCCCCGACGAGAACCACTGGGTGCTCAAACCCCAGAACGGCATACTCTGGCAGCGCACATTCTTCCGTTTCTTGGATAAGTATCTGAAGTAATAACCCCGAAAAAACGAACCATACAAATTATGACAAAAGCACTCCAACAAAAACTCAGCGAGTCAAAGGCCGCCCGCTGGACGGCGCTTGTCATCGTGTCTGTCACGATGATGTTTGCTTATTTCTTTACCGATGTAATGTCGCCTCTTGAACCTCTGCTCACAGCGGCACTGGGTAGCGAAGACGGCATGGGGCTCGGCTGGACCTCCTCAGAGTATGGCTGGTTCTCAGGTGCCTATGGTTTGATGAACGTGTACTTGCTGCTCCTTTTCTTTGGCGGTATTATTCTCGACAAGTTCGGCATACGGTTTACCGGCCTGATGTCCACATTCCTGATGTTTGCTGGTGCGCTTATCAAATGGTACGCAGTGTCCAACACCTTCGATGGCACTGTTTGGGTGCCCTTCGGCGGTGATGTAAATGCTCAAGTGGCTTTGGCCGGCCTTGGTTTCGCTATTTATGGTGTAGGTGCTGAGATAGCCGGCATCACCGTCAGCAAGGTGATTGTGAAGTGGTTTACCGGCCATGAGCTGGCTCTGGCCATGGGGCTCCAGGTAGCACTTGCACGCATCGGCACTGCCGTGGCCCTCGGAGCCGCTCTCCCCATAGCCCGCGCATTCGGCGGCGTGAGTGCCTCTGTAGGTCTTGGCGCAGCATGTCTGTGCATTGGCATGATATCTTTCCTCGTTTACAACGTAATGGACAAGAAACTCGACGCATCGGCCGACGCCGCTGAAGCAGAGGAAGAAGAAGGCTTCAAGTTCTCCGATCTTCCCATACTCTTCACCAACAAGGGCTTTTGGTGTATCACGCTTCTCTGCCTCATGTTCTATGCTGGAGTATTCCCCTTCCTCAAGTTTGCCACAAAGCTTATGGTGTTCAAGTATGGCGTAGATCCCGAACTTGCTGGCCTTATACCAGCCATGCTCCCATTCGGCACGATATTCCTCACGCCCTTCTTTGGCAGCGTTTACGATAAGTACGGCAAAGGAGCCACGCTGATGATTATCGGATCGGTGCTCCTCACTATGGTCCACATCACTTTCGCCTTGCCCGTATCAAACATCGTGCTGGCCATTGCCGTAATGATAGTGCTGGGTGTAGCTTTCGGCCTGGTGCCCTCAGCAATGTGGCCCTCTGTGCCCAAGATTATCCCCATGAAACTCCTCGGCACGGCCTATGCCGTGATTTTCTACATACAGAACATTGGCCTCTCGATGGTACCCATGTGGATTGGTTCGGTAAATGAAAAGAACACGAATGCCGATGGCATAATCGACTACACCGAGTCAATGACAATCTTTGCTGCATTTGGCGTGATATCCATTATTATTGCCGTGATGCTCCGCATGGAAGACAAGAAGAAAAACTACGGACTTGAGCAGCCTAACATTAAGTAACGTGTGAGTTACTAAGTGATGATGAAATAATACTCTTCCCTGCCAGTACGATTGCCCTCGCGCACTTGCCATAGCTCACTGACACATGAAGATAAAGAAAGCTTTCTGCTTCTGCTGGATTGCGAAGCTGCAACAAAGGCTAAAGAATCAATTCTACGATGCTAAAACGCAGAAGTACAAGTACGCTTGGGTAATGTACCTGGTCCTCGGCCTTTACCTGCTGCACTGGATTTGGCACATAGCAATCGGAGCTACCATCGTAGGGTTCTTATACCAGCAGTGCTCATGAGTTACGAAGTATGCACAAGACGCGCCACTCCTCCCTGTCGGGGAGGGGTAGCAAAGCACCGAAGGTAGCTTTGACGGGCCGTGAATCTTTTTCCCTACTATGATAAACTCCCTCATTTCTTTCCTCAACGCATCACCGGTCAATTTTCTGGCCGTGCAGACGCTGCGTCAGCGCCTGGAGGCCGCAGGCTTCCGCGCTCTCGACGCCACCGCCGCCATGCCCGCACTCAAGGCCGGCGACACCGTGTTTTTCACCAAGAACGACTCCTCGCTCTACGCCCTGCGCATAGGTAGCAAACCGCTTTCCGAAGCCGGTTTCCACATCGTTTGCGCCCATTGCGATTCCCCCACCTTCCGCATCAAGCCTGCGGCAGAGATGCACGGCGAAGGCGGCGTGGTGCGCCTCAACACCGAGGTCTATGGCGGGCCTATCCTCTCCACATGGTTCGACCGGCCCCTCTCCCTCGCCGGCCGCGTCATCGTGCGTACCGACGACCCTCTGCACCCCGCTACACGCCTCCTCCACATCCAGCGCCCCCTACTCACCATCCCCAACCTGGCCATCCATTTCAACCGTCAGGTAAACGACGGCGTGAAGCTCTCCCGCCAGAAGGATATGCTCCCCGTGTTCGCCGCACAGATGGACAAGAGCGCCCCCGCCCTCCTTCCCCTCATCGCAGCCGAAATCGGCTGCGACCAAGCCGACATCCTCGACTTCGACCTCTATCTCTACGACACCACGCCGGCCACCCGCGTAGGCCTCAACGCCGAGTTCATCAGCAGCGGCCGTCTCGACGACCTCTCCATGGTACACGCCGGCCTTGAAGCCCTCCTCTCTGCCGATGCCGCCCCCGGCACCACGCAGATACTGGCCATCTTCGACAACGAGGAGACGGGGTCGCAAACCAAGCAGGGCGCCGGCTCTCCCTTCCTCGCCACGCTCCTCCAGCGCATCGTCACGCTCCAGGGCGGCACCTTCGACGACTACGCCCGTGCCGTGGAACACGCCTTTATGATAAGCGCCGACAACGCCCACGCCTGGCACCCCAACTATCCCGAGAAGATGGACCCCACCAACCATCCCGTGATGGGCGGCGGCCCCGTCATCAAGTTCAATGCGGCCCAGAAATACGCCAGCGACGCCGTCTCCGCCGCCGTATTCGCCAGCATCTGCGAGAAAGCCGGCGTGCCCTGCCAGCGCTTCGTCAACCACAGCGACGTAGCCGGCGGCAGCACCCTCGGCAACATCCTCGCCTCGTCCCTCCCCCTCCGTGGCGTAGATATGGGCAACCCCATCTGGGCCATGCACTCCTGCCGCGAAACGGGCTCCTGCGCCGACCACGAATACTGCATCAAAGCTTTCAGGACTTTCTACAACCTCTAAACTTTAGCATCACCAATGACATACTTTAACGAATTTCACCGCATAACCACCGAAAAATGCCTACAGGAAATTGCAGCATCGAAGAGTTTGAAGCTCGATTACAAAGTCGAATTGCAGAGAGCGCAGCAGATGCACCGAGAAATAGCGGAGAGATACCCCAACGAAGCGAAATAGCCCTTTCAAACATAAAAGCGGAAGATTTGGCTATTGAGCTCGGTCTATGGATTCCCTATTCCGAAGTGCTGAAACTGGGGATGCCTTATCCCAGCGGCATTGAGAATGAAGTGTACTTCGACGAGACTTCCCATACGGTCATTAAGATTAACAACCTTATTACGAGCCAAAGCATTTCCCACCTATTCAGGAGGCTATTGATGCATAACGCTATATTTCCTCAAACGAAGTATGAGCTTGTAGGCTTCACAGGATTTGGAAATCGTAGCGTTTATCCCATCTTACGGCAAGATTATGTCGCCAACGCCACCTATGCCACCCACGGCGAAATCTTGGATTACATGGAGGCTTTAGGCTTCACTTTATGTGGTGATGCCGAATTTTCAAACGGGGAAATAAAAATTAAAGACTTGCGCCCCCGCAATGTGTTGAAGAATACACTAGGCTCTATTTTTGTCGTTGACGCAGACTTTGAAGTCTTGACCAATAACGATTAAACCCTTCACCTCCCCCTCTATCACCTTAATACCCACAAATACAACGATGTAACCCATCCGCGCCTTCCGCTCGTTCTACAACCTGTAGCCCTTTTAGAACATCTACGAATAAACAAATATGTTTCACCCTTTAAATCCCTTACGCCAATGAGCCTGACTTAAATCTTCCGGACGGCGCGTCTCCAGGAGGCGCACGCTCACCCTCAATTCACTCATTACTAACTTGAGGGCAGCATCCGTTCCCAGCATACATATCGCTTGAGCGTTGAGCTCTTGTTCTTCTACTCGCGAAACGACCAAATTCAAGAATAGGACAAGACAGACTAAAGCTCATGCCCTCTATAGGGCGTGAACTATCTGTGCTTATTGTCCTAAAGGTTCTTGGTCGTACCCGTGAGTAGAATAAGCAGAAGGAATGGTTCCGACCTTTTTAATTTACTCACAAAATGACCAAAAAACTTATTATCCTTTTTGCGGCAATCGGTATGATAATGCCGCAGATGGTTTCCGCCTATGATTTTGAGGTGGATGGTATTTATTACAACAAAATCAACAGTGATGAGGTTTCAGTAATTCATAACGGGCACCCGAATTCCTACTCCGGTGAAGTTAGCATTCCAAGCACCGTTTCGTATGAAGAAGTAACTTATAAAGTGACGGGCATAGGAAGCAATGCCTTCTATGGTAGCAGCAATATGACCTCCATCACCATCGCCAACGGCGTGACGAGCATAGGAGAATTTGCCTTTTTTAATTGCAGCAAACTGTCCTCCATCACTATCCCTAACAGCGTGGAGAGTATAGAAAACCATGCCTTCCGTGGTTGCTTCGGCCTGACCTCCATCACCATCACCGACGGCGTAACGAGCATAGGAGACGGCGTCTTCTATGGTTGCACCGGCCTGACATCCGTCACCATTCCAAGCAGCGTGACGAGTTTAGGAAACTATGTATTCTGTGACTGCGACGGCCTGGCCTCCATCACCGTGGACAGCGGTAACACGCATTACGACAGCCGCAACGACTGCAATGCCATTATTGAGACAGCAAGCAATACGCTTATAGAAGGATGCAATAATACAACTATCCCTAACAGTGTGACGAGCATAGGCAACGAAGCCTTCAGTGAACGCGACGGTCTGACTTCCATAACTATCCCTAACAGTGTGACGAGCATAGGCAACGATGCCTTCCATGGTTGCCTCGGCCTGACCTCAATAACTATCCCTAGCTCTGTGGAGAGCATAGGCAACGATGCCTTTCATAATTGTCTCTGCCTGACCTCCGTAACCATCGGAAGCGGCCTGTCGAGCATAGACAGTTCTGTCTTTGAAAATTGCACTGGCTTAAAAAAACTGATTTATGCAGATGGTTGTGAAACGGCGATTAGAACCCGTTTGGAAAATATCACCTCCGTCATCATCCCTAACAGTGTGATTAGGATAGACGAGAATGCCTTCAAAGATTTCAGCGAGCTAACCTCCGTCATCATTGGAAGCGGCGTTAATTTCATAGATTACGGTGCCTTCTCTGGTTGCACAAGTCTCAAAGCCATAATTTGCAAACCTAATTGGCCGCCCGCTTTATTTGGCTCTATTGACGGCAATAAAATGATATATGTCCCTGCAGGAAGCATTTCCGCTTATAAGTCCGAATGGAAAGGTTACACTTTTTGGGAGATGCCCGATGCCATTTTGACCATCAGGCCGACCGCCGATACCTATGCTGCCGATATGGCCAGCGTGGATAAAATGAACGCCTCTTCCGTCCTTTTCAGCGACGGCATTGACCCCAGCCTCTCAATTAGCAAAATTAAGGAAGGCATGAACCCCAACTGCCTGTATTATATTTATACAGGCGACGAGCTTTCAGGTGATAATGTGGTAAACATCGAGACGGGTGAGGCTTCCAGCATTAAGCTGACGGACAACTGTGTTTACAACGCTATCCGCCCCATCTCGGCAGACAGAGTGGAATATGTCCACAACCCTTCCGTCTGGGCCAACGGCAAGAGCGGATGGGAGACTATCGTGCTGCCCTTCGAGCCTACGGACTATATTGCCAGCTCTGCGGGCTATCTGGCTCCCATCACGCTGGGATCGCAGGGCAACTTCTGGCTGCGCCGCTTCGTGAGCGCCAGCAGCGAGTCGGTGTTCTTCACCTCTACGCTCGACGGACGCATGGAGGCCAACGTGCCTTACCTCATTGCCTTCCCCGGCGAAACGATGGGACAGGGTCACCTGCAAGGGCAGAGCATAACCTTCCGTGCCAGCAACGTGGACCTGCCCATGACTGACATGCCTACGCTGAAGAAGGGAGCCTTCACTTTCACGGGCAACTACGACACCACGGCCGACGACTGCACGGGCTATGCCCTCGATGCCAACGGCGCTTCATTCGTGGAGACGGCCACGGTGGGTAATGACCCCTTCCGCGCTTATTTCCAGAAGGAAGGCGGCGTGGCTGCCGCACGCCAGCTCAACATAAAGGTTGCCACCGACGACATGGACACGGAAGGCCTCATCGGCGTAGTGAAGGGTGAGGGCAATGCCTCCGCTCCCTACTACGACCTGCAGGGCCGCACGCAAGTACAGCCCAAGAGTGGCCTATACATTACGAACGGAAAGAAAGTCATTGTACGATGAAACGCCGCTATATCACTCCGTGTGCCGAATGTATGGGCATGCAGGCGGCGCAGTTCCTGGCCTTCAGCGACTTCGACCAGAGCAGTCCCTCGACGGGCGGCGGCATGGGCGGATTCCTTGACGGGGACATGGACAATCCTGACATAAGTGGGAGCCCCGGCGGCTTCTGGGACTCTGATATGTAAACAACCTTTCTACAATGAGAGACCGTCTGGCATAAGGCTGGGCGGTTTCTTTTTGTTAAGCGCCGTGCCAAAGTGGATGACATGCGCATTGCCGCGTTGCGGCGACCAAATAAATGGGCATACACCCAGGGCGGCGCTCCCTTCGGTCGCTCTGCCGCAGGCTATACAACGTGGGACTTTCAGCCCATTGCTCTGCCATAACGCCCCTCCGATATCCCGTTAGGGATTATACAACAGTAGCCAGCCATAAATGGCTGGTTACACGGTCAAGCCCAGACGCATCACGTAGGAATGATACAACGACCCGCATCAACCATATTATTTTACACACGCGCGTAAATGTCAGCCTACCTACGGCAGGCGTATGAACGCACGTCCGTAAACAGGCATTGCAGGCTACGCCCTTATGCCTGCCTACATTTGTGCTATCCCTACGGGGATATACGGTCCCTGCGGTCGTGATGCGGCAATGGGTATGTCATAGCGCGTCGTCCTATTATGTGGGGGCGGCGTACCTACGGCGGCGCTCCCTACGGTCGCTCTGCCGCAGGGTCGCAGGTGCGACAACCGTGTACTCTTCACTCTCCCATTGTTGGAAGCCAAAAAAAACGAGCAACGGGATGGAGAACCATGCCGTCACTCGTTTTTCTTTGTGGTCGGGGCTAGCCCGTTAGATGTCGTTGGAATAGGAGGTACCGATGTTGTCGGGAGCGGTTGGCGTCGTGCGGGCATAGTCCTCGGCATCGCCCACAACAATCTTGTTGAACTCGCGCAAGCCTGTACCGGCAGGAATGAGGTGTCCACAGATGACGTTCTCCTTCATGCCTTCGAGGAAGTCGGTCTTGCCGGAAATGGCGGCATCGTTGAGCACTTTCGTGGTCTCCTGGAAGGAGGCGGCACTCATGAACGACTTGGTCTGCAAGGCTGCACGGGTAATGCCCTGAAGTATCTGCTTGGAGGTGGCTGGTACGGCATCGCGCACTACCACAGGCTTGAGGTCGCGGCGCTTGAGCTGGGAGTTCTCATCGCGGAGCTTGCGGGCGGTAACAATCTGTCCGCGCTTCAGTTCCTCGGAATCGCCGGCATCGATTACCACTTTCTTGCCCCAGATGTGGTCGTTCTCCTCGGCAAACTCCAGCTTGTCGGCAATCTGGTCTTCGAGGAAGCGGGTGTCGCCCGGATCGACTACGAGAACCTTGCGCATCATCTGGCGCACGATAACCTCGAAGTGCTTGTCGTTGATGGCCACGCCCTGCAGACGATAGACATCCTGCACCTGATTGACGATGTACTCCTGCACGGCAGTGGGACCCTTGATGTCGAGGATGTCGCTCGGCGTGATGATACCGTCGGAAAGGGCCGTACCGGCACGGACGGCATCGCCATCCTGCACGAGTATCTGCTTGTTGAGGGGCACGAGGTACTTCTTCTGCTCGCCCAGCTTGGAGGTAACGATAATCTCACGGCTGGTGCGCTTTACGTCGCCCATGGTGATGGTTCCGTCGATTTCGCTGACAATGGCGGGGTTGCTGGGGTTGCGAGCCTCAAAGAGCTCGGTAACGCGGGGCAGACCGCCCGTGATGTCGCCGGCGGAGGCCACGATGCGGGCTATCTTCACGAGGACATCGCCTGCCTTCACTTCCTGGCCGTCCTCCACGGTGATGTGGCCGCCAATGGGGAAGTTGTAGGTACGGACTACCTCACCGGTCTTGTCAAGCACATGGACGGTGGGTACGCGGTTGGTGCGCTCCTTGGGCTCAATGATGATGCGCTCGGAGAGGTTGGTGGCCTCGTCGGTTTCCACCTTGTAGGTAACGCCTTCCTCGACGTTCTCGAACTTCAACGTACCTGCGGCCTCTGTAACGATGACGTTGTTGAAGGGGTCCCACTCGGCCACCACGGTGTCCTTATCGACTTCCTGCTTGTCGCTGACATAGAGGCGTGAGCCGTAAGGTACGTCCTTGGTGGAAAGTACGATGCCCGTCTTGACATCAACGAAGCGTGCCTCAGTCAAACGGCTGACTACTATCTGTATGGGCTCGCCATCGCGCTCGGCAGTAACGGTGCGCAAATCGGCAAATTCCACACGGCAGCTCCAGGCGGCCTTCATCTGGGCCACGGCTGCGGCATTACCGGCCAGACCGCCGGCGTGGAAGGTTCGGAGCGTGAGCTGTGTACCCGGTTCACCGATGGACTGCGCGGCAATTACGCCTACGGCCTCGCCCTTCTGCACCATCTTGGCGGTGGCCAGGTTGCGGCCATAGCACTTCATGCACACGCCGTGCTTGCTCTCGCAAGTAAGCACTGAACGTATTTCCACGTGCTCAATGGGGCTGGCCTCAATTTCGGCGGCCACGGTCTCGGTGATTTCCTCGCCAGCGGCCACGATGAGTTTGCCCGTGTGGGGATTGATTACGTCGTGGACGCTCACACGGCCCAGTATGCGCTCACCCAGTGTGGCCACGATGTGGTCGCCGTTGCGCAGGGCTGTACAATCGAGGCCACGGAGCGTACCACAGTCTTCCTCGGAAATGATGACGTCGTGGCTGACATCTACCAAACGGCGGGTGAGGTAACCTGCATCTGCCGTCTTCAAGGCGGTGTCGGCCAGACCCTTACGGGCACCGTGGGTGGAGATGAAGTACTCCAGCACGGACATACCCTCCTTAAAGTTGGAGATAATAGGATTCTCAATGGTTACACGGCTATCGTTACCTGAACGGGTGGGCTTGGCCATAAGTCCGCGCATACCGGCCAACTGCTTAATCTGGTCGGCACTGCCACGGGCTCCGGAATCCAGCATCATGTACACGGCATTGAAGCCCTGGTCGGCCTCAGCCATCTGCTTCATGAGCGTAGCCTTGAGTTCATTATCGACGTGCGTCCACGTATTTACCACCTGGTTGTAACGGTCGTTGTCGGTGATGAAGCCCATGCCGTAGTTCATCGTAATTTGATCCACCTCATCGTTGCCTCGCTTCACAATGTCCTTCTTTTCCTCGGGAATGATAATGTCGCCGAGGTTGAAGGAGAGGCCGCCTTCGTAGGCCTTGTGGTAGCCGAGGTTCTTGATGCCGTCGAGGAACGTGCAGGCGCGAGCCATACCCACGGCCTTGATGACGCGGGTAATGATTTTCTTCAACGACTTCTTTGAAATGACCTCATTGACAAAGCCCAGCTCGTTGGGGATGATTTCATTGACGATGACACGGCCTACGGAAGTCTCGATGATATGGCGGATGGGCAAGCCGCTCTCGTCGATGTCGTTTACGAGCACCTTGACGGGGGCGTGAACTTCCACACGCTTTTCGTTGAAAGCGATGAGTGCTTCCTCGGGACCGTAGAAAGTCAGGCCGCTGCCTTTGGCTCCTGGACGGATTTTTGTGATGTAGTACAGGCCAAGCACCATATCCTGCGAAGGCACGGTAACAGGTTCGCCGTTGGCAGGATTGAGGATGTTGTGGCTCTGGAGCATCAGTATCTGCGCCTCAAGGATGGCCTCGTTGCTGAGGGGAAGGTGTACGGCCATCTGGTCGCCGTCGAAGTCGGCATTGAATGCCGTACAGGCCAGCGGATGGAGCTGGATGGCCTTGCCTTCTATCATTTTGGGCTGGAAGGCCTGAATGCCGAGGCGGTGAAGCGTAGGGGCACGGTTGAGCAGGACGGGATGGCCTTTCATGACGTGCTCCAGGATGTCCCAGATGATGGGTTCCTTGCGATCCACCACCTTCTTGGCGCTTTTGGTGGTCTTCACGATGCCGCGTTCGATGAGTTTGCGGATGATGAAGGGCTTGTAGAGCTCGGCAGCCATAAGCTTGGGAAGGCCGCACTCGCCCATGTTGAGTTCGGGGCCTACCACAATGACGGAACGTGCGGAATAATCGACGCGCTTACCGAGGAGGTTCTGACGGAAACGGCCCTGCTTGCCCTTCAGCGAATCGGAGAGGGACTTGAGGGGGCGGTTGCTATCGCTCTTGACGGCACTGGACTTACGACTGTTGTCGAAGAGACTGTCCACAGCCTCCTGCAACATACGCTTCTCGTTGCGCAGAATGACCTCGGGAGCCTTGATTTCAAGCAGGCGCTTCAGACGATTATTGCGGATGAGTACACGACGGTAGAGGTCGTTCAGGTCGGAAGTGGCGAAACGGCCACCGTCCAAGGGAACGAGGGGGCGAAGTTCAGGAGGCGTAACGGGCAGAATCTTGATAATCATCCACTCGGGTTTGTTGCGATCCTTCGATGCCCTGAAGGACTCCACGACATGCAAGCGCTTCAAAGCCTCGGCCTTGCGCTGTACGGAACCGTCGGTGTTGGCCTGGTCGCGCAGGTCGTAGGAGAGTTGGTCAAGATCCACGCGCTTGAGGAGATAGAGCAGAGCCTCGGCACCCATCTTGGCGATGAACTTGTTAGGGTCGCTGTCGTCAAGGTAAGCATTGTCCTTGGAGATTTTATCGCAAATCTCGCAGTATTCTTCCTCGGACAGGAGGTCGCCCTCCTTCACGCCCTCTTCTATATTGGCTGCGGCACCGGCCTGCAGCACGATATAGCGCTCGTAATAGATAATGCTGTCGAGTTTCTTGGTGGGAATACCGAGCACATAACCTATCTTGTTGGGAAGGCTGCGGAAATACCAGATATGAGCCACGGGCACAACCAATTCGATATGGCCTGCACGCTCGCGACGCACCTTCTTCTCTGTAACTTCTACGCCGCAACGGTCGCAGGTGATACCTTTATAGCGAATGCGCTTGTACTTGCCGCAATGGCACTCGTAGTCCTTGGTGGGACCAAAGATGCGCTCACAGAACAAGCCATCGCGCTCGGGCTTATAGGTGCGATAGTTGATGGTTTCTGGTTTCAGAACCTCGCCGTAGGAATTTTCCTGTATCTCCTCGGGGGAAGCCAGGCCAATGGTAATCTTGGTGAAGTTGCTCTTTACCTTATTATCTTTCTTAAAAGCCATGATACATTATTTTATATAGGGGAAACTATAGGGACTATAGATTCTATAGTACTACAGATGCTACTTTTTGACGTTATTCTTGCAGTTAGTCCAATTGAATGCTTAAGCCTAAGCCGCGGAGCTCGTGTAAGAGCACATTGAGGGACTCGGGAATGCCCGGAGTAGGCATGTTGTCGCCTTTGACAATAGCCTCATAGGCTTTGCTGCGGCCTGTTACATCATCACTCTTGATAGTCAGGATTTCCTGCAAGACGTGGCTGGCACCGAAGGCCTCGATAGCCCAGACTTCCATCTCACCGAAACGCTGGCCACCGAACTGGGCCTTACCACCGAGGGGCTGCTGGGTAATCAAACTGTACGGGCCTATAGAGCGAGCGTGCATCTTGTCTTCCACCATGTGGCCGAGTTTCAGCATATAGGTAACGCCGACCGTGGCTTTCTGATCGAAGGGCTCACCGGTCTCGCCGTCGTATAGCTGCGTGGAGCAGAAAGGCGGAAGTCCGGCCTTGTCGGTCCATTCCTGGAGGTCGGCCAGCTTGGCACCGTCGAAAATAGGTGTAGCGAACTTCACGCCAAGTTTCTTACCGGCAGCACCGAGAACGGCCTCGAATATCTGGCCGATATTCATTCGGCTGGGCACGCCGAGAGGATTGAGCACGATATCAACAGGCGTGCCATCTTCGAGGAACGGCATATCTTCCTGTCGCACAATCTTGCTGACAATACCTTTGTTGCCGTGACGGCCTGCCATCTTGTCGCCCACGCCGATCTTGCGTTTCTTAGCCACATAAACCTTGGCCATCTGCATGATGCCGCTGGGAAGTTCATCGCCAATGCTGATAGCCAGTCTGTCGCGCTTCAGTTGGGCATCAAGCTCGTTGTAACGCTTCAAGTAATTGATGACAAGTCGGCTTATAAGCTCGTTGGTATGTGCATCTGTTGTCCAGTCGCACAGGTGAACGCTGCTGAAATCCACGTTGGTCAGCACGCTCTTTGAGAACTTCGTACCCACCATGATGACTTCGTTTCCGATATTATCGCGCACGCCCTGGCAGACCTTATCCTTGCAGAGCTTCATCAGACGCAGGAGGAGGTCATTGCGCAGGTCGCCCGTAACTTTTTCAAACTCCTTGTCGAGTTCCTGTATCTTGATTTTATCAGCGGCCTTGCTGGTGCGCGTCTTCACGGCACGGCTGTAAAGGCTGCGATCGATAATTGTACCAGACAAAGAGGGATTGGCCTTCAGCGAAGCGTCCTTCACATCGCCAGCCTTGTCGCCGAATATGGCACGCAAGAGTTTTTCCTCCGGTGTGGGATCGCTTTCACCCTTAGGCGTAATTTTACCTATCAGGATGTCACCTGGCTCAACGCGGGCACCGATGCGAATCAAACCATTCTCGTCGAGGTCTCTCGTAGCGTCTTCGCTGACATTGGGGATGTCGTTGGTAAGTTCTTCCATGCCGCGCTTGGTCTCACGCACTTCAAGGGTAAACTCATCTACATGCACGGAGGTCAGCAAATCCTCACGGACAACACGCTCGTTCAACACGATGGCATCCTCATAGTTATAGCCCTTCCACGGCATGTAAGCCACCAGAAGGTTGCGGCCCAGAGCCAGTTCACCATTCTCGGTGGCATAGCCTTCGGTCAGGATATCGCCTTTCGTAACGCGCTGGCCTTTCTCGCATATCGGGCGAAGATCAATAGTCATGTTCTGGTTGGTACGGCGGAACTTAGGAATCTGGTACTCTTTCGTAGCGCTCTCAAAGCTTACGAGTTCGTCATCTTCCGTCCGGTCGTAAATAACACGAATGGTCGTGGCATCCACAAAATCTATGACACCGTCACCTTCTGCAGTAATCATGGTGCGGCTATCCTCGCACACCTGCTTCTCTATACCGGTACCTACGATAGGAGCCTCGTTGTGAATGAGAGGCACGGCCTGGCGCATCATGTTGGAGCCCATCAGTGCACGGTGAGCATCGTCGTGCTCCAAGAAGGGAATCAGGGCAGCGGCAATAGAAGCAATCTGCTGGGGAGCCACATCCATTAGATCCACCTCGGTGGGCGGAACCACAGGATAGTCAGCATCGCGGCGGCACTTTACTTTCTTTAAGATGAAGTTGCCGTCAGGATCCAGAGGGGCATTGCCCTGTCCGATAACCTTGCCCTCCTCTTCCTCGGCAGAGAGATAAACAACATGGTCGTTGTCCAAATCGATGGTCTTTTCTGCGGCCTTCTTGCGGTAGGGCGTCTCGATGAAGCCCAGATTATTGACTTTAGCATACACGCAGAGAGAGCTGATCAGACCGATGTTGGGGCCTTCAGGGCTTTCAATAGGACAAAGGCGGCCGTAGTGCGTATAGTGTACGTCACGGACCTCAAAGCCTGCACGCTCACGGCTCAAGCCGCCAGGACCGAGGGCAGAGAGGCGGCGCTTGTGCGTAACCTCAGCCAACGGGTTGGTCTGATCCATGAACTGGCTGAGTGCGTTAGTACCAAAGAATGTGTTGATAACACCACCAATGGTTTTGGAGTTAATCAGGTCAGTAGGCGTAAACACCTCGTTGTCGCGGACGTTCATACGTTCACGGATGGTGCGGGCCATGCGGCTAAGGCCGATATTGAACTGATTGGCCAGCTGCTCACCCACGGTGCGCACACGGCGGTTGCTTAAGTGGTCAATATCATCAAGGTTGGCTTTGGAATTAACCAGCTCAACGAGATACTTGATAATGGCGATAATATCCTCACGCGTCAGGATGCGGGTTTCAGGGTCAATGTCTAAGCCCAATTTGCGATTGAGACGGTAACGGCCCACATCCCCCAAATCATAGCGCTTGTCAGAGAAGAACAGGTTGTTGATGATTTCACGCGCAGAAGCATCGTCGGCAGGGTCGGCGTTGCGCAACTGACGATAGATGAAATGCACAGCCTGCTGTTCGGAGTTAGTGGGGTCCTTCTGCAAGGTATTGAATATGATGGAGTAGTCGCTACCACCCGTATCTTCCTTATGAACGAGTACGGTCTGTATGCCACTATCTACGATCAAATCTATCACATCCTCAGAAATGGTGGTCTCGCGGTCGAACAGGACTTCAGTACGCTCAATGCTCACCACCTCGCCAGTATCTTCATCCACAAAGTCCTCCGACCAGCTCTTCAAAACGCGGGCAGCCAACTTGCGGCCAGCCACGCGCTTGAGGTTAGCCTTGTTTACCTTGATTTCGTCAGCCAAATCGAAAAGATCGAGTATCACCTGATCGGACTCAAAGCCTATAGCGCGGAGGAGGGTGGTTACAGGCAACTTCTTCTTACGGTCAATGTAAGCATACATCACACTGTTAATGTCGGTAGCAAACTCTATCCAACTACCCTTGAAAGGAATGATGCGGGCACTATAAAGCTGCTGGCCGTTGCTGTGAGTACTGCTGCCGAAAAACACACCAGGAGAACGGTGAAGCTGACTTACTACCACACGCTCGGCACCGTTGATGATGAACGTGCCGTTTTCCGTCATATAGGGAATTGCGCCCAGATAGACATCCTGCACCACAGTGTCGAAGTCTTCATGGTCAGGGTCGGAGCATGACAGCTTCAGCTTAGCCTTGAGAGGCACACTGTAGGTCTGGCCACGGCGCAGGCATTCCTCAATGCTGTATCGGGGAGCCTCAATACTGTAGTCCAGAAACTCAAGATGGAAGTTGTTGCGCGTGTCGTCAATGGGGAAGTTGTCGGCAAACACGCGGTACAGGCCGTCCTTCTTGCGGAGTTCTGCAGGCGTATTGAGCTGCAAAAAATCTTTGAAAGACTTTAACTGAATGTCAAGAAAATCTGGATAAGGCATCGGATTCTTGACAGACGCAAAGTTTTCGCGCTTGTTAATTACTCTGGATGACATTATAAGAGTTTTATGGAATTAATTGTTGTCTTTATGCGAAGATGGGAGAATAGGATAGTGCGAGGATGGGATGCGGCAGAGGCATAAAGCCGTCAGGGCACTCCTTGTGCATATACGCACGCACACGCGAATTACACGCAAAAAGGTTAAGAACTCAGTACCACTGAATTCTTAACCATCCCCTTGCGGGTTAAGCGATAGATTCTTGCTGGGAAATTAGGCGATTTCCACTTCTGCGCCTGCGTCGGCAAGAGCCTTCTTCAGGGCTTCAGCCTCTTCCTTGCCTACACCTTCCTTCAACTTGGAGGGGCAGCCATCTACGAGATCCTTAGCTTCCTTCAGGCCAAGACCGCAAGCTTCCTTGACAGCCTTAACAACCTGCAGCTTGTTGGCACCTGCGCTCTTCAGCACAACGTCGAAGGAGGTCTTCTCCTCAACGGCTTCGGCGGCAGCAGCGGGGCCTGCAGCAACTGCAACAGCGGCAGCAGCGGGTTCAATACCATACTCGTCCTTCAGAACCTGGGCGAGTTCGTTCACTTCTTTCACGGTGAGGTTTACGAGTTCCTCAGCAATAGCTTTGATGTCAGCCATAGTTGTAATGTTTTATTTGTTGATAATGTTTGTTTGTTCGTTTTGCTTGGATGGGGCTAAGCCACTTTATTCGGGACGCTCGCCAAGAGCCTTGAGCAGACCATGAATCTTGTTGCCAGCTGCACCCTGAAGGCCAGATATGACATTCTTGGCAGGGCTCTGAAGCAGGGCAATAACATCGGCAATAAGTTCGTTCTTGCTCTTGATTGCGCAGAGGTCTGCAAGGTGCTGGGCACCCACAAAGATTCCTTCTTCAGCATAGGCAGCTTTCAGCTTAATGAGCTCGTTCTTGCCAGCGAAATCCTTTATTAGCTTAGCAGGAGCATTAGCCACGTTACTGAACATTACTGCAGTATTTCCAACCAATGCGGGATAGAGACCACTGAAATCTACCTCAGCTTTTTCAAGAGCCTTCTCCAAGAGCGTGTTCTTTACAACAAGCATCTTGATATCGGCACCAAAGCACTTGCGACGAAGGTCGCTAGTCTGCTGGGCATTCAAACCAGCAGTATCAACGAGGTAGAAATGGGGATATTCCTGAAGTTTTGCGCCAATCAGTTCAATGGCGCTTGCTTTATCTTCCTTTCTCATGATTCAATCTCCTTACTTTGCTTCATCAACTGATTTAGGGTCTATTTTCACACCCTTGCTCATAGTCGAGGAAAGATAAATACTCTTAATGTAGGTACCTTTGGCAGCAGAAGGCTTCAATTTGATAATGGTATTGATAAATTCCTTGGCATTGCCTACCATCTTTTCAACGGGGAAACTCACTTTGCCAATGGAAGTGTGAACGATACCAGCCTTATCTACTTTGAAGTCAATCTTACCCTGCTTTACCTCTCGCACGGCTTTGGCCACGTCCATGGTCACAGTACCGCTCTTGGGGTTAGGCATCAGGCCACGGGGGCCGAGTACACGACCCAACGCACCAATCTTACCCATGATGGAGGGCATCGTGATAATCACGTCAATGTCGGTCCAGCCGCCCTTGATTTTTTCAATATACTCGTCAAGTCCGACGTAATCAGCACCAGCTTCCTTAGCCTCAGTCTCCTTATCGGGAGTGCAAAGGCAGAGCACACGGGTAACTTTACCCGTACCATGAGGCAGGCTCACAACGCCGCGCACCATTTGATTGGCCTTGCGGGGATCTACGCCCAGACGCACATCAATATCAAGAGAAGCGTCAAACTTAGTCGTAGTAATTTCTTTAACCAGAGCACAGGCATCCGTAAGAGTGTATGCTTTTCCTGCTTCAACCTTACCGGCCACCGACTTCTGGTTTTTTGTCAGTTTACTCATTTTGCTTAATGATTTTGTCAGTTAAATTGAAGTTATTATGCAGGAAAATCGCCCTTCACGGTGATACCCATACTGCGAGCCGTACCTGCCACAAGACGCATAGCCGATTCAACAGTAAAACAGTTGAGGTCGGGCATTTTGTCTTCGGCAATAGTGCGCACCTGCTCCCAGGTTACTTCTGCAATTTTCTTACGGTTGGGCTGTGCGGAGCCACTCTTCTGTTTGGTAGCTTCAAGCAACTGAATGGCCACAGGGGGAGTTTTGACCACGAAGGTAAAGCTCTTATCGTTGTAATATGTTATAACAACGGGGAGCACCTTACCAGCCTTTTCCTGCGTGCGGGCATTGAACTGCTTGCAGAAATCCATAATGTTGATACCCTTGGAACCCAGAGCAGGGCCTACGGGAGGTGATGGATTGGCTGCACCGCCTTTAATCTGGAGCTTGAGTTGTCCAGCAACTTCTTTTGCCATTTTGTTTTTGAATGTTTAAAGGTTTGCGAGTTTCCTAAGCCACGAAGATCGTAACATATCCCAGCTTATTCCTTCTCTACTTGCATAAAACCTAGCGAAAGGGGAGTGGGACGGCCAAAGACGCGAACGCTTACGGTCAGTGTCTTTTTTTCAGGATTGACATCTTCGATTTCACCGGAGAAGCCACTAAAGGGACCATCGTTTACTTTCACCTTGTCGCCAACTTGGAAATTGACTTTGAGTTCCAAATCCTCTTCGGGCATCTCATCCATCTTTCCAAGAATGCGGTTAATGTCTGCCGTGCTGACAGGGCTGGGGTTATCCATCCCGCCAAGGAAGCCAAGCACGTTGGGAATATTGCGCAACTGATGCGCGACCTCACCCACCAACAAGGCCTCAACAAGAACGTAACCAGGAAGCATATTACGTTCCTTCACGACATTGCCATTACCGGACTTTTGCAGAACGCGCTCTGTAGGAATGAGAACCTGATGCACGTTTCCATCGAAGCAGTCATTGTGCATAGCTCCTTCAATGTACTCCTTCACCTTGCCTTCTTTCCCACTAATGGCACGCAGTACGTACCATTTTGATGCCACTTCTGCCATTGGAGTCAAGCGTTATATATGAACTTCATGAACCAATGGAAGAAGGAGTCAAAAGCGAACACGACAAGCGCAATGATTATCGAGGCGATTAGCACGACAATTGCACTGTGCGTAAGCTCCTTCCGCGTGGGCCATGTGGTTTTATGTGCCAGCTCTTCATAAGAATCCTTGCAGTTTTTCGCAAGGCTCTTGAAAAAGTTTTGAATGCTCTTGAACATAACTTTTCTATTTTGGCACGGGAAGAGAGGCTCGAACTCCCGACACCTGGTTTTGGAGACCAGTGCTCTACCAACTGAGCTATTCCCGTAGTGAGTTCCCGTCCCGTAAAGATGCGAGGCGGGAACCTAAATTATAGAGGATTTTGACTAAAGAGTCAGAGTATTAGTCAATGATTTCGGTAATCTGACCGGAACCTACGGTGCGACCACCTTCACGGATAGCGAAGCGCAGGCCTACGTTCAGGGCCACGGCGTAGATGAGATCAACCTTGATTTCCACGTTATCGCCAGGCATTACCATTTCGGTGCCTTCGGGAAGATGAATCTCACCGGTGCAGTCCATAGTGCGGAGATAGAACTGAGGACGGTACTTGTTGCCGAAAGGAGTGTGGCGGCCACCTTCTTCCTTCTTCAGCACGTAGATGGATGCCTTGAAAGAGGTATGAGGCTTGATTACGCCCGGATGGGTGATTACCATACCACGCTTAACCTCGTTCTTGTCGATACCTCGGAGCAGCAGACCTACATTGTCGCCAGCTTCACCCTGATCGAGCAACTTGCGGAACATCTCAACACCGGTAACAACGGACTTCTTGTCCTCACCGAGACCGAGAATCTGAACCTCATCGCCTACCTTTACGACACCTGTCTCAACACGACCGGTGGCAACGGTACCACGGCCAGTGATAGAGAACACGTCCTCGACAGGCATCAAGAAAGGCTTATCCTTATCACGTACGGGCTCCTGAATCCAGGTGTCGCAAGCCTCCATCAGTTTCATCACGCTCTCTTCCCACTGAGCCACGCCATTGAGGGCGCCGAGGGCAGAACCACGGATGATGGGGGTGTCATCTTCAAACTCATACTGAGCAAGGAGTTCCTGCATTTCCATTTCAACGAGTTCGAGCATTTCCTCGTCCTCAACCATGTCGCACTTGTTCAGGAACACAACCAGACGGGGAACGTTCACCTGACGGGCGAGCAGGATGTGCTCACGGGTCTGAGGCATGGGGCCGTCGGTGGCAGCTACTACGATGATAGCGCCGTCCATCTGGGCAGCACCGGTTACCATGTTCTTCACATAGTCAGCGTGACCCGGGCAGTCAACGTGAGCGTAGTGACGGTTAGCGGTCTCATACTCAACGTGAGAGGTATTGATGGTAATACCACGTTCCTTCTCTTCGGGAGCGTTGTCAATCTGGTCAAAGCTCTTTACTTCAGAGAAGCCCTGCTTAGCCAGAACGGTGGTGATAGCAGCGGTAAGAGTAGTCTTACCATGGTCAACGTGACCGATAGTACCAATGTTTACATGCGGTTTGGTACGCTGGAATGTTTCTTTAGCCATAATGGTTTCTGTTATAAAAGTGTTAGTGTATTGACGCGTTTATATAGTCTCCTCCCACATCTTTCCTTGCGGTCATTGAGACTATTCCGACATTCTGTTAGAGCTGTTAGTGAGAGTTGAACTCACGACCTCATCCTTACCAAGGATGCGCTCTACCACTGAGCTATAACAGCAATCTATTTTGAGCGGAAGACGGGGCTCAAACCCGCGACCCCCAGCTTGGAAGGCTAGTGCTCTATCAACTGAGCTACTTCCGCACTTCACTCTGCACTTCTTGCCGCAAGCGGCTTCGTGCGCTTTTCTTTGCGTGGGCAGTGATGGATTCGAACCACCGAAGGCGTAAGCCAGCAGATTTACAGTCTGCCCCATTTGGCCACTCTGGTAACTGCCCGTTTTGCGGTTTGCGAGTGCAAAAGTACGGCTTTTTTTTGAACCAGCAAACATTTTCCCGTCTTTTTTACAAAAAAAAGCGCATTTTTCCTCCCTTTTCCCCATTTTTGCAAAGACCACATTATTATATCTACGCACGCGCGAGGGTACTCCCTATCTTTCTGACGGCTCCAAAGGAAGACAAAAGCGAGCAGATACAGGAAGGGGGGGGAGTTCCCCGCAGAAAGCGCGGGGATACAGGACATAGCAAGAGGTCGTATCAGTGGGAAAAGACATGTTTTTCATCATTGTAGATTTCAAGTTATACAATTGAGTTCCTTCGTCCCCTCACGCTTGTAGGTCGCCAGATGCTTACATTTGTTCGGATGCTGTACCAACAAAGCGGCCCCGCCAATTGCTGGCGAAGCCGCTTATATTCAGTACGAGGTTAATCGTTAGAGGTCGGAGCCGGAGTCGGAGTCATCCCAGGTTGAGAATTCACCGAAGTCTTGGTGCTTGGTGCCAGCCTCTTCATCATCGCCGCCCGGGAAAATGGGACTTGTGGCCATAAGATTTTCTGAAATGAAATCTACAAGTTCAGTTTGAGGTCTAAAATATTTCTTTACCATTTATTTCTTATTTAGAAAGATTTTTTTGCCATTATGAATGTACA
>JAGHRT010000003.1 GCA_018066245.1 Candidatus Equimonas faecalis | reverse complement strand
GCAGTAATAATCACCCCACTCTTAAAGCCTCCCCTAAGGGGGAGGTCTGGAGGGGGCCTTACATTATCCCCACGTCGGAGACCATGGCTCTCCGCACCGAGCACGCTTTGCTTCAGGCGAGCGAGATACCCACAGGAGACGGCACGGCCGACCACTACGACACCCGCCGACAAGACGCATGGATGGACGACTGGACGGACGCTGACGAGTAACGTTCCTCTCATACATAGTAGAAAAGAAGCGCGTAGCCTGTCATTGGCTACGCGCTTCTTGTTTATTGGGGAATTAGCCGATTAGTGAAATCCACGTGCGTAGATGTCGCCTACCTACGGCAGGCGTATGAACGCACGTCCGTAAACAGGCATTGCGGGCTACGCCCTTATGCCTGCCTACCTTTGTATTATCCCTACGGGATATTGTGGATAGTGAACAGTGAGGCAATGAACAATGAGGGAGGGAAGTGTGTTGGTTGTCGCACCTGCGACCCTGCGGCAGAGCGCCCGTAGGGAGCGCCGCCGTAGGTACGTGGCCCACACCCAGTAGGTTGAAGCGCCCTGACGTACCCATTGCCGCGTTGCGGCGGCCTGATAGATGGGCATACACCCAGGGCGGCGCCCCCTTCGGTCGCTCTGCCATGGGCTACACACCATAGGGCTTTCAGCCCATTTCCCCTTCTGCAACATTGGCACGGCCTGCCTACGGCAGTTCCCTAGTGTATAGACTAGTTTTCCCTAGTGTATAGACTAGTTTTCCCTAGTGTATAGATTGGTTTTCCCTAGTGTATAGACTGGTAAGGCGGCAGGGCGGAGGCTTTATGGGCGGGCCGCTGGCCGTGAATCAGGGAGGCTGACTCCGTGATTCACAAATATGAAAGCAGGAGGCAAACACCTGCGAGTGGTGCTTACCTCCTGCTGGATTATGAAGGGGCTTGCTTACTTCAACCCTCTTCCCTTAAGCAGCGCGTCAATCTTCGGCTCGGAGCCGCGGAAGCGCTTGTACATCGTCATGCCGTCGTCGATGCCGCCGGGGGTGAGGATGTATTTGCGGAAGCGGGCGGCCACGTCCTGATTGAAGATGTCGCCGGTCTCCTTGAAGGCTTCGAAGCCGTCGGCATCGAGCACTTCAGCCCAGATGTAGGAGTAGTAGCCGGCCGTGTAGCCGCCGCCCATCGTGTGGCTGAAGTTCGTCACGCGGTAGCGGGGCAGTATCTGGCGGGGAATGCCGCGGGCGGCCAGTTTCTCCTCCTCAAACTTCATCACGTCGAGGTCGGCGGGAACCTCCGTCAGGGTGTGGAGGTCCATGTCCACATACGAGGCGGCGAGGTATTCCACGGTGGCGAAGCCCTGGCCGTACTTGCCGCTCTCCTCAATCTTGCGCACGAGTTCGGCGGGCATCACCTCGCCCGTCTTGTAGTGCTTGGCATATACGGCCAGCACCTCGGGCTCCATAGCCCAATGCTCGTTGATTTGCGAGGGGAGTTCCACGAAGTCGCGCTCCACGTCGCCCACGGCCTCGTAGTTCACGTTGCGCATGAAGCCGTGGAGGGCGTGACCGAACTCGTGGAACATCGTCTGGACGTTGTCGATGCTCTGCAGGGCGGGCATATCGGCCGTGGGAGGCGTCATGCTGCACACGTTCACCACCACGGGCTCTACGCGCTTGCCGCCTTCGAAACTCTGGCTGCGGAAGTGCGTACACCAGGCGCCGGCACGCTTGCCGTCGCGGGGATAGTAGTCGCTATAGAACACGGCCAGCAGGCTTCCGTCCTTGTCATACACCTCCCAGGCCTGTGCCGTGGCTTCGTAGGCGGGCACGTCGGGCGTCACCTCCTTGAAGGTCACGCCGTAGAGTTTGTTGGCCACATAGAACACGCCCTTGAGCACGTTGTTAATCTCAAAGTACTGCGAGGCCTCGTTCTCGTCGAAGTTGAAGCGGGCCTTGCGGGCGCGGTCGGAGTAGTAGGCGTAATCCCAGCCTTCCGGTTCGCAGTCGAGGCCGTCCTTCTTCATCTCCTCGCGGATGTCGGCCAGTTCCTCGTGGGCCTTCTTCACGGCCGGTTCCCAAATCTGGTCGAGGAGGGCATACACGGCTTCGGGCTTCTTGGCCATACGCTTGTCCAGAATCTGGGCGGCGCAGTTCTCAAAGCCCATCAGTTTGGCGCGTTCCAGGCGGAGGCGCACCAGCTTGGCGCAGATATCCTTGCTGTCGTGCTCGCCTCCCGCATTGCCGCGGTTGTAGTAGGCGTCGTAGATGCGGTGGCGCAGTTCGCGGTTGCTGCAATACTGCAGGACGGGGTTGCACGAGGCCCTCTGCATATTGAACATCCACTTGCCCTCCTGTCCCTGCTGCCTGGCCATTTCGGCGGCGCGGTCGATGTTGGCTTGGGGAAGGCCGGCGAGGTCCTCCACCTTGTCCACCACCACGAAGGTGTTGTTCGTCTCGTACAGGAGGTTCTGCTCAAACTGAATCTCCAGCGTGCTGATTTCCTGGTTGAGGGCCATAAGGCGCTCCTTGTCGGCCGCGTTGAGGTTGGCGCCGCTGCGTACGAAGGATTTGTAGATTTCCTCCAGGGCGCGCTGCTGCTCGTGGGTGAGATTTTCGGTTGTCGCACTTGCGACCTTCTTCACGCGTTGGAAGAGCGCGTCGTTCATATAGATTTCGTCGCTGTGGGCGGAGAGAAGGGGGGCCATCTCTTCGGCCAGGGCTTGCGAGGCCTTGGTGGAGTTGCTGTTGTCGAGGGCCTCGAAGGGCATAATGGCACGCATCAGGAGTTTGCCGCTCTTGTCCATCGGTTCGATGGTGTTCGCGAAGGTAGGAGCCTCCTTGCAATCCACGATAGCCTGAATCTCGGCTTTCTGCTGGCGCATACCCTCCGTCAGGGCTTCGCGGTAGTCGTCCGTGGTGATTTCGTCGAACGACTCGATGCCGTGCGGGTTGGTGCTCTTCGTGAGGAGCCTGTTGTCTGATTTCTGTTGTCCGTTGTCAGTCATACTTGCTGTGGCGCATCCCGCCAGGATGAGGGTGGCGGCTGCGGCAGGAAGGAAGATGGATAGATGCTTCATTGAAGGGGATTGGGGGAATTAGGAAATGAGTGAACAGTGAAAAAGTGAACAGTGAACAATTAAAATTAGCAAATTCAACTTTCGCAAGTGTGTCTGGATGGCACTACAGCCTCGAAGAGGCGGTCATTAACCGGGTACGAAGTGCCCGGTATAACTGGCAAGCAGGTGGCTGCCTGGAAGGCAGTACCTTTGTCAAGAGTACGAAGCATTTCCCAAGGTAGTGCCTTCCAGATACGCATAGAGAGTGAGGCATTAATCCGGCAGCATCTCCTACGTCGATGCAACCGGTTCTTCGGCTTAAGCCTCAGGCGCAAACGAATCATAAGGTACTGGCTTCTAGCCAGAACAGAGCTTGCGAAACTTGAATTAGCAAATTAGGAAATTAGTAGATTGGAAAATGGGGAGGCTCTTTATATTTCTTCTTCGGGAACGACAAGCTTGTAGCCTCGACCGTGTATGTTGATGATTTCCACACGGGGGTCGTCCTTGAGAAGTTTGCGGAGCTTGGTGATGTAAACGTCCATGGAGCGGGCGTTGAAGTAGTTGTCTTCTTCCCAGATGGTGCGTAGGGCATAGTCGCGTTGCATCATCTCGTTCACATTTTGGCAGAGCAGGGCGAGCAGGGCGTTTTCCTTGGTCGTGAGTTTGCTCACGACGGTTCCCTGGTCGGGCAGCTGGTAGGTGAGGCTCTGCTTCACCTTGTCGAACTGGTA
Source organism: Candidatus Equimonas faecalis (assembly GCA_018066245.1). Taxonomy (GTDB): domain Bacteria; phylum Bacteroidota; class Bacteroidia; order Bacteroidales; family Bacteroidaceae; genus Alloprevotella; species Alloprevotella faecalis. The sequence continues at coordinate 84,162 of JAGHRT010000003.1, read as the reverse complement.
GATGCCGAACTGATAGACATTCTTTTCGCGCACTTTTCCTCCGCATGAGCGTCGCAGCACGGCCTCTATGCGGAAGGTGAGCTCTTCCATGCTGAAGGGCTTGGTGATGTAGTCGTCGGCACCAATTTTGAAGCCTTGCACCTTGTCCTCGCCAAGCGTCTTGGCCGTGAGGAAGATAATGGGTATCTGCGGATTGATTTCGCGGATTTCGCGGGCCAGGGTGAAGCCGTCCTTGACGGGCATCATTACATCAAGTACGCAGAGGTCGAACTCGCCTTGCTGGAAAGTTTCCAGTCCTTCCTGCCCGTCGGCACACAGGGTGCTTTCATAGCCTTTGGCCTGCAGGTACTCGCGCAGGAGCATACCGAGGTTCTCGTCGTCTTCACAGAGAAGCAGTCGTTTCTTTTCGTCCATAGTTTTTGGGGTGTTAGGTTGTTCGGAAGTTATGTTATTCTCAGTTATTCCTTATTCAGCGGCAAGCGGATGATGAACGCCGTGCCTTGTTGCTCCGGGCTTTCCACGTGGATGGTGCCTCCCAGGGTGCGCACGACGCTGCGCACATAGGCCAAGCCGAGGCCGAAGCCTTTCACGTCATGGCGATTGCCTGTGCTGACGCGGTAGAATTTCTCAAAAATGCGTTTCAGATTGTCCGTGCTGATGCCCACGCCGTTGTCCTCGATGCGGATGATGAGGTGCCGGCTGTCGCATTTTGTGCTTATGCTGATGCGGAGAGGGCGGTCGGCGCTGCGGTATTTCACGGCGTTGTCGAGCAGGTTGAACACCACGTTGGTGAGGTGCATCTCATCAGCCAGCACGGTGTATTCCGGGGCTTCCAGCAGGGCAGTCAGCTTGCCGCCGTGCTTTTCCACTTTGATGCGGAACACATCCACCACCTCGGTGATGAGCGTGTGCGTATTGATGGCCTTGAGTTTGAAGGAAATGGTCTTGCTGTGGTCGAACAGACTGGCTTGAAGCACTTTGTCCACGAGGAAGCGGAGGCGCTTGGCCTCGTCCGTGATGACGCCGCTCAGGCGGTTCAGGGTGGCTTCCGTTTTCGGCATGGAAGGGTCGGCCAGCATTTGGGCGGCGAGGGATATGGTGCTGACGGGGGTCTTGAGCTCGTGGGTCATGTTGTTGATGAAGTCGTTCTTCTCTTCCGCCAGGCGGCGTTGGCGTATGCTTTCGGAAAAGATGAAGACGAACAGCACCAGCACCAGCAGAATGACGACTAGCACGGGCACCATGTAGTGTATGCTTTCCAGAATGACTTTCTTGCGGTTGGGGAAGTGGACTTTGAGGACCCCCATCTGCGCCATGGGAGACTGCTGGAAAAGTTCCTGCGTGTAAACTTTCGTGCGGCCGGGTTCCTCATAGTCCGGACAAGCGTAGATGATTCTGCCGTCGGTGGTGCATACCGTGAAGTGGTAGGAAGTGCTCAGCCCGTTGTCTTCAAGGTACTTGCGCAGTTCCCTGTCGAGTGTCAGGCCGTCTGTGCGCTCTTCAATGGTCATTTCGCTGAAGGAGGGCATCAGCGAGAGTGTGGCCTGGGTTTCGCGGGCCACTTTTCGCAAGGAGCGCTGTACCTGCACGTCAAACTGTTCGGCGCAGATGTCTATCACTTCATTGAAATAAAGTGTCTGCAAGCAGAGCAGGGCCAGGAGGGCGATGCCCATGATGACGGCCGACGGCCAGAGTGTTCGCTTTTTCATGCTGCAAAGATACGGCCTTTCCACCGAAATGGCGGGTCCCCCGGCAGGGAGATAAACGCCCCTCTAACTCTTTTTAACATTTACGGGTGCTTGTTTGCTCATTTTTATATTTCTAACGTTCCTCTAAATCTCCCTAATACCCCCTCCAGCTCCCCCGGGGAGAGCCTGCGGACAAACCGGATGGCCTCCCCATAAGGGGGAGGTGCCCGAAGGGCGGAGAGGGTTCCTCATTTGGCTTTTCCCTCGCTTATTCGTACTCTGAGCTTCGCTCCAAGATACTCTCACTCGGAAAAGCTCAAATTCGCTGCGCTCATTTGGCTTTTCCCTCGCTTATTCGTACTCTGAGCTTCGCTCCAAGATACTCTCACTCGGAAAAGCTCAAATTCGCTGTGCTCATTTGGCTTTTCCCTCGCTTATTCGTAACTTTGCAGGCTGAATGACAAAAGACGAACTCCTTCACGCCCTTCGTGGGGGCGAAGATTTGACGCGCCGCCAGCAACTGAAACTGGTGGTGCTGCTTGGCGGCCCGGCCATGATGGCACAGATGGCAGGCATACTGATGCAGTATATCGATGCCTCCATGGTGGCCCGTCTCGGAGCCGGAGCCATGGGGTCCATAGGCTTAGTGTGCAGCTCTTTGTGGCTGGCCATGGGGCTTTGCTCGGCACTGGCTACGGGCTTTTACGTGATGGCCAGCCATCGCGTAGGCGCACGGAAGTACGGAGAGGCCCGGCGTGTGATGAACGTGTCGATACCCGCGTCTTTGGCATGGAGCATCGGCCTGGGTGCGTTGGGATGGGCCTTGGCCCCGTGGCTGCCCGGGTGGCTGGGAGGCGAGGCCACGATACAGGCCGATGCCGCACGGTACTTCCGCATCCTGATGCTCTGTATGCCCGTGTGGCAAATCAATATGTTGGCAAGCGGCCTGCTGCGCTCCGCCGGCAACCTGAAAGTACCGAGTATGCTGAACATCATGATGTGCCTGCTCGACGTGGCGTTCAACTACGTCTTCATCTTCTGGCTGGGCATGGGCGTGGAAGGCGCGGCGTGGGGCACCGTGGCGGCCGAGGCAATAGCCATGGCAGGACTGCTCGTGTGCCTTTTCCGGCAGAAAGAATACAAGGCCCCCAAGCCCCCCTCTTATCCCCCCAAAGGGGGAAGATTCAGCATGGGCCTGCAATCGCTCTTGAAGCACTCCCCCTTGGGGGAGGTGGAGGAGGCCATACGGCTGGCCACGCCCATGGGCTTTGAGCGTATATTCCTTGTAGGAGCCCAAATTGCCAGCACCGTCATCGTGGCGCCCCTCGGCACGGTGGCCCTGGCGGCCAACGCCCTCGGCATCACCATTGAATCCCTGTGCTACATGCCGGGCTTCGGCATAGGCGACGCCGCTTCCACCCTCGTGGGACAGAGCCACGGAGCCGGACGCCCGGCCCTCGTATTCAGCTTCTCCCGCATCACCCTGTGGCTCGGCGTGGGCGTGATGACGCTGATGGGCACCATCATGTTCATCGGAGCCCCCGCCCTCGTCGGCCTGATGGGGCCCGAGGCCGAAGTAGGCAGTCTTTGTGCCCATATACTCCGCATCGAAGCCTTCGCCGAACCCATGTACGGTGCCAGCATCGTGGGCTACTGCATCTTCGTGGCATTGGGCGATAGCAAGATGCCCTGTCTTATGAACCTCGCCACCATCTGGGGCATCCGCATCACCCTCGCCGCCCTTCTCGCCCCCACGTACGGCCTCCCCGGCGTATGGCTCGCCATGGCCATAGAACTCACCGTGCGCGGCCTCATATTTCTCCTCCGCTTACATTTCAAAGTAAAGCCTCACCCCGTCAAAGCTGCCTCCGGCACTTTGCCACCCCTCCCCGAATAGGGAGGGGAGAATACTCCTGCGAGGTCGTACTCCAATACGATTATCTTATTGTTTACTGTTCACTTTTTCATTGTTCACTTAACCATGACTTCCCAACTCGAACAGCGCGTCCAGAGCGCAGTAGATTATTTCATGCAGGGCTACGGCTGCTGCCAGAGCGTCGTGGCCGCCTTCTGTGACCTTTACGGCTACACCCCCCCGCAGGCCTTCCAGATAGGAGCCGGCTTCGGCGGCGGCGTGGGGCGCCTGCGCATGATGTGCGGCGCCGTGAGCGGAATGGTCGTACTCGCCGGAATGCACTGCGGCCAGACCGACGGTGCCGACCAGCAGGGCAAGGGCGAGTGCTATAAGGTCGTACAGCACCTTCTCCGCCGTTTTGAGGAGCAGAACGGCTCCGTCATCTGTGCTGAACTCCTCGGTCTCAAAGGGCCCGTGGTCCGTGGTAATTACCAGCCCTCGCCCCGTACGGCGGAATACTACAAGCGTCGCCCCTGCGCCGCCAAGGTGGAGTGCGCCGCCCGTATCTTCGCCGAGTATCTGGAAGAAGAACATTAAGCCATATTTCAATGTCAAAGTCTTATATCGTAGCCCTGGCTTTTGCCCTGATTATGGCAGTCGCCTCATGCGCAAGGGGCAATGCAGACAGGGACTCATCCTCCTCGTCCTCTGCTAATCTTGTCGGTATGTGGGTCCTTATAGGTGAGGAGGGTACTGACAGCGTTGCCGACAGTCGTAGGGAGGTCCATACCGCCGACTCCTACGATATCCTTAAAGCCTACGAGCCCGACGGTATGTGCTATAAGTTTATAGGCAACACCGAGGGCAGTCGCGACACCTATCTGCCTACGACGAAGGAAACCTATACGCTCCAACTGTCGGCCGCCGATACGCTCTATGCCGAGGGAAAGACTTCCATCCGCCTCTGCTCCCTCAACGATTCCGTGATGGTCATCGAGTGGGAAGGGGCCTTGCAGACGTGGCGGCGGCTCGCTGATTTCCCCCAAAGCCGGCGCCTCGAACTGGAAGCGGTGGCACGCGACCTTATGGGTGCCAGCCGCAGCATGCACGAGGAGTATTATGTCGGCCACTTCATCCATACGCGCCATCAACTCTCCTGGCTCACGCATCTGCTTATCGCGTTGGGAGCCATAGTGCTGGTGGGCTGTGGGTTGCTGTTGCACTTCTTCCGTCGCAAGCGCCAGTTGGAACGCGCCCTGGCAGACCTGCGGAGGGAAATCAGCGAACGCCCCCCTGTCATCACGCAGGCCACCGAGGCCGCTCGCGATGAACTCTACGAGTCGGCGTGGTATCAAGGCCTTTGCCAGCGTCTGGCGCGGGGAGAGAGCCTCTCTGCCGATGACTGGTCCGAGGTGGCACATCAGGTGCGGCGCATATACCCCAACTTCCGCAGCCGCCTCTATGATCTCTGCCGTCTTTCCGACATAGAGTTCCGTGTGTGTCTGCTCATCAAGCTCCACATAGCCCCCGCCGATATCGCTACGGCGCTTTGTCGTGAGAAGAGCACCATCAGTACCGTCCGTTCCCGTCTCTATGCAAAGGTGTTTGGCCGAAAGGGCAGTAGCCGTGAATGGGACGACTTTATAGAAACATTATAGGTATAGCATTATGACTACCAGTGTTTTACGAGGGTTTGCAAACTTTTGCGAACCCTCTTTTCTTGTCTCGTCGTGCAGATGCAAACCCTTGCAAATCCCCAGCCTCTGGACGAATGGGGAATTTCCTATATCTTTGCACCCGTAATAATCATTTACGTTATGCAAAGATATCTTTTCCTCTCTCTCCTCGCGCTCATCAGCCTCCACTCTTTCGCCCAGGATGAGCTCCCCTGGGTTCAGCACCGAGACGTCCAGCTTATTGATGAAGTAACGCGCAAGCAAATCCGCGGTGCCGAGTTTACGGCCTACGACACGCATGGCCGCAAGATTGAGCCCATTGACTTCTGGGAGCGGTCGGGCTTTTACAACGACAAGGAAATCTTTGAAGGTTACACCGTGAAGCTGTATGAGTTCGTAGATACCCTCGTCCTCTGCGCCACAGTGGAGGGCCACGAACCCGCCAAAGCCGTGGTACCCCTGCCCCGCGACAAATACAAAAAGGCCCCCGTGGGCAACCGCTACTACTGGGACGACGAGATACGCCTCATGACGCGCCGTAGCATGAACATCGAACTGGGCGAGGCCGCCGTAAAAGCCTCCCGCATCCTCATGGTGCAGAAAGGCGACACCATAATATATAATGCAGCCGCCTTGCAGATGTCATCCGGCTCGATGCTCAACAACCTTGTGCGGGCCCTCCCCGGTGTGCAACTCAGTGCCAACGGCCGCATTACGGTCAATGGCGAGTTTGTGCAGAGCCTCCTTGTGAACGGCAAGGACTTCTTCAAGGGCGACCCGAATGTGGCATTGGACAATCTGCCCTACTACACCGTGGATAAGATAAAGGTCTATCACGAAGGAGTGCGCGAACTCAAGAATGCCACCCGTGCCGACTCGCTCTCCGCTGAAAGCGTGGAGAAGACGCTCACCATGGATGTCCGTCTGAAGAAAGAGTACGGCGAAGGGTGGCTCGCCAACTTCGAGGCTGCCCTCGGTGTCCGCACCACGGGCGACCCGGGCCTCGTGCACCGTGGCCGCGCCTTTGCCCTGCGCTATACCGACCATTCCAAGTTGGGTGTCTATGCCTCGGCCAACAACGTGGGCGACAACCACAACCCCACCCACAACGGCGAGTGGCGTGAGATGCAGGCCGCCGGCAGCGGCGAGAACACGATGCAGAATGCCGGCTTGGATTTCAGCATAGAGAACAAGGAGCAGACGCGCAGTTTCTCCACCACCCTCACGGGGCAGCACAATGCCAACGACACGCAGTCGCGCACTTCGGCGCAGAACTTCTTCCCCACGGGCGACATCTTCCGCAGGGCACTCTCGCAGTCAAACAACTACTCCGGCAATCTCAACTGGAATGCCTCTTTCTCGCAGAGCAAGAAAAAGAAGTACAGTTTCTCCCTCTCTCCCAACTTCAGTTACCACAAGGGCCACGGCTACTCGCAGGACTACGACACTTCCTATGACGGCGACCCGCAGGACACCACCCGTCTGCAACAGAAGATAATCACCCAGGTGCAGGGCCTTGGGCGCAACGACTCCCGTACCCTCAATGCCGGAGCCTCTGCCTCGCTGAGCGTATTCCTGCCTTTCACGAAGGAAAACCTCTTGCTCAATGCCGGCGTGCGTTACTATGAGCGAGAGAGTTCCAGCGTAAGTTTCCGCCAGACGTCGGGCCGTGCCATAAAGGGCTACGACGAAAACATGCGCACGCAGTCTCCGAGCCACAACTTCAGCTATAATGCCGGCATCTCGCACCAACTGTTTATGCTTCTCCGCAAGCGCGGGTGGATCAACGGCAAACTGGCCTATCGCTTCAACCACAACAGTTCCCACTCCGACCGCCGCCTCTACAAGAACGCACTCCCCATCATCAGCATCCTGCCCGACGACCCCACGGAGCCCTCTCCCTACTGGGACGAGACCTCCGACGATTTTTGGCAGCTCAACATCCCCAACTCCTATAACGCCCGCGAGACGAAGGATGACCACGGGGTGGAACTGACCTCATACTCCATCGTGGGCCATAACCCCAAGAACTCTTTCCATTTCAACGCTACCCTGCCTCTGCACATCGTGCGGCGCAGCATCACCGACAGCCGCAATGCCACCGTGCAGCAACTGCACCGGCGGGACATCTACTTCGCCCCCAATGTGGCTGTGCGCTGTGGCGGATTCAGCGCCTCGTATCAACTCCAGCCGGAACTCCCTGGCATGAACGACCTCATCGATGTAACAGACAACGGCAGCTTGCTCTACATCCGCAAGGGTAACCCCCGCCTGCGCATGGCCGTCAGCCACGACACCAACCTCGGCTACAAGTTCAACAGCCTCAAACACAGCGAGTGGCTCAACGCCAATGCCCAACTCAACGTCACGCAGCACAAATGTATGGATGCCGTCACTTACGACCGCACCACGGGCGTCAGCACCACGCAGCCCCTCAACACCGAGGGCAACTGGTGGGGCACGGCGGGCGTGACCTACGGCCGCGCCTTCGACAAGGCCAAGCATTTCAACGGTGACGCAGGCCTGCGCTACACCTTCGCCCATAGCGTGGGCTTCGTCTCCGATGCCACAGGCGAGGACCCCGTAAAGTCGCTCGTGCTCAACCACCGCATACGCTCCAACGTCCGCCTCTCCTACAACCTCAACCAGATGCGCGTGGAGTTCAACGGGCGCATCACCTGGAACGACGTAAACTCTCCCCGCGCCTCCTTCGAGCACCTCCGCTACAACGACCGGAACTACTCCCTCACCTTCTCCACGCCCCTCTTCCCCGCCGTAGGCAAGGACAAATGGACCATCGACTTCGACACCGACCTGGGCCTCAATCTCCGCCGCGGCTACCGCGAGGCCCGTATGAACACCACCGAATGGGTGTGGAACGCCGCCCTCTCTACCCGCGTGGGCAAGACAAAGCAATGGACCCTCCGCGCCGTAGGTTTTGACCTCCTCCACCAGCTCACCAACGTCACCCACGTCCTCACCGCCCAGGGCCTGACCGAAACATGGACGAACACCGTCCGCAGCTACGCCAGTCTTCATGTTATCTACCATTTGCAGATGAAGCCGAAGAAAGGCATATAGATTAGCAAATGAGGAAATTAGGAAATTGGCAAGCTCTGTGATGGCTGGAAGCCAGCACAGAGCGCTTGACAAATAGTTGAAAGTAAAGCTGCCCCATCGCAAGTATTCTTCGCCATCGGAGGGTGCTTCGTTTTTTGGGGGGCGGACACGGCATGTCATGGCCCTTCCTGCCTAAAAACAAGACCGGCTCTATCCATGATCGGAGCATGGGCAGAGTCGGTTTGTTTGTGGTTACACTGCGGCGGCTACTCCTGCCGTTCGGCAAATTCGAGGTCGGCTTCGGCCACGCAGGCGATGAGGTCGGGGGGGAAGGTCTTTCCTATTTCGCGGGGGGCGGCTCGTTCCACGTATTCTGCGACGGCATCCATGGGGATGTCGATGTAGCCCTCACCGTCGGGCGTGCCTTCGAGTATGCCGCTTTCGGCATAGTAGGCGGCGAGGAGGTCGATGAGGTAGTAGATGTCATCGTCGTCAGGCAGGGGCAGGCCTGCCTCGCTGAGCTTCTGTCGGATGTAGGCCACTTCCTCGGCATCGGTCTGGCTGTCGAGGAGGAGTTCTTCGTCGAGGCTGGCCATTAGAGCAGGGCGTTGATTTTTTCCACGAAGGTGGCTTTGGGCTGTGCGCCTACGGTCTTGTCGACGACTTCACCGCCCTTGATGAAGAGCACGGTGGGAACGTTGCGGATGCCGTAGCGGAGGGTGAGGTCGTCGTTTTCATCGACATCGGCCTTGCACACGATGACGCGCCCGTCGTATTCTTCGGCCAGTTCGTCGATGATGGGGCTGATTTTCTTGCAGGGACCGCACCATGTGGCGCTGAAGTCGATGACGATGGGGAGGGTGGAGGCAAGTACCTCGCTGTAGTTGCTGTTGGTGATGGTTTGTAACATAGGATTTGGGTGTTATGGTTTTTTGGGATTGTTGAGGCGGGGGTTATGAAAGGAGCAGGCTGCTGTCGCCGTAGCTGAGGAAGCGGAATCCGTGGCCGAGGGCATAGTCGTAGATGCGGTGCCAGTCGCCGTGGACGAAGGCGCTCACGAGGAGCAGGAGCGTGCTTTGCGGCTGGTGGAAGTTTGTGACGATGGCCTTAACTATGCGGAAGGTGTAGCCTGGCACGATGATGATTTGCGTGGGGGCCTGTATGCGGTCGAGGCCGTGCAGGTCGAGCCAGCGGAGAAGGGCCGTCAGGGCTTCTTGGGCCGTCAGGGTGGCGGGGGCTTCGTAGGGTGTCCACTGGCCGAGACTGAGGTCGGTGGCTTCGGGTCGGGCGTGGGCGAGGCACCCCATGTGGTAGAGGCTTTCGAGGGTGCGTACGGATGTGGTGCCTACGGCTATGCTCCGGCTGCCGTGGGCGATGAGTTTCTCGATGAGGGTGCGGCTGACGCTTATCCATTCGGCGTGCATGGCGTGCTGGCCGATGCTGGCGGTTTTGACGGGGCGGAAGGTGCCGGCTCCTACGTGGAGGGTTACTTCGCCGAGTTCTATGCCGCGCTGGCCTATGGCGGCAAGTACTTCGGGGGTGAAGTGGAGGCCTGCCGTGGGGGCTGCCACGCTGCCTTCTACCTTGGAATAGACGGTCTGGTAGGTGCGGAGGTCGCTTTCTTCGGTGGCGCGTCCGAGGTAGGGGGGTATGGGGAGTTCGCCTGTCTGCTCTATGACTTCGGCGAAGCTGAGGGCGGACGACCAGCTGAACCGTATGATGTGGCCCGTGGCCTGCGGTTCGCCCCGTTCGGCCAGGAGCGTGTCGGTGCCGCCGCCGGGCAGGGTGAAGGGGAGGCTGAGGGTTTCGCCTTTCCACTTTTTCAGGTTGCCTACCATGCAAATCCAGCTGACCGTGCCGTGTCGGGCGAAGTTCTGCTGATAGTCGGCGGGGGCGTGGGGCTCCAGCAGGAATACTTCGATGGCGGCTCCGGTGGCCTTTTTGAAATGGAGGCGTGCGTGTATGACGCGCGTGTTGTTGATGACCATCAGGCTGCCTTCGGGCAGGAGGTCGGCTATCTGGTGGAAGCGGCGCTCTTCGATGGGCTGTCCGGGGCGATATACCAGGAGTTTGGACTGGTCGCGCCGGGGTAGGGGATAGCGGGCTATGCGTTCTTCGGGGAGCGGATAGTTGTAGTCTGCAATCTGTATGTCGCGCTCTCCGCTTCCTGCGCTGCGTGCGGGGGTGCCGCTGTGTGCCGGCGCGTGGCCGCTTGGCGTGTTACTTGTCATGCTTCTTGTGTTCGGGCAGCAGGTAGGTGATTTTGCCGATGATGGTGCCGTTGGCGGAACGGGAGAAGGCATCGCTCTTGGAGGCTCCGAAGAGGTTGGCCAGGCCGAAGTAGTAGCGGCCTTCGATGAGGAAGCTGCCGGCGGCTGTGCCCACTTCGAGGCCGAGGCCGCCCGTGATGCCGTAGTCGAAGCGGTTTTTTACCTTGAGGCCGTACTGCTGGTTGCGGCTGTTTATGCGGTCGTCGGGCTGCCAGTAGGTGCTGTGTTCGGCTGTTTCGGAAATCATCCAGCCCAGTTGCGGCCCCACTGCGAGGTAGCCGCTTGCGCCCCGGTGCTCCTTGCCTAAGGCGAGGCGGGCCAGTATGGGCACTTGGATGTAGTTCAGTCGGCGGAAATAGGTTTGGGGCTGTGCGGTCTGGCTGCTGTAGGTGCCGTCGGCCAGCACGATGTCTTCCTTCCAGCCTGTGCTTGTGAAGTTGGCTTCCATCTGTATGCTGCACAGGAGGTGGTAGTACTTTTCGCAGGTGTAGCGCACGGTCAGGCCGGCTGTGGGGCCGAAGAACCATTTCTGCGTAACCGAGGGGCTGAACGACACGCGGTTGAAGCCTACGCCGCCGTTTACGCCCCACCGCCATTCGCTGCGGGGTTCGCCCACCTGTGCCCAGGCGCAGAGTGTGGCCGGCAGGAGGAGGCAGAGGAGTATATGTAGGCGTAGTTTGGCCATAACGGGCTGCAAAGATACGAATAAGCGAGGGAAAAGCCAAATGAGCGCAGCGAAATTTGAACTTTTCCGAGCGAAAGTATCTTGGAGCGCAGCTCAGAGTGCGAATAAGCGAGGGAAAGTTTGGCGTTGGGGCAGGAAGCTGCGCCGCCGGACAGCAACTGCGCATCCTCCAAAACTTTCATGCCAGTCGCCGTGTCGTGTGAGAGTCACGTTAGACCGCAAATTGCCAAGTGCAGAATGCGATATGGGCGGTCAGTGGGCCGTGTTTTGCAGAAAGATGGCGGGAGATGGGGCTTGATATGCAGATTTTGAGTAACTTTGCACGTGCTGTGCAGTCTTTTGCGGAGAGTGTGCAATCTCCCGGCGCGAAAAAACGCTACAGCAGAATCTCTATCCCTCACACCCTAACATCCCCGACAATGCCCCTTGACATTCTTACCGCCACGTCGCCCATCGATGGCCGTTACCGTGGCAAGACAGAGCCGTTGGCTCCTTATTTTTCCGAGTTTGCGCTGATACGCTACCGTATCCGTGTGGAAATTGAATACTTCATCGCCCTCTGCGAGCTGCCCCTGCCGCAGTTGGCCGTGTTCCCTCAGGGGCAGTTTGCCGCCCTGCGCCGCATCTACACATCGTTTGACGAGGAGGATGCACGCCGGGTGAAGGAGATAGAACGTACCACCAACCACGACGTGAAGGCCGTGGAGTACTTCATCAAGGAGCAGTTCGACCGCATCGGCGGGCTGGAGTCCTTCAAGGAGTTCATCCACTTCGGCCTGACTTCGCAGGACATCAACAACACGGCCTTCCCGCTCATGCTGAAGGAAGCGCTGGCAGGCGTGTATTACCCGCAACTGGAAGCCCTCATCGCCGAGTTGAACGACCGTGCCGGGCAATGGGCCGACATCCCTATGCTGGCCCGTACCCACGGCCAGCCCGCCAGCCCCACGCGTCTGGGGAAGGAGTTCCGCGTGTTCAGCTACCGCCTGGAGCAGCAGCTGGAACTGATGCGCCAGATTCCCCTCACGGCCAAGTTCGGCGGTGCCACGGGCAACTTCAACGCCCACCATGTGGCCTATCCCGACCGCGACTGGCACGGCTTTGCCGATCGTTTCGTAAGTGAGCGGCTGGGCCTGAAGCGCGAGGCATTTACCACACAGATAAGCAACTACGACAACATGGCAGCCGTGTTTGATGCCATGCGCCGCCTGCATACCGTCATCATCGACCTCGACCGCGACGTGTGGCAGTACATCTCCATGAACTATTTCAAGCAGAAAATCAAGGCCGGCGAGGTGGGCTCCAGCGCCATGCCTCACAAGGTGAACCCCATCGACTTTGAAAACTCCGAGGGCAACCTCGGCGTGGCCAATGCCCTCTTGGAACATCTCGCTGCAAAGCTGCCCGTCAGCCGTCTCCAGCGCGACCTGACCGACAGCACCGTGATACGCAACATAGGCGTGCCCATGGGCCATGCCCTCATAGCCTTCCAGAGCACCATGAAGGGGCTGGGCAAGCTGCTCCTGCACCGCGAGACCATCGATGCCGACCTTGAACAGTGCTGGGCCGTGTGCGCCGAGGCCATCCAGACCATCCTGCGCCGCGAGGGCTTCCCCCATCCCTACGAAGCCCTGAAAGCCCTGACCCGAACCAACAGCGAAATCACCGAGGCTTCAATCTACAATTTCATCGAAGGCCTTGACGTGCCTGCCGCGCTGAAGCAGGAACTCCACCGCATAAGTCCCACGAACTACACGGGCATGTAAGCCCGTCGCAAATACCAATCCTACAAATTTATTCACAATCCAAACTACTCCAATCGCACAATGTACGAAGGATTTAACCCCAATGGAGAGGACCGCCGCGAGGGTGGTCGTCGTCCGCAATTCGATCGCAACGCACAAGGTTACGACCGCAACAGCTACCGCCGTGAGGGCGGCTATTATCGCAACGAAGGAAGCGATCAGTCAAACGCCCGCCCGCCCTATCAAAGGGACAGTTCAACCTATCGGCGGGACAGTTCAGCCTATCGGCGGGACAATTCAACCTATCGGCGGCCTGGTTTCAAGCCCGCAGGCGAAGGTGCCGGCGGGCCGCAGGAACAGGGATTCCGTCGCACGGGTTATGCCCCCCGTCAGGGCTATTCACCCCGTCCGGGCAGCTATCAGCCGCGCCGCGAAGGCGAGGCAGGCAATCGTGAGGGCGGTTATCAGCCCCGTCAAGGCGGTTTTCAACGCCGCGAGGGCGGCTATCAGCCCCGTGAGGGCGGTTTCCAGCGCCGTGAAGGTGGCTTTCAGTCCCGTGAAGGTGGTTTCCAGCGCCGTGAAGGCAGCAGTTCCAACCGCCCCGGAGCCTTCAACCGCAACACGCAGAAACGTCGCCCCGGAGGCCCTAAACCCATCTACAGCCAGAAGAAGCGCATAGAATACGCCGAAACCCATATCGACCCCAGTCAGCCCATCCGCCTGAACCGCTATCTGGCCAATGCCGGCGTATGCTCCCGCCGTGATGCCGACAAATACATCGAGGCCGGCGTGGTGAGCGTGAACGGCACGGTCGTAACCGAACTCGGAACCAAGGTGCTGCGCTCCGATGAGGTACGCTTCCACAACGACCTCGTAACCATAGAAAAGAAACTCTATGTCCTGCTCAACAAGCCAAAGGGCTACGTTACTACGACGGACGACCCTCAGGAACGTAAGACCGTGATGGAACTGGTACGCAAGGCTGGCCCTGAGCGCATCTATCCTGTAGGCCGGCTGGACCGTGGCACCACGGGCGTACTCCTTCTTACCAACGACGGCGACCTGGCCACCAAGCTCACGCATCCCCGCTTCTTCAAGAAGAAAATCTACCACGTTACGCTCGACCACAACGTAACGGCAGCCGACATACGGCAGATAGCCGAAGGCATTACACTCGACGACGGCGAAATACGGGCCGATGCCATAGAGTATGCCAGCGAAACCGACAAGAAGCAAATCGGCATCGAAATCCACAGCGGCAGAAACCGCATAGTGCGCCGCATCTTCGAAAGCCTGGGCTATCACGTCGTCAAGCTCGACCGCGTCCTCTTCGCCGGTCTCACCAAGAAAAACGTCAAGCGAGGCGACTGGCGCTACCTCACCGAAGAGGAAGTAAACATGCTTCGTATGGGAGCGTTTGAGTAGAATGTACAATTAATAAATAATAATGCATAATTGGCACTTCTGAACAAATGCCAATCCACAAAGATGAAAAGGACAAAGATTATTGATGCCCTGAAAAGCACCGCCTACGGCGAGCCCGTGGTTGTGATGGGCTGGGTCCGCACGCACCGTTCCAGCAAGGCCGTGGACTTCATCCAGCTCAACGACGGCAGCACCATCAGGAACATCCAGATTGTGCTTGACCCCACCAAGTTCGACGCTGAAATGCTCAAGCAAATCAACACCGGTTCATGCATCAGCGTCACCGGCACCCTCGTAGAGAGCCCCGCAGCAGGCCAGGCCTCCGAAGTTCAGGCCGAAAGCATCACTCTCTTCGGCACCTGCGCCGCCGACTACCCCATGCAGAAAAAGGGCCAGTCATTTGAATACATGCGTGAGCACGCCCACATGCGCCTGCGCACCAATACCTTCGGAGCAGTCATGCGCATACGCCACAACATGGCCATGGCCATCCACACCTACTTCCACGAGCATGGCTTCTACTATTTCCACACGCCTCTCATCACCGCCAGCGACTGCGAAGGAGCCGGCCAGATGTTTCAGGTAACCACCAAGAACCTCTACGACCTCAAAAAAGGCGAAGACGGCAAGATAGACTACTCCGACGACTTCTTTGGCAAGCAGACCTCCCTCACCGTCAGCGGCCAACTCGAAGGCGAACTCGGCGCCACCGCCCTCGGTGCCATCTACACCTTCGGCCCCACCTTCCGCGCCGAAAACTCCAACACACCCCGCCACCTCGCCGAGTTCTGGATGATAGAGCCCGAAGTGGCCTTCATCGACCTCGCCGACCTCATGGACCTCGAAGAAGACTTTATCAAGTACTGCGTGCGCTGGGCCCTCGACAACTGCCGCGACGACCTCGAGTTCCTCAACAAGATGATAGACAAAGGCCTCATCGAGCGCCTCGAAGGCGTGCTGAAGACCGAATTCGTGCGTTTGGATTACACCAAGGGCGTAGAGATTCTGCAAGAGGCCATCAAGGGCGGACGCAAGTTTGAGTTCCCCTGCAACTGGGGTGACGATTTAGCCTCAGAACATGAGCGCTACCTCGTAGAAGAATACTTCCAGAAGCCCGTCATAATGACCCACTACCCCAAGGCCATCAAAGCCTTCTATATGAAGATTGACGACGAAGTCCCCACCCTCGGCGGCAAGCCCATGCAGCAGACCGTCCAGGGCACCGACGTCCTCTTCCCCCAGATAGGCGAAATCATCGGCGGCAGCGTGCGTGAAGAAAACTACGACAAACTCATGGGCGAAATCAACGACCGCAACATCCCTATGAAGGACATGTGGTGGTACCTCGACACCCGTCGCTTCGGCACCTGCCCCCACGGCGGTTTCGGTCTCGGTTTCGAGCGCCTCATCCTCTTCGTAACCGGAATGCAAAACATACGCGACGTTATTCCCTTCCCCCGTACCCCCAAGACGGCAGAATTTTAGCCCCTTCCCCGCTCCCCCCTGGGGGAGAGCACCGCTAGGAATGCTAACCTGTTTAATTAGACACCGACCCTCTTAGAAAGTCCCCCCAAAGGGGGGATTTAGGGGGGCTTCTTTTTTATGAAATTCCTCGCACGCCACACCGACGGCAGCATCTACACGATGCCCGACACAGCCATCCACATCAACAAGCGCCCCTTCTTCATACCGCCATATGCCGACCCCTGCCTGTGCCGTATCGAGTGGGCCCTGCGGCTGAACCGGCTGGGCAAGAACATAGGCCGGCGCTGGGCAGAACGCTACTACGATGCCGTCACCACGGTGGCCAACATCCACACCCCCGCTCTGCCCCCCTCGCAAGGCTTCGGCTTCGACGATGCCGTCAGCATAGGCGAGTGGCATCCCGTGGACGAAATGTCCCCCCGTCAGAAAGCCGAAGCCGCCGCGCTCCTGGCTGAAGTCAGCCGCTATTTCACGGTCAGGCAGGGCGACATACTCTTGCTCGGACCGCAGGAGGATGACTTCCCCGTAAAGATAGGTGACAGGATAGAGCGGCCCCCCTTCCTGGCCTTCAACGTCAGGTAGCTCACGTACAGGCCATACAGTCCTGTTCGAGTCTTAAATGGTAAAATCACTGTTCAGGCGGTCCGAGTGACCGCCTTCTTTTTGCCTTTTTCTCGCGAGACAATATGAAAAGCGTCACCTCTCAATTCGTGTCGTGCAAAGCTATACTGGTGATAATGCTTATATAGATTGATGTCGAGAATCTCACACCCACATGTAAAGTCATGTATTTCGTCTGAATCAGTAAACACCTCGTCCAAATGTTTCACAAAATGTCGAGTTCGTAATAGGTCTTTCCGCCTATTACCGTCGTAGGAGGCACATCGGCCCATGTTCTCACGGTGCAGCACATCACCGCTGCAACGGACAGCAATCTGATAAAAGTTCCGTTCATATTTCAGAGATTCGTAAGTATATAAAGGTCTAAATAAGGTTTCAAATGCAAAAGTATGAAAAACCATGAGTTTTCGCATGTCTTCATCCGAAAAATTAACGATTATTCGGAATACTGGCCTAAAACTGCCCGTTTTCGGACTAAAACACGGTGAATGGACGGGGCGAATGCCTGAGCGTATGGTGGCACGGAGATGCGAACTCGCCCCCTATCCTCCAATCTGCCGCACCTTCGGCGCTCAATAAATATATACGTGCGCGCACGCGCATAGTCATTTTTCTGCGTCGAATGCGTCGAATGCGTCGCCGTAGTAAACAGAAAAGAGCACAGGGCTTGCGCTCTGTACTCTTTCTGTGCGTGATGTTCGCCGAGGGCGAAGGGCTAACGTACCATCAGCTTCTTGCCGTTCTGGAGGATGAGGCCGCGCTGGGGAGCGGACTTACCCTGTCGCAGGGCACGGCCCTGAAGGTCGTAGGCTGTTGAAAGCTGAGAGTTTACGGTTGATAGCCGGTCGATGGCGGTAACAACATCGCCCTCGCCGCCGAAGTTCAGCTCAAATCCCTGCACCTTTCCGTTCACTTCGCGGAAATAGGCTTTGTGCGCGGGGAGCATGTCCCCTGTATAGCGGTAGAAGCCCACGCTCTTTCCTGCGGGCTGGGCCAGCACATAGATGGTACCGCCAAGGCTGCTGGTCGAAACGCGTTCAAGCGTACCGTTCAACTCATTACGGCCTGTGTATGCCGTGAGTTTCTTGGGAGAAACCGTGAAGCTGTGTACGCCTTGCGTGCCTTGCAGGACGACGGCGGTCTTGGCGGGAATGGTGCCGTCGGCCAGCTCTTTTGTTATAAGGCTGCTGCCGCTCTCGCTTTCGTAAGCCACGTAGGCCGTTACGCCCTCGGGAACCACGAGGTCCTTGTCGCAGTAGAGCGTGCTGAAACCTGTTGCGCCGATGGTTACTTCGTAGGGCTTGTTGTCGCCAGGAAGGACGGGGGGCAAAGCGTGGAAGGGCAGCGAGCCGATGTTCACGTTGTCGGTGTTGTACACCATGCTGTTCTCAAAGTTCTTTTCAGCCATGCTGTTTGAACTGTAGTTGTCCCACGAGCTAACAAACACAACCACATCCATATTGTTGGCATTGGTATCTACAAAGCCAAGGCGGTCGGGAAGAGTGTAGGTATAGGTCTTCTGGAACACACCATCCTCACGCGTCTCCAGCACATCACCGTGAACCTCCGAAGTAAGGAAATCGCGCGACACACCATTGTGTACATAGTTATTGCCCATCTTGTTCTGATAAGCTACAATGCCGCTTTGTGTGATAAAGGCGCAAATTCGGAGATCTGGGAGTTCTTTGTCAGATACTTTTCCGCTGGCGACTATCTTTATTTCGCGTGTGGAGGGATTGTAGGTTGAGCCGTCGAGGGAAAGGCTGACGAGGCAGGGTTTTTCAAGACGGTCGTTCACGCGGTCAAGATTGGCTATCACCGAGGCTTTACCCATCGTACTGGTTTCTGATCTAGCACCATTGTAGGCACAACGATCAACCATATAGTTAGGATAAGAATTGACTTCCCATGCCACGTTCAAAAGGTTATGTATGGCAGGAATACGTAGATAGCCTTCTCTCACAGGGTCGGGATAGCAGTAGTGGCGCATTTCATAAACCTTGTCATGGAGTTTCTTTTCGTCCAAATACTTGGCAAGTGTAGCATCATCGCCGGCGCAATACTGGCAACCCTGTCCTGTAAACTTCTCAATGAGCACCTTCTTGCGAGTGAAGTCATCGAAGTCGAAGGTGGAGGGTTTGAGGTATTCTTCTTCCACTTCAAAGGTCTCGCCGCCCCAGCCGATGGTGATGCTGTTCATAAAGCAGTCAAGATTTTCGGCACGCAGGGCTACGTAGGCATAGTTGGTGGGAATGACTAACTCATCGTTCACGCCCTTCACGATGGTACCGATGAGCGTACCCTTTTTGCTGTCGTCCCATACATCGGAGGCCACGCTGTACGGCGTGTTGGAACCGAACACGGATATGCAGTCTTGCTTTCCTGCGGGAGCGAGCCAATCAATGCTGACCTTGCGCACGCAACCGGCTGTCTTGGTGGTAACGATGCCGCAAAGGTTATACTCATTACGCATATTGACGCAGTCCTTCAAGTCGCTGGACACCCATGTGTCATACTTCGCTCCAGATTCACCAGACACAATAACCTGCTTCCATTGGTTATTAACCGTCTGGGCCGTCTCGTGGTCGATGACGTCGGAGGCGGTCAGCACAGGCTTAAGAATGTTCTGAGTGAAGGGGTCGGTATCTTCCTTGCCGTCGTTGGCGGCAATTGTGATACTGCCCTGCCAGTCGGTATAAGTGGGAGCGGAGCAATAGAGCGTGTAAGTGCCAGCTGTGGCAGCAGTTGCTATCTTCAGGGAGATGTGGCCTTCGCTGTCGGTAAGGCCCACAGCTACAATGTTGCGGCCTGCGCTGATGCACACCACGGCCTTGGGGGCAGCCGTTACCTTGATGACATGACCGGCCACGGCATTGGCAGGTGCGCTCACCTGCATGGTGAGGGGAGCCTTGCAGTAGGGCTGATACGTGGGGTCGCCAAACAGCACATAGTATTCGCTACTGAATTCAGCACTACTTTTCTGATAAGCGTTTACACCGTACTTGCCCATTGCCACGCCTTCACCCAGAGTGCGGGCGTGCTGGTTGAGAGGGTCTTTGTCGGAAGTAGGGAACATGCTGGCCATAAAGCCCAGATAAGTGTTGTCGCCCTGCTTGCCGCCCTTCATAAAGTGAATGTTAGGCCAGTCGTAGCTTTCGCGGGTGGCGCCGATATAGGCCACCGAGCCTGCCTTGGGCATACGTTGCATCTGTTCGGCCATACATAGCACTTCCTGCCAGCCATTATCAAACTTACCAGTGAGGCAAGTCATCGTGATAAAGAGGGGATAGCGGTTTTCGTTTGTGAGCTGTTGGGCATCCGCTAATTGATATTCTCCATTGAAAGAATTTGGATAGCCATGGCCATAGTAAGTTACAAGGGCGCTTCCCTGATTGATGTAGTCGTTGATTGTAGTATTGTATCCGGCACTTGTTTCATTGACTGTCACATTTGGAATACTGCGCAGGTAATTCATCACGTAGTCATATCCAGGGGCGGTCGTTAGATTACCTGCACGGTTGTGAAGTCCAAGAGAAGTGTTCATCCAACTGCCTTCAGAGGCGCTAATTAAAGACATATACTTCGTTTTGTCCATCTGCGCCTTGATTTCGTCGGCTGTGTAGCCAGAGAAACGTCCCACGTAGGCTTCGGGAAAATAGTCGCCCGAGTATTCGCCGTAGAAGTAGTCGGTTACATAGTTATTAGGGTATGCCTTCGTACCCTTAAAGGCAGGCACTTGCTCGTAATCGCCCATGATAAGCACGAAGGCAGGTCGGAGTTCCTTCAATATGGGGTGTATGCGCTTGGCATAGGCATCCATATCATCAATATTCTGGTCGTTGGCACCCTGCTTGAGGTCATCCACATAGATTTCAGTCACATCATATCCCTGCTGCGTCTTCCAGAGGGCATACTCCTCAGCTACTTCCTTAAACTGCTTCACGGTTACGATGGCCATCTTCACGGCCTTGCCATTGACAGGTACGGAAGGGGTGCGCACGATGGGCGTGCCGGTTACGTCGTCGCCGCTGGGGTCATCGTCGCCGTCTCCCGAGCCGCCGGGGACATACTCCGTGCCTTCGTACCACACACGAATGCGCTGAACCGTATAGGTGGAGCCGGAAGCCGCTCCGAACTGCACGGTGTTGGCCGTGCCTTTCCATACGGAAGTGCCGCCAGGGTGGTGGTCGAAAGTGCCCCCGCCCAGCTCAACATTCACGTCGGTGGGCTTTGAAACATTGTTCACATTGCCGCGCCCCACCAGTTCTATCACGGCGATTTTCTTGTCGGAAGAGCTAATCTTGAACTTATACAAATCGCCAAGATAATTCATGTAAGCGCCCGTGTTAGGGGATGTGGCCATGTCGTAGGTAAACGTACAGCCGTTTACCGTTACATTCACTTTGTCGCCCGTAGCGGTTTGCGCCGTCAGGTCAAGGTTTACGTCCTGCGCCTTCACCAAGGAAGGGAGGAGTGCTGCGAGTAGCAGAAGCGGCAGAGCCGATAGAGATTTTAGTTTTGCCATTGGTTTGTTGGGTTGGTTGTCTTGTTTTGAGATTCTTATGCCCAACAAAGATACAAGTTATTCCGCACATCGCCAAACAATTGCACGGGAAAGTGGTCGTTACGCACAAAGAAATTAGGGGGGGGTATAAGTGCAATGCGCAGATAGCAAAATGAGATGTAACAAAGCCTCGCAAAGTCTGAATAACCTCTTGGGAGTATTGAGGGGGGCCGAAGTTTTTTGCCAGCCACCGATGGCTTTGTTTACCATTGCAGAAGTCAAGCTGTTCCCGCTTTTACAGCTTATTATCGCTCTTGTAAAGGGCACTATCCCCTGTTCCCGTTTTGTCGGTACACGTGTGTCGAGGTCTTGGCTCACGTGTGCAGAGATTTCGTCTCACGTGTACCGAACTCTCGGCACACGTGTACCGACGGGTTTAATTCTGCTAAAGGGCGTGAAATTCCCCATAAACAAAAGGGAATAACATACCATTAGGCACAAATAGAAGAAAATAAACTTTGTGGTATCGTCCGCTTTGCTCCCTCTCCCCGCTGCGGAGGAAGTCAAAAAAAGTAAATGTCATTTCCCCCTTTTTCCTTCCTCCTCATCGGTGGGTTTACGCCTCCCACAAAGAAATAAAGGCCCTGCGGGCAAATAAACCCTGCGGGAAATAAGATGGGAAGATGGCTATCTGAAAACATTAGGCACAAAGGGAAGAAAATTATTGTTGTCCGGGAAAACAAGCGTTACCTTCTGCTTCCTTTGTAAATGCTGGAGGTTTAGAGGATTTCAATGCGAGGGGGCTGCCCTTTTGACTTGCAATGGCAAAGCACCGAAGGTGCGTCAGATTGGAGGATAGGGCGCGAGCCCTATCTTTTGTGTTTGATTCTTTACGGGAGCACTGTAAGTGCGATATAATTACCACTTTACTTGAAACATGTCGCACTTACAGCGCTCCCAAAGAAAAGGGTGTTGGAGTGAGGGACTCACGCCCTACCCTCCGTTATGCCGTCCTTTCAGGACTTTTAAGCTTTCCCGGATACCGGTATTTCCAATACGTGCCAAATAGTATAGAATTGCCTCAAACAGGGGGGGCGGTGCGGCTTCCGGCATAAGGGAAGCCCCCCACGGCGAAAGGGGCTTTCGCTGCGGGGGGCTTTATTGTACGCTCGGCATGAGCATTGTCTAACGGGTGTAAGTCCCGAGTGAGCCCTAATAGCGGGAATCACATAGCCCAAGGCAAGGGTGTCCATTGCGAGGTGGAATCTGAAGGAAGCCGTCGGCAAACATCTGGTCTAACGAACAGAAACTTCATATAAGGCATTTGACCGTGGGTAAGGTTGCAATACAAACCAAAGCCCGATAGCTATTCGGAACGGTTGGTGTAAATGAAGTAGGCATAAGATGGAAAGACAATGTCCTTATCCGAGGAGGTCTCACGGACATGGTGATTAGTTGCTCTTACAAAAGCCATGGAGTAAAGCTTGCCGTGAGAAGTCAGCCGAAGTCATAGTAGTGGAGTAATCGGTAACGCCCCACGAAGGACTGAACCTAACAATTAAACGATTAGTAATTGAAAGTTACCTCATGAAAGATAGAATGCAGAAAACATCAGCCCTTGCTAATGACTGCCCCCAAAGGAATAGGACGGAATCCGAAATGTATGGGGGAGTGCAGACTTTCATATGGATGACCGAAGACAACATCGTGGAAGTTCCATTCGACAAGGAGCATTTACTGGAAGTAATCCTTAGCCCCGACAACCTCAACGCAGCCTACAAGGCAGTAGTGAGGAACAAGGGATGTGGCGGTACCGACAAGATGTCATGCGAGCAGTTGCTCCCATGGCTAAAGGCTAATAAGGATGAACTGATACGCTCCTTGCTTGACGGTACATACCGTCCGAATCCCGTCCGAAGGGTGGAGATACCCAAGGACAACGGCAAGATGCGCCTATTGGGCATACCCACCGTGGTTGACCGCATGGTGCAACAAGCCATCAACCAAGTACTGACAATAATCTATGAGCCCCAATTCTCCAAGCGGAGCTTCGGCTTCCGTCCAAGAAGGGGATGCCTTAACGCACTGCGAGAAGTGCAGAAGATAGTCAATGAAGGCTACAGATACGTAGTTGACCTTGACCTCGAACGCTTCTTCGACACAGTGAGCCACAGCAAGCTCATAGAGATACTCAGCCGCACCATCAAGGACGGCAGAGTAGTCAGCCTTATACACAAATATCTTCGAAGCGGAGTCATAGACAAAGGAATGTGGCATGCGAGCGAGGAAGGTACTCCGCAAGGAGGACCACTGAGTCCACTGCTCAGCAACATCATGCTGAACGAATTGGACAAGGAGCTCGCACGCAGAGGACACCCCTTTGTACGCTATGCCGATGACTCGATGATATTCTGCAAGACCAAGCGTGCAGCAGAGCGCGTACGAGAGTCAATCACCAAATTCATTGAGGGAAAACTATTCCTAAAGGTGAACAAGGAAAAGACGGTAGTCTCATACATACGAGGTGTGAAATACCTTGGCTATTCCTTTTATATGCACAAAGGCAAATGCCAACTCACCGTACACCCAAAATCCAAGGCAAAGATGAAGTCAAGGCTAAAAGAAATGACGAGTCGAAGCAATGGATGGGGTTACGAAAAGAGGAAGCAGAAGCTGAAAGAGTACATACAAGGGTGGGTAGGGTACTATCACCTTGCCAATATGAAACGTCTCTGCCTGGAAACAGACGAATGGTTAAGACGTAGAATACGCATGTGTATATGGAAGGCTTGGAAGAAGCCAAAGACAAAGGTGGCAAACCTTATTAAATGTGGCATAGACAAATACTACGCCTATATGTGGGGCAACACTCGTCAAGGCTATTGGCGCATAGCTGACAGCTATATATTGCATCGTGCAATCACGAATGAGAACATGAAGCTAAAAGGCTATGTGAGCTTGATGGATTCGTATCTCGAATGGAATCCAAGATAGGAACCGCCGTATGCCGAACGGCACGTACGGTGGTGTGAGAGGTCGGTAAACGTGAAAGTAGGAGATAAACGCCTATGATTAGCGTTTACCTCCTACTCGATTGCGGTGAGGCTCGCGGCGGGGCGGGGGGCTCGTGTCAATGCGGTGCGAGTGAGGTGATGACCTGTGCGCCTGCGGCTTCGTTGAGGGCGGCGATGAGGGCGGGGGCCGTCATGCGGAGTTGCTGGCGCAGGGCAGGGGAGGTGAGGGAGACGTGGAGCGTCTGGTTCTCGATGCGCAGGCTTTGGGTGGCGGTGATGAGGCGACGGCCCGCAGCTTCGCCATACTGCGCCGCGACGACTTCGGGCCATGCCTTGATGAGACGGTGTTCGCGGAGTGGCGTTTCGAGGCCGTTGCTCCGCAGGAATTGCTGGAGCAGGGCGGTTATGGTTTTGGCTTGTGTGCGTAGCATGGCAACCGGGATGGTGTGGAGTGGGGCAGGGGGAGGGCTTAGTTGTCGAGGAAGCGGGTGCCTGTCTGCTCGATGATCTGTTTGCGGTAGGTCATGGGGTAGCCGGGGCGCTCGGGGGGTACGGCGAGGCCGTCGGGGGTCTTCTTGAAGGTGCCGTCGGGGTTCTCCTTCTTGACGGCCATGTCGTTGTACTTCACGATTATCTTCTCGCCGAGTTTCTTCCAGCGGGCGAGCATACCTTGGGCCTTGCGTACGCCGTAGCCGGAGAGGAGGCGCCGGGCCTCGGTGTGGTGGCCTTCTTCGCAGAGGCGGACGGCCTTGGCTTCTATGTCGCTCTGGGCTTTGAGGAGGGCTTCCTCAATGGCGTCGCGCTCCTTCTGGAGCTCGGGGAAGATGACGGAGTAGCGGGGATACACCATATTGGCCACCCAGTTCTCTACCCAGAAGGCGGACTTCCACGAAAACTCCGTGTCGCTGCCCGTGCCTTCGGCGTAGCATTCGGGCACGCGGTCGGCCTGGCAGTAGATGGGGGTGTAGGCGCACATGTTGGGGTCGTCGTTGCCCACCCAGAGTACGCCGCCCACGGCATTGGGCAGCCATGAGCGCATCTGTGCGACGAAGGTCATGGCGGTCTGCTGCGTGGAGATGGGGCGCTCGTTGAAGTAAACTTGCCCGTCGGGGCCTTTGAAGTAGAGGGGGGTGGGGCGGTAGGGCATTTCCCAGGGTCCCTGTCCGAGGTCCTTCTGCACGTCGAAGGGGGTGCCTTCGTAGTGGTCGCGCATGGCGTTCATCACGTCGGCGAGTGAGAGTTTTTGACGGGGTACGAACCAGAGGGGCATCACTTCGGGGTTTTCCTGACAGTGGCGGCCATCAACGAAGGGCAGGTAGCGTTCCATGCCGTCCACCCACTTGTTGAAGAAGCTCCAGGCGCGGGCATCGCAGAAGCGCTGCGTTTCGAGGTTGGCGGGCGAGTAGGCGGCGGAGAAGGAGAAGTCGGCATCCTTGCCCGTGAAGTAGCCTTTTTCGCGGGCGAAGTCGATGACGTCCTTGCTGCAGATGACGTTCTGCTTGTCCTTTATGTTGAACTTGTGGATGCGGCTCTGGTTGGCGTGGCAGCAGATGGCATCGTCGGGGATGCGTTGGGCCACCCATACGGCACCTTTGCGGCCGGGGCCCTTGCCTATCATCTCCATCACCCATATCTCGTTGGGGTCGGCAATGGAGAAGGACTCGCCCTCGGAGGCGTAGCCGTATTCGGCCACGAGGTCGGTCATCACCTTGATGGCCTCGCGTGCCGTCTTGGCGCGTTGCAGGGCGAGGTGCATGAGGCTGACATAGTCTATCTTGCCGGTGATGGTGTCGGCGAGTTCGAGGCGTCCGCCGAAGGTCGTCTCCATAATGGCGAGCTGGTGCTCATTGATGTAGCCGACGACCTGGTAGGTGTGGGCCACTTCGGGAATGTCGCCGTAGTAGTGGTTGGTGTCGCCGTCGAATATCTTGCGCACGGCACCGGCGGGATGGTCGGCGGCGGGGAGATACACGAGGTGGCCGTACATACCGTAGGAATCCTGGTTGTACGTAATCATTGTACTGCCGTCGGCGGAGGCGTTCTTACCGATGAGGAAGTTGGTGCAAGCCAATGACGGAGCGAGGGAAAGGAGGGTGAGGGATAGGAGAATGAAAAGTTTCTTCATATTATTTTATTGTTAGAAAATAAATCTTTGCAGCAGTTCCGGCTCTGCGAGCCTCTGTCCTGTATTCTGTGCCGCGTCTTTCGTGAGCGCCTCGCTGCTCTCGGCGTTCCCGCTGCCTCTGCCCAGATACAGGGCCGTGCCTTACGGCACTCGGGAACTTCGGCAAAGAAATAAAGGCTCTTCGAGCAAATAAAGCCCTGCGGGAAATAATGAGAACGTGTGAGCCCTTGAGGTGGAAATTTGTGTGGAGGTGCGTTCTTATATGTCCTTTCTCTTGGGTTTATGTTAGAAGGCGGTGAGGGTCATGTCGCTTTTGTCGAAATAGTAGCGTTCAATGTAGGGGTGAGGGTAGTTGGCGAAGTTGACGAGAATACCGATGGGGAAGCCTGTGGCAATCATGTAGGAGAAGAGTTGTTGGCGCTCGTGGGCTGAAATCTTGTCAATGGCTTTACATTCTATGATGATGTTGCCTCTCTCACGCTCTATCATTATATCCATCTTGAGGAAGGCCTCCAACTGCACTCCATGGAAGACGGGGTGGTGGCGGTACTCCTTGTGAAAGCTGATGCCGCGTTCTGCCAGAACTTTAGCCAGTGCTTCTTGATAGATGTATTCCGGCAGAGCACACGGCAATTCGCGGGTCACGTCCATGAGGCACCCTACAATATCGTACACATAGTCTTTGAGGGCTTGCTTTGTCTCTGTCGGAAGGTTTTCTTTCTGTTTTAGTATCATGGGAACAATGACTGATTTCCCGTAGGGCTTTGTTTGCGAAGCCTTTGTTTCTTTTGAGGAATATGATGCTCCGAAGGAGCGTTGCCTATATGCTGAAAGCGGAACTGCAAGCCGCCGTAGGAGGTTTGCAAGGCCGTTTTCTGCACATAGGCATGGGGGCGATAGCCCCATTCCTCAAAAGTTTATTTTACTCATTCACGGCCTTGAAGCTCAGGTCGAGGCCCTTGACGCTGTGGGTGAGGGCGCCGAAGGAGATGAAATCGACGCCGGCACGGGCGTAGGGAATCATGGTGTCGAAGGTGATGCCGCCGCTGCTCTCCGTCTCGCACTGGCCGTTCACCATCTGGACGGCTCGGGCAGTGTCTTCGGGCGTGAAATTGTCGAACATGATGCGATCGGGGTGCTCGGCGAGGGCCTCCTCCAGTTCCTGGAAGTTGCGCACCTCAATCTCAATCTTGAGGTCCTTGCCGTTGGCCTTGCAGTATTCCTTGGCGCGGGTGATGGCGTTGTGGATGCCGCCGCAGAAATCGACGTGGTTGTCCTTGAGCAGAATCATATCGAAGAGACCTATGCGGTGGTTCGTGCCGCCGCCGATTTTCACGGCCTCTTTTTCCAACATGCGCATACCGGGCGTGGTCTTGCGGGTGTCGAGCACGCGGGTCTTCGTGCCGGCGTCGATGAGGGCCTGCTGATACTTGTGCGTCATTGTGGCGATGCCGCTCATGCGCTGCACGATGTTGAGCATGAGGCGCTCCGTCTGGAGGAGAGAGCGCACGCGACCGCGGACAATCATCACGATGTCGCCGGGTTGGATGGCGTCGCCGTCGTTGAGGAACTGCTCGATGGTGAGTTCGGGGTCGAAGCGGTGGAACACTTCGCGGGCTATGCGCACGCCGGCCAATATGCCGGGTTGTTTTACCAAAAGTTTTTGCGCTCCCATTGCGTCGGCGGGGATGCTGCAGAGGGTGGTGTGGTCGCCGTCGCCTATGTCTTCGGAGAAGGCCAGGTCAATCAAACGGTCGTTAAGTTCGCTTACGGTGTACATGGTTGTGTTTGAGATTTTTTAGGGGTTGGACAGGGCGGAAGGTGGGAGCCTTGCCGGCCTTTCACGCTGCAAAGATACGAATTTATCTGTAATCTTGCCACATTGTCTTGACAAAAAGCCTGCACGCTTCCGCGTAAAGTGCGAATTTTGAAAGAAAAACACAAAAAAATCCATAGGAAGTCGTACTTTTGCACTCGAAAACAAAGCATAACCACACCAACTTAAAAAAACAACCATTATGATGACAACGAAGGCTGGCGAAATTGCCGGCGCAATCTGGGGCGCCCTGAACGAGAACGGCACCCTCACCGGGAAGGAACTCAAGAAGGCTGCAAAGCTGAAGAATGAGAAGGAACTCTACCTCGGCCTTGGCTGGCTGATGCGTGAGGACAAAGTTTTCACCACCGAAGAAGAAAAGGACATCACGGTTACCTTGAAGTAACTGTCCGTCACACAACACTTACGCCTTAAAGAAGTTAAGAGTTAAAAGCGAGGGAGGTCTGGCCTGTATTGAGGCTTATTTCAGAAACTCCCTTCTTTTAATCCTTAACTTTTTTGTATGTGGTAGCTTATTGTATGGCTGGAGTTTACATTCATGTGCCCTTCTGCAAGACGCGCTGTGCCTATTGCAGTTTCTACAGCACCACTTCCGAGGAGTTGAAGGATGGCTATGTGGAGGCCTTGTGCCGTGAAATGGCTGGCCGTCAGCGGCAAGCCGTCGCTACCGTCTATCTGGGAGGTGGCACGCCCTCGCAGTTGGGCGTGAATCGCCTGCAACGCATCCTGTCGGCCGTCAGGGCGCATTTCGCCGTGGCTGCCGATGCCGAAATTACGGTGGAGGTCAATCCTGACGACGTAACGGCCGAACTGGCGGAGGGACTTGCCGAGGCAGGCGTCAATCGCGTGAGCATGGGCGTGCAGTCGTTTGTGGATGAGGAACTTCTGACTGTGGGCCGCCGCCATACGGCCGAAGAGGCTTGCCGTGCCGTCGGCCTTCTCCATGGAGAGGGCTTTAGCAATCTGAGCATTGACCTGATGTACGGCTTGCCGGGGCAAACGCTGGAGAGCTTCGCCCGCAGTATTGACGAAGCTTTGAACCTGCCCGTGGCGCACGTTTCCAGTTACGCCCTCAGTGTAGAGCCTGGCACGTTGCTCCACAGCCGCCTCCGACAGGGGACTTTCCGTGAGACAGGCGAAAGGGAAATGCTGGAGATGTATAATCTTCTGCGTAAAAGACTTAAAGAAGCTCACTTTGAGCATTACGAAATCAGCAATTTTGCCTTGAACGGCTACGCTTCGCGGCACAATTCTTCCTATTGGGACGGCACGTCCTACCTGGGTTTGGGGCCTGGTGCGCACGGCTACGATGGACAGCGCACACGGCGAGCCAATCTTCCCGACCTCAAAGCCTACATCGCTGCGGCGGACGATGTGCCGCACCAACTTGAGGTACTCGGCGACGATGAACTTTACGATGAAATTGTGTTTACACGTCTGCGCACGACCAGAGGGCTTCGGCTGGCAGAAGTGCCTGCCGACCGCCGCGATTATCTCCTGCGCATGGCCGCCCCCCACGTCGCCGCCGGCCGCTTGTCGCTGACGGATGATGTCCTGCGTCTCACGCCCGCGGCTCTTTTTATCAGCGATGGCGTGATGGCCGACTTAATGGCGGAATAAGTTTGCCTTGAATTACATCGCACTTACAGCGCTCCCATAAAGAGGCAAACATAAGTAAATAGAGCGCCCTATCCTCCAATCTGTCGCACCTTTGGCGCTATAAAAACAGAAAAGGCTGTCAGCGAGTTATCACTGGCAGCCCTCTCTCTTAGACGAAGGATGAATCCTTTCTATTCGTGATTAGTAAACCATGTCCTTTAGAGTATTAAACATCTTGCGCACTTCATCACGGGTGTAACCGTAATAGGCTTCTGTGATATCGGAGGTGACGGTCTTTCCATTGAGCGTGACAGTGGAATCCGCCTCTTTAAGATTTTCATAGGCTCTCTTGGCAATATCCTCTTTGGCATAGACTAAAGAGAGTGTTACCTTCGTTACAATACCATTGCCGTCAAACTTAGCGTTGTAAATCTCATTGTAAACCCCAGGTCTGGAAATGGTGAGTTCCAGTTCAGTGGGAGTGTCTTTGGTGAAGGAAACTCTGGTTCTGGAGTCTTCAATTTCCTCTTCGTAATTGTTGATGTCTTCTTCGTCGTCACCACAGGCGGTGAAAGTGAAGGTCATTGCTGAAAAAGCGAACAGCAGAGCAAAGAATTTTGTCAGTTTCATTTTTTTTTGATATTAAGAGTTAAACAATAAGTGTGCGGTTTATTTTAGGAAACAACATACAAATTGGCACAGGAATAATTTACGATAAAATTCACGATAAATTCATGGTAATTTGCGTAGCGCCGCAGGCAATTATTTTATTTTAACGTAAATGCCCGTAAATTATCCGTAAATTTAACCACAAATTCAGTTTTGTGCCTAAAAGCATTATTTTATTTGTCCTCAAAGATTTTCTCCATCACGTCCTCATAGTAGGCCAGCTGGCGGGCACGGTCGAGATAGAAGAGGCCCATCTCCAGTTCGGCGGGCACGCCAACCGAGCCATGGCCCGCATCCTTCAGGGAGTTGGTGTAGCTGATGGCGTGGGGGATGGCGGTGGTGCGGATATAATCCAACTGCTCCATCACGTTGGCGCGATAGAGGGGCACGTAGCGGGTGTAGAAGTCCTTTACGAGGTTCTCTATCTGTGCGGTCAGAGCCATATAGCGTTCGTTGACGCCCTGGTCGTTGCCCGTGTCGTCCCAACCGTTCTCTTCGCGGGCTTTTACGAGTTGTTCGTAGCGGTTATTGAACTCCTTTTTCCAGAGCGCTACGCCCTCTTCGATAACTTTATCGCGTGCGAGGTCGAGTTCCATGATGTGCTGCAGGTCTTTATTAACATCGCTGTTGGAGTCAATGAGGGCTTCCACCTTCTTGAGCTGGCGGTCGGAGCTGCGCACTTTCTGCTGCATCTCTGCGACTTCCTCAGGCGTGTAGGTGAGGCCCATTTGCTTGGCCATGTTGGCACGCTGCTTGGGATCCTTCACACTGGCCAGGGCTTGCATGTCGTCGATGGACATACCATTGACGCGGGCATTAGCCATCATTTGCTTCCCCAGCTTGGCGGCTGCGGCTTCGCGCTGTGCGGGCGACATCTTGGCCAGGGCTGCCACGTCGATACCGCCGGTGCGTTGCTTGGCCATCTGCATGGCGTATGCCATCTGCTGTTCCTGCGTCATGCCCTGCATTTTCTCGGCCATCTTCTTGCCCTGCTCTATCTGCGCTTTTTGGGCGTCGGTGAGGTGGTACGTGTTTTGGTAGGTCTTGCCCACCAGTTCGTTGGCCTTCTCGCTGGCTTCCTTGCAATGTCCTTCAAATTCAAGGAAGACATCAGCCTTGTCAATCATCTCAAAGTCGGCAGGGAGGGTGGGGCACATGCCCAGAATGCCGTCGGCCGTGATTTGTGCGTTTGCCGCCGCAGACAGAGCCAGCGCGGCAAAGAATAAAGTGATTTTCTTCATGTTTCAGATATTTTGGTTATTAGGTTTCCGCTGGCAAAGATACGACTTATTTAGGAAATAGCAACGAAAGGACGGATAAAAATGCTTGTTTTTGCCCTTTTCATTTTGAAAGGCGGGTGGAAAAGGGTGATTTGTTGGCGTTTTTCTGCCGCTGGCGTGTATGGGTTGGCTGTCTGGCCTTGGCGGACGAAGCCTTGCGTCTAAGTTGCTCTTTGTGAGTGGTTCCGTGATGGCCGACCTGACGGTTTGAGGGGTGGCCGACGTGCATTGTCGTATAGGACAGTTGCAAAAAACAGGCGACGGAGACGGCGTATGTCGGCGGAATTTTGTAACTTTGCAGCCGTAAACTGTTGGAAAATTACCCACACAACACTTAAAATATGAAACACAATTCCGAATTGCGCCGTGAAGCGCGTTTTGCCTTGGAGGGCAATTGGACCACTTTGGCCATGTGCTACCTCCTGCTGTTTTTAGCTACGATTCTCTTTACGCTCCCTGTCAGTTCCGTGCTGAACGTCCAGACGATTGTGAATGGCAGTTCTGCCTCAGAGGGGGCATTGTGGAGCAATCTGTGGCAGTTGCTCGTTACGTTCGCCCTTCTGCCCGTGCAGTGGCGCCTTGCGGTGATGGCTCTCCGCCTTGTACGCGGCGAATATGGCCGCGAGGCCGTGTCGGTGGGTGAGACGATAGAGGGCTACCGCTTCACCAATCGCGTGGTGGGTGCCTATCTCCTACAGACCCTTGTCGTGCTTGCGGCGATTGCAATACCCCTTGCTGCTGCGGCGTTCATTAGTCTTCTGGATTCGCGGGACGGCTCCACGTTCTTTTGGACGGTTATGGCCTTGATGCTGATTATCATTGCGATTGCTTCCTTTGTGAGCCTGCGTCTCAGTATGATTTTCTATCTGATATGGGATACGCAGCTCGGCCCCTGGCAGGTGCTGAAGGAGAGCAACCGCATGATGAAGGGCCATTGCTGGAAACTATTCCTGCTGTACCTGAGCTTTATCGGTTGGGCCGTATTGGCTGTATTCCTCACCTTAGGCATAGGTATGCTCTGGCTCATACCCTATATTTCCGCAAGCACCGCAGCTTTCTACGAGGACCTGCGGGCTGCCGAAGCACAGCCCGACGTACCTGCCGAGGAGGTCGTCGCCCCGTTAGGCGAAGAGGTTGATACTACTGTATAGACTACGACGAACTACTGTATAGACTACGACGAACTACTGTATAGGACAGGAAAAACCATGTCAAGAAAGAAAAATCTTCCTCTGCTTGAGGGTATTGAGATAACCGACGTGGCCGCCGAGGGCAAAGCCTTGGCGCGTGTGGACGGTATGGCCGTGTTTGTGCCCTACGCCGTGCCTGGCGATGTGGTCGATTTGCAGGTGCGCCGCAAAAAGCATTCCTTCATGGAGGCCGAGGTGGTGCGCATGGTGAAGCCCAGCCCCCTGCGCGTGGAGCCCTTCTGCCCCCACTTCGGGGTGTGCGGCGGCTGCAAATGGCAATGCCTGCCTTATGCCGAGCAACTCCGCTGGAAACAAAAGCAGGTGGAAGACAACTTGCAACGCATAGGCAAAGTGCAGCTGCCGGAGACGCGCCCCATCAAGGGCAGCCCGCTCACACAAGCCTACCGCAACAAACTGGAGTTCGGCTTCAGCAACCGCCGATGGATGACCGCCGAGGAAATGCAGCAGAAGGCCGAATGGCAACCCGGCGTGGGCTTCCACATACCCGGCGCGTTCGACAAGATACTCGACATCCACGCCTGCTTCCTCATGGGCGACGTGCAAAACCGCCTGCGAAACGGCGTGCGGCAATATGCCTTGGACAACGGCATCGGTTTCTTCGACCTGCGCCAGCAGGTGGGCGTGCTGCGCAACATGATGGTGCGCACGGCTCTCCCACGTGAGGAAGCTCCCGAAGGCGAACTCATGGTGGTCATGCAGTTCTGCTGGCGCACTGCCGAAGAGGAAGGCCAGGCCATGCAGGTGATGGACTACCTCAAGCGGGAGTTCCCCGAAATCACCTCGCTGATGTATGTGAACAACACCAAGTGCAACGACACCATCGGCGACCTGCCCATCCTTCTCTACGCCGGACGCGACCACATTATAGAGACCATGGAGGGCCTCCGCTTCAAGGTGGGCCCCAAGTCGTTCTATCAGACCAACACCTTGCAGGCGTATGAGCTTTACAAGGTGGCCAGGGAGTTTGCCTTCCCGGAAACGGCGGCCTCCGACGGGGCCGACGGCAGCCTCCCCATGAAGGGGGAGGTGGCGCAAAGCGCCGGAGAGGGTATCGTTTACGACCTCTACACCGGTACGGGCACCATAGCCAACTTCGTGGCTGCCCGGGCACGTCAGGTGATAGGCATAGAGTATGTGCCCGAAGCCATAGCGGACGCGAAGGTAAACGCCGCGCTTAACGGCCTTACGGACAAGACCCTTTTCTATGCCGGCGACATGAAGGACATCCTGACCGACGACTTCATCCGTAGCCACGGACACCCCGACGTCATCATTACCGACCCCCCGCGTGCCGGTATGCACCCCGACGTGGTGCAGGTTATCCTCAATGCCGCCCCACGGCGCATCGTCTATGTGAGTTGCAATCCCGCCACGCAGGCCCGCGACCTCCAGATGCTGGATGCTAAATACCGTGTGGCCGCCGTGCAGCCTGTGGATATGTTCCCCCATACGCATCACGTGGAGAACGTGGTGCAACTCGTCCTGCGCGAAGACTGAGCCATGGCCAAGGCAGACCCCCTCATAGAGCGGCGCATAGCCGCCTGCACTCAGGCCGAAGAGTTCTGGGAGTTGCTGTTGGAGGCCGTGCCGCAGAACAGCCGAGCCTACCTTGGCTCCGTGCTGAAACGCGGAGCCGCCCTCCTCAAGGCAGGAACGCTCATCCTGCCCGATGCCCGTCTGGGGCGCTTCTGTGCCCAAGGTTCGCCCATCGACAGGAACAAGGTGGTGGACTTCCTCCTCAGCCATCCCTCCACGGCCACCTACTACGAGTTCTTCGGCCTGATGAAATACTGTGCCGACGACCGCCCCGCCCTCTATGCCTATTGCCAGCGGCTACAGCGTGAAGGCACCGACATGGCCGCCGACATGGCCAGCCTGCTCAGCCTCTACTTCGACCTGCAACTTCCCGCAGCTTTCGCCCGGCGCTTTGAGCCTTACCAACTCAGCCGTCTGGACACAAGCTACACCTCCTTCTGCAAAATTCTTAAACAATGAGATATTACAGACTTACGCTAATTCTTCTCGCCTGTTTGTTCAGCCTTTCCGCCTTGGCTGAGGAAAAGGCCAAACCCGTGGAGACAAAAGGTCTCTTCAACGTTATCAAGCAGGATGCCGACTACTACTTCGACGTGCCCGATGCCCTGCTCTCGCGCCAGCTGCTGGCCACGATGCGCTTCATATCAACTCCTGCCGACACCCGTAAGTATGGCGGCGAGGCCGTAACGACCCACACCATCTACTTTCAGTTGGCTCCCGACAATAAGCTGCTCATGCGCTCCAACATCCTCGTCAGCCACAGCGATACCCTCGACCAAATCAGTAAGGCCGTGCGCACGGCCAGCGAAGACCCCATTCTGGCCGCCTTCAAGGTGGAGAAGCGCACCAAGGGCTACCGCCGCATCAAGGTAACCGAGTTCCTGCGCGGCGATGCCATAGGCATGCCCCCTTCGCTGAAGTCGCAGTTTGGCGTGAGCCAGGTGAACGGCCAACTGTCCTATATCGACACCATCAAGACCTTCCCCGAAAACACCGAGGTGCGCCTCGTCCGCACTTACTACGGCAACCAGAACAACACCCATGCGGGCCGCATGACGGGCAATGTTACCTTCGGTCTTAACCTCTCCTTCGTCCTTTTGCCCGAACAGCCTTATCAGCGACGCCTGTTCGACCCCCGCGTGGGCTATTTCACCGACAACTTCTCCTACTACTCCGACAACCAGCAGCGCGTGCAGCCTCGCAACTTCATTACCCGCTGGCGTCTGGAGCCCAAGGATTCGGCAGCCATCGACTCCATGCGGCGGGGGTACCTCGTAGAGCCCAAGAAGCCCATCGTCTATTACATAGACCCCGCTACGCCCAAGCAATGGAGGCCCTACCTCATTCAGGGTGTGAACGACTGGCAGAAGGCCTTTGAGCAGGCCGGCTTCAAGAACGCTATCCGCGGTGAGGAGTGGCCCAATGACAGCACCATGTCGATGGAGGATGCCCGCTACAGCGTCATCCGCTACCTCGCCAGCGACATCCCCAATGCCTATGGCCCGCAAATCCACGACCCGCGCTCCGGCGAGATTCTGGAGAGCCACATCTGCTGGTATCACAACGTCATGACCTTGGTTCACGATTGGTACATGATACAGGCCGGCAACCTCGACGAAGCCGCTCAGAAAATGAAGTACGACCCCGAACTCATGGGCCAGCTGGTGCGCTTCGTCAGCAGCCACGAAGTAGGCCACACCCTTGGCCTGCGCCACAATTTCGGCTCTTCCAGCACCGTGCCCGTCGATTCCCTGCGCAACAAGGCATGGGTGGAAGCCCACGGCCACACCCCCTCCATTATGGACTACGCCCGCTTCAACTACGTGGCGCAACCCGAGGACAGCATCGGCCGCGAGGGCATCTTCCCACGCATCGGCGACTACGACAAGTGGGCCATCCAATGGGGCTACACGCCCATGCTTGATGCCTACGATGAAGAGAGCGACCACTGGGAACTGGAAAAACTCATCGGCTCACGTCTGCGCGACAACCGCCGCCTCTGGTTCGGCGATGGCGAAACCAATAAGACCAACGACCCACGCTGCCAGACCGAAGACCTTGGCGACGATGTGGTGAAAGCCTCCGAATACGGCATACTGAACCTCAAGCGCGAACTCAAGGTTCTGCCCGAGTGGACCTACGAAAGCAACGACATCGCCCTGAACAACATGAATTCCGTCTATAAAGGCATTGTCCAGCAGTTCCTGCGCTACACCAACCACGTGGTGCGCCACTTCGGCGGTGTGGAATGCAACTGGCGCACCATCGATGAGGCAGGCGACACCTATGTGAATACGTCCCGCCAAAAACAGGAGCAATGCATGGCTTTCCTCAAGCGCCACTACCTCGAAGCCGCTCCCCGCTGGCTTATAGACCAGCCCTACATCAAGCGCATAACTCCCCAGCCCGAACAGTATATGGCCAGCCTCGGCAGAAACCTGGTTTCCAATCTTACCGGTGCTGCCGTCTTGGAACGCCTTACCGACGAATACCCCGCTACGGACTTCCTGAGCGACATTGAGGCCGCCATCATGGCACCTGCCTCTCCCGACTACTATCAGCGCATACTGCAAAACACCTATGTACAGGGCCTGTGCGAATACTACAAGGCCGCTGGCGGGACAACAGACCCCACCGGCGCAGCCTCCGCCGTGCTGCAGCGTCTGCGCCAGCTCCAGAAGCGGCTCAGTGCCACCCCCAACCCCCACCTCCAGCTCTTGAAGGACAAAATCGACCGTACATTAAAAATATAAGGCCGATAGGTTGAAAAACCTGAAAGCTTTATTCATCATTCCTAATTCACAAATGTCGTGAACGAAATAGTAAACAATATCTGGCTGGAATTTAGCAGCTACGGACAGCTCATTATCAAGGGTCTGCTCATAGGCATCATAGCCTCGGCTCCTATGGGCCCCGTGGGCATACTCTGCATACGGCGTACGCTGAGCAAGGGCCGCATCTATGGACTCGCCACAGGAGCCGGAGCAGCCCTCAGCGACATCATCTATGCCCTCCTTACGGGCGCAGGCATGGCCTTTGCCGTCAATATCATAGAGAACCCCACTAACATCTACTGGCTCAAACTCATCGGAGCCGTGGTGCTCTTCTGCTTCGGACTTTACCTCTTCCGAGCATTGCCCAAGCCCGCTCCCGAAAGCCATCGAAAGGGTAACGGCACCCTACTGAGCAACTTCTTCACAGCCTTCCTGCTCACACTCAGCAATCCGCTCATCATCTTTTTGTTTCTGGCCACCTTCAATATGTTCACTTTCGTGATTCCTCACCATTGGTTGGCGCAGACGTTGGGCTATCTCAGCATTGTCGGAGGAGCCATGCTCTGGTGGGCGGGGCTGACAGGTGTACTCGTCCACATGAACGACCGTCTCGGAGCCAACTTCGCCCGGACGCTCAACCGTACAATCGGAGGATTGGTGATAGCCGGCAGCATTATCACCATCATCAAAACCCTCTTTGACCCCACCTTCCTGAAATTCCTCGGATGAAAAAGGCTATTGTCGTTGGAGCTACGTCCGGCATAGGGCGTGAAGTGGCCTGCCTTCTGGCCAGGCGCGGATGGCTGGTCGGTATAGCCGGACGGCGTATGGAAGAACTTGAGCGCCTCGCCGCAGAACAAGACGGCATTGTGGCGTGGAGGCGCATTGATGTCATGCAGGACGAGGCAGCTCGCCTCCTCCACGAACTTGCCGATGAAATGGGAGGCATCGACCTCTATTTTCATGCCAGCGGAATAGGCTTCCAAAACGTTGCCCTCGCTCCCTGTGAGGAAATCTCCACCGTGCGTACCAACGCCGAAGGTTTCACGCGTATGCTCACGGCAGCATTCAATATGTTTGCAGGGCAGGGTTGCGGACAAATTGCCGCCATCACCAGCATAGCTGGCACTAAGGGGCTTGGGGCTGCACCCGCCTATTCGGCTACCAAACGCTATCAGCGGCACTACTTGGAATGCTTAGAGCAACTTGCCCATATACGCCGCCTCCCCATCGCTTTCACCGAAATACGCCCGGGCTTTGTGCGTACTCCACTTCTAAAGGACGGCCACTATCCCATGCAGTTGGACGCTTCCGAAGTGGCTCGGAGCATAGTGAAAGCCGTGGAGAAGCGCCGCCGCGTGGCGACAATTGATTGGCGCTACCGCTTGCTCGTTTTCTTTTGGAACCTCATTCCCCGCTGTCTGTGGGTAAGGATGAAGGTCAGAAGCACACAGTAGGTTTGTGTCTTCTGATGCTCTTGTTTTTATAGTTGGGCGCTCGTGAAAAAGCGTGGATTAGGCATGGGTTTTTGTTTGTCAGAAGAGTAAGGTCTTCTTGCCGACAATCCCATGTGGCATGGTTTTGAATTGTTTTATCTTGCATGGAGAAGTTCCGCAGATGCAAAGGTAAAACGGTTGATATGTTGAGATTCTCATCCTCTCAATCGTACAAGGAGGCAATAGCATTGAAAGTCTTTTCTGATATTCTTGATTTCTATTTCCAAGCTCCCCCCCCTTATTTTTCCAAAACACCCCCTCCTAAGCGAGATTTAGAAGCCCTTCAGCGCCTCCTCCACCACTTTTCGCACCTCGCGCTTGCGCGAAATGGGATTTTTTGCTAAATTTGCGGAGCAAAATAATAGTTTGCAATGTAATGGAAGAGGCGTAAACAATAAGTTGCTTTAGTTGCTGATGACTATTGCAAGGACGAAAATCGCCGCATATAATGTAACAATTAGCATCTTCACTATATGGCCAATAAACTCACTACAGAAATATTTATTGAACGTGCACGAAAAGTGCATGGGGATAGGTATGACTATTCGAAGGTGGAGTATGTAGATTCTACAACGAATGTGTGTGTTATCTGCAAGGAACATGGTGAGTTCTGGCAAAATCCAAGAAACCATATGAAAGGTTGTGGTTGTCTTTTATGTGGCCAATTAAAAACGAAGCAAAGCAAAGTGGTCCGATTTGACGAGTTTATGAAATTAGTCAAAGGCGTACACAATATAACATACGAATATCACCCATCAACATATACAGGATTGTCTCAGAAGACGAAAATCACGTGTCCTGTCCATGGTGATTTTTGGCAAAAGCCATGTTGTCATTTAGCAGGAATGGGGTGCCCAACTTGTGGACATATTAAAGGGAAATTCAAACAAAGCTTAAGCTATGATGAATTTTTGACAAGAGCAAAAGAAGTACACGGGAATAGATATGATTACGTAAGAGATTCTTATCACTCCCTTAGCAAAAAGGTTCAAATTATTTGTCCTAGACATGGTGCTTTTGAACAATTGGCATCGAGCCATCTCAAAGGGCATGGTTGCGCAATGTGTTCAAAAGAAAAAAATGTAGAATATACAAAAGAACAATGCTTGGAAATTGCTCGTAAGTGTTGTAGTCCTGATGACTTTTATAATAAGCATCGAGAAGTAGCCAAAACAGCAAAACGCAATGAATGGTATGAAGAGTGTGCATCTTTGTTTTTGCCTTTATATTCTAAGGAGAAATGTTTGAAACTAGCCCAAACGTGTGATGCGCGAAAAGAATTTTATACCAAGCACCCAAAGGTTGCCAAAATTGCCAAACAAAATGGTTGGTATGAGGAATGTTGTGCCCATATGGGAAAAAAAGGTAACAAACTTCGATTAATATATGCATATGAATTTCCCGAATACAATTCCGTGTATGTCGGATTAACTTACATGATGTCAGTACGAGATAAAAGACATCATAGAGAAGGTACAGTGTTTGAGTTCGCCCAAGATAAAGGGTGCGTCATTCCAACGCCTAAGGTGCTGACGAACTTGATGCCACAAGAAGAAGCTTCTATTCAGGAGGGAGTGTGGGAACAAAAATATATTAATGAGGGATGGATTACACTAAATAGAGCGAAGACAGGCTCAATTGGCGGTCAGGACAAATTAGATTATAATCTTGATACTATCGAAAAAACTATGATAGGTTATGAGACTCTAACAGAATGGGCCTCCAAGTATTCGCAATATAGGACATTCCTAAAAAATAATGATTTAGAAAACATCATTGACAAGCATTTTCCTAATCGTATCCGTCAAATCTATGATGATTACGATGAATGCAAAAGAGCTTTTCAGCGATGTGAATATGAGTTGGAAGTAAAGCAACGCTATCCTGGAGCTGTTGCAGCAGCTATTCGTCATGGGTGGCATGAGGAACTAAAAGAGATATGTAGAAAGAATCATATTAATGCTCTTCAGGAAAAGTATAAACAGGCTGTTAAATCATGCGAATATCTTCAAGAGTTTCGTGACAAATACGCTCGGTTTTATACTGCTATTCGTAAGAGGGGGTGGTTGGAATTGCTAGAGCCTTTAAAAAGAGTGGTGCATCCTGATTATAACTTCACGTTGGAAGAAATCAAACAGATTTGTTCTACCTATTCTTCAAGAAAAGAGCTTAATGAACATCGCCCAGAGATTATAGGCTATTGCCGACACAAGGGTATTAATCTCTTTAAGTTGAATGGTTGGAAAAATCCAAATCGTTCACCTGTGCGATTAATTAGGGGCAATAATGTATTTGAATTCGAAACACACAAAGAGGCATGTGAATTTGTAGGCGTTGACTATCGTAAAATCAAGAAACGAATAGATTGTGGAAAAGAATATCATGGTTATCTTTGGCAATCCATAAAATGACGACAAAAGAAGCATACAGAATACTTGAACCTGCGCACTTCCTTAAAGATAAGGAATTGGTACAGCCGAATACTCCTGATGAAATCGAAACCAGAAGAAGGATTATTGATTTTATCAAGGAACTCGATATCGCCCGCTTCATGTTGGCAATGTCGTTTAAGGAAGCAGGTACTGACCCTTATCTGGATCTGTTTGAAGAGAAAGATTTCAACAATAAATTCAAGCATGCGTACTATCGTCAGCATTATCTATACTCTTCTGTTATCTGGTATCAAAATAGTTTTGACATGATTCTGCAATGTCTTTGGTTTCATCATAAGCTATATGATAAGACTTTATGCAAGGAGAATATGGAGAAGATATTGCTTGGATGTAACTCCAAGACCTTAGTAAAAAGGTTGTATTTGGGTGATCAAGACAACCCAATTTCACACTTTGTTGACACTAATGACTATATTCTTGACCTGGCGAATAGATTAAAACATCGTCAGTTTATTGAGAATGACTCTTATCTATTGTACGCAGAGGCATTTAATACCAGAGATGGAGAATACAGCTCTGATGAAATGGTATTTCGCATAAAGTTGAATGACTTACAGGACAGCCTTGTAATATTCCATAAAAACCTTATTGCGTTAGCT
Organism: Candidatus Equimonas faecalis; assembly: GCA_018066245.1. Classification (GTDB taxonomy): domain Bacteria; phylum Bacteroidota; class Bacteroidia; order Bacteroidales; family Bacteroidaceae; genus Alloprevotella; species Alloprevotella faecalis. The sequence goes on along the minus strand of JAGHRT010000003.1, from coordinate 42,555 downwards.
AAAGAGTTGTTGATTCCTATTCACGATTCGATTTCAAATATCTTCCAAGAAGATTAATCATGTTCCTCTATATTCAATTTATGAAACGCCCCATTTTATTCCTTATCCTTATCCTTTTCTCCCTCACGACCTTTGCGCAGGGTAAGAAGGCCGTGGAGATAGTCTTCATCGGCAACAGCATTACACAGGGAGCCCGACTGGCCCATCCCGAAACGGAGGGACCGGCGTCGCAAACCGTGGAGCTGCTGCGTGAGGAAGGGTATGACGTGAAATATGCCAACCGCGGAAGGAGCGGTACGACCACCTACGACTGGCTGCCGGGAAGCGGGAAGTGTTTCGGCCCTATGATTGCTGCGGCTGACGGGCTGTTTACCCCCGAAGCGGAGCACGTGTTCTCCGTGATGCTCGGCACGAACGACAGCGCGGAGACGAGGTGCAACGGAGCCCCCGTGAGTGCGGAGCAGTATGAGAAGAACGTGTGCACGATTATCGACACGCTCCTCACCCGCTACCCTGACGCCCGCATCGTGCTGAACTTCCCCATTTGGTACAGTCCCACGACCCATAACGGCACGCGATATCTTCAGACAGGCCTTGACCGCTTGCAGACCTACCACCCCGTCATCCGCAAGATAGCAAAGGCCTATCGCAAACGTGTCTTTACGGGAAACAAAAAGGCTTTCAAGGCTTTCAGGAATCACCCCGAACTCTTCGACGAAGAGAACGGCAATTCCGGAAAATTCTATCTGCATCCCAACGCCACGGGTGCCCGCCTTCTTGCCACATATTGGGAGAAGGGTGTGAAGAGGGTCATCCGATGATTTGATGATTCGATAAGTTCGTGGTAATATTCTTGCAATTTCTTGCAAATTCTTGCAAAAGTTGCAAGTTTGCTCAAGAAAAAGGTGCAAAATTCTTGCAAATTCTTGCAAAAGTTGCAAGTTTTGTGTAATTTTGCAGCCAAAATGCAATGATGTATGATAGAAAGACCTCCTGTTCTAAATGCAGACCTGTTTCGCCGGGCTATTGATTTGCAGCAACGCCCAGATGTGGCGCAGCTCGTGAAAGATGCTGTGCAGAATTATTTGTACTGGAGCGATTTGAAATATAAAAAACGGCCGACTGATGTGACGGCAGAGGATGTGTGGGCATGTGTGAAGATGAACCGCACAACGGTAGGAACGTTACAGTGGGAACCGTTTAACATAAAGATGACGGTTACCATCCCCATGCAGAAGATGTGTCATGACTTTGATATGAACTTCGGTGGCTCGTGGGGAAAATCGTCTATAATTCCACATGCGGAGAGGGAGCGTTTCTTGATTTCCTCTTTGATAGCGGAGGCTATATCTTCAAGCCAGATGGAGGGCGCTGCCACTACGCGTCGTGTAGCCAAGGATATGTTGCGCAAGGGGATCTCGCCTCGAAACAGGTCCGAACAAATGATATACAACAACTATCAGGCTATACGTTTCATCACAGCCCACAGGGATGAAGACCTTTCTCCGGAACTGCTGTTGCAATTGCACAGGATAATGACGCAGCATACATTGTCTGATGAACGCGATGTGGGAAGGTTCCGCACGGCCGACGATGACGTGGTGGTGGAGAATGCCATTACGCATGAGGTGGTACACACGCCTCCTCCAGCCGAAATGCTACCTGATTTCGTGGAGAGGCTGTGCAAGATGGCTAACTCCGATGATGAGGAAGGATTTGTACATCCGATTCTGAAAGCTATTTACATTCACTTTGTGGTGGCGTATGTTCATCCGTTTGTTGATGGAAACGGCAGGACGGCCAGAGCCTTGTTCTATTGGAACATGTTGAAAAACGGCTATTGGCTGACGGAATATTTGTCTATCTCGCAGATTATCTACAGGAGCAAGGCGAGCTATGAGACCGCTTTCTTACAGGTAGAGGCGGACAATATGGATATGGGTTATTTCGCGATGTATCATCTGCAGGTGCTGGAAAAGGCTTTTAATGAGTTGAGAAACTATATTGAGAAGAAGATTCTGGACAAACAGAGGAGTATGGACTTCTTCGTCATAGATGGTATCAACGAGCGTCAAGCTGCAATCCTGTCATTAGTAAGAGACAACCCGAAAGTAGTGCTGACCGTGAAGGAAATAGAGAACCGCTTCGCCGTGAGTCACACGACGGCACGAAATGACTTGGAAGGCCTTGTGGAGCGCGGGCTTCTCAATCGTCAGGCTGTTAACAAAGTGAAATCTGTCTATGTGAAAGGTCACGCTTTTGACGGAATCGCCGTCGAAAAACTTTAGTTAAGATTCTAAATCTCCCGTGGAGTTGTGAGGGGGGGCTGAGTAATTTAGGCACTCCCATAATCTTATCAAACATAAAGCCACGCAACCTGTGAGTTGCGTGGCTTTGTTGTTTATGTATGTCGTGAGGCCTTATTTGACTTCGTTGAAAACGACTTATGTTGACTATCAACACGTTAGCACAGGGTGTTGCTCACATGTCGCAAAAATCAAAATAAGTATTGATAATCAATCATGTTACAAAATCACTGCAAAGGTACAGATTTCTCCCCAAACAACCAAAAGAAAACACAGAAAAAAACACAAACCTGATGTTTTTTTTGATTTTGGTTGGGCATAGAATGCTGAAATGGAAAAAACATAGTCGGCTGACAAGATATGTTTCGCCAACGGTATACCCCCAAGCCTTTCTGCTTATTGGCGTATATCCTTTTTCTGCATTTCTATCAATTTGTAGATGCCTGTTAATGGATCTTGGAACTCACACAATTTCTTTGCTCTTTCAACTGCCAAAACGAAGAAGTTTGGGTAGCATGGCTTTGCCTTTAAAGAATCTTGGTTTGGGTGCCATAGATTAAATGTTTGGAATAGAAAGATAAGGTATCGCATCGAAACGCCCCTGTAAATAGGCTTTCTCCATGTCGTAATTGTCTCGGAAGTCCTTGAAGTCGTAAAGAGAATAGAGTTCACTGCAACCATCCTCACGCTTGTTCACAAAATACACTTGATCGCGTCTTTGGAAATCAGTGTTCAAAAGATGAGTATTTTGGGTTGTATAAATGAGTTGGGCTTGATTGCTTCTATTAAACAGGTTAATAATATATTCCACAAGGTGAGGATGCAAGTTGGTATCTATTCCATCCATTAGTAAAGTCCTGTCATTGCGAATAACATTTATTATACCAAGCATCATTTGGAACAAAGTCTTTGTTCCTTCAGATTCTTCCGTATCAAAGTCAAAAGCAATGTTGGGATTGCTTTTGTGAAACGTCTTCAAAGAGTAACCTTGAATCTTGATGTCAACAATATCGCTATCAGCAGTATTGAGTATTTCCAGGATATCTTCTTTTTTTGTCTTCAGGAAATCCTCTACCGGCATAGCTGATTCTTTGTCATCCAAAACAATATCTTCAGTGAAGAAACGGAACACCTTTTTCGCTATATCCCTATCCATCTGGCTGGCTCGCGAAATGAACAATGTCTTACGCGATGTGTTGGCAGCAACGTCCATGGGGCGTTTTATGACTTGTCTAAACTCATAGATATCCGTTTTGTTTGGTCCTTTGGTCTCATCACGGGTGAACACCAATGAACGACGTCCCTTTGGATAGTAGTACAGTTGCTCTGTGAGTATCTCTGTCTGAGTCAACGAAAAAGAGTACTCATACTCTATCTCATCAAGTATGAACCGAACATAGAACGAACTTGGCTGTTTGTCATATCCGTTGAATTTGAATGGAGCAACTTGAAAAGTAGTGTTCTCATTGTATGTGTAGGAAGAACGTATCATGTTCACGCAGGCTTTTATGCCTTTAATCACATTGCTCTTTCCTGATGCATTAGCACCAAACATAGAAATGCTTTTCAATACCTGTTCCCCATTGATGGTAAACAGATTTCCATTCAAAGCTTTTCCTTTCTCGGTCTGTATCTTCGCTGCTTGAAGGTCAAGCGTTATCTCATCACGGAACGAGAATACATTCTTCAGACGAAACACTAACACCATTTTAAATCCGATTTTCGCTAATTTGTCGCAAAAATAAACGTTAAAATCGAATTCCGGGTGTTTTAAGCAAAAAAATCGCTCTCTTCAATGTCATTTTTAACATTTGTCAACCGAAATAATAGTATGATGAGGCAAAAAATGAAAAATCATACACTTACAAAGGTGAGATGTAGCTTGAACGGAACATGTTACTCTTTCACTATAGATACTAAAGGGAAAATGTGAGACCGTCTCACAAATTGTCTGACGACTGTGATTGGTTTGCAGAGAAACGCCTCTAAAGGTAGTCTGTGTACCCTTTTTCATTACCAAAGTCTGCCAATATTGGCAAATTTTAGTCGTGAGCATCCATCACTCAACATTTAATGTCTGCCACTATTGGCACTTTCCTATTCAGGAATACCTGTAAAAGAGCTCTATGATCTCTTTCTTTGGCAAATTACCAGCAAATTAAACTTGATTTCAATTATCGCTGATTATCAGCATATTAGACATATTTACATCCGCATTTTGATTGTTTCAGCAAGTTGCCAGCAAATTACCAGCAAATTAAATTATGCTCGAAGAGGAATGCGATTACGTTGCCAAAATGACTTGTTTGTGCCAATAATAACGACAAATACTTGATAAAATCATCAAATTTTCACTGTAAACAATAAAAATTATGTGTATTCTGCTGAATTATGAATTATTATTTGTATCTTTGCCCTCAAATAAGAGAAATCTATCATGGCAAAATTAAATCGGATAAGAATCGTTCTAGCAGAACACGACCTAAACAACAAGTGGTTGGCAGATAAACTTGGAAAGGATCAGGCAACTATTTCCAAGTGGGTCACCAACACCACCCAGCCAAGCCTTGAAGCCCTCATTGCAATAGCCAATGCACTTGAAGTGCCTGTGCAGGAGTTGGTAAGACAGGATGAATTCAATCAAGAGAAATAAGTCAAATGATAACGAAAGACGAAATAAAAGAACTGCTGCATAGCACGGAAACCTATCGTGTGGAGCGAACCACGTCAACAGGTGACATGGATAAGTTCCAGGAGGCTATCTGTGCCTTTGCCAATGACCTGCCCAATTCGCGCAAGAAGGGCTACCTGATACTGGGTGCTTACGACAACGGAGAATTGTCGGGTTTGAAGGTCACCGATGACCTGCTGAAGAAGATAGCAGCTATACGCTCCAATGGAAACATCCTGCCTATACCTGTTATGAGCGTTGACCGTTTCCAGTTCCCGGAAGGTGACTTATTGGTTGCTGAGGTTAGTCCGTCTGATCTGCCTCCTGTGCGCTATCGTGGACGCACCTTTATTCGTATTGGTCCTCGTCGTGACATAGCAACGGAAGCAGAGGAGCGCATATTGGCAGAGCGTCGAATGTCTTTCATGGCCACGTTCGACACGATGCCCTGTTTGGCTGCCAAACTGAACGATGTCAACACAGACTTGTTGCGCACAAAGTATCTGATACCGCTATTAGGCAATGAATTAGTGGAGTCAGACACCCGTCCCATTGAGGAACAAATGGCTGCTGTGGGTATGTATGACACGGAACATCAATGCCCCACATACGCTGCTGTCGTACTGTTTGGCTACAAGCCACGTCGTTTCATGCCAGGACTTTACGTGCAGTATGTACGTTTTAAGGGCGAGGACGTGACTAGTGAGGTAGAGAACGAAATGCAGTTAGAAGGCAACTATTGCGAACTGCTACCACGTTTGGAATCGCTTTTGGAGCTGTCTGTTATCAAGAAGAAACCCGTTTTCGTTTCCATCCTACGTGAGAAGATGGTCAGCAACTACCCTTATCAGGCTATCCGAGAGCTTCTTCTCAACGCCTGTATGCACCGTGATATGCAGAGTAATACGCCACTTCGCTTTTATGAGTTTGCCAACCATCTGGAGATTCTAAATGCAGGTGGCTTGTATGGCAATGCCCGTCCAGAGAATTTCCCCAGTGTGAACGACTATCGCAATCCTCTTGTCGCCAGTGCCATGAAGACGTTGGGCTATGTCAACATGTTCAATCGAGGTGTAGGACAAGTTCAGACAGACTTGAAGGAAAATGACAACCAACCCGCAGAGTTCAACGTTAATCTTATCACGGCATTCAAGGTTGATGTAAAGGTCTCACAGAGCTATACCAACGAAAATGGAGGTAATGTTGGCGGTAAAAATAGCGGTAATGTCCCCAGCTTGTCACAAGCTTTGTCACAAGTCTTGTACCCAGACGAAGAAAAGGATACAAGTACTGATGCAAAAGATGCAATCTCCAGTTCAAAGGTTGCAACCTTGGATGAAAAGGTTGCAAGTTCGGAACCAAAGGTTGCAACCTCCGAAGAAAAAGTTGCAAGCCCGAAGAAGAAAATCTCGTCCGAAGAAATGGCCATCTACATTTTGGAATACTGTTCCACGTGGCGATCGATGGACGAAATAGCGCAATTCGCAAACAGAGACAAGAACTACATAAGGAATAAAGTCTTGCCGCGACTGGCTGAGAAACTGGAAAAGGAGTATCCCGATGTACCCAACCATCCTCGGCAGAGATACCGAACCATAGGAAGATCGTAGCAACAGAGAAGGAAGAAGAATATAAGAAGTAAGCAAGAAAAAACAGTATATAATGGAGAAGAAGGAACCAAACATAACTCCACGTTTCAAGAAAGGCGATGTCTTTGTTGGAATGGCTCCACATCCTCTTGTGTTCATGGAGGTAAACGAGGTGGAAGGGAACGCAGGAAATAAAGATTTCTGTATTGTAACGTGGTATTCGCTTGACGAAAAAGGTCTCAATGCTCAGTGTCGATTCCTTATGGTTGCAGTTGATGGTGAGTTCTGTAACTTCAAGCCAATCTCTCGAAACCTTCTCAAAGAGGCTAAAAGCTTGATGCACCAATACGATGCAGAAGTCAGACAACTGACGGATAAGAAAAAAGCGAAATCATTGTGCAAGGAATATAATCGCAAGTTGATAGAGCTGCTTCCTGATGCAGAAGAAAGGCTTGCGCTTGCACGGCAAGTAGAAAAGGAGATTGTCACAAACAAATGGCTCGGCTGTGAAGAAGATAATTACTGGGTAGAAGATTCTGAACAAGGTAGCAAGTACATTACTCTTGTCAGTGTAGCCTCGGAGTCATACGATGATAAGAATGATAAAACCATTACCGAGCAATCCATCTATCTGCGTGATAACTGTCCATACGGTTGGGGTACACTTGTTAAAAGTGGTGCTAAGTATATGGTGATAGAAAAGCCAAAGAAGTAGAATCAAATAAACAGGGCGAATGCCTAAATAACAATATGGAAGTCCAAATAAAAGACAATAAAATATACGCACCTCTGAAAGATAAGTGGTTAGTGCTAAAACCAGAAGAAGAAGTGCGACAAAGGTATATCTGCCGATTGGTGGATAGTTATGGCTATGACTTAAAGCAAATGGATCAGGAGTTGAAAGTAACGAACTCTCAACGAGGCCAAGGTGCTGCACGTGCAGATATTGTTATTTGGAAATCGGCTAAAGATAAAACAGACAGTAAAAGTGCCTTTATAGTGGTTGAATGTAAAGCTGAAAGCGTTACTATCCGAAAGGAAGATTATTATCAAGGCTATAACTATGCTGCATGGGCTGGTGCGGATTTCTTTGTTACGACCAACCTCAAGGAAACTCGTGTCTTCAAAGTTGCAAAAGGAGAACTGCCTAAGAAACTTGAAGAGATAGTTGACATTCCTACCGCAGAAATAGCAACAGATGAAAAGAAGGTGAAGGAATTGTTAAACCAGACGAAAGCATTTACCAGAGACGAATTCTCTCGCCTACTTTACAAGTGCCATAATATCATTCGAAATAACGACAAACTATCTCCAGAGGCAGCTTTTGACGAAATTAGTAAAATTCTCTTTATTAAGATTCGCTATGAGCGGGACAATACTGGCACTCAAATTTTTTCAAAGGATGCGTTTGTAAAGCTTAAAGATGCTTATAACAGCATGAAGTCAAAAGATGCTCCAGAGTTTTATCAATTCTTATTTGAGAAGACTAAGGAAGATTTTTCTAAAGACAACCTGTTTGATCCAAATGAAACGATCCGAATTCGAGAGACAAGTTTCGAAAAGATTGTTGAGGAGCTTCAGGTCTATAATCTCTCTACTACATCTGATGATGTCAAGGGTATTGCATTTGAGAAATTCTTGGGACGTACATTCCGTGGCGAACTCGGTCAGTTCTTTACTCCACGCACCATCGTAGATTTCATGGTGTCTGCTCTTGACCCTCAAGAAGGAGAATATGTATGTGACCCTTGCTGCGGAAGTGGCGGTTTCTTGATTCGTGCATTTGAATATGTTCGAGAGCAAATAGAACGCGAACTTGAAGAGCGCAAGGAAGAAGTGAAAGCCCAACTCATACCAGAAAATTATGACGACTTAAAGACGAAAGATCAAGAGGCCATAGATGCTAAAGTCTCTGATGCTTTTGCAAAAATGAACTATGAGGTTGATATCAGTAACGAAAAAGGTCGCCTTCGTTGCCTTTCGTTCAACTGTATCTATGGTACAGATGCTAATCCTCGCATGGCACGTACAGCAAAGATGAATATGATTATGCATGGTGACGGCCATGGCGGTGTTCATCATCATGATGGTCTCCTGAATGTCAATGGCATTTGGGACGGACGTTTCGATGTAATCCTGACCAATCCGCCTTTCGGCTCTCGTGTTGACAAAGATATCAAGATAACTGAAGCAGATAAGTTCACAGATGAGGCGAAAATAAATGCTTATATCAAGCGCTATGGTGATGAATATCTTAATGCTCTAAAGCAGGTAAACGAGCATATAGGAGAATCACTTCTTGATCAGTTTGGTGTTGGTAAACTTAGCGGTCTCACGGAAGTGCTCTTCATTGACCGTTGCATCAATCTGCTTAAACCTGGTGGACGTTTGGGCATTGTTCTGCCAGAAGGTGTATTGAACAATACCAACCTTCAGAATGTACGTGAATACTTTGAAGGCAGAGCTAAGATTCTTCTCATTGTGTCCATTCCTCAAGAGGTGTTCATGGCTGCAGGTGCGACTGTAAAACCAAGCCTTATGTTCTTCAAGCGTTTCACTGAGGATGAGCAGAAGCAGTATGACGACATCAAGAAGCAGGCATATTCCGAGGTGCGTGACAAGTATGCTTTCGAACTGCACGTGATAGAAGATGATCTTGCAAAGAAAGGTAAAAATGCCAAACCTGCAGCCGAAAAGAAGATACTCCGTACAAGGAAAAAGGAAATTGAAGCTGCTATAGAGTCAGAAGCGAAGGCGTTAATTAAGCAACGTTTTGATTACGTTATTCCAATTGCAGATATTAAGCGTGCTGGTATCAACTCTATCGGTATAAGGATTGAGAATGACCTCGAGCCACTTCTTGAAGAGTTTACCAAGTATCGCAAAGAGAATAATCTATGGTACAAACCGCATATCGTAAAATCATACCATTACAATGATAATGGCAATATGACACGTTCAACAGAAGTAGATGGTTTCATGGTCAAGGAAGACGAAGTTTTCTATAACGCAAAGAAACATTGATATGGCAACGATAACATACAAATTCCTCCATTTTGCAAATCTTAAGGACATTCCGAATTGGAGTGTCCAATATGCAGATGAGGAAGATCTTGGCTTCACAAAGAAATTTCCAATGGCAAGAATTGGTTCTTTCCTTGTGAAGAGTCGTGATATTATCGAAGTGCAGGATGATGTTGAATACAAACAGGTAACTCTCAAAATCAATAACGGAGGTGTTGTGCCTCGAAATAATGGTACAACGCTCAAAGGTTCCAAGATAGGCACAAAGCGCCAACATGTCATTCATGCAGGACAATTCATCATGTCTAAGATAGATGCTCGTAATGGTGCATACGGTATCGTGCCATCAGAACTTGACGGTGCTATTGTAACTAACGACTTCCCCGTATTTGATGTAGATACAGAGAAGATTATACCTCAATTCCTCGTTCTTGTTTCCACAACAGACAAGTTCGTTGAGTTTGCCCGCAAATGCAGTAGTGGTACCACGAACCGTAAGCGTATTGATATTGACGCTTTTCTTAATCAGCAGATTCCTTTGCCAAGTATAGAGGAGCAGGAAAAGATGCTGGACGAATATAATGCTTTAAATAATAAGGCATATGTTTGTGAACAAGAAGTCAAAGAAAAAGAACAAGAACTTCTACATCATTGGTTAGAAACATTAGGAATAGATATCTCATTGAACGAAAAGGTCGTTTCGGATCGTCTTTCATTTACAAATCTTTCATCTTTGTATCAATGGGGAGTAGATTTTATTTTAAAGCAAAAAAAACAGAAGGAATTTAGCCGGTATTATAATTGTTGCAGAATCATAGATTTGTGCAAAATCGGTAGTGGCGGAACTCCATCTCGAGGGCGTAGAGAATATTATACTGGTAATATTCCTTGGGTAAAAACTGGTGAATTAGATAATGAAATTATTTGGGATACAGAAGAAAAAATTACTCCAGAGGCAATTTCAAATAGCACTGCCAAATTATATCCAAAAGGTTGTATATTAATTGCCATGTATGGGGCAACAATTGGTAAAACTGCTAAATTAGGGATAGAGGCAACTACAAATCAAGCATGTGCAGTCTTGCATGATTTTGACTACACATTGATAAATGTGGATTATTTGTGGTATTATCTTCAAACCCAAACTAACAAATTCAAAGAACTTGCATATGGTGGAGCACAACCCAATATTAATGCAGGTATTGTTTCTGAATATCTCGTCCCTTTACCAGCACTTGATATTCAAGAATCAATAGTCAAATATACTCAACAGATTAAGGCTGAAATTATCAAATTATCTAGTAATGCAATGAAAGAACGCTGTGAGGCCATCAACCTCATACAGAAATTATTATTTAAAACATTATGATAAGTTTAAGAAGAGTAGCAATTTATAATTATAAGAATCTCAATGGAATTTATTCTTTTGAGAATAGTAAAGGGTATGTTGCCCTTATAGGTCTTAACGGCTCAGGAAAAAGTAATTTGCTTGAAGCAATCAGTATAATCTTCGATGGACTTATTAATAACAACGGCACAGGTATTCCTTTTGACTATGAGATAGAATATGGCATAAATGGTCACATATACACAAGAAAGAAAAGACAAGCTACGAAAGATGGTATTATATGCAAGGCTGAGGAACTCGAATTTCCATCATCATTGATTGCATGTTATAGTGGTGAAGATTTAAGATTATGGCATGTTGCGTATGAAAAATACCATATGGGATATTTCAATGAGGCGGTCAAGCAAACATATTCCAGCCCGGCTTTTCTTTATATAAACAAATATTGTTGGAAAATTGCATTAATCTCACTTCTGTGTTCAAATAATGATAATGTAAAAGTTTTTTTGAAGAATACGTTAAAAATTAATAGTCCTATAGATGTTGAACTTGATTTATCCTATGATGACACAAGGAAAGATGGTTTCCAAGCACATGCAGCTTTGAATTGGTTTGACAGAATTGTACAGGATGGTCATCAGAATATCAATCTAAACATCATTGCTACAACTGATATTTATATAGCTGGTAGACAAGTTTTAGAAGAACAAAAAGCCAAATATGTATTCAATTTTCTTTATTTACTCTCACAACCTAAAAAAAATGAGAAAAACAAGATAGATAAGTTAATAGAAGACATTCAAATAACAGTCAATAATAGAGGTAGGAAGCTAAACTTCGATGACCTTAGTGAAGGCGAGAAGAAACTTATTCTTATTGAGTGTATTACAAAAGTGCTCGGTGAAGAAAACTCCCTTGTTCTGCTTGACGAACCTGATGCACACACTCACATAGCAATGAAGAAAGACCTCCTTAAATTTATCTCAGAGTTTAAGGGGCAAACTATCATGACAACCCATTCACCAATGTTCCTTAACAAGCGTTGGGACGGATATGATGAGAATAATATATTCTATATACACGATGGTAAAATTGAAGATACAGAACCACTAAAACATCTTTCGGAGTTAACAGATAATGAGATAGACTACTTTGAAGGCTCTTTCATTTTGAGTTCTAAGAAAATTCTTGTTGTAGAAGGAAAGTATGATGATAAATACTTGAAAAAAGCGATTAATATATTTGCAAAAAACGATGCAAAATACAATAGATTAAATGATGTTACTATCTTTTCTGCAAATAGTGCAGGATCAGCAGAGGTTATTTATAATCAAATTCTGTCAAATAGCATTAATAGAATCGAAAAACTTGTATTCCTTTTTGATTATGATGATGGCGGTTGGAAAGATGGATGGAAGAAGATAGAACAAATTCCTAATAGAGGAACAAAGATAATCCCGATGTTTTATCAAGATAGTTACGCTTCTGCTAATTACCCAACAACAGACGAAGGTGTTACAATAGCAAATGGAGGGTCTAAAACTATTAAATCAGATAAGAGTTATATGGTGGAAGATCTGTTTTCTGAAAATGCCTATACAGATATTATTACACCTGTAATAAATGCAAGAAAACACAAAGATTTCAGAAATCTGCCTTATGGCAAAAAAGGAACTGCAGGGAGAATTAAAGAATACATAGAAAGCAACTATGATAATTTCACTAATGAAGCATATGATGGCTTCAAAGTCGTATTAGACGAACTACTTAATGTTTTTGAACTGAATTAATATGACTCATAACCGCACTTGGCTTGCCTTTGCCAATAGAAAAAGGTGCAGACATGCTGATGCTATCAATGCTCTTGGATTCATCAGCTGGAGAATGGGAAGAGCACGCTTTACCGTTGGTGATGTGGTGTATCTTTTCATGTCCGATGAACGATGCATACGCTTCAAGATGGTCGTGACAGCAGAAAACTGCAAACGTGAGGATCAGGCATTCTGGGTAGAAAAGGCTCCTGATGATATCACAACATACAAACTTGAATTGCTTGAAGAGTATAATGGCACACTATTGTCTGAACAAGAACTATGTAAGCATGGTTTCAAAGGAGGCAGAGCTATCGAAATTCCAAGTTGCAATAATCTTGAACTACTCAGCTATATAAAATCTCAATTTTAGCATATGAAAGGTGACGCTCAACCACTAATAAAGTTCTTTGATGGATCAGACAAGAGATTCATCATTCCACTATATCAACGCAATTATGATTGGAAAGAGGATAATTGCGAACAGTTGTTCCAGGACTTGATAAAGCTCCACAATAGCGACCGCAAGAGCCACTTCTTTGGCAGTATTGTGTCAAGCATACAGTCGGGAACAGAAGACCGATACATTATCGATGGTCAGCAGCGAATAACAACCGTTTCGCTGATGCTCATCGCCATGGTCAACGCAAAGAAGGAAGGGCTGATAGAAGCGGATGACACCAAACTGGTGGAGAAAATCTTCAAGCGTTATCTTGTGGATGAATACCAAGAGGATGAGCGGAAGGTTAAGTTGAAGCCCATAAAAAAGGATATGCAGGCATTTGATGCTCTGCTCTATAAGCCAAAGAATCAATACATCAAAGAGTCAAATGTAACTCGCAACTATGATTTCTTCTATGAAAAAATCATACATTGCGGGCTTACCCTTGACGAGCTATTTGAGACAATCAAGAAGTTGGAGGTCATCAACATACGTCTGGATGAAGATGACGATCCTCAGCTTATCTTTGAGAGTCTTAACTCCACAGGTCTTGACCTGAGCGAAGCTGACAAGATACGTAACTATTTGCTGATGTCGTTGGCTCCTGCTGAGCAAGATGACCTTTATTCTCGTTTCTGGAATCCTATCGAAGAATTTACGAAGTACGATCCATCTTCCTTCGTTCGTGACTACCTCACTATGAAGCAAGGAAAGATTGGCCGTATCGACAGAATCTATTTCATTTTTAAAGAGTATGCAGAAAATGCAGGTGTGGATAGGGCGGCTTTGCTTGAAGATATGCATCACTATGCACGCATTTATAGCCAGATTGACAATGCGCAGGTAGGTGCAGACAAGTTGAATAGAAAACTGAACCAACTTCGTACTCTGGATTCGACGATCGCATATCCATTCTTTATGGCATTCTTTGATTACACTTCGAAGGAAGGTTTGTCGGAGAACGAGATATACAAGGTGATTGATGTCATAGAGGCATATTGGGCTCGAAGAATAATCTGCAACCTGCCTTCAAATGCTCTCAACAAGGTATTTGCTACACTTCATCGTGATGTGCTGAACCATATCAGTAAGGCCGGAAGCGATAGTGTTCCTTCTTATCTCAAAGTGTTGACCTATGTGTTGCTTAAGAAGGGACGTTCGTCAGTGTTCCCAACAAATGAGGAGGTAGCTGGTGATTTCGTTTCCAGACAAGTGTATAAGATGCCAACGAACCAGCGTATGTTTATTCTGGAGCGTATGGAGAATCGCGACAACAATGAACGTCATGATGTCGTGAAGGAATTGACAGAGAAGAACATCACCATTGAGCACATCATGCCTCAAACCCTTTCAGATGAATGGAAGGCAACTTTAGGTGCAGATTGGGAACGGATACATCAGCAATATCTGCACACAATGGCAAATCTCACGTTGACCGGTTATAACTCTCAGTACAGCAACCTTACTTTTGCCAAGAAGAGGGATATGGAAAAAGGTTTCAAGGATAGTGCTTTCCGCTTGAACAACTATGTGAAGAGTTGCGAACAATGGACAGAAGCGGAACTGAAACAGCGTCAGCAAGAGTTGCTGCTGGTTTTCATGAACTTGTGGCCTATGCCTACAACAAGTTTTGAGGTAACGAAGCAAGAGGCAGAATCGGCATCCCTTGATGACGAGGACTTTGAGTTTACAGGAAAGAAGTTACAAGCGTACATCCTCCATGGAGTCAGATATACGGTCAACACCTGGAAGGAAATGCTTGTGCAGGTATGTGGACACCTTTTGCTTGAGAAGCGTTCGACATTGGAGTGGCTGTGTGCCAACGAGAAAAGCGGTTTCCATACCATGCCAGAGTCGTGGAGACGTGAACTTGCTCCTAATATGTATGTTTGGACGGACAATAGCACGGCTACAAAGATTAGCATCCTCAATGGCATATTTGCAGAATGCAATATACCAACCTCAGAGTTGATCTTCGAATTCCGATCTGATCATGAGGGAGAATACGAAGAGTAATTTCAAACCTAGAAAAGAAAATGGCAACATTTAGGTCGATAAAAGAACTGACACGTGCACTTCAACAGGGCTCAAAACTGCTGAGCAACATGTTCTTGCAGCGCAAGACGATTGCTGTAAAGTATGACGATGCCCTTGAAACCCTGGATGGAGACGAAAATAAGCTGAAACATCTTATCACATTTGGGGTAATCGTGCAGACGGGCGACTCTCTGGAATTGGATGATGCTTATCAGCGATTTTTCGAAGAGGTCTTGGCGGTGAACGAGGATATCAACATCTCATCGGTCAAGATGTACATCGACAAATTGAATCTTGGTATTAGATCCTATCTTGCTGCTGAGAACAATGCCCGTCGTGAGAGTTTCATGAGAGAAATACGTCATACATTCAAGAGTATCGACAATGCCACCAGACGAAATGTGATTGACCTGAAACGCAACGTGGATGACACATACAAGCAGGAACCGAACTTTAAGATTAAGGAACTGCGTCTGAAGGATTTTGACGAGAAGGCCCGATTGATTGGTGAGCTGATACACCAGGCTGAACGAGTTATGGATGAGGAGACTATTTTCTTTTCGAGTGCATCAGACTATGGACTAAAGCAGACGGTGAGCGAAGTGCGTGACGGCTTGCGAGAATCGGCACACGGACTGATTGCCATAACGGCACAGATAATAGAATACCTGAACAGGATAGAATACCAGAGCCGTTTGGTCAAACGTGTGCGGCAGCTGAAATACCTGCGTGACCAGTTCATGATAGAGCAGGCAACCAACGTGAAGGAGGTAATAGCGCAGACCAATACCGTCTGGATGGAGAGCAAGCCCAAGTATGTTACCCGAGTGTCTCTGGATTTCCTTCGCAATGAAGATGCCGCCCTTGAGATACTGGACAACATCAGAAAGCGCCTGTCGAAGAAGGTAAACATCAAGTCGAGGCTTGCGGAAAAGATTGACGAGAGTTATCTGGAAGAACAAACAGAAACGGCAAGAGCCTTCAATCATCAGGAACTGCTGTATGGTTTCCTAGCACAAAGCAGCGACTTGTTCTACTACCTTTGGAACTACTCATTCACGGAAACACTAGATAAAGAACTGCGCTTAGTGCTATTCCTTCAGATGGCATCTCAGTATCCAGAACAAATGCGTTTCACAACAGAGACAAAGACAATTGAGAATATAGAATACCCCATAATATATCCGCGATGAAATATACAAGTGAAATTTTCCAGCGCCTTAGTCGAGGGCAGTTCATATCGAGCAATAGCATCGATGCTGATACTCGTGCCATCTACAACGATATTGAAGAGAATCAGCAGGAGTATGAAGACTATTTCGGCAAAATAGACTTTCAACTCAGCTGTGGTGACGGTTTCTACTATTTCAGCCGCAAGGAAGCCAAGGTAATAATTGAAAACAAGCTACAGGCGCTATTCTCGTGGATTGACTATTTGGACTTTCTGAAGACATACGATACAGCATTTGATGCTGGCACCCAGTTTAGTCTTGTACAGATGGAGGTGAGACTTGCCACCATACTGGGGTTGAAAGAGAAATTGACACAGATGTTTCCAGACAAAACGTCGAACCGCCAAAAACTGGAGGCACTTGCTGGAGCCCTGGAGAACATGGGCTTTGCTGAACTGGTAAACGAGGCTGATGGTACCTATCAGGTGACCAATGCCTTCCATTACATTGAACAAATCATTCTTTGTATTAACATAGACGAAGACGTAAAAGATGAGATACCTCAATAAGATCATATTCATCAACAGTGCCCACGTGCCATACGCAGAGATCAAACTCGATGGCAACGTACATTTCATCGGTACACAGGGTGTGGGTAAATCCACTCTGCTTCGTGCAATCTTGTTCTTCTACAATGTGGACAAGAGCAAGCTGGGTATCAAAACGCAATCTGGTCAGAAAGGCTACGATGAATTCTACTTGCCTCACCAGAATTCGTACATCATTTATGAAGTGTGTCGCGAGACTGGAAAGTTCTTCGTTATGACCTTCTTGTCACATGGACGTACCGCCTTCCGAATTGTGGATTGTGCCTACGACAAGCGGTTCTTTGTGGAAGAGGATGGTAGCGTTCATTATGAATGGGGGCGCATCAGTGAACAGATAGGCGCCCGGATTTATAAAAGCAATATCATCCGAGGCTATGAGGAGTTTCGCGACATCATTTACGGCAACAGCCAGCAAGTGGCAAAAGAGTTGCGCAGGTTCTCATTGATGGAGAGCACGAAATACCGTCAGGTGCCATTGACTATACAGAATATATTCCTGAATCAAAGCCTGGAGTCGCGAGTAATCAAGGACACAATTATAGACTCGATGGATTTCGCAAGCGACGATATTGATTTAAACCGCTACCGCGAGGAGGTGAAGAACTTCCGTCAGCAATATGAGGACATCTGGAAATGGTATAAAGTTGAAAGGAATGGCAAGGTGAAGGTGAAGACGGATGCCGATGCCGTTATAGAGAATTATACGGATTACGAGTTTGTCCGTAAATTGATTACAGAACTCTGTGGTCAGTTGAACTATGCGCTGGGGCGTGACACCAATCGATTGCCTGTATTGGCAGAGAAAGAGTCAAATTGCAGCACGGAACTCTCTCGACAGAAGCGCTTGTTGGGTGAAGAGGAAGGGAAACACAAAGCAGAGACCGCAAAACTCAATCAAGAGGACGGAGCCCTAAAATTCTTCCTTGACCAGGTGAAAACAAAACGCCAACACTATGCGGAAATCGGTATAGAGAAGATTGCTGAACGCATCAGGAAGGAAGGTGAACTGAAGATTCAACAGCAGAGTCTGACGCATCAGGAAGAGACCCTGACAAACAAGAACCAAAGCGTGAAATCCAAGTATGATGCGTTGATACAGGAGGTTGACAACCAATTGCGTGAGTATGATCTTCAATGCCAGAAACAGCTCAACGACTTAGACAGACAGCGTATAGAAGTAGAAAGCCGCTTACAGGCAGAAATCAATGGAAAAGTAGAGAACACGAGAAGTCTGTATGAGCAGAAGTTAACAGACAATCAGAGATTATTGGACGATGTCCGTACAGCAGAGAATGACATCAAACTGCAAAACCAGCGCGCCCAACAGTCTAATCCGTACAAAGACGAGATGGACGAGCAGGAGCGGAAGCTGAAGGTTTTGGGTGAGAAACGACTAACATTGTTTCAAGAGTCTTCAGACAAGCAGAAAGATATAGACCGCATACTTAGCGATGTGGCTTTGCAACGTAAGGATTTGGAGACGGCATGTGATAAAGATGTTGCAACTATAGAGAACGACGTCAAACTGGTTACAGACGACATTTTGAAACTCGATGACATGCTAGGTCGCCAAAAGGGTTCGTTTATTGAATGGTTAGGCGAGAATGTTGATGGTTGGGAGGAAAATCTCGGCAAGGTACTTGACGAAGATGCCATACTGTATAATACTTCACTCAACCCTCACAAGTCAACATCTACTGACACTATATATGGCGTAAAGATTGACACATCCAATATCGAGAAGACCATAAAGACACCCGATGAATTGAGGTGCCAGAAAGCGTTGTTGGAACAGAAAGTGGAGGAACTGGAAAAGAAGATTACACTTCGCAAACAGCAGTTAGAAAAAGACATTGTAGAACTGGAACGCAAACCCAGTTCTCAGCTGAAACAACTACGCAAGGACAAGATGAATCTCGATGCAGAATATAACCAGATTCCACATCGCATTGAAATGATTCAGAAGGAGAAAACTGCGTCAGAAGAGAGACTGAGGAAATGGCGCGATGGCGAGTTGGAACAGCTTCAGAAAAAACAGGGAGAGGTCAGAAAAGAAATCGAGAGACTTGACAAACAAATGGAGGTGTTAACGACTCAGCGCGATAAAGCGCTGCAAGAGTTGCGCACGTCATTCGACAAACAAAAGAAAGAGTTGCTGGCTGTCTCTGACCGACAAAAGGCAAGCATACATGCGGACCTGAAGAAAAAAGAGCATGATACCACTCTGCGTAAAGGAGAACTACAGGCTCAGATGGATGCAGAGCTGAAAGGACTTGGCGTGGACGTGGACCAGTTGGCAGATATCCGGCGTCAGCTTCAGCAAGTTGTCGATGAACTAAAATTCATTGACGAGCATCGCGCAGATTACATTTCTTGGCAAAATGACATTCGTGATTATTTCGAGCATGAACAGCAGAAAAAAGAGGAACGCAAGCAAGTGCGCCAGAAAATAGATGACCTGCAAGACAAATTTCAGAAGCGTAAGCAGCAGTATGACGAGAAAATATCTTCTCTCTCAACAACGCTCCGCTCGTTGCAAGAAGAACAAAAGAAATTGAATGAAGCAATAGAAAAGGCTCGCACTTTTATGGGTAATCCATCCTGTCCTCCTAATCTATCAGCAGCAGGCGAAATAGAAACAGTTAAGCCTCTGGCGGACATTCTGGAAGAACTGCGCGACCAGATTACATCTCAGCAACGTAAGTTTGAGGATTTCAAACAGGCTGTCATTAGGTTTAAGGGTAATTTCTCACCACAGAACACTTTCTACTTCCGGACGGAATTCAACTCCGACAATGATTATACGGAATTTGCTGCAGAACTGAATGAATTCATTAGCAACAATAAGATTGAACAATATCGTGTGCGCACCAGTCGTCAGTATGCAACTATCATCAAGCGCATCGCTAAGGACGTTAGCGACCTGAGCCAACACAGGTCCGACATCGAAAGAACTATCCTCGACATCAACCGCGATTTCCGAGAGAATAACTTTGCCGGTGTTATCAAGGAGATTGAATTGCGTGCTGTGGAGAGTAATGATCGCCTAATGCAGCAATTGCTGAACATAAAGCATTTTGATGACGAGCATGGTTATGACATCGGACAGCTGAATCTGTTCACCGATGAAGATAATTTGAACCGTACCAACGAACAAGCCGTCAAACTACTGATGACACTCATCGAAATGATGGACGCTGAACAGAAACGCGAAAGGATAACGCTGGCAGACTCCTTCAAACTGGAATTCAAGGTCAAGGAGAATGACAATGACACCAACTGGGTGGAGAAGCTTTCAAACGTGGGATCTGACGGTACGGACATCTTGGTCAAAGCGATGGTGAACATCATGCTCATCAACGTCTTCAAGCGCAAAATATCCCGCAAATTTGGCGACTTTAAGCTCCATTGCATGATGGACGAAATTGGCAAACTGCACCCCAATAATGTGGAAGGTATCCTGAAGTTTGCTAATGTACGCAACATCAATCTCATCAACTCCTCGCCCACCACCTACAATGCTCAGGCGTACAAATACACCTATTCTCTCAGCAAAGAAGAGAAGAGCAACACCGTAGTTAAAACGCTGCTGACAATAAGATGAAAAAGACTGCCATACTCATAGAGAAACTGATTCGGCTGGCCAATGGCGACGTCCTGCCAGCCAGCAGCCTGAAGGGCGACTGGTTTGAACAGATGCAGGAAGACGGCATCCTTCTGGCTACAACACACGGCAGCCGCAAGAGTCTGAGGGCAATAGACGGAATGTCTCTCCGCCAGTATGTTGCTAGTCAGTACGACATCTACGACCTGGAACAAACACGGAAAGCCTTCTCTGATGAAGATGCCAGCAGAGCCTCTTTGGTGGCTGTCACTGGCGACAGTAAGTTCCTTTCACGCAGAACTTTCACTGGGTTTCTTGTAAATAGCTATCAGCCTGTTACTGCTGTCCTTAACGGACAAGAGATAATAATTCATCCCACAGAAGGCTGTTTCATGTTCATTGCCGACTATCAGCATTTCACCATTCCGCGGGATGTTGTCGTAGTTGGAGTGGAGAACGCAGAGAATTTCCGATATGTCGCATTACAGAAACATCTCTTTGCGCGATATGGACGCGTACTTTTCGTATCCCGTTATCCTCAAAACCCAAATAAAGATCTTATAAAATGGCTACAGTCCATACCTAATCAATACATCCATTTTGGAGATTTAGATTTGGCCGGTATCGCCATTTATGAGAGTGAGTATTACCACCACTTGGGAAATAAATCATCATTATTCATACCAGATGATTTTGATCAAAGGATTTCGAATGGGAATACAGAACGCTATAATGTTCAGTTGCCTCAATACGGTAAAATGAAGATTGAAGACAAAAGAGTACAACCTCTATTAGACAGCATCCACTTGCACCACAAAGGATATGATCAGGAGGGATATATCAAGACAAAAAAATAAAGAATATGAACGAAGAACAGAAATATTCGATTCTTGGCTTGGATGAATACATTCGCCAAGGCGAACCACAGAAGCGTGAGCGTAGCGAAGCTTGGAAGGTTGCGATAGGGCTTCAACAGGTTGATAGACTTCAGACTTCTGAATATCTGCTTGATACTGCCAAACGGCATATCGAGGGTGATATCAGCATCAATGAAGCTAAGCAACTTATCGACTCATACTACAAGTCTGCGTCTGGACGAAAGGTTGACGAGAATGACCGAACGGAAGAGGCTGACAAGGTGGCTGCACGTATCACGGAGTTGATAGAGGAAAAGACGTTCTCATTTACTCCTGCTCAATTGATTTCTATACATCGTCGTTTGTTTGATGGTATTTACAAGCTGGCAGGACGCATTCGTGACTATAATATTACGAAGAACGAGTGGGTACTTGGCGGCAAGACCGTGTATTATGCCAGTGCAGATACTATCAGCGACACATTGAATTATGATATGGGGCAGGAACGCGAGTTTAGTTATGCTAACATGAATATTGACGATGCTATTCGTCATCTTACCCGTTTCTGTGCTAATCTATGGCAAGCTCATGCGTTTTGCGAAGGCAACACACGAACGACTGCCGTATTTATGATAAAGTACCTACGTACATTGGGCTTCAATGTGGTCAATGATGTCTTTGCTGAAAACTCGTGGTATTTCCGAAATGCGCTCGTTCGTGCCAACTATAGTGATTTGACAAATGGCATCACAGAAACGACAGAGTACTTGGAGAGATTCTTCCGCAGTATGTTGCTTGGAAAAGAACATGACCTCAGGAACAGGATTATGCACGTTGATTGGAACAAAGTTGAGAACGAAACCAAATCCCAAAGTGCAAATCACGAAGTTCAAAGTGCAAAAGCTGGCGAAGAACTACCCCCAAAGTGCAAAAATTGCACTTTGGAAGAAGTCGCTCTACTCCGCATAGTGCAAAAGAATCCATCTGCTACCCAAAAAGAGATTGCTGCTGAAATTGGAAAATCTGAGCGGACTGTCAAATCAATTACCATAGCGTTACAAGAGAAGAACATTCTACGTAGAGTGAATGGTAAAAGAAATGGCTATTGGGAATTTGTTGAAGATTCAATTTAACAAGAAAGTAATATAGACAAAAATGAGTAATATACAAGATACAAACATTATCCCCGAACTCCAATCTCCTTTCGAACAGTTAAGAGAGGTTGATGCCGATGGCAAGGAATGGTGGAACTCACGCAAGTTGGCGCGAGTGATGGGCTATGGCAAGTATTGGAACTTCGAGCGTGTCATAGCCAAGGCACAGGCATGGACTTCACAGAAAGGCTATCATCTGGGCGAGCATTTCGTGGAGATAACAGAGATGGCAGAACTGGGTAGTGGCGCAGTCAGAGAAGTGACAAGCATTCGACTTTCTCGTGCGGCCTGCATGGCTGTGGCTATGAATGCCGACCAAAAGAAAGAGATGGTGAAGGCTGCACAGCAATATTTCAGCGCGACCATGACTCCAGACGTTGCCGTGAGAAGCATGGAGTCCTCTATTTTGATGTATAAAGGCGGACGTGGGAAAGTACAAGTGCAGGTAGTCTTCGACACCAATACTTTCTGGCTATCACAACAGAGAATGGCAGAGTTATTTGGGGTGACTCAACAGAACATTAGCTATCATCTGTCACAGATAGAAGAAAGCGGTGAACTCCATTTGTCCGATGCTTACAAAAAAATTTTGTTACCTTCGGACAAATGGTCTGGTGATGTGATGATGTATAACCTCGATGTGGTCATTGCCGTAGGTTATCGTGTGAATAGCTACGAGGCTACTCAGTTCCGTATCTGGGCAACACAAGTCTTGAAAGAATACCTTACCAAAGGCTTTGTGTTGGATGATGAGCGACTGAAGGGAAAGAACGTATTCGGGGCAGACTATTTTGATGATTTGCTTGACCGCATCCGAGAGATACGAATCAGTGAGCGACGTTATTATCAGAAGATTACAGACATATATAGTGAGTGTAGTTCCGACTATGATAAGGATTCCGAGGAAACACAGTTGTTCTTCAAAACAGTACAGAATATAATGCATTATGCGGTAACAAAACAGACTGCTGCCGAGATTATCTATGACCGTGCGGATGCTGAACGCCCTCACATGGGATTGACAACATGGAAAAATGCGCCAGATGGAAGAGTCGTGAAATCGGATGTTACTGTGGCCAAGAACTATCTCAGCGAAAAGGAAGTTGATTCGTTGAACAGGTTGAGCAATGCCTTCATCGACATTGCAGAGCAACGTGCAGAAGATCATATCTTGATGACAATGGCAGACTGGTCTGCTCTCCTACAGCGCTATATGGACTTGAATAACCGTCCTTTGCTTCCAGATGCTGGACGTGTGACTCACGAACAGGCGGTCGAAAAGGCACTCACAGAATATGACAAGTTCCGTGTCATTCAAGATAGAGAAATCATGAGTGACTTTGACAAGCAGTTGAAGCTGCTGTTTGGAGATAAGAAGTAAAGATATTTATGCTTCAATACAAAATATATAATCACTATTTACAGCCATAGAATAATATGACCATCAAAGAAGCATTGTCTAAATTTGACACAATAGACAAAAAAGGATTCTATATGCATGATGTTGAGGGGGCTCTATCTGCAGTGGAAGAATGTGAGAAAAACAATCCTGAGTATGAATATGAAATTCTTGCATTTGGCTTACAGCCCCAACATGCAAATAATCCATGGGGGAATTTTTACTATGGTCCTAGGATCACTCTTTCAGATGAAAATGGGAACCCTTTTTATATACCGTCATTCGCTCAAATAACCCCCAATGCTATTTTATATTGGGAACAGCGTTATAAGGAGACAAGTAATCCTCTTTTAACAATGAGATATGCAAGTCTAGTATGGGACTTCAAACGCTCTATTGCCAAGACCAACTTTGACAATGATTTATATCGAGTATTGGTAGACTGCCTTTTGGCTGTTTGCAATGAAGACTATGAGACCCATCCAACAATAACAGTAAACGATTTGGAACATTTGTTTGAATTGGCAAAGAATCAGCAAGAATATTTAATTAAATGTAAGAGCGCTTATTGCAACTTTGAAAAGCGACATGATGATGACAAGGCAGTAAGGTGTTGGTCATCACGTTTTTTGATGATGCTTAAATATAAAAAATGTTTTTCCGAAGAAGAGAAGCAAAATATTGTAAGAGAGCATGAGTCTAGACTCACACGACTAAACACTCCTGATAAGAATGGCAGAATTGATCCATGGATAATAGAAAAGCAAGCTATGCTTTTAGCTGATTATTACAACACCCTTCAAAAAAAAGAAGAAATCAAAAGAGTGTTGTCAGTTGTCGAAAAAGCATTTGTTCAAGAAAAAAAACATATGTCAGGATTACAGTTCGCTGGCAATTTGGAAATGATTCAACGATTATATTCACACTATCAACTTCATGATGAGGCAAAACGATTGCTTTTTGATGTCCAAAAAGCCACAGAGCAGAGCATTAAAGAAATGAATCCGCAAAAAGTAGAATTTGATATTCCAAAGGAAGTGTTTGAACAAGCGGATTTAATGTTTGGAGAAAAGTGCTCTTCTGATGAAGAACGGTGGAATAATTTTATAATATACTTTATTCCTAATAAAACTCAAGAGGAAGCAAATTTAAAAGAACTTGCCCGGAAATATCCATTTAGATTTATGATGACAACAAAACTTATGGATGCGAAAGGCAGACCTACTTCAACTATTGGACCAATAGGTGAGGATTTTGATTCAAACTTAACTCACCATATTGCAGAAAATATGAATCTTAGTTTCCATTTTTTAGAAATGGCAATAAAAAGGTTAATCCAAACTGACGCAATTACAACTGCTAAAATTATAGACAATTTTATAATGCCTTGTCCTTTGTTTGAAGAGGAGAGGTACAACATAATACGTGAGTCTTTAGATTTTTTCTTTAATGGAAACTATGTTTTATTCTGCCACTTAATAGTGCCACAAATAGAAAACGCAATTTGCAACTTGGTAGAATTGAGCGGCTTAAGTGCTTTGAAACAACAAAAAAATAATAAAGGCTTTCAATTAAAGACTTTAGATGACTTATTAAGGGAGCAACCAGTTGTTGATGCCTTTACTGAGGATGGTTCTTATTATCTTCGCATAGTTCTAACAAATCAATTGGGACTCAATATAAGAAATCTGCTATGTCATGGCTTATTGCCAGCAGAACATTTTGGATATGGAGCCGCAGGGCGATTACTGCATATTCTTTTAATGATTGGTAAAGTGAGGTTTGTTGAAGTAAAATGATTTATAGATAGGTGTTTCCGTTTTGGAAATACCTATCTATAATAAATGCGCGCGAGGTCTATTTGCTCAGCGACCGTTTGAACCTATTACCTGGATAATGTTTAGCATGGGCGTATCGCATAGCACGGCGGGCCCAATCGAGAAAGTCTTCATCCTTATCTCGCCACGGCATATCGTTTGATGTGCCGCCACCGCCTGATACCTGAGCTACACCAGTCGCGCCATCTATTCCGGCAATGAATACTCTCAGACCTGTGCTTAGCACATCCTTCCAACGGAAATTGTTACGGTCATCAATGAATGAGTCCTCTGCCATCGCATCTGCTTCGGGGATTTCTCGGCATATTTTGACTGCTTCATATAGCACTTGATCAAAAATGGAAGCTTTGAGAATAATCTCGGCATCTCTGTTGATATAGTTTATCATGACATTGTCCTTCTTCATGATTGCGTCCAGCCCTTTCAATTTGGCATTGTAGGTAGATTTGAGACTATCCAATTCTTGATTAACTTGGTCAAGTTTTCCTCGCTTTTCTCTCAAATTGATTCTGATTTCAGTCAACGTTTGATTGAGGAACTTTATCTGGCGCAGAATATCCTCCTTGTTGGAGTCGGATTTCTGTTGTTGCGCTTCAAGTTCTGCTATCTGTGATTGGATGTCCTCTTGCCGACGAGTAAGATTCTCAATCATAGTAGTGAGTCCCTTTACAGCACGACGCTTAGTTTCAAGTTCCTCTTCGAGTGATTTTTCTCACGATGCAACTCACGGTTGTGCTCTTCAAGCGACTTGTGACGTGCGCCTGTTTCATGGATGTCATCGCCACGTTCAAGTCCCCACTTCTCATTGACAGCAGCATACCAATCGTGCCATTCACGCATTTTGTCGCGAGCAGCTACCAAAGAACCACCTCCAAACATATCTTTTGCTGACAAGCGTCCATCCTCTAAAATTGGAGTAATGGTCGCATGAATGTGACAGTTCTTCTCGTCACAGTGTGCGATAAAAGAAATGATGTTCTTCTCACCAATACGTTCTGCGAGAGCCTTGTAATTGTCGAGGGCGAACTGCTCTATCTCTGGCATCCGTTTGATGTGAGCGTTGTTTCCTCGCTCTTGAAGCACCTGATTTCCGAATGCAAGTTCATTCATGCGTTCACTGTTCCCGCCTATAACAAGAGAAACTGAGAGATGTTGAGTGCTTCTTACTATCGGTTCCTTGCCTGTTGCAGCAAGCCTTTCGGCTTTCCATTCTGCGATACGTGCATCTACTTTTTCTTTGATGCAGACCGATTGATCTACTGGAGCAATGACACCTCCTTTGTGTACCTCAAAGTTTAGGTGCGCACGACTCTTGTCGTAATTACGTTCTGGGTTGTCAAGTTTACATTCCCATCGGGACTCATCCCATTTGCGCTGATGTTCTGCACTGAGTGCTGGAGTCATCTTCATTTTGCTGACTTCGAGCATTGCTTTTTTACCTTTACCCATATAGTTATCCTGTATAATGGTTTGACATAAAAGTGATTATTCTGCCAGAGCTTGCTCTTTCACAAGGCAGACAAAACCCCTCGGAGAGCCTAATAGCCAAGTGCGCTTGGTGTATTAGGCTCTTACCTTGTAGTGATATCTAATATATTATAATATAGCCATATACAACAATTATAATACTTTTAAGTAACAAAAGAGTAACATTTTTGGTAATGTTTTTATAACTCGTTCTATTATCTGGCATTTCTTATAATATAGTCGTAAGACGAGAGTTTCCGCGGACCTCTCACAGTTTTTAAGTTGCTAAGTAAACGAAAACAAAATCACTCAGTCTTGTGCTGATGCGATAATCCAACATAGAATGAAGCTGTCTGCAAATTGCCAGATTCCTTTGGTCAAAGTAACTTAGGGCAAACCTTCTTCCACAGATGCCAAAATCCATAAAAAAACATAAAACCAGCTGATTTGCCACATAGTTTTATCTAAAACTGCGAGAAAGTGAAATAAATTCACTACCTTTGTGGCATTAAACTAAGATATATGGAAGATGTAAATCGTATCAAGTTGGTGTTGGTAGAGAAGAAGCGAACCAATAAATGGTTGTCTGAGCAGATGGGGGTAACGCCTTCAACTGTCTCTAAATGGTGTACCAATTCTTCCCAGCCAGACCTTCCCAGCCTGTTGAAGATTTCAGACTTGCTCGAAGTTGATATTAGAGAATTGATAGTTCGCGAGTACAAATCCTATTTGTTGTCACAAGAATCAAAGTAAGTCATGGTAGTCAATGGCGTTGATATAGAAGTTGAGCGTAAGCCCATTAAGAATCTCCATTTGGCGGTCTATCCACCAGATGGAAGGGTTCATGTGTCTGCCCCTCAGTCTTACACTGATGAGCAGATTAAGCTCTTTGTCCTGAAGAAATGGGTCTGGCTGGCACAGAAGCGCAAAGAGACAACATCCTATACGTTCCAAGATGAACGTGAATATGTGTCTGGCGAAGCCCATTACTACAAAGGTGAACTATATCGTTTGAAGGTTATCAGAGATAACACCTGTACCTTCCACGTCGATATTCAGGGCGATTATATCAATGTATATGTCTATGAGCGTACCACAAAGGAAAACATTGCAAATGTCCTTTGGAACTGGTACAAGGAACAAATCACTCCAACCGTCGAATTGTATGTGGCTAAATGGGAGAAAATACTTGATGTCAAGGTTGCGGAATGGACTATTCAGCAGATGACTTCAAGTTGGGGCAAGAGTCACAAAGATACTGGTAAGGTAATGTTCAACCTACAACTGGCGAAGAAGCCATTGAACTGCATAGAATATGTGGTAGCCCACGAACTTACTCACCTCATAGAGCAGAATCATACAGACAGATTTAAGCATATCCTTGGAACTTATCTTCCTGGATGGCAAAAAATAAAAGAACAACTAAACGAATTCCCACTATAGTACTATGGCAACTTATCAAGAACAAAGGGAAAGAGAATATCAGAACAAACTCGTCAAGAGGTTTCAAGACGAACTCGGTTACAAGTATCTCGGCAACTGGCAATATGCCAAAGGCGAGACAGTTAACAGTTTGGGTAAGCAAAACTCGCCCATCCTTGATGATGAGGTGCGCAAGTTCCTGAAAGACCAGAAGAAGGAGGATGGCAAAAATCCCAAATACACAGAGCGGCAGATTGAAGACGTCCTCTTTCAGTTAAAGAGTAAAGCCCGCCTTGGAAATGCCAAGATGAGTGGTTTGATGCAGTGCAATACAGACCTGTATGATGCCTTGATGATGGGCATCAAGTCACAGCCAGACCCAGAGTCAAACCATGAGGACGTGATGCTGTTCGACTTCGAGGACTTTACCAACAATAACTTTGCTATAGCCGAAGAGGTCAGTTATATTGACCCATTGTTGGGAAAGAACAAGCGACCAGACATTGTCGTTTATGTGAATGGCATCGCCTTAGCTGTAATTGAGCTGAAGCGTAGCCTTGTCAACTATGAAGAAGGCATCAAGCAACACCTGTCAAACGAGCGAGACTTCATCCCGTCATTCTTTACGACTACTCAGTTTACCATAGCCTCCAACGATGGTGTGGAGTTCCGCTATGGAACTATTGGCACTCCGCTGAAGTTCTGGTGTAAGTGGAAGCGCGATACCAACAAACTGGGTGATGTGCTTACAGAGCAGGAATCATACATGATGTTCTTTAACAAAGAGAACTTCATGTTCTTCTTCCGCTACGGTGTGCTGAATGATGGCGGCATCAAGAAAGTGCTACGCCCACATCAGATATATGCTATCAAGGCAACTGCTGCACGCATGCCAAAGAAGGAAAGTGGTGTCATCTGGCACTCGCAAGGTTCTGGCAAGAGCCTTACAATGGTTGCTTTGGCATCCTATATCCGTCGTAATTATGAGAATCCCCGTGTCGTGGTCATCACTGACCGTAAGGAACTTGACTTACAGTTGGCAGGAACCTTTATAAAGGGAGGTAACACGCTTCATCAAGCCACTTCCAGCAGTGACTTGCTTGATACGCTTAATAAGGGTGAAGAATGGCTTATCTGTTCGCTTATCCACAAGTTCGGTGCCAACGGATCTGAGGATGAAGCAGAGAAAGACGAGTCAGGCACAAAGGTTAGTCTGGATGAATACCTTGAAGAACTGCAAGCCATCATCACACAGAAATATGGCAACAACTTCAGTGTGAAGGGGGACAACATCTTTGTCTTTGTAGATGAATGCCACCGAACACAGAGCGGTCGCCTTCACGAAGCCATGCGCAAAATTATGGGTAAGGAGATTATGCTCATTGGCTTCACTGGTACGCCTCTCTTGAAGAAAGACAAAGGCGATATGTATAACCGCATCAAGAGCATGTCTGAACGCACATTTGGCCCATATATCCACAAGTATTTGCACAAACAGGCTGTGGAAGACAAGGTTATCCTCGACCTGCAATATGAATACCGCAACGTAGAGCAACAGCTTGCCAACAAACAGAAAGTTGACCAGAAACTGGCTGCATTGACTGCTGGACGTGAGCTGTCTGATGAGCAACGCAGGATGGTTGAAGACCGATGGGCAACCTTGGAAAAGGTTTATTCTACAAAGGAGCGCATCGAACGTATCGGCTACAGCATCCTTGACGACGTTGGTTATGGTCTGTTGAAGCATGACTGGAGCAATGCCATGTTGGTGGCTGGCTCCATCTATCAGGCATACCGTTACTACAAATTCTTCACACAAGACAGTAGTAACACCCTGCTCAGAGGGCGTGTCGCTGTAGTAACAAGCTATGACCCAATGGATAGTGATATTGCCAACGACTCTGCTGACACCAGCAAGGAAACCGAAGCCAAATTCAAATATGATTGGGCAAAGCAGTCTTTCAAGGATGCTGGCGACGGTATCAATAACGCTGATGACTATGAGAAGTGGGCTAAGAACCTCTTCATCAAGTGTCCTGCCCAGATGAAGCTGCTTATTGTGGTAAATAAGTTGCTGACTGGCTTCGATGCCCCATGTGCTACTGTCCTCTACATTGACAACGAAATTAAAGACCATACCTTGTTCCAGGCAGTATGCCGTGTGAACCGCCTTGGCGAGGACATCAAGGACGAGGAAGGTAACGTAATCGTCAAAACGCACAAAGAATTTGGCCGTGTCATCAGTTTCAAGAATCTGTTTGATAGTATTGAAGATGCCGTTGTCAAGTTCAACGACGGCGAAGGCTTCTCTGGTCTCGATGGTGTCGATGTAGAAGGACTGCTCGATGGTGTTGTCAATAAATGCAAGGAAAAACTGAAGGCTGCAACAGAAGCCTATGAAGGACTGAAAGCCATCTGGGAAAGTAAGGGACTTACAGAATTGGAACCGCTTACGGAGTATTATGTAACCGAATTGGAAGGTGAAGACCCTGCACAATGCCGCCGAAATCTCATGTACAGCATCACAGGTGGCATGGTCACGGCATATAACAACATGTCCGACTATTTCTGCCAGACAGATTTCACACCTGAGCAGATAGAACGCTTTGCCTCACTCTCCCGAGAGGCAGGAACCATACAGCGCAAGGTGCGCCAGAAGTCTGGTGATGACTTCGATCCACGCACTCTTGACCCCGATATGCGTCAGCTTCTTGATCAACATATCCGTGCGGAAGATGCTGAGACTTTGGTGGAAGCATCTGCAGACTTCTCTTTCCTCGACCTTATCAATGATACTACAGACACCGACAAGGCTGCTGATGAAGCCATCCGTCAGGCTGGTGGCAATGCAAACGGAGCAGCCGAAGTCATTGAGGGTAAGGCTCGTCGAGTCAATACCGATTGGAACAGCGGTGACGAGGAGGAACAAAGAGCTTTCAGTGAGAGGTTACAGGTATTGCTCGACCAACTGAGGGAAAGCAATGCTACCGCCAAAGAGAGAATAAAGGTACTCATAGAGCATATCAAAGCTATCAAGCATGGAAGTGATGCGCCAAATGGACTTAGCAACAAGCGTAGCAAGGCTTTATGGAATAACCGTGCTACTTGGAACGCTCCAGCTGATGACAACGAGGTAATTGAAACCATAAAGAAGATTGACGATTTCATCTACCGTAATGCAGGAGCTAACTGGCAAGATCCTGACAGCAATGCCAGTTGGGACTTGCGTGATGACTTGCAAGCTATGTTCCCTTCGTTCAGCGAACAGGATATTTACGAGATTTATCGTCTCGCTTCACAAAACTCATAACAAAAAACGAAGATGGCTGTAAAATATTTAAATATTACTGAAGCAGATTTTTTGAGTGGCAAGCGCATTCAGAAGTTCTTGTCATTGGAACGTGCCCTTCAGCTATTAGAGAATAGGAAACTTTGGTTCTCTAATCCTGCGAAATGGCTAGATCCTTTTGAACGTCGTTTTATTGATGGCGAGTACGACGGTGGTAAACCTTTTACTTGGCATAATCGAGTTTACTGTATGTGCATAACGCCAATAGCAACGAGTGAAGCATCTTGGAAAGCATATTCTGAGAATGATTTTGCAGTAAAATTGGAATTTGCCAGACAAGAATATGTTGATATACTAAATAGAACTTGTGGTCAACCTGGTGTCATGGACGTGTTTTTTGGTACCATGGATTACCAGCAAACAAAAGATATCGAAAAACCATTAAGCAAGATAAAATTTTCTGATGGTGCAAAACTTCCAATATCATCGAAGTTGTTTAAGGCAAGACTATTACTTTTGAAACGTAAGGCTTTTAAATATGAATCTGAATATCGGGCAATTATTGTAAAAAAAGACACTTCTAATGCAGCCGGTATTTCAGTTGACATTCCAAACATCCTATCGTTAGTTCAATCTATAACAATTGGGCCAACCGTAGGAGATGAAGAATACAAAATGATAAAAAAGCATCTAATTTCAGAATATGGTTTTCACAATAATCAGATTATGCAATCAAGGTTGTATAAAGCATCTGCAAGGCCGAAAATACGTAAATAACTTGTATCAGCCTTCATAATGTCAGAAGGAGATACTCTCTAATTATATCTTCACAATAATCATAATAAGATGCTTATCAATATATGGCAATAAAGAAATCACAGTTATACAGCGCACTCTGGGAATCGTGTAATGCACTTCGCGGCTCGATGGATGCAAGTCAGTACAAGGACTATGTGCTGATAGTCTTGTTCGTGAAGTATCTCTCAGACAAGGCAGGTCAACCAGGCTTCCGTCTGAAAGTTCCTGAAGGATGCAGCTTCAAGGACTTCGTGGCTCTGAAACAGGATGACAAGATTGGCGAGAAGCTGAATACCAAACTGGAGGCTATCAAGGAAATGAACGCTCGACAGATTGGTGATTTGGCTCTGCCAAACTTCAACGACCCTACCAAACTGGGCAGTGGGCGCACGATGGTTGACACCCTTTCAAAACTCATTGGTGTGTTCGAGAATGATGCACTTGACTTTTCCCATAACCGTGCAGCCGATGATGACCTCCTGGGCGACGCTTACGAATACCTGATGAAGAACTTTGCTGCCGAGAGCGGTAAGAGTAAGGGACAGTTCTATACTCCTGCCGAAGTGAGCCGTGTAATGGCAAAGCTACTTCGCATCGACGAACTTGACCGTGCTGAGCATACCATCTATGACCCTACCTGTGGCTCTGGTTCCTTGTTGCTTCGTGCCTTGGCAGAAGCCAGCAATCCACGTGTGTCTATCTTCGGACAAGAGAAGGACAGTAGCACGGCGGCATTGGCTAAGCTCAATATGTTGCTTCACGGTATCAGCAGTGCTGACATCAAGGTGGGTGATACATTAGCAGACCCACAATTCAAACAATATGGCATGGTCAGCACTTTTGATGTGTGCGTGGCCAATCCTCCTTTCTCTATGAAGAACTGGCTGGCATCTGGCATGGAGAATGACCAGTATAACCGTTGGACTGCTAACTTGTTGCCACCTGCTAAGTGTGGTGACTATGCTTTCTTGCTTCACCTCATTGCCTCAATGAAGACAGATGAAGGTCGTGGTGCTTGCATCCTGCCTCATGGAGTTCTTTTCCGGGGCAATGCTGAGTACGACATCCGCAAACATATTGTCAAGCAGCACTATATCAAGGGAATTATTGGACTGCCGCCAAACATTTTCTTTGGTACAGGCATTCCGGCTTCCATCATCATCATTGATAAGAAGAACAAGGATAGCCGTAAGGGTATTTTCTTCATAGATGCAAAGGATGGCTTCAAAAAAGACGGAGCAAAGTATCGTCTGCGCGAGCAGGACATCAAGCGTATAGTGGATGCTTGGGATGCACAGCAGTTCATCGACCACTATTGCCGACTGGTGGAATGGGACGAGATTGAGAGCAACAACTACAATCTGAACATTCCCCGATACATACAGCCAAAGGACACTGAGATTCAGCATGACATCGAGGCTCATTTGCATGGAGGACTTCCTGCCCACGATGTGGACGGGATGCAAACGTACTGGAATGCCTGTCC
Source organism: Candidatus Equimonas faecalis (assembly GCA_018066245.1). GTDB lineage: Bacteria > Bacteroidota > Bacteroidia > Bacteroidales > Bacteroidaceae > Alloprevotella > Alloprevotella faecalis. Next base: position 8,233 of record JAGHRT010000003.1, on the reverse strand, counting down.
TTCATTGAAGGTCAGCCTGTTCAACTGTACGGCAAACGGTTACTACAGCTTGAAGCCTGCAAAGGCAGACATAGCTCAGTCAATAGAGAAAGATCCTTCTTACGTCTCGCAGAATGGTCGGTTCTCTGCACTTCTGAATGAATGGGAAGCAGAGATTATGCCACAGATGAAAGCCGTTGCTCAGGGCGCACGTCCCAAGGAACTGATTACCGACTGGTCGGAATCACTTCTGATCAAGGCAAAAGATCACAGCGGACTGGTGGATGCCTACGAGGTCTATGACGTATTACTCAACTATTGGGCTGATGTGATGCAGGACGACTGCTACATGATTGCTAACGATGGGTGGACATTCCCGGAAGTGCGAGCTACAAAGCCAGGCAAGGGCGACAAGAAGAAGGCTATCATGTACGACGAGATAGTTTGCGACCTTGTGCCTGTCAGCATCATGCTTGCAGAATACTTCACTGTCGAGACCAACGAGATTTCAGAATTATCGTCTTCTATAGAGAGCATGCAACGGGAATTGTCCGACCTTGTGGAGTCGAATACTGAAGTATTCCGTTTCAACGATGATGATGACGAAGATAAGCCTGTCAATGTGAAGATTGCTGATGTAAAGAAAGCCATCAAGAATGCAAAGACTGATGGCACGACAAAGGAGGACTTGGAAATCCTGAAGCTTTGGGAATCTACATATACAAAGAAGGAGGGTTATGTTTCCCAATGGAAGCAGAAGCGCACCGAACTCACTGAGGCAGTTGTGGCGAAGTATGCGAACCTGACAGAGGAAGAAATCAAGATGCTTGTGGTGGATCGAAAGTGGCTAGCAAGCGTTGTAAATGGTTGCGAGGCACTGATGCAGAACGTCACCCACCAGATAGCAAGCGATGTAAACACCCTTGCCGAGCGTTATGAAGTGACACTTGGCGCAACCGAGAGCAAAGTGAACGATTTAGAGCAGGAGGTACTTCGCTCACTCAAAGAAATGGGATTCACCTTGTAAATCATATTTTTATATGGACAAGAAAAAAGCAAAACATACAGAAATATCTGTTCTATATAATTTGCCAGAAAATTGGGCAGATGAGACGGCGTTTTCATTCGAGCACCTGTCTGAACTGGTGTTGCAGTTGCACGATTCTGCCTATTCGGCAACCGTGAAGGCGATAAACCGTTTTGCCACGATAAGAAACTATGTCATCGGTTTTTATATTGTGGAGTATGAACAGCATGGCAATGACCGTGCCAAGTATGGCGACCGGCTGTTGAAACGTTTGGCTGAGCGTGTGAACAGAAGGGGAATCAATGAAACTTTGCTCACAAATAGCCGTAAGTTCTATTTGACCTATCCCCAAATAAAAGACTACCTGACTGCAATTTCTCCGACGGCATCGGAGAAATCTACCGAAAAAAATCCGACGCTGTCGGATAAATTCATCACACCAGCTACAGAGCTTGTTTCCATGCTCTCTTTTTCTCATATTGTTGAGATTCTGACCGTCGATGACCCATTGGCTCGTTTCTTCTATGAGACAGAGTGCATCCGCTGTTGCTGGAACGTGAAAGAGCTGCGCAGACAGATTTCGACAAATCTCTATTTCCGTGCTGGTGTAAGCAAAAATCCCCAACTGCTGATAGACCGGACGGAGAAAAACAGTTTGCCTGCATTAACCATCAGGGATCCGTTCTCGTTTGAGTTTCTTGGCTTGCGTCCAGAAACCTTTACGGAAAGCGATTTGGAGAATGCTTTGATAGGGCATCTACAAGAGTTCCTGCTCGAAATGGGCAAGGGATTCTGCTTCGAGGCACGGCAGAAACGGATGATTATCGACGATGAATACTATTTTGCCGACTTGGTGTTCTACAATCGTATCCTACATTGCAATGTAATCATTGAGTTGAAAGACGACGAGTTCCGCCATGCTGACCTCAGCCAGCTCAATGCCTACGTCTCATATTTCAGGGAGAATGAGATGAACCCAGGGGACAATCCTCCTGTAGGCATTCTGCTTTGCACTCGCAAAGGCGACAAGATGGTGGAGTATGCTTTGGCTGGCATGGACAACAACCTGTTTGTGTCCACTTATATGCTTTCGTTGCCTGACAAGAAAACACTACAAGACTTTCTGTTAAAAGAGATTAGCAAATGATTGAAACGAAATTCAAAGATACAGAGGTTGGAAGGATTCCTGTATATTGGGAGGCAACCAACATAGATAAATTATGTACCCTTAAAGCAAGAATCGGATGGCAAGGATTAACCACAGGTGAATATTTGCCACAGGGTGACTACATTCTGATTACAGGAACGGATTTCAAAGATGGTTATATCGATTGGAAAAAATGTTGCTATGTTAGCAAATGGAGATATGACCAAGATACAAATATCCAAATTAAAGTAGGTGATGTTCTTATTTCTAAAGATGGAACAATTGGAAAAGTGTCCTTCCTTAACAGTATTCCTGGACCAGGAACGCTTAATAGCGGTGTTTTCGTAGTTAGACCGAAACAAGAAGATATAGTAAATCAAGCCTATTTGTCATGGATATTTAAGTCTATATGGTTCAAATCATTTATTGACCAGCTTACTGCAGGTTCTACAATAAATCATTTGTATCAAAAGGATTTTGTGAAATTCCAATTGGTCTATCCAAAGGACAAATCCGAGCAGACACGTATTGCCACAGCACTATCAAACATCGATGCTCTTATCTCAGAGTTGGGCAAGCTGATTGAGAAGAAGCGAGCCATTAAGCAAGGTGCCATGCAGCAACTCCTTACAGGTAAGAAACGCCTGAAAGGATTCTCAGAGCCGTGGGTGGAAAAGAAGTTGGGAGAGATTTGTGATGTTAAACGAGGTGTGCGTGTTACGCGAGAAGCATTAACAACAGAAGGTCAATATCCTGTATTTCAAAATACGAACTACCCTTTAGGCTATTTTAATAAGTATAATGTTGCAGCAAACACCCCATTTGTTATAGTTGGAGGGTCAGCTGGTTTGGTTGGCTTTAGTAAAAATAATTATTGGGCTGCAGATGATTGTGCCTATTTTGATAATTGTGAAGAATTAAACTTAGTCTTTCTTTACTATATTTTGTTGCTTCGTCAGAATGAAATTAAAAGACATGTAAGAACGGCAAGTGTACCAAGACTTGATAGAAAAAATATTGAAGATATAGTGTTGTCAACACCTCTTTTGTCTGAGCAATCTGCCATTGCTTCCGTCCTCACCTCGATGGACAACGAAATCTCTGCGCTCGAAGCCAAGAAAGCGAAGTTCGAGCAGATAAAGCAAGGCATGATGCAGCAGTTGCTAACTGGTAAAATAAGGCTGGTAAACACTGTAGCCAAAATGAATGCCACATCTGCAAATGTTCATTTCCGAAGGAGCGTTTTGGCGGCTGAGATTGCAGAAAGACTGTACGAAGAACCGACTTTCGGTCATGTGAAGATGGAGAAAATGCTGTTCCTTACAGAACGTCTTTGTCATATAGACATCGGCTCACACTATCACAGAGATGCGGCAGGTCCTTATGACAACCGCGCCCTACGCTCCATTGATAGTCAGCTGAAAAAGCATAAGTGGTTTGAGGTGAAGCGGACGGAGAAAGGGAATAGATATGTGCCAATGCAGAACCGTGGCAAGCATAAAACGTATTTTGACAAATACTTTTCTGCCGTTTTGCCCACATTCGAAAAAATAATTGATACGTTCAAGACGCAAAACACAGAGCGTTGTGAAATTGTAGCAACACTCTATAGCGCATGGGAAGATTTGCTACATAGCAACAAGCCTTTCACTGATGCCGACATCGTGAACGAAGTGCTGAACAACTGGCATGAATCAAAGAAGCGTATATCACAAGATCGTTGGTTAAACGCTATCCAGTGGATGCGTGAGAACGGCTTTGCACCAAATGTTTAGAATATGACTAATAAACTAAAAGACAATTATGAGATACGTCTTCGCTGCGCCACATGTGGCTGCGAAGATCAATTTGAGTTCAATGATGACAAATCATATATCAAATGTACATTCTGTAACAGAGAATACTTTGGTGGTATTGAAGAACTGAAAGGACTCAACCAAGAAGCCTTTGATGAGGTCAAGGAAGAAATGCAGAAAGATGCTGCTTCTTACATCAAAGACCAGCTAAAGAAGGCTTTCAAGGGTAACAAATTTGTTAAAATCAAGTAAATGAACTGGATAGAGTTTATAAAAACAAACTGGCAATATATCGTTCCTGTAATAGGTTTCTTATGTGCAGTTTTTATGTATGTTGCACACGACAGAAAGCTCAAAAACTTGCAGATTAAGCAACTAAAAGAGGAACAAGACAAGAAGAAACAGGCTAATATTAAGTGTAATGCTTATAGAAGCAAATCAAATTCTATTGTTAAGATTATCAATGCTGGACCTTCTGACGCATCAAATGTGCGGGTTGAGATAATCGACCAAGACAAGTTGGAAGGGCTAATATTCTTTCATGGGAAATGGGGACCATACGATTTAATCAATGCAACAAACAGTGTAGAAGACAGGATTGCATTATGTTGTGGACATACGGAGCATATAAAGTTGAAAATTGTATGGGACGATGACTTCAGTAAAAATCGAGAAACAATTCTCAATATCCAATTATCTTAATAGCGATAATGAAGAATGAACAGACTTGTCATCATAGGAAACGGTTTTGACATGGCTCATGGTCTCAAAACCAGTTATATGGATTTCATTAACTGGTATTGGGAACGGAGATTGAATGCCATGTTGACAGAGGACTCTGCTGTTTCAGAAGATTGCTTATGCAAGTTGGAGATTAAGAATACAACAGAATGCGCTAACTGGTTCAATTTCTTCTACTCGCATTCCTTCAGAGATTTATTCACCAGAGAATGGAAGTTCCCACCAGCAGATATTATTGGCGGCATCAAGGATAATACCGATGACTTTTCTGTAACGTGTTCCAGATTCTTCGAGACAATCCTGCAATCAATCGAAACGAGAGGATGGGTTGACATTGAGAACGACTACTATCAGCTTTTGAAAGAGTGTTCCGAAAACGCTGATTGTGGTTATACTGTTACGGAACTGGACGAACAACTGGCTTTCTTGCAGGAAAAACTTATAGAATACCTTCGTTCCATCGGGACAAACCAGTACATCAAAGAACTTCATGACGGCATGATAGAGTTCTTTGACCCAGCGGATTTCTCAACAGAAGGGAAAAAGAAAGCATTGGAAAATATAGGGATTGAAAGTATAAACCTTGAAGATGTTCAATACAACTTTGAGGAGCAAAAGAAACTGAGGCCTGAGCGTATCATGCTACTGAGCTTCAATTACACAGCAACCGCCAAGAATTACAATAATTTCAATCTTGTACATAACTACATTCATGGCGAGTTGGAACACCCAAAGAATATCATCTTTGGCTATGGTGATGAACTTGACAGGCATTATCAGGACATTCTTGATAGGAACGACAATGAATTGTTGAAGAATGTCAAGTCGGTGAAGTATCTTGAAACAAGACATTACCACGATATGCTGGAGTTCCTGATGTCAGCCCCATTCCAAGTGTTGATCATGGGACACTCCTGCGGCAATTCCGACAGAACATTGCTCAACACCGTCTTTGAACATGAAAACTGCGTTTCAATAAAGCCGTTCTATCACAAGTGGAATGATGGCTCTGACAATTATTTGGAACTCGTGCAGAATATCTCACGTAACTTCACCAACATGCGGTTGTTTAGGGACAGGGTTGTGAATAAAGAGCAATGTAAAACAATGTAAGATAATCAATTAAAACAGAATAATCATGATTACAGACTAGCTTACAAATATAATTTACTTTTCTGACATGCTAGAACAAGTGTGTCCAGATTTGTATCGTTCTATATCAACCTTGAAAGAAAAAGGATATCCGATAGAGTTTTTCCAAGGTGCAAAAGATATGTGGGCGCGTGATTATATGCCGATACAGGTTGCTCCAGACAAGTTCGTGGCATTCAAATATCTCCCCGACTATCTTCTAAATCCAAAGTATAGAAATCTACTAACAGAAAATGCGGCTGATATTGCTCGCAAAATCTTAGGTGATAAAGCCGAAGTGATAGATACAGACATAATTGTTGATGGCGGAAACGTAATCAAGTGCGATAATGCTGTTATCATGGTTGACAAAGTAATTCAGGCTAATCCTCACTATTCTGCAAGCAAACTTCTTGCAGAATTAACTCGTCTGTTCGGTTGCGAAGTTTTCCTCATACCTTGGGATGATGAAGAAGGAATGTATGGACATTCTGACGGAGTTGTAAGATACCTGTCTAATGGTGAGCTTCTTTTTACAAAATATCCTGATCCCAAATACATGAAACTGTGCCAGTCTGTTTTGAAAGCTCATTTCAATAAAATGCACAACTTCTGGATGCCTTCTGGTGGCGCAAAATGTCGTGAGAGATTCCAGTGGGCATACATAAATTACATTCGAACAAAGGATTACATATTCATGCCTGCACTTTCAAAGAATGCTGATTGCATAGAAGATACGACTGTTCGACGTCAATTTGAACTTCGTTTCCCTGAATATCCGAAGGAGAACATAATTCCAATATACGCACTTGAAGCTCTCAAACAAGAAGGAGGGCTACATTGTTGTTCGTGGAATATCTTGAAATAATACCACTACTTATGAAGCAACATACAACGCATAATATCATCTGTTTAGAAGCAGAATGGGAATATAGCGAAAGAAATCCCAACAATCGTTTTAGCCTTAATACCTTACCTATGCTGAATTGGTTGAAGGAGACTTATGATTGTGAGGTAATATATAGAAAAATCAGGACAAAGTCCGATCTTAAATATTACCTCGATTATTTCCGTACTCATGAGGAAGAAGAATTTGAAAAATTTGACATTATCTATTTTGCTTGTCATGGGGAAAAGAAATCCTTATGGATAGAAGGACAAACAATCCCTCTAACAACCATATCTAAATGGGCAAAGGGATTCTTTGAGGATAAGATATTACATTTCGGCTCCTGTAGAACAATGTCAAACAAAATCGACTCTAAACATTTCAAAAAAGACTGTCAGGCTTTAATGGTTAGTGGTTATCAAGTTTCAGTAGATGCTATGGATTCAAGCATTGCAGACATTGCTATTATGAATGACTTACTGTCTCAGGAAGATATTGATATTGAAAGATATACAGATAAAGAAAGTGAGTTCAACCTAAGGTATGAATCGCTTTTGGATGCCCTTCATTTTCATGCCTGTTAAGTATATAGCTAAAAATAAAAATTATAAGACTATGAAATATATTTGTCTTTTTGTATGCCTCTTTTTATCAAGTCATCTTTTAGCTCAAAAGACGATGGAGGATTATAATGATGGGAAGCTGACAACTGTAGAAGTATTCCTAAATTGGGTTAATGACAACTATGACAATTATATTGTAGATTCTCCCCAAAATCGTTTCAAATACATTTTTGAAAACAAAGAACAGCAAAAGCTATTCTTGAACATCGCCAAAAATGCAGGTTTTACTGTGGAAAGTAGCGGTACGTTGCTCAATGGGGCATACCACACTAAGCTTACACGAAAAAATAAAGGATATTACGATTACTTGAATTTATTTGTAAACAGAGAAGCCGTAAGTCAAGGAATACTCACTACATTCAAAGAAGTATATAGTGTAGAATATGATAGAGAAATTACTGATTTGGAGAATTATGACGAATCATATGCCAAATATATCAAAGTAATTAAGACACCAGAGAATATTTCAGGCGATTCCTATATTCAGTATATGGCCGACAGTATTTTTGTCAATAATCGGTGTTTTAACGAAGATTGTTTTTTTACAGTTGAAACAATTATAGATCATGAAGCACAAGTAGTTAGCGCTTTATTTCATAATGGGTATAGAGATAGATCGTCCTTGGCCTCTACTATTGCTGATAAGATTTCAAAAGTAATAAAGAAACAGATAACTTAGGGTAAAATTACTCAAACATCTTATACTGATCCCGATGGCAAATTCACATGCAAGAAACCTCTTAAAATAACTACAACTGTCATCATCAAAAGTCTGTCTTGCCCTGAAAATAGTTGAATATAAAACAACTATTAAAGATGTTAGGCATCAAAGAACAATTAGAGTCACTTCGGTCTCAATCCCGAAATTATCGAGGCCGCAGGAACCATGTCAGTTTGGAA
>JAGHRT010000030.1 GCA_018066245.1 Candidatus Equimonas faecalis | reverse complement strand
TACCGTTAATTTTGCTGACCTTTATCTGCAGGTGCTGACGTGAGGGCTCTGCGGGAGCCACGATGTCATCGTTGAGATTGGCCTGCTCAAGGAAGCGGATGCCGTTCTTGAAGCGGATTTTCTGGGTGTTCTCGCCCACGGTAACGTCGAAAGTGGCGCTCTTGATGGCATCCACGCCGTAGTTGGTAAAAGTAGTGTTGAAGGCCACCTTGCTGTCGCCGGCGTAGCAGCGTGAGGACTTCACGGCGTCGAAGCGGATGTCGTTGTGGGGGAAACCGCCGTTGCCCTCGGTCTCCACGAAGCAGAACAGGCCGCTGTGTTCCGTCCATTGGTATTCCTTCTTCAGCACGGAGGTGTGATTGGTGTAGTCCTCATATCTGCCGTCGTAGAAGTCGGGGTCGTCGTCGCCCTTCATCAGCGCGTATGCCGTGCGGCTCGTAGGCAACGCGTATGAGCAGTTGTACCAGTAGCCGTCCAGCAGTCCGCCCTTGGCATCGCGGCCGTTGCGGTAGTTCTCCTTGTAATCGCCAGGGTAGGTCAGCGTGTAGCCTATCTGCAGGTTGGGGTATTTCTCGCTGATGAGGTAGTCGCACGGAATCTGCACGATGCGCTCCTGTGCCACCGTCGTGCCGTTGTAGTAGTAGTCGTCGTCGGGGTCCTTCTGTGCCACGTCCAGCCATACGCCGCCGCCGTCGGGGTCGTCGTAGATGGCGCCCTTCGCGATGAGTTTGTCCACCGTGGCGGAGAAGTCGAAGTTCTTCTCCCACAGCACTCTCTCGCTCTTCGTCGTCGCCTCGGCGTTCCAGATGTAGAAGTTCAGGTGGCGTCCGTTGGGCGGCAGGATGAAGTAAAGGTTTTTCACGCGGTTGCCGTAGAACTGTTTCACCACGTCCTCGCCGAACTGCACAAACTCCATCTTTGCCACGCCCTTGCGGGCCGGGTTCCATTCGTCCCGATGCAAGAGGCTCTGTTGCATCGGCACCAGCGTCAGCACCTTGGCATCCTGCATTCCCTTCGCCCAGTTCGTGGGGAAGTCGCTCTCAATGTCGTTGGGTTCGATGTCAATCTCCTCGTCATCATCGTCGTCGTCGTCCGTGGCGCGGTTGTCGATTTCCTTCGGCAGCGTCTCAAAGAACAGGAAGTCCGTGCAGTATGTCGTCTCGTCCTTGTTGGGCGCGGCATACGAGGCCGGCCATTCGCCCACTGCACTGCCGTCGTTCAGTACATAGATGGCCACGAAGTCCTTCATCGTCTGCCCGAAATATGCAATGTCATCGTCGGCGCACATTTGGTAGCAAGCCGTCTTGCGGTAGCTCGTCGTGTTGTCCAGCGTCCACATCACGGCCTGGTCCTTCATCTCCGGCTGCGTGCCGTCGGCCGACCATGCCAGATAGTCCTTGCCGCTCGTGCGCAGCATCCACTTGTTGTCCGTGCCGCTCACCATCAACCATTCCGGAACGTCGGGTGCCGTGGCCGTGGCTACTACGCTTGCTCCCTTCGTTGTGAGGAAGTAGCCGTTGTCGCACACGATGTAGAATCGCTTACCGGCGGTAGGAGCCTCCGATGAGAGTCCCGCCGTGTTCACCTGTGCCGCAGCCGTAAGGCTGCACAGCATCGTCAAAAGCATATAAATTCGCTTCATCGCACAGTGATATTTATTTCACTCTGCAAATATACGACATTCCTGCCACTTCCCCAACTCTTTTGCGTAAAATATAATAGGAATGATATACCATTAGGCACAAAGAGGAGAAAATAACCCTTACGGGAAATAAAATGGGAAGATGGCAATCTGAAAATCCGGTTTCCGTCTTTCGTTTCCCCAAGGTTCTGCTTTCTCCAAAGGGGTTTATTTACGCACTTGCGTAGAAGTCCGCCGATAGGAAAAAAAAGTCCGCCGATAGAAAAAGAAGTCTGCCGATAGGGAAAAATATCGGCGGATTAAGCGTAACTGTCAGTCGGCTTTTTTGTTATTGCAGTCCGGTAAACTTATAAGTCCTGAAAGGACGGCATAACGGAGGGTAGGGTGTGAGCCCACCTCACTCCAGAGCCCTTTTCTTTGGGAGCGCTGTAAGTGCGACATATTTCAAGTAAAGTGGTAATTATGTTGCACTGGCAGCACTTCCAATGGAAGATGGATTAGTACCTGCACCTGCTGCTGGCGAAGTTCGTACTTACAAGTCTTAATCCTTGTTGTAATGGAATATGGGCTAATACATGGTACTAATTGGAAGGACACAAAGTACATTGTTTGGTCTTAATCCTTGTTGTAATGGAATATGGGCTAATACACAGAGAAACAGTTAAAACTTATCAAACTTGTAGTGATGTCTTAATCCTTGTTGTAATGGAATATGGGCTAATACACCAATCATGCATTGATTGGAAGTAAGATGGTAGTCGAGTCTTAATCCTTGTTGTAATGGAATATGGGCTAATACCCAGTTGTAGGGGAGGTTAGAACATGCACGTTATCCAGTCTTAATCCTTGTTGTAATGGAATATGGGCTAATACTCGCAATTCGTCAGCTGACTAAGGCCTTATACCTGAGTCTTAATCCTTGTTGTAATGGAATATGGGCTAATACCTTCCAATCGACAGTTTCGTTGCGGATGAAAAATATTGTCTTAATCCTTGTTGTAATGGAATATGGGCTAATACGTGCCTATCAATGCTTCTTGGAGTATGGTGGATAAATGTCTTAATCCTTGTTGTAATGGAATATGGGCTAATACAACATATAGCCTGTTTCGATGAGCAAATGATGTTGTCTTAATCCTTGTTGTAATGGAATATGGGCTAATACAGTGAACACCTTCAGCGGCAGAGATGTTAAGGTCTCTGGTCTTAATCCTTGTTGTAATGGATTATGGGCTAATACAGATGATGGGAAAGTTTCGGAATCCCGAAACGGTCTTAATCCTTGTTGTAATGGAATATGGGCTAATACCAGATACTTCAAAGCTCAACGTGCAAATGCACTTGGTCTTAATCCTTGTTGTAATGGAATATGGGCTAATACTTGGCCGGCATCAAGGCAGTAGTGCGGCGTAACTTGTCTTAATCCTTGTTGTAATGGAATATGGGCTAATACTGGTGCTATTCCTCCTCTTCCTCATTCTCCTCTCCAACGTCTTAATCCTTGTTGTAATGGAATATGGGCTAATACCCGATGCTATTACTATGCCTCATTGCAGGCATCTCGTCTTAATCCTTGTTGTAATGGAATATGGGCTAATACTCCCGCCGCCGGCCAGGCATAAACGCCAGGCCTAAAAAAGTCTTAATCCTTGTTGTAATGGAATATGGGCTAATACCTGCCCGGAGAGGAAGACTAATATAATAATAAAGTCTTAATCCTTGTTGTAATGGAATATGGGCTAATACACCTTTTGAAACAATAACAAACAATTTTGACACTAACGTCTTAATCCTTGTTGTAATGGAATATGGGCTAATACAGCATCACTGACGATATTCATCGAGTGATAGAGGACGTCTTAATCCTTGTTGTAATGGAATATGGGCTAATACGGGATGTTTGCAGGAGTAGCCCTTGGATGGGGTCTCGTCTTAATCCTTGCTGTAATGGAATATGGGCTAATACAAGATACAGCTAATGTTCTCGGTGTCCCAATGAACCAGTCTTAATCCTTGTTGTAATGGAATATGGGCTAATACAGGGTGAGACCTGCCCCTACTGTGGGGCTGAACTTGTCTTAATCCTTGTTGTAATGGAATATGGGCTAATACTCAGGTCCGGTCCACTCTGAGTTGGCAGCTACCATAAAGTCTTAATCCTTGTTGTAATGGAATATGGGCTAATACTGGATCAGGTCAATTCCGTTCGAGGCAATTAAAGTCGTCTTAATCCTTGTTGTAATGGAATATGGGCTAATACTATTGGGGTGAAATTGACTGAGAAGGCTCTGGAAGTCTTAATCCTTGTTGTAATGGAATATGGGCTAATACGTTGAAGCAGGAGAAGTGTTCGGTGAAGGTGATGATGTCTTAATCCTTGTTGTAATGGAATATGGGCTAATACTGTACATTATATTGCTATAAAAACGTCCCGTTTGAGTCTTAATCCTTGTTGTAATGGAATATGGGCTAATACCAACCGCCGCCGCCCGCCTGAATGATCAGAAGTTGCACACGTCTTAATCCTTGTTGTAATGGAATATGGGCTAATACGCGGGGCTACAATAGCCACAACGGACAGCAGCCGCGTCTTAATCCTTGTTGTAATGGAATATGGGCTAATACACCTTATCATAAAGACTCAGGTTAAATTTTGCATGTCTTAATCCTTGTTGTAATGGAATATGGGCTAATACCTCAGGAAACATGCCCCTACTGTGGGGGTGAACTAGGTCTTAATCCTTGTTGTAATGGAATATGGGCTAATACAGATTGAATGTACTCTCCGTACAATCGAATCCGCATCGTCTTAATCCTTGTTGTAATGGAATATGGGCTAATACTTCTTGCAAAGGTGGTAAAAAAGAGTCTATTTACAAGTCTTAATCCTTGTTGTAATGGAATATGGGCTAATACATAACTAACAGCGATGTCCCTTGTTGTACCAGTCTTGTCTTAATCCTTGTTGTAATGGAATATGGGCTAATACTTGTTGCTGGAATCTTTTGTGTTTTAGCAGGCGGTCTTAATCCTTGTTGTAATGGAATATGGGCTAATACCTCATCGCCGCTGCTGCTGCAATTACCATCGCAGGTCTTAATCCTTGTTGTAATGGAATATGGGCTAATACTACTGATGAAATCATTAACTTCCTAAAAAACGTGAAGAGTCTTAATCCTTGTTGTAATGGAATATGGGCTAATACAGAGGGCTGTCCAGTCAGTATTGGATGCCATCCTAAGTCTTAATCCTTGTTGTAATGGAATATGGGCTAATACTCTTAAAATTTTAAGTATTTTACTTTCATGTGTTTATTTCCATGTTTTTAATCTTTTTAACTATTTGTGAACGAAAAAAGTACATTGCTGATTAGAAAAATAGAGTGCTGCGGTTATTTGTAATGATGTCGATGTTGATGTTCTTCCCTATTATTTTCATGGCTTGCAGGTTGTCTGTGGATATGGGGACAACGAGTATGCTGTCTTGATTTTCATAGCTTTCCTGCACCTCGGCTAAGTCGCTGCGTATCTTGCTGACTTTGTCGGGGGGCAAGTCTCCCAGAAAAATGGAGTTCTGCACCCGCGTGCAACCCATACGCAACAGATATTTGGCGACTAGCGGACGGACTTTGTTGCTTTCTATGTCATACATTACGAAGATGAGCATATTGGTGTTGCTATGATGTGGATTGTGGGCAATGCCGATGATTTTGTTTACTCGCTCACTCAGAGGCTCTGGATTGTCCCAGATGTCTGAATTATTGCGTTCTGGTGCTATGTCGTTGTTTTGGCGAAGCGTTGATTGCTTCAGTCGTCGCATAGCCTCAACGAAGGGCAGGTCGGTGTATTTTCTGCGTGGCATAGTGTCAATGGTGTTCGTCAAGGAAAAGCAGAATGAGGTCGGCCATTACTTGGTTGAGATCTGGTGATGTGCCGCTACGCGGGGATTGGACTACGCTGAATCCGTGTTTGCCATAGAAGAGGTTTATCTCCGCTGTCTTGTTTCCGAGACGGAATCGGAGTTTCTTGGCATATTGTATATTGATGGTCTCATAGAGCGTAATACCTTGTTCCTCGATGTATTCTTTTAAGGAGGGCATGATGTCGTTGAGCTCTTCAGGTACCCAGACTTCCTTCTTTGCCTGTACCTGGCTCCTTTTGCTTCCGATGAGGTTGCGTATTTGGTCCATTGTCTCAGCGTCGGGATCGTGAGAGGCGGGAATTGTCGGCTCGGCAAGGTGTTGGGCTTGTTGCTGTTTTTCTTCTTGTTCTATTTGGTGCTTTATTTCAAACAGAGCGTGTGTGTTATCTTGGTTTATGTATTCGTTGATATCAACGGGCTCTGCGTTGGGGTTGAAGTATATTTCTGGGTCTATGCTGACGAAGCAGGCGCGGGTGACATCGCATGTTCGCGAGTCGATGACTTGTTCTATGCCATACAAGAGGGCCAGTTCCCGCGCGAACACTTTATAGAAGATGGCATATACTCCGGAGTCAGAGCACTTCTCTTTCAGGGAGAACAGCAATTTAAGGCCATCTCCACTAGGGGAAAGAAACATCATGGCCACTCTGGTGTCGGCGGCGAGTCTTTGCCTGAGTTGGTGGATGTCAATGTCTTTGTCGGATATGTGGTCTATGTCTATGATGAGATGTTCGGTATAGCAGAAATTTTCTGTCTTACGGAAAGAGGGGTTGAAGGCGGCGCAGACGATATAGGGGAGTTGTCGCTTGAGTGTGGCGTAGCGTTTTGCATCCAATAGTCTCACCATTCTCAACTGGCGTATGAGGGCAGCGATCTCTGGTTTGGGATTCCGTATGCTATTGTGAAGATAGTCAAGGGGCATCTTTACGAGAGCATCGCTTGAGGACTGTATATTTTTACCTGCGTAAACCATGACTATATATGTTTGAAGGTTTGTGCGAGCCGCTGGCAATAGAGCTTGATTTGCGTGGCTCTTGACCGCTGGTTGCCGTTGATGCAGACAATTTCGTCCATATAGTCGTTTAGGGATTGTATGAGGATGCGCCGTCCGAGGGCTTCCAGCCAGTAGCTGCCGTCATTGCGCACGGAATAGAAATCTTCGGTGATGATGTTTTGCGATGCCAGATTGTAAACGACATAATCCACCCATACGCGATAAATTTCAATGACATCATATACCAGAACAGGCCGGTTGTAGTCATCCCTGTGCAGAACACCAATATATGGGTCGATACCAGCCTTTATAAGTGCGCTCTCAATGCGTCCATAGAGTATGCCATAGCCGTAGTTGAGGAAGGCGTTTACTACATCGAGCGCAGGTCGCTGGCTACGTGTGTTGAAACGAAGTTGCTCTGGTAGGAAAATGTTGAGAGCTTCAAAGTAGATTTTCGAGGCTTGTCCTTCCCATCCTCGCAGGCTTGGCGCGACATCGGAAACTATGGCTCCATCAAGCTGAGATATCTTGATACGGTAGTCTTCAAGACGGGAGATGGCTTTGCGGTTTTTCTGAAGCAGAGTGGAATCCTCGGAAGAGAGCATGAGCAGCAAGGCCTGCTGATTCTCTATTTTCTGACAGATGACTTCCTTTATCCATGTCAGGGCATCATGCTGGAACGTGAAAGCGAGCTGACCTTTCCTTATTGTGGAGATTGAACCATATCGTGTGCTCCATACACAGCCTAATGGCGTGCCAGCACGGTCGTTGAAATACATCTCAACTTCATTCTCTATGGCTAGCATTATGGCGTCGCTGGTGACTTGTACGCCGCGACCTATCTGTATAGACTTGACATTACTAACAGGAATGCGTTGCTTGCCGTCGCCGTTGCTAATGACGAAAGCTTCTAAATCTCTGGAGAGGGAGGCTCCAAATGTGTTAATGATAAGTTCCATACTATGTATTATCAGCGAATATAGAAATCGTCTATCATGTGGACGGCGTTCTTGCCGCGTGTGAGGGCGGTGTATATCCACTGGTAGGTGGCTTTGGTGGGGTTGAGGGTGAAATTGCGGGCTCCGAGGTGGATATATACTTCGTTCCATTCTCCACCCTGCGCCTTGTGGCATGTGACGGCGTAGCCATAGGCGCAGCGGAGGGCATTGAGGTAGGGGTCGCTCTGCATGGCCGAACGGAAGAGGCTGCCGCCGTCTTTCTTCTGCGTGATACCAAGGCGCTTCATACGCATGACAAAGTCGAGGAAGAGGCCTGACTGCTGGCGCGAGTCGAGGTTGTTCTGCTGCTGGAGGATGGTGCTTTCAAGGAGGAGCGTGGTGTGTTCGGTCTGGGTGAAGAGTTCGCGGACTTTTACTTCGCGGAAGACGAGATGGGTGACGATGCCTTCGCACTTGACGTCATGGTAGGTGCGTTCGCTCTCGGGGCACATGCTGACGATTTCCACCATGTCGCCGTTCATGAGGCCTGTGGTCATCTGGTTTTGAATGACCATGAGGAGGTCGCCTTCGCATAGCGAACGGTTGAAGCCGAGAGACTGGCGCACTGACTGTGAGATTTTTACACAGTCGGCATTGGAGCGGCAGATGAGCACGGAATGGTTGTAGCCGTGAGCGCGTATGTTGTCGATGTAGTGGGTGAGCATAGTGTCCATGTCGGCATGAAGATGGATGTTCGGGCATTGGCGGAAGGGGAGCATTCCCCACACTTTGTTTCCGGCATATTCTTCTGCCGTCTCCGGCGCGTTGCTCCATAGCGTGCGGAGTTTGGATGAGGCGTTGATGAGTGCCGCATTGTCGGCCTGTCGCATTATCTGCGTGAGGCAGGCTTCGTTGGCGTCGGCGGAGAAGGCGGTGTTGATGTAGGACTTTGAGAGGGCAGGGGAGAAAGCTCCGCTGACAGGGGGCAGCTGGCAGGGGTCGCCCACGAAGATGAACTTGGAATCGGGGTTGGGGTCGTAGTCGAAGAGTTCCTTGAGGAGCCGGCCCGTACCGAACTGCGCCTGCGTGACATGCCGCACTTCGGTGTCGGAAATCATGGAGGCTTCGTCGATGATATAAATGTTGGGGTTATGTGAGGACTGGAGGGTGGCGGGTTCAAAGACGAGGAAGAGCTGTCCGGTGCTATCTACATTGGTGGCAGATAGGCTGATGTCGGAGAGGTCTTTGTTGAGGTCCTTGAAGGAATATATCATGCTGTGGATGGTGCGTGCGTCCTCTCCCGTGTAATTGGCCAGAATCTTGGCGGCACGGCCTGTGGTGGATAGAAGATGGTAAGGCCGTTTCTGTTTCCTGAGCCTGGAGATGAGAAAGCGCATGAGGGTGGTCTTGCCAGTACCCGCATATCCATTGAGGATGAAGACACGCCGTGAGGGTGTGTCAAGAAAGGCCAGCATACTGTCGAGCGCATTCTGCTGGCAGGAGTTGAGGCTGATGTCAGGCGTGTTCATATCTGCGGAATTGTACGAACTGGAAGAGTACCTCTTTCTTTCCGTCAGGAAGGTCTTTTACGATTCTTTCCGTGGTGGATGCTATACACTGTATGCCATGGGCATGGAATCTTTGCAGGAGAGCATAGGTGAGGGTAAATTCGCCCATGAGATGTATGGTGAGATTGTCGTGGGGGAAGGTGTCGAGAATATCTGTGGCAATGCGGCTGGCCTCGTTTCGTATGTCCTCCTCGACCCATTTGGGGGAGACGTTGGGGAAGGGGTAGTCCGTGACGGACCCGAAAGCGCGGGCTGCCTGCATTTGTTCAGCCGACCAGCGTGTGGAGGGATGGTTGGAGAGGTTTATGAGCATGGATTAGATGATCTCTAATAGTGAGTGGGCGTTGATAATACGATGTCGGTCGGCAATGCTGATGTGAGAATATGTAGCGCGGTCAATGAGTTCTGTCAAGCGATTCGTTATATTGTTCCTCTTGCCTTTGTCTTCCACATTGCGCATCGTGCGGAAATCTGAAAGAGTGAAGATATGTGCAGAAGCATATAGTCCGAGCTTGTTTTTGAGAGAGTCAACCTGATAGATTGTCTTTCCCAGAATGTTCTCCTCCTTGAGGCGACCAGAACCGGCAGGGTCGGCAATCTTGTTGATAATGGATGTCTTGCACTCTATGACGAAGAGGGTGGAGTGGTAAACAAACATAACGTCAAAATCGTTTGCCGTTTCATGTGTAGTCGTAACCTCCTCGCCAAGTAGTTGTTCATAAAGCTTTTCGTTGGACTTCATGGTATTTCTGGTAAGTAAGGCTCCTGTCACAATGCAGTCGTCTGCTATCCCCAGTTCTTCCTTGATGCGGAAATACACATATTCCTCAAACCATCCGCCTGTCAGGTATTTCACTTCAACAACGGAAAGCTTGCCTTCTTCTTGCGGCGTGAAATGAGAATCGGTGAGTAAGGGCTTTACACGTTGGAAGTCCTCTTCTTTCGTTACCCCTTTCCCTTTATTGCGGTATTTGCGTAAAAGCAGCATGGCCTCATCGTATTGGCTCATGTCGGTGTGGCAAAAGAAGTCGCAAAAGGCTTTTGAATACTCTATGGACAAGCCACTCAGCTTTCCCATTTTGTAGTTGTAGCCGTATCCGTTGAGATAGTCGTTGATGTTGAGCGGTGCGGTAAATTCTTTGATTGCTGTCTGGGGGAAAATCTCCTTGTAGCAGGGCTTCTCTCTTTTGGGCGTGGGGACATAGACCATCTTGCAATGGGGAAATTTTGCGAAATAGTTGAACACCGCCATGCTCATCAGCTTTGTGCCACCGGTAAGATTGATGGTCAGTTGGTCGTATTGTGAATAGTCCTTGCTTGCGATCTGCTTCTCGATATCGCTGAGGTCGTATTCATTATTGCAAATGATTACGGTGGGTGAAATGTTGCAAGCCTGGGCAATCCAGGTGTCCACTCCTTTGTGTTGCATGGAAGGAGTGCTGAGCATCATATACTCAGTGTTCTCATCTCTAAATTCGTTGATGACCTGTATGTTGGGAATGGTTTGGTCGCTGATGATGCTAAAAATTAGTTGTTTCATGGTCGGATTCGTTTGTGGGCATGTTTTGTGCGTCCTTTTTTTCAAGATCATTGATGTCAGGACATGTCAGCAAGAGTATTTCTCGGCGGATTTCAGGGGGGACGGTGCCTCCGTCATAGAAATGTGCACTGACAATGTTGGTGAGGTTCTGTACCGTATGAAATTTCTTCTTAACCTTAAAAGACCCGATGCTGAGGTTGACGGTCTTGTTCCAGAAATGATTGTAGATGAGCGCTGCAACTCCATAGAGGGAAGTGCAACCTCCGATTACATATCCGATGTACTTTGCGGTGTCAATAATTAGACTAATAGTAGTTTCACTCATTGTTTTATTGTATTAAGGGTTATTTATAGTTCCAAGTATTGTCAAGGTTTTCAAGTAATGTGGCAAGAGCATCTGCTTTTTCTTTTCCTGTATGGTATTGGCTGAAAGAGAAAGTGGAAATACCGTGGTCTCTGCATTTTTCTTCAGCTTCGGGCTTCATGGGGGCGTTCGTGACAAAGAGGGCCTTGCTGCCTAAGCCTCCGTAATTATGGACGGCAGAGCGGAATTTGTCGATGTCGGTGGTGTCGAAAATCTGTGTCTTGCACTCCACGAAGATAAGTTTCCGACCCGTGTTCACGATGATGTCTATTTCATTCTTAGGGGTATTCTTTTTATTGCGAAAGACGCAGTTGAGCCGAATCTGATTGGTGGGGTATTTGTTTGAGATGAATTGCGCGACATAGAGTTCAAACCATCCTGTGTTGAGCACGATGTTAGGGGCATGGGGGGACTTGAATACTTGTTCCTTGCCATTGATTGTACATTGGAACTGTTGGAATTCGGCATCCCATACCAACTTGTGGTGGAGATAGGTGGTTTGATAGGACTTCTGCAAGAGCGTGTTCCCATATAAGCGTTTATAGGAATCATAGAACTGAGAGGTGAGATTGTGGAAATTTTGATGTGTCTTGCCGTTGAACCCCAGATCCTTCACATGACTGAAGACATCGAAATCTTCTGTGGTGTATTCAGAGAGTGGCGAGAATTCTTTGAGAGTGTGCCCCAGAATTTTGAACTGCGTGTCCATGTCGAAGGCCACTTGTGCCTTGGTGACTTTTTCTTTGAGGTCGAAGAGCATTCCGTCCTGTCCGATGCAGAATGTTCGACAACTGCGATGTTTGCGGCGGAACACATTATTGAAAATGATGGACCAGAGCTTCATTCCGCTTGAAATGTTGAGGCTAATTGTGATGCCTTTGATAAGGCTCTGCTCTATCATCTCTGCGGTTTTGTACATCTGCTGGATGTCGGTGTCGGATATCTGGTATATCATCACATCCTTTTCGGCGTATGAGGGTAATTGTGCGCGAATGTTATGAGCAATTCCCCTGGTCTCTTTTGAGCATACCAGCAGAATTTGGTCAGGCTGCATGTGCACAATCCCTTGATAAACGGGCGTGGGCTGCCCACCTACCAAGGCTATTTGGAGGTGAAGTCTATGTTTCATGGAAAATTCATATCATTGTGTGTGAACAGTCAATCTCAATTAACATATATATAGGCTATCCTGTTCAATATGTTATGCGTTGATTTTTTCTTCCAGTTTCGCTGTATATGCTTCGCCGATAGCTTTGACAAACTTACCTCGATTCTTTGCAAAGCTCTTTGTTTCTTTGGGTGGCAATGACTTGACAAGATTGGCAAGAACGTTGATTTCTGCTTCGGTGAAGGTGTTGGTTTTTGTCCACTTCTCCGTTTTACCAGCAATGGTACCTAGTTTGCTTTGTCCTGCAAGAAATTCCGCCAGAGGCATAGAGGCCTTTGCTTTAATCTGGGCTTCGCAGAAAGATATTTTCTCTTGGATTTCTGCTTCTTTTTCACCAGTTTCTTGTGCAAGTTTTTGGGCTTCAGAAAGAGGCTGTAGTGCTTCATGCCATAGTTTGAGCTGTATATATGAGTCGGCAGAGAATAGATATTGACGTAGGGACTCCAGCTTGTCGGCTTTAGCAGCATTCTGGGCTTCTTGTTCCTTCCTTCGTTCTTTTATCTCTTCGTACTCTTCGTGTGTTATAGCAAAACGAGGATCCTTGCGTTCGTTGATTCCGACCGCCTGTTCGTGTTTGTTCTGCTTGGCAGTCTTATATCCTTCAAGATCCATCATCTTCATTTCTTGTTCTGTGTGTTCAGAACAAATAGCCATCAATGCTCGGTAAGATTCTTCTTCGTGGATGTCAATCTTATTGTCAAGTAGGAGAACCTCAAACGCGCGCTGATATTCATCTATGGAGTAAGCGAACCCTTCCAATTCAGCCTTACATTGCACCTTTCCAAATCCAAAAGATTTTGCAAGGCCAATGTTATGGTAAGTATCTGGTGTGCCGAAGAGTGTAATGGATGCAAGTAACGCTCCAATTTCTGCTTTACGGAGATTGTGGACCGATACGTAGCACATAAATTCATTGCCTTGCGGTAAAGCTTGGAATGTTGTGCCTACTTTTTCATTGCCATTGCCTTGAGGCAGATTGAAAGTTTTTCCACCTTGTGCAATGCGGTATCTTTTTCTGCCAGCGATTTGCACGCCTCTGGCATTGAGGGTTTGAGCCTCGCCGTTGTTGCGACGAAGATATAGCGGGAAGAATGAAGCAGAGGGCTGGCCTTGAACACCAGCCACAGGTATTAGTTGTTGGTCGCTGATGGTGTTGTTGCAGAAGGCATGGCTAAACTGAACACGGCCTTTCAAAGACTTTCTTCCGTTAATGAATCCGAAAATGGTTTGAGCCATATCGGGAGTGTCCTTGTTGTCGGGGGTTCGACGACAGTTGTTGACGGCATCCTCTATATTATAATCATAAGGAGCTCTGAACATCTTGGTTATTCCGATTGCTTTAACTTTATTTCCATCAGAAACGAAGAATACCGGTATTTTATTTCCGCATTGCAGGCGTTTCTTGAGGAATCCACCTTGACCGTGTTGGCCATTGTAGAATTCCGTGTGCTTATGAATGGAGTCAAACTGCTTGAAGACTTCTTCGGAAACGCGTAGTGGTTCGTTTTCCTCTTTCGAAAAAAGATATTCGTGATTCTTGCTTCCAAAAAATCCTGTGCATACAATTGTATAATATCCTTCAGGAACTATATGTTTTTTTCCTGCATCGGAGAAAGCAATAGCGTTGTTCTCAATGAATATGGAAGGATAGAGGTTGCCTTCTTCAAGACTCTTTTGCTTGCATTCAGCGCTTTTGTGATCTTCTCCATGAAAGAAAGATGGGAACCGCGCAGTAATATCTTTGTGACTAATTTCTTGGATGCCTTTTGCGCAAGGGTATATTACATAGTCTTCTTCTTTGCGAATAAGCCAGCCACATCGTACGCTTTTTACTGCCGCTTTGTAATGGGAGCTGGCTGGATTATCCTTTCCGAACTCACGCTGCAAGCCAAAAGAGTCCCTATTATACTGTTCCATCTTGCCGAACGATAGGATTTCCATAACGCTACGGAAAGTACCTCTCAAAGTGGAACCTGGAATAAAATATAGGCGAGAGCCCTCATTCATTATGTGCGAAGAGTAAACTTCTTGAGCATCTCGTTTACCTCCATTGCGGATAAAGAGGGGGCTTACGTTTTTGATAGTCAGTTTGATGATGCCATCTTCTCCGTCTTCAAACGGCACGTCGTGAGACACCTGGTCAGCCCAGTCTGGGTAGAAGACCTTTTCCGACAGGGGTACAAAATTATAGGGTGCGGTAATCATACTTTTTCCTCCTTTGTTATGAATCCGGCAAAAGCCAGTTCTTTGGGTTGTAATACTTTCATGTTGTCACAAAATTCGTCGTCTTCTTCGCGCCAAAACTGATAGAATCGGAGAGCGGAAATGCTTTCCATGCGGTGAGGAAGGAATGTTTTCTCTTCGTAAACACATCCCTTAAGAGCCTCTTTGGACAGGTCAACTTCGGTGACGATATACTCGCCGTCAACGTGCTTGACACCATACGACATATGAGAAGCTGGGTCGTAAAGCTGGGCTTCGATAACAAAGGGATTCTCTGTAGTCGAGGGGAGCGGGCCGTATTCTTTCCCAAGAAAGTCCTTGGGCTCATGAAGGACCTCGGGGGCAGTTGCATCGCTCATCCAAATATATCCCTCGTACTTGCTTGCTGGTATATTGTTCATATTGTGTGATTTCATTTAGGGTTTCTTGTTCCAGTGAATATGCCGTTACCGCGGCTGATGCCGCCGCCAAGAGGTAGAAGTCCTTCACAAATATCGTCGAGAGCACGTTCAAAAGCACATTTCAGATCTTCATCTTCGAAGGTGCTGTCGAGGCTGATAGTCATCTCGTAGTTGGTGCCCTTCGGCAGGTAGTCAACTTGCTCTGTGAATAATGCACCATCGATGGTGCCTCCGGTAAAGCGATCGATGCTGACATGATTCAGGAGTTTTGGCACGGCCTTCCCTTGTATAATGTCAGAGAAATAGACATGGCCGGGACGGGTGTCTCCCTCTTTCTCATAACCAAAGAGTTCCTCAACAGCTTGTGGATGGCTGAATTGCTTTAACTCATCGGCTGTCATACCGGGCTTTGCCCAAATGCCTTTTTTCTTGTTGTAATGGAATACGACACGATGGCGCAATGCTCCTTTGACAGACGAAGCCGGAATGAGGACGAGGTCCTCGGTCATCTTGCCATGCCCGTCGTCAGTCCATTGCACGCGGCGCTCCTTGACGGTAGTCATGTCGGCATCGCCTTCGCTGTCGCCAAAACCAGATCCGAAGAAGATGAAGTCACGGGGTGTCAAGCATAAGGTGTAGTTGATGATATCTGACGTTTTTGCTATTTGCACCGATGCCGTCCCAAAACTTTCCCACCAGGAATCGTTGCCAAGGTTAGAAGATTTGCCGAGGTAGAGATCAAGATGGTCTTTTTTGCGAAGGTCAAGAACGCAATGGCGGGCGTAAACAACGCGGAATTTGCCAAGTCCGCAGCGTGTACCTCCACCGAGGCGGAAATTGTCGGCGTTCACGGCATTAACAACATCTTTCATGGCATTGGCATTGTTCTCGTCGGCCACGATTTCCACTTCAAAGCAGAAACGCGTTCCTGCAAATACAACTTGCTCGTCAAATTTGCCATGATCTTCCGTAACACCATTATGACCGATACGGACATGCTGACGGATGGGGAGTGATGCATATTCTTTCAGGAGGGAGTCCTCTTTAATAATATCGCGCACGCGTAGCCCATCAATCACGTTACTGTTCGCACCCAGGATTTTGCCTTCAGAGAAGATAATCTCCGATCCATGGCCATGGGTCTTTGACTGGTAGCCCCATAAATCACTTTCTTTTTCGACTTGAAGGATGCTGCGCACTACACCGGCAATGGTAGAAGCCGGCAAGTAAGGAAGTCCGTTTGCGTCACATGCAACAAGAGCATCCGTCATGATGTTTTTTTGACCGGAACCGATTGCGATAGGGGTGTCCGCTTCGATTACAAAACGAGCAATCAGTCTATGTGTGTACTTACTTTGTTCTATTTTCTTCATTTTTCGTCCTCCTTTCTGCATCGTTTAGCCATTTCTGCTGCAAGGTTTACGAGAGCGAGACGTCGCGTGGCATCGTCACTGCCAAGTTTTCTGTCTTTTAAGAATATCTCAAGCTTTTTAGTCCTCCCTCGTTCTTCCCACTTCTCTTTGGCAACGCCATGGGTAAGGTAGCCTACTTTGTCTGCAAAGAGCTGGTCAATGAGAGGTGTGGAAGACGGGCTGCCGGCAATGGAGCGAATGGTGCCCCATTGAGAAGCAAACAGCTTGCTTTTGTCAAAAGAGTGTTCATTGGCCTCTACCCAGTTATTAACAAGCTCCATTATTTCATTCTCAAGATTGTTTTCCCAACGTTTGTTGAGCAAGCATTGTAGCAAAGGAGAAGAAAGGTCATATTCACGCGCGGCGTTTTTATCATGGCCTTGTTCTGTTTTCTCGCAGAGCCTGGTATAGGCTTTACCTGTGGTATCTGCCTCCAAGAATGAAGGATTGTAGATAACGCGTCCGAAACCTTCACACCTGTAGGAGCCAACATATCGTGATTCGCTTGGGCATTTGCTGACGTTCTTGACCACAATGACACTGCCTTTCTCTATGCCGCATCGATCAGTGTCGAAGCACTTGCGTTTGCCATTCCAAGGCGCATATTGGAAAGTGCGAATTTGGCTGCGTTCCCAATCTATATCACCATTCTCTATTCCTATTTGTTCCGTAGTGGGACGATATGTGGGCAATCCGGTTTCATCTTCAATGAAGATAAGACGTGAATCTGCATAAACAGCAACTTCGTTTCCTTGGCTCTGCCCTGACTTTACTTCGTTGTAGGATTTCACTTCCTCAATTTCAACAAGCCCATACTGTGCGGAGCGAGAGCGCCCAATGTGATGTGAACCAACAAGTGCCTTAACGATTGTTTCTGCATATTTATCATCGTCTAGCTCTACGCTGAAGTACATAGCCGATCCACTGCAGAGCGATTCGTAGCCATACATCTTCTCGTCTTTGGATGTGCGTTTATTTACATCATGAGCAGATTTGATGGCAAACGTCGTCTCCGCTTTTACTGAAACAGCTTCTACTGTCGTGAAATCATAGAATCCCACGCGGCATTGTTTTAATTGTTTTGCGCGGATGTCTAGTGCCTTCATGTCAGTGTGATGGCTGATGTAAAGTTCTTCACTTGCTTTTTTTAGTTTTGGATAGAACATCGCTGCGGGAACTTTGTGACAACGACTTCCCCTATAGGCAAGATGAGCATCGCCAAAGCGTACGGCACCCGAGTGGAATATATAGAGAGCTTCCTCTGGGCGTAAAGAGTCGTATAGCTCTTTGGCAGCGATACCCAAGAAATTACTACCGGGGATGAAGTCGAGAGTTTTGTTGGGTCCCTCTGTAGCCGCTTTTTGATTGAGTATGATATCTGAGAGTAATGTCACTTTGAAGTATTTCGTTGTCATACGTTTTCCTCCTTTCTTCCGTTAATGGTACATCTTCCAAGTCCACGATTTCTGCCTACGCCCAAACGTTTGATGTATTTGAGGGCATTTAGAACTGTCTGTCCCATTTCTTCAGGTACATTTTTGATGTAGCCTTCGAGATAGCAAGGGACAACTACCTGGGTTTTGCGCAAACTGTGTTCTTCTGCGGTGCCGGTAGTTGAGTTGATTGCTGTTTGGGCAATAGATTCGTAAAGGAAATCTTGGAGAGAGTTTGCTTTGATTGCTTCTGCCTCAATAAGTGTGGCATTGCTAAAAAATGCATTTGCTGTATGCCCGCAGTCGTCACCTTTTTGATTTTCCCAGCCGAAGAGTTCCAAGTATGCATCATCAGCCTCTTCCTTCCCTTCGAAACCGAGCATCTCATTTACGGCCTCACGTATCAATCCTTTGATGGTTTTACCTGGAATGAATGGCAGATTATCATGGTCTCGAATGACTAGAGCATCAACGTCGGCACCAGCTGCGAGTCCGCTGCCGCAGTGCCAATAGGAGTGGATTTGTATAGTATATCTTATGTTCATTTTTCGTCCTCCGTTCTTGTTTCTTGGGTGTTGATGGTGTGAATTGTTAGGATGTCGTAGGCAGGAATGTGTTTTTTCTCTGACCTGTCACGTTCCACAGCAAGAGTAGTGTCCTCAATAAATGTCTTGAGGCTACTATCGGATACGAGTGACTTTGTTCGTGCGAGATGTTGTTTTGCCATACCAGGATTGTCATGAAGCAGTGTAAACCACTTTCGCAGATGGGACTTTATGGCATTTCCTTCTTTGCCGGCATTATCAATAAAGGCCGCTTTTTTTGTTAGCTGCTCTATTGTCCAGTGCCCCTTCATGTCGGTAGGCCAGAGGTAATATGGTCCGAACTCAAACGTAACTTCTTTATTGGGATTTAGCTCACGACGAGCGATTTCGCCATAGTTCTCTACAAAGCTGTCTTGCACCTTGTGGAACATGATGCAAGATGCGGCTAATTCTTTGCCTTGTTGCACGCTGGGTTTAGACTTGGCGTCCTTCTTGGCATGAGAACAGAGAGTTTCTGCAAGTTCGTAGGCGTAGTAGAAGGGATATGATGATTTGACGTAGGCAATACCTGCGCAAGCGGTCAGGCGGTCACGTATCGTTCCCTCTTCAAAGACATTGTTCTCTTTAATGATAGAACCGAGATGCTCCTGGGTCTTGGTTTCAAACTCGTCTATGAAATAGCTTACATATTGGAGGGCGATGTTTGCGCGACAGATGACGGTGAAGTCGTCACCGCCAATGACAATAGGGCGGATTGGAATGCGTTTGTTTTGTTCCAGTAGGCCCTGTTTTATAAGTTTGCAATACGCATTAACGGCAGCCTCTTTGGTGGCCTTATCTAGTTTTTGGGAAAAATCCTTAAATTTGTCACGTTGATTCCCGACCTTCTGAACGATTTGCCCGAGACCATTCCCGTCAGCGTGAATTACGGCAATCCAATCATTCTTTGCAGTCATTTGATCGGGAGAAGTGGCGACATCTTCCCATTTGAGATCCTTTTTCCCGAACGCTATTTCGCACAATTTGAGCATTTTCCCAGCTTTCCGTTTTTGGACAGTAACTGCGTCAAGGTGCTCGTTCTTATCTAACTGAACAACAGGAAGGTTTGTGGTGTGGCTGCGTTCTATGCCCATCAATCCGATTGTGGTGTTGGGCATTGGCTTGTTGCGTTGGGCTCGTAATAAGTTTTCTAGTTTGTTGACAACGTCTTCAAATTTTTCTTGCCCGCTTGTTTCGTCGTATTCAACAACAGCTTGGCTGATGGTGATACCAGGAGCTGTTTCTAATACAATCTTCGGAAAGTTCCGTACAATTTGTTCGCACTCTTCGCGGGTGTCCAATTCGTACTTGATGTTGCCTGCAGCGTTGATGATGGCATTCTTGTTGTCTTTTAACTTTTTGCCCAATTGGTTGCTTAATAGCTCTTCAAATGTCTTGGTACAGATGCTATCCACCAGTTCACTAGCTCCGACGATGTCTTTTAATTCATTCGTCTGAAATATGAATTGTTGAATGCCTTGTACAACTGCCCCATAAAGGTACTTCATAGGCTTGGGTGTTTAAGGTTTTATAATTTGTTGTTTGATTTATTCGAGATTGTTCCATACCCCAAACTGACATTCTTACCGACTCCGATGCCATCGGGGAGGGAGAGGTTGGAGCAAAAGTCCAAATCGAAGGACATCACGCGAACTCCTTTAACTTTGACGAGACGCGGCTCTTTTAAGCGGGTGATTCTTACCTTCAACTCTTCAGAAACATGAATGCCTAATCCTTTGCACATGGAGAGAATGTTGCCGCGCAGAATATTCTCTAATAGGGTGATTCTTTCTATCTGTGAGGATGTGGCTTTATAGCGACGGTAATTCTCTTGGTTGAGGGGTATCCAATTGTGGATGTGATAGGGAAAGTCCGACTTCCAGGTCTGTATTAAAATATTTTGAGGCTTCACACCGTCAAGAGCAAGCGTGAGGGGGCGTTCTCCAAGCATTATTTTTGTCTTATTGGTGGAAAGAAACTGACCGATTTTATCCACGCCTTCTTCAAGACATACAATGGCCGCGTTGCCATGCAGGCGTTTATATTGGATGAGTGGATACGAATAGCGAAACTCTTCTTCCGGTGCGTGGTTGTGGAAGAGCATATCTACGCTTTCGCCAATCGTGTTGATGACTGCGCCTCTGAAGAGAGGAACCTCCCAGGCTTCTATGGGAGAGGCAAAATGTAAGGTAAGTACTTTTATGTGTTTTCTTTCTTCCATATTGAATTTTGACTTTTTAAAGGCAATTTATTGTGGTTTTGCGAGAATAAGCGATGAGGGAGATGTTGTGACTTTTAAAGATGTGGCAAAAATACATAAATATATCAAAAGCACCAAATAATTAGCGAAAAATGCGAGTTTTGCAAGCCTGTCAGACTGTTTGATGGCGATTTCAGTGCTGCTAAGTAATAAGTTTCACGCGCAGAAATATAATAATGAGCCATAGACAGGCTTCCCTCTATTAGAGTAGCTTGGGGCTAAATCGAAATGCCGAAACGCAGGTACTGTAATGTATCGTACGCCTAATATTGATTTCACAAGATGTTCATTCCTTATGTTTATGATGGTTGTAATTAGCCTGCCCTTAAAAAGTTTGCGCACGCACACAAGTGGGCATGTCTTGGCAACATCTTCTTGCTGTAGCAAATTAGCTCATTTGCTAATTTTCACTGCGGATTCTTTGCCATATCCCCGTTTATTTGTAATTTTGCAGGCGAATCCGAAAGCTGTGTGCTATGAACAAACTCAGTATGCGCCTTGTGGCGATGAATTTTCTTGAATTTGCCGTGTGGGGCGCCTACCTCACTTCGATGGGCAACTATCTGGCAGGTGCGGGTTTTGCCGAGAGCATCTGGCTGTTTTATGCCATGCAGGGCGTGGTGAGCATTTTCATGCCCGCCCTGATGGGAATGGTGGCCGACCGCTGGGTGCCTGCCCAGCGCCTTCTTGGGCTTTGCCATCTGCTGTCTGGCTGCTTTATGCTGGGTGCCGGCCTTTACGGTATGGGAGCGGCTCCGGAGCTGGGCGTGCTTCTTGGTCTCTACTCGGTGAGCGTGGCCTTCTTTATGCCCACCATAGCCCTGACCAATTCCGTGGCATTCAATGCCCTGACCCGTGCGGGGCTGGACACCGTGAAGGCGTTTCCCCCCATCCGCGTGTTCGGCACCGTGGGCTTTATATGCTCCATGTGGGCGGTGGATATATGCGGAATGCAGGGCGGAAGCTCGCAGTTTGTGGTGAGCGGTGCCCTGGGCCTCTCTTTGGCAGCCTACGCCCAGACGCTGCCCTCCTGCCCCGTGAACAAGGACAGGAGCGGGGCGCTGACGCAGGCCTTGGGGCTGGATGCCTTCCGCCTGTTCAGGCAGAGGCGCATGGCCGTGTTCTTCATATTTAGCATGTTGCTGGGTGTGAGCCTGCAAATCACGAATGGCTATGCCAACCCCTACATTACCAGTTTCAGGGAGGTGGAGGAGTATGCCGGCACTTTTGGGGCGCGACATGCCAACATACTGATTTCCCTGTCGCAAATCAGCGAGACGTGCTGCATCCTGCTCATCCCCTATTGCCTCAAGAGGTTCGGCATTAAGCGCGTGATGATGATAGCCATGCTGGCTTGGATGCTGCGCTTCGGCCTGTTTGGAGCCGGCGACCCGGGGCCTGGCGTGTGGATGTTCGTGTTGAGCTGCATCGTGTATGGCGTGGCTTTTGACTTCTTCAATATAAGCGGTGCCCTGTTTGTGGATGAAAACACGGATGAAAGCATCCGTTCTTCGGCCCAGGGGCTGTTCATGCTGATGACCAACGGACTTGGTGCCACATTGGGCACTTGGATTGCCGGCCGCGTCATCAACCACTTCGTGTATGCCTCTGCCGATGTGGCACCGATGGAAGCCCTTGCCGGCTGGCGCACTTCGTGGTACATTTTCGCCGCTTACTCGCTCGTGGTGCTGGTGCTGTTCGTGTTCCTCTTCAAAGAGAAAAAGTAAGCCCCTATAGCCCTCCCTCCTCCTTGGGAGCGCAAATTGATTTGCAGATTTATAACGTTTATTTCAAACCTCAAAACAAAATTTATGACACTCTCAGAATGTAAGTTTGATGGCAAGAAGGCCATCGTGCGCGTTGATTTCAACGTACCCCTGAAAGAAGGTAAAATTACCGATGACACCCGCATTCGCGGTGCCGTTCCCACGCTCAAGCACATCCTTGAGGGCGGCGGTGCCCTCATCATCATGAGCCACATGGGCAAGCCCAAAGGCAAGGTGAAGCCCGAACTCTCCCTGGGCCAGATTAAGGATGCAGTGGCTCAAGCCCTCGGTGTGGAGGAAGTACAGTTTGCTCCCGACTGCGCCAAGGCTCAGGAGCAGGCAGCCGCCCTGAAGCCCGGCGAAGTGCTCCTGCTTGAAAACCTGCGCTACTATCCCGAAGAAGAAGGGAAGCCCGTAGGCATCGACAAGGAAGACCCTGCCTACGAAGCCGCCAAGAAGGAGATGAAGGCCCGTCAGAAGGACTTTGCCAAGACGCTGGCCAGCTATGCCGACTGCTATGTGATGGATGCCTTCGGTACGGCACACCGCAAGCACGCTTCCACAGCCGTGATAGCCGACTATTTCGATGCCGACCACAAGATGCTCGGTTTCCTCATGGAGAAGGAAGTGAAGGCCGTGGATGCCGTGCTGAGCGACATCAAGCGTCCTTTCGTGGCCATCATGGGCGGCTCCAAGGTGAGCAGCAAAATAGGCATTATCGAAAATCTGCTGGGCAAGGTGGACAAGCTCATCCTCTGCGGCGGCATGACCTACACCTTCAGCAAGGCTCACGGCGGCGAAATCGGCCAGTCCATCGTTGAAATGGACAAACTGGACGTGGCCCTCGGCGTAGAGGAGCTGGCCAAGAAGAATGGCGTGGAACTTGTGCTCGCCCCCGATGCCGTATGTACCGACGGCCTTGACTTTGCCACGATGAGCGTGAAGCCCGGTGCCGCCGTTGAGGTACACGATGCCCGCGAGATTCCCGCCAGCCTCGAAGGCGTGGATGCAGGCCCCGTGGCCCGTGAAAAGTTTGCCAATGCCATCAAGGGAGCCAAGACTATCCTTTGGAACGGCCCTGCCGGCGTGTTTGAATGCGACGAATTCTGCGAAGGCTCCAGGGCCATCGGCGATGCCATTGCCGAAGCTACTGCCGAAGGTGCCTTCTCGCTTATCGGCGGCGGCGACAGCGTGGCCTGCGTGACGAAGTTCGGCCTCACCGACAAAGTGAGCTATATCTCTACAGGCGGCGGTGCCCTGCTTGAAGCCATCGAGGGCAAGGTGCTTCCAGGCGTGGCCGCCATCAAAGGTTAAGGACGAAGTGGGGACGGGCCAATTTCCTTTCGGGGCAAATGGTCAATCACCATCCTTTTTAATCCATGAACACCTTTCACCTACAGGCTGAAAGGCGACAGCAGACAACCCTTTCTGCAAGCGCCGGAAGCAGGAAACGGCTTCCGGCCTTGCGAAAGGCCTTGTCAGCGTGCTGTCTCATCCTTCTGACCGTCGGTGGCCCGCTGTTGTCCCTCTCTTGCAACGACAGGCTATCGCAGACAGACGAATCGGCCGCCTCACTTGACAGCCTGGCTATGGACTGCCCGATCGTGGTGGAGCCTGACATGAGGCTCACGCCCTATGCCTCCCAGATGGATGCGGACACCGCACTCCTTGGCAAGTCGGCCTTGGGCGGAACGACATGTGTCAGCCGCCTGAACCTCTACCGGAAACAAGGACGTGCCCAGCATTTGGAAGTGCTTTGCCACTTGGAAAAACGCTGGTCTCTCGTCGTGTATGGCGGTTTGAGAGCACACAAGGTCAGGGACCTCAAGGGACTGACTATAGCTACGGCCCGCGATGACGCAAGTGCCGTGATTTGCGACCGAATGATAAAAGAGGCCGGACTCAATCCCAAACAAGTTTATCATCCCCAAATCAACAGTCTGGACGTGCGCCTGCAAATGCTGACAAACAACCAGACCGATGCGGCAATGCTGCCCGAAGCCTATGCCGCCGAAGCCCGCAGGCTGGGCCATCGCATCTTGCAGACCATTACCGACACTGCGCAAACGGTTGTCGTGGTGCGCCGCACACTTGACGCAGCCCAAAAAGACAAACTCCGCACGGCGCTGACAAAGGCCCACTAAACACATAATCCTGCTCCCTATGGACACTCATATATTTAATATGCTTTGCGAGGATGCCCGCTCAGCCGTTACGGACGGGCGGCTGAAAGACGCGCTCACAGCCGTGGAGGGAATGCTCACAGCGGTGAACGACTGGGAGGATGTTCAGCGCTTGCAGGATGTCCGATCCAACTACGCTACGCTGCTGGGCTACCTGCGCGAAGGAACGGGAGACCCCGACCGAGAGAACCTCTGGCTGAAATTCATACAGAGTGTCATAGAAGTGATGGAACGTACACGCTGTACTTTTGAGCTTCAGAACGCCGAAGATACCTGGGCTATCACTGCACGCACGCTGAAGAAAGTTTACAAGGAGGACGTGCAAAGGCGTGAAGACCTTAGCTTAAAGGACCGCTTCAATGCTATATGGACAAGTAACTTGTGGTCAGGCGAGTGCGCGGACTGGATGCTTGCCCACATCACGCTTCATGCCGCTACCTTTGAGGAGCGTGCCCTCATGGTGAGTGCCACCATGCTGTCGTGTCTCCGCTTTTTCGATAAGCGGAAGCTGACCCTGCTTTGCCACCTCTGCCGCGAACAGGATCGCAATATAAGGTTCAGAGCGCAGGTCGGGCTTGTACTGTGCGCCGTCAGCCATTTCTCCATGCTTCGTTACTTTCCTGAGCTG
Organism: Candidatus Equimonas faecalis; assembly: GCA_018066245.1. Taxonomy (GTDB): domain Bacteria; phylum Bacteroidota; class Bacteroidia; order Bacteroidales; family Bacteroidaceae; genus Alloprevotella; species Alloprevotella faecalis. The sequence goes on along the minus strand of JAGHRT010000030.1, from coordinate 24,336 downwards.
CAATCCGAGATTGTCGCTTTGGTCGAGGAGGAAGAAACTGGCAACGAATTACGCGCCATTCAATACTACCTGTTCAGCGCACAGAACACGCCTCATTCTACCAGGCAACTGGAAAAGCACTGCAAGAATCTGATAGGCTGGAACGGCCACGACTTTTCAAACGATAAAGTGCAACGGGCCATCAGCATCTTTGTTGACGGGCAGGAGCGCGGCATCGACCTCAACTATCCCACATTCAAGTTTCTGTCCAAACTGTGCAGCGACTTCTTTTGCCAGGCTTGCAACTGGTTCTATCCCTTCAGCCTTTCACATCCTGCACTGGATGGAGTGGCTATGCCCCCCATGCTTAAACGCCTCTTCGACCTTAACAGGCATACCGACACCGACCGCTACGCCCTCATGGGGATGATAAAGAAGCAGAACGTGCTCTTCAAAAACATAGAAAGTAAAGAGAGCGAAGAACAGCTGGAGGCCCTGGCCCTTCCGCCAGAGGAAAATGCAGACAACAAGCACTACATCCACGACGTATTTCGCTTTTTCACGCTCTTTCCCCAGCCCGATGACAGTCATCCGTTCCAAGAGGACTTGCTACTCTGCAACTATCCCGAATTTTCGCATCTGTTCAGCAAGGCAGCACACATGCGACAGCTCTACAAGGTGCTGCTTGACGATGGTTGCTACCATGATGCTTTGCCTCTCATTATGAAACTCTTGGAGGCCGCTCCGCAATCCGAGGCTCTCCTGCAAGCCGCCGCCGACTGCTACATGGAGACATATAACCCCCATCGGGCCTTCACCTATTTGTCCAAACTGCAGGAGCGGAAACCCGACAACTTCAACATCAGCCTGAAACTTGCAGAATGCCTTGTCAAAATGCACGAAGAGGCACAGGCCCTGCCCATCCTGTATAAGCTGCACTTCAACCGCCCCTCACACACCAAGGTCTTGCGCCTGCTGGCCTGGTGCGTGCTTCGGAGCGAAGCTCCCGACACGGCCATCGACCTCTACGCTCAACTCACCTCCCGCAAAGATGCCAGTTCCTCGGATTTCCAGAACTACGGCCATGCCCTGCTTATGCAAGGTGAACTGGCCGCCGCCGTTACCTGCTATGCCCAATTCCTAAGCATGGAAGGGCAGAAGGAGGACTGCTACAAATCACTGTTCAACGACGATGTGGACTGGCTCCTTGAAAAGGATGTCAAAAACGACACGCTTCGCCTCGTGGCCGATGCCGTGGCCGATGAACTGGCCAGCCGATAAGATTGACATGCAGCCCATTGCCCACATCCACAACGCCTTCAAGAGCAAGTTCGGCATACCCCGGCAAGCTGGGCTTGTGGCGCACATGCAATCCTGCATCGTTTTTGAACCGCCCTACCGGCAGGAGGAAGCATTCAGAGGGCTTGAAGGCTTTAGCCACATTTGGCTGCTGTGGGACTTCTCCGAGAGCCATTCCGCCACATGGCGTCCCACAGTGCGTCCGCCCCGCCTTGGCGGTAACCGGCGCATGGGCGTGTTTGCCACACGATCGCCCTTCCGCCCTAATCCTATAGGTCTGTCCGCTGTCCGCCTTACGGCCATTCGGCTCCGCACACCTCAAGGGCCTGTTCTCTACGTTGAAGGTGCCGACCTCATGGACGGCACACCCATTTACGACATCAAGCCCTACCTTCCCTTCACCGATTCCCACCCTGAAGCCACCGGCGGCTTCACCGAACAGACCAATGCCATCCCCCCCCTTGCCGTGGACGATTCCTCCGGCGACCTCAGCGTGTTCACGCCCCACGAACGGCAGGTCATTTGCGACCTCATAGCCCAAGACCCGCGCCCTCACTATCAGGACGACAGCACGCGTATATATATAATGCCTTATGCACAATCCGAAATCCACTTTCATGTGGAGGACGGCAAAGCCCGCATCATAAAGGTGCAACAATCCATGATTCCTAATTCATAAAATATCTCAGCCATGTCCCTCCGTTTCAACGTCGTAGAAGAAGCCTTTAAGAAACACCCCATTGAAGTGCCCGTTCCCGCCGAGCGACCGTCCGCCTACTTTGGCAAATACGTATTCAATGCCAAGAAGATGAAGGACTATTTGCCCGCCGAAGTCTGTCAGAAGCTCAATCAGTCGATAGCCGACGGCACGCCCCTCGACCTTGCCACAGCCGATGAGGTGGCCTCCGGCATGAAGCGGTGGGCCATAGAGATGGGAGCCACGCACTGCACCCACTGGTTCCAGCCCCTTACCGAGGGTACGGCGGAAAAGCACGACGCCTTTGTCATCCACGACGGAGAAGGAGGCATGGTCGAAGAGTTCACGGGCCGTCAGCTTGTACAGTTGGAGACCGATGCCAGCAGTTTCCCCTCAGGCGGCATACGCTCTACATTTGAAGCCCGAGGCTACAGTGCATGGGATCCTTCAAGCCCCGTGTTTATCCTCGGCGATACCCTCATGATACCCACCGTGTTCATCTCCTTCACCGGTGAATCGCTTGACTACAAAGCTCCGCTCAAAAAGTCGCTCGCCGCTATCGACCGTGCTGCCACAAGCGTGGCTCAGCTGTTCAATCCCGAAGTCAGGCGCGTCAGCACCAACCTCGGGTGGGAACAAGAGTATTTCCTCGTCGATGAAGGTCTTTATGCCGCACGTCCCGACCTCCTGCTGACAGGCCGTACTCTCATGGGGCACGAAAGCAGCAAGAACCAGCAGATGGACGACCACTACTTCGGAGCCATACCCGACCGCGTGCAAGCCTATATGCGCGACCTCGAAATTCAGGCCCTCGAACTCGGTATCCCCTGCAAGACACGCCACAACGAAGTGGCTCCCAACCAGTTTGAACTGGCTCCCATCTATGAAGAGTGCAATCTGGCCGTGGATCACAACATGCTCCTCATGGAACTCATGCGGCGCGTGGCACGCAAGCACGGCTTCCGCTGCCTTCTCCACGAAAAGCCCTTCGCGGGCATCAACGGCAGCGGCAAACACAACAATTGGTCGCTGTCCACCGACACGGGCATCATCCTCCACGCTCCAGGCAAGACGGCTGAAGACAACCTCCGTTTCATCACCTTCGTCGTAGAGACCCTCCTCGGCGTATATCGCCACAACAACGTACTCAAAGCCTCAATCATGAGCGCCACCAATGCCCACCGCCTCGGAGGAGGCGAGGCCCCGCCCATGATTATCTCCAGTTTCCTCGGCCAGCAAATCAGCGACTATCTGACCAAGGTGGAGCAAAGCACCAACGATCAGCTCTTCCTCATGGAAGGCAAGCACGGGTTGCGCCTCGACGTGCCGCAGATACCCGAACTCATGATAGACAACACCGACCGCAACCGCACCTCGCCCTTTGCCTTCACGGGCAACCGCTTTGAGTTCCGCGCCGTGGGCAGCGTGGCCAACTGTGCCAGCGCAATGATAGTGCTCAACACCGCCGTGGCCGAAGCCCTCGCCGATTTTCACTGCCGCGTCAGCAATCGCATAGCGCAGGGCGAAAGCAAGCTCAGCGTCATCCTCGACGAGCTGCGCAAGGACATAAAGGCCAGCGCACCCATACGCTTTGAGGGTAACGGCTACTCGCAGGAATGGCACGAAGAAGCCCGCCGCCGCGGCCTTGACTGCGTAACCTCCACTCCTCTGGCCTACGACTGTTATCTCCACGACGACACCGTGCGCATGTTCGAGAGCATGAATGTGATGCATCGCAGCGAACTTCAGGCACGCAACGAAATAAAGTGGGAAACATACTGGAAGAAAATCCAGATAGAAAGCCGCGTGCTGGGCGACCTCTGCCTCAACCATATCATCCCCGTGGCCACCCGTTACCAGAGCGACCTCGTCGATAACGTCCTCAAGACAAAGCAAGCCTTTGACGGCGACCGAGCCGAGCAACTGGCCGCCTACAACATCACCCTCATCGACCAAATCAACGAACATTCCACCTACATCGTCAGTGCCGTGGCCGAGATGACAGAACAGCGCCGTGTGGTCAACCAAATCACCTCCGAGCGCGAAAAGGCCATTGCCTACCACGACACCGTAGCCCCCTATCTGGAAAGCATACGCGCCCATATCGATAAGCTGGAGCTCATCGTGAACGATCGCATCTGGCCTCTGCCCAAATACCGCGAACTCCTTTTTGTGCGCTAAGTTGCTCCTTTCCGGCCACGGCCGGGCTCCGCCACTCATCCACGTCAGCCTTCAGGAAAACAGGGGCAGAGAACCGCCGCTTCCTGCCGTATAGGATAATGCAAACTATGGTATAGGGCAGTAAATACTGTCGCGTAGAGCAGTAAATACTGCCGTATAAGCTGATTTTCCCGTTCCGCCGATGGCTTTTCTGCCGGCGGAGCGGGACTTTCTTTTGGAGCTTTTATCGCAGAAGGAGCAGTTAAAACGACAATCATAAATCCCCCTTCCGGGGCACTTGCGGCATCATGCAACATTCCAAATTCACGACGGGCTTTGCCGCATACACCTTGCAAAAGCCTCGTGGCCTGTGGGGAAAATAGGGTGGGGGAGTGCAGTTTGGCAGACAAAGGCTTGGCGTTTATCGCAAAAAGCATTATCTTTGCCTCGTCAAAAATGCAAATTCGTTCATTGATACACTAAAAAAAGGGGGCGCGTCCGTATTCGATTGGGATTCTCTTCAATTATTACTTAAGAACCGAGCGAAGCTGGCTTGCGCAATGGCGTGCCGACACATGCTGCCGTGACCTTGTTCCTCGCAAGAGCGGGCAAGTAGCCGTGTGGGGTCGGATTACAGAGGGCAAGTTCGCACTCAAATCCTGTATTTATCGCGAGTTTCTTCCACATCTTCACGTTGATGCGCCCCCCCCCTTTTTGCATCTGACATAAAACAAAATAACATTCAACATTCAAAATTCATAATTCCCTAATTCAAAATTCTTAATTTTCATCCCATGACCAGTTACAAAGAACTCGGCCTCGTGAACACCCGCGAGATGTTCAAGAAGGCCGTAGCAGGTGGCTATGCCATCCCCGCTTTCAACTTCAACACCCTTGAGCAGATGCAGGCCATCGTGCAGGCAGCCGTAGAAACCAAGAGCCCCGTCATCATGCAGGTCAGCAAGGGCGCCCGCAACTATGCCAACGGCACCATCCTCCGCTACATGGCTCAGGGTGCCGTAGAGTACGCCAAGGAACTCGGTTGCGAAAAGCCTGAAATCGTCCTCCACCTCGACCATGGCGATTCCTTCGAACTCTGCAAGGAATGCATCGACAACGGTTTCTCCAGCGTAATGATTGACGGCAGCAGCCTCCCCTACGAGGAGAACATCGCCCTCACCAAGAAGGTTGTAGAATACGCTCATGCCCACGACGTTACCGTTGAAGCTGAACTCGGCGTACTGGCCGGCGTGGAGGATGAGGTAGCTTCCGAGGTAAGCCACTACACCAAGCCCGAAGAGGTTATCGACTTCAGCACCCGTAGCGGTTGCGACAGCCTTGCCATCTCCATCGGTACCAGCCACGGTGCTTACAAGTTCACTCCCGACCAGTGTACCCGCGACCCCAAAACCGGCAAGCTCGTTCCTCCTCCCCTCGCCTTCGACATCCTGCACCAGATTGAAGAGAATCTCCCCGGTTTCCCCATCGTACTCCACGGCTCCAGCAGCGTACCCCAGGACGAGGTTGATACCATCAACGCCCACGGCGGCAAGCTGCCCGATGCAGTAGGTATCCCCGAGGAGCAACTCCGCGAAGCCTCCAAGAGCGCCGTTTGCAAAATCAACATCGACTCCGACAGCCGTCTGGCCATGACCGCCGCCATCCGCAAGCACTTCGACGAGAACCCCGGCCACTTCGATCCCCGTCAGTATCTCAAGCCCGCTCGCGAGAACATGAAGAAGATGTACATGCACAAGATTGTGGATGTGCTCGGTTCCAACAACCACCTCGGCTAAATCCTGTTCGTATAGCCCATACGGCACGAAGTTTGGGCTTTCTGACAAAAATCAGAGGCGTGAGCCTGCACCTTTCATGGGTGCAGGTTCACGCTTCGCTTGTTGCAAGCAGGATGAATTAAGAACAGGATAAGCCTGTATTCGCGCTGTCATGCAGGCGTTTTCTTTCGCTCATTTGATAACTTTAACCTTCGGTTTTAATCGTTTCCACTCTGAAAAGCAAATAAAACCTTCGGCTTCCTTGGCCTTTTTCCCGCTTATTCGTAACTTTGCCGCACGAAATAATGGACACTGTGCTTGTGTGCGGGATGAGAATCCCCTGCATGGCCCTTGTCAAAAAGACTCCGAACACTATAACACCACATGAGTATGGCTAACTACACCGACTTTATCGCGCTCATAGAAACGAGCATCAAGAAAAACTGGGACATCGACGCCCTCACCGACTTTGAGGGCTCCACCTACCGCTACAACGATGTAGCCCGTATCATAGAAAAGCTGCACATCTATTTGGAATATGCCGGCGTACAGCCGGGCGACCGCGTGGCGCTCTATGGGCGCAATTCATCGCATTGGGCCATCACTATGCTTGGCATCCTGACATACGGTGCCGTGGCTGTGCCTATTCTGCATGAGTTCAGCGGCGAACAGGCTCACAACATCGTGAACCACAGCGGTGCCCGCCTGTTGTTTTCCGGCAATCAGGTCTATGTCAGATTGAATCCGGAAGCCATGCCCGAGGTGCAGGGCATCTTCCTGCTCGATGATTTCACCCTGCCCGTGAGCCGCAACCAAGCTCTGGCGGAAGCCGCTGAAAACATCAACGCCTTCTACGGGCGCAAATACCCCAAGTATTTCCGCAAGGAACATGTGTCCTACCGCCCACAGCCGGACGGCGAGGCCTTGGCTCTCATCAACTACACCAGCGGCACCACCGGCCAATCCAAGGGGGTGATGATACCCTACCGCTCACTTTGGAGCAATGCCGTCTGTGCTCAGGAGAAAATTCCCTCCGTGTTCCAACCCGGCAACCGCATTGTGGCCATCTTGCCTGCCGCCCACATGTACGGGCTTATGTTTGAGTTCCTGGCCGGTTTTTTGGCGGGGATGCACACTCACTACCTTACGCGCGTACCCTCTCCCCGCGTCATCGTGAAGGCTTTCGGCGATGTAAAACCCCACCTTGCCATTTGCGTGCCTCTGGTGGTGGAGAAACTGTTGCGCAAGGGTGTGATGCCTAAATTGGAAACGCCCATGATGAAGGCAGCCATGTACGTGCCCTATGCCAGAAAAAAGATTTTGGAACGCGTGCGCCAGCAATTGGTTGGAGCTTTCGGAGGCAATATCAAGGAAGTTGTCATGGGTGGCGCAGCTTTCGCTCCCGAATTGGAAGATTTTCTGCATGAGACGGGCTTCCCCTATACTATCGGCTACGGAACCACCGAAACAGGGCCTCTCGTAACCTATGAATCCGCTGCCGCTTTCCGTCCCCACAGCTGCGGCAAAGCTGCCCCGAGAATGGAAATACGCATTGACAGCCAGAATCCTACGCTGGAAGTGGGTGAGATTCTCGTGAAGGGAGCCAACGTCATGTTGGGTTACTACAGGAATCCCGAAGCCACGGCTGAAGCCATTGACCAGGGCGGCTGGTACCATACGGGCGACCTCGGCCTTTTGGACGAAGAAGGCAACCTCTTCATACGCGGTCGCTCAAAGAACATGTTGCTTACCTCCAACGGCCAGAACGTCTATCCCGAAGAGGTGGAAGCCCGCATGAACGCCCTGCCGCTTGTGAGCGAATGTGTGATGGTGCAGAAGGACGGGGCGTTCTATATGCTTGTGCATCCCGACCAGGATGCCGTCGATAGCCAAGGCCTGAACCGTAAGGCCGTTGAAGACCTCATGGAACAGAACCGTCGGACACTCAACGCCCAAAGCAATAAATATGAGCAGATAAAGGGCATCCGCATCTACGATAAGGAGTTTGAGAAAACGCCCAAGAAATCCATCAAGCGCTATCTCTACGTCAATGCCTTGGACAATGCAGACAATTGAGCATAAGCCCACAGATTATAAGCCCACTAAAAAGCCCTGACCCCAATGGCCAGTTTCATTATTGAAGGCGGACATCCGCTGAGCGGAACCATCACCCCGCAGGGGGCAAAGAACGAGGCTCTGCAGGTGATAAGTGCCACCTTGCTGACTTCCGACCCCGTAACACTCTATGGTGTTCCCAACATTCTCGACGTAAACAACCTCATTCAACTGCTGGAGGACATAGGCGTGAAAGTTTGCCGCAAAGGCAGCGGAACCATTACCTTCCAAGCCGATTCCGTCGATTTGGAGTTCCTGCACAGCGCCGAGTTCCTCATGCGCTGTGCCTCACTCCGCGGCTCCGTCCTGCTGATAGGGCCGTTGCTTTCGCGCTTCGGCAAAGCCACCGTGGCCAAACCCGGCGGCGACAAGATAGGGCGGCGGCGCATGGACACCCACTTTATCGGCTTGAAAGCCCTCGGCGCACATTTTGCCTTGAGCAACGACGGTGGCGTGTATGAGCTCTCGTCTGCAAACAGGTTGAAAGGCACCTATATGCTCCTTGACGAAGCCTCCGTGACAGGCACGGCCAACATCATCATGGCCGCCGTACTGGCCGAAGGCACTACCACCATCTACAATGCCGCCTGTGAGCCTTACATTCAGCAACTGTGCAAGATGCTTTGCCAGATGGGCGCACATATCAGCGGCATTGGCAGCAATCTGCTTACCGTTGAAGGCGTGGAAACCCTGCACGGTGCAGAGCACGCCATTCTGCCCGATATGATTGAAGTGGGGTCTTTCATCGGCATTGGCGCCCTCTGCGGACGCGGCCTTACCATCAAGAATGTGGGGCTTCGCCACCTCGGCATTATTCCCGAGGCCTTCCGCCGTCTGGGCATTGCCTTGGAAGAACGGGGTGATGACCTCTATGTGCCGGCGTGCCCGCACTATGCCGTCGAGTCATTTATAGACGGTTCGTTCATGACCATAAGCGATGCCCCCTGGCCAGGCCTCACGCCCGACCTGCTCAGTGTGTTGCTGGTCGTCGCCACGCAGGCAAAGGGCACCGTACTCGTCCATCAGAAAATGTTTGAGAGCCGCCTGTTCTTCGTGGACAAACTCATTGACATGGGCGCACAGATTATTCTCTGCGACCCCCACCGTGCTTTTGTCGTGGGGCACGACCGTATGATGCCCCTGAAAGGCCGTCGCATGGCTTCGCCCGACATCAGAGCCGGCATAGCCCTGCTCATGGCCGCCATGAGCGCAGAGGGCACAAGCCGCATCGACAACGTGGAGCAGATTGACCGCGGTTACGAACACATCGAGCAGCGGCTGAATGCCCTCGGAGCATGCATCTCACGCGAGCCATAGCCATGATAAAGCAAGAAGAAGTTTTCCCGATAGGGCGCATTGTCAAAGCCCACGGCACAAAGGGAGAAGTGGAAGCGCAACTGACCGACTGGCCCTTTGAGCAATCCCCATGCCGCTATCTCGTGCTGGAAATGGACGGCATACTGGTACCTTTTTTCTACGCGGATTGGCGCGAGAAGGGAAGGGAAGATGCGCTTTTCTCATTTGAAGGGATAGACGATAAGGAAGCTGCCAACACGCTGGTAGGCCGTAAAATATACTTCCCTCTTAAAGAAGTCGTTGCCGACGAGGACGACCAACTGAACAGCATACGTTCACTCACGGGATTCACCGTGGAAGGGCTGGGCATCATTACGGAAGTGGACGACAGCAGCGCGAACATTCTGCTGACCGTACAGACATCCCAAGGCACAGAGCTTCTTGTGCCCTACCACGACGACTTTCTGGAAAGCTACGACCTAAGGAAGCGCACGCTCCAACTGAATCTCCCCGAAGGACTACTTGATTTGAACTGACGGCAGGCGGCAACCCCTTCGCCCTGTCTTTTTACCCATACCCGTAAGCCCAATGCACTTTCAACACATCGACCTCGACCGCCTCAGCACTCCCTGTTACCTCTACGACACCCGCCTGCTTCGCCGCACGCTTGACGAGATTAGCCGCACGCGAAGTCAGGAGCAGTTTGTCCACTACGCCCTCAAGGCCAACACTAACCCGGCTTTGCTGGAGATAATCAGCAAACAGGGATTCGGAGCCGACTGCGTGAGCGGCGGAGAAGTGAAGCGAGCCCTTGAAGCTGGTTTCCGGCCATCCGGCATTTTCTTTGCCGGGGTGGGGAAGGCCGACTGGGAGATAGAACTGGCCATCGGAGCCGGCATCGGTTGCTTCAATGTCGAAAGCATTCCCGAGCTGGAGGTCATCAGCGCCATTGCCCGGCAAATGGGCAAGGAGGCCTCAATAGCCTTTCGCGTCAATCCCAATGTCGATGCCCACACTCACAAGAAAATCACCACCGGGCTTAGTGAAAACAAATTCGGCATCGCCGTGGAGGAACTGCCCTCTGCCATCGCTCTGGCCAAAACGCTTCCCCACATCAGCTATAAAGGCCTGCATTTCCACATAGGCAGCCAGATTACCGACCTCGCCCCGTTTGTCCAACTCGCCTTGCGCATCAACGAAATCCAAGCCAACCTGGCCGATGCGCACGGCTTGCCCCAAATCATCGATGTGGGCGGCGGCCTTGGCGTGGATTACGACATGCCTGACGAAGCCCCCATAGCCGATTTCGCCTCCTACTTCCAGACATTCCGCCAGCACTTGCAGCTGCGCCCCGGGCAGGAGATGCACTGCGAATTGGGACGTTCCGTAGTGGCCCAATGCGGAAGCCTCCTTACCAAAGTGCTCTACGTCAAGCAATCTCCCAACAAGCAATTTGTCATCTGCGATGCCGGCATGACCGACCTCCTGCGCCCTGCCCTGTACGGAAGTTACCATAAATGCCAGAACCTCACGGCCGATTATGAAGCAGCCAGCTTCGGCAATGCAGGAATGCGCCCCGCCCTGCGCTACGACGTCGTAGGCCCCATCTGCGAATCGTCCGACGTGTTCCTCACCGACTACACGATGCCCGAAACCCGACGCGGCGACTATCTGCTTCTGCGGTCGGCGGGAGCCTATGGCGAAACCATGGCCTCGCAATACAACAGCCGCCCCCTGCCGAAAACCCACCTCTACTGATCCCCCCCGAAGCCATGTCCGATTCTGAACGCATACTCCAGCTCCGTGACGAACTCCATCGCCACAACCACAACTACTATGTCCTGAACCGACCCACCATCAGCGACCGTGAGTTCGACATGCTTCTCAAGGAGCTTGAAGCCCTAGAAACCAAGCATCCGGAACTGGCCGACCCTAATTCCCCCACCCAGCGCGTAGGCTCCGACGTGTCCAACGACTTTCAGCAAATTCCCCACCGCTATCCCATGCTCTCCCTCGGCAACACCTACAACCGTGCCGATGTGCGGGAATTTTACGAGCGTGTGGAAGGCGAACTCGGACGCGGCAATTTCGACGTGTGCTGCGAGCTGAAGTTCGACGGCCTGTCCCTGTCGCTCATCTACGAAAAAGGCCGTCTCGTCCGCGCTCTCACCCGCGGCGACGGCACGCGCGGCGACGACGTTACGGCCAATGTGCGCACCATTCGCACCATTCCCCTTCAACTCCCCGAAGGCGCAGGATATCCCGACGAGCTGGAAATCCGGGGCGAGGTGCTCATGCCCTATGCCGCCTTCGAACGCATCAACAAGGAGCAGGAGCAGGCAGGCAAGCCGCTTTTTGCCAATCCCCGCAACGCAGCCAGCGGCACGCTCAAAAACAAGGATTCGCGCGTGGTGGCTCATCGCGGCTTGGATGCCTATCTCTACTACATCCCAAGCCCCGTGCCGCAGCCGAGCCATTACGATGCCTTGCAACAAGCCCGCGAATGGGGCTTCCAGGTGAGCGGCCACATGAAGCTGGTACACACCCTCGATGAAATCTACGCCTACATTGACCATTGGGACGAAGCACGCAAGGAGTTGCCCTTTGCCACCGACGGCATCGTGCTCAAGGTGAACGACCTCCGCCAGCAGCAGGCACTCGGCTATACGGCCAAGTCGCCCCGCTGGGCCATTGCCTACAAATTCCCCGCCGAGCGTGCCCTCACCCCTCTGCTTGAAGTAACATTCCAGGTGGGCCGTACCGGAGCAGTAACCCCCGTCGCCAACATGACCCCTGTCCATCTGGCCGGCACCACCGTGCGTAGGGCTACGCTCCACAACGCCGACTATATCCGCCAGCTCGACCTCCACGAAGGCGACCGCGTCTATGTGGAAAAAGCAGGCGAAATCATTCCGCAAGTAGTGGGCGTGGACATGAGCCAGCGTCGCAGCGACACGCCCATACGCTTCATCGACCGTTGCCCCGAATGCGGAGCGCCCCTCATGCGCTACGAAGGAGAAGCCGCCACCTACTGCACCAACGATTCCACCTGCCCGCCGCAAATTAAAGGGCGCATAGAGCACTTCATCTCCCGCGATGCCATGAACATCGATTCCCTGGGGCCAGAAACCGTGGCCGAATACTATGCCAACGGCATCGTGCGCAGCATCACCGACCTCTACACCCTCCGACAGCGCTTTGCCGAAAGCACAGGCTTCTTCGGCTGCACGCCTGAGCAGGAGTATCTGCAACGCACCTTCGGCGGCAGCCGTTCCGTCAGCGGAGCAAAGGTCCTCGACTCCATCGATGCCAGCAAGAAAGTACCCTTCGAGCGCGTCCTCTTTGCCCTGGGCATACGGTTCGTCGGGAAAGTAGTGGCCAAAAATCTCGCACGGCATTTCCGCTCCATCGACACACTCATGGAAGCCGGCACCGAACAGCTCTGCGAAGCCGAAGGCGTAGGAGCCGTAATTGCCCAGAGCATTGTCCACTATCTGCACGACGACACCAACCGCCGCACCATTGCCGACCTCCGCGCCGCAGGCCTCCAGATGCAAATAGAAGACATAGCGACCCTGTCGCAGTCACTTGCAGGAAAAAACATCGTCATCAGCGGCACATTCCAGCATCACACGCGCCAGGAATACCAGGCGCTCATCGAGGCACATGGCGGAAAAAACGTCAGCAGCATCAGCAAAAACACGACATTCATCCTTGCCGGCGAAGCCATGGGGCCCTCCAAGCTCGAGAAAGCCCGGTCGCTCGGCATCCCCATGCTCACGGAGGACGACTTCCTCGCCCTCATCGCCCCGGAGCAGTAAGGACACATCACATAACATCCCCTCATGGCTTGGATATATCTGACAGTGGCCGCCATCTTTGAAGTGGGTTGGCCGCTCGGCTTCAAACTCGCCGACCTGCATCCCCACCGCTTCGGCACATTCATCAGCTTGGCCGCCGTAAGCATGGTGCTCAGCGGCATATTCCTCTATCTGGCCCAGCGCACCATACCCGTGAGCACGGCCTACATCGTGTGGACGGGCATCGGAGCGGTGGCCACGTTTCTCATTGGCATCGTATGGTTTGGCGACCCCGCCTCCCTGCTGCGCCTGTTTTTTGCCTTGCTCATACTGGTAGGCATAGCCGGCTTGGAACTCACATGAAACACAAGCGAAAGCCATGAACCTCCTTGCACATTTACCCTTCACCCCATTAGAGGCAGCAGCCGCGGCCTTGGCCCTTATGACGCTCCTCACCTTTTCAGCATTCGGCGTGGACAAGTGGAAAGCCCGTCACGGGCGATGGCGCATACCCGAAGCCACACTCCTTCTGATGGCGGCACTGGGAGGAAGCATCGGAGCCTTGCTGGGTATGCGCGTATGGCACCATAAGACGCTTCACCGTAAATTCACCCTCGGAATCCCCCTCATCCTCACTCTTCAAGCCGCCTTGGCCGCGTGGCTCATCCTGTAGGCGGAAAGTGAAGGAAGCCCCCCTCTTTCAACGTTTAATGTTTAACGTTTAATGAATACCTCCTCCAACTCCCCCGGGGGAGGACTTCATTTCCTTATTTGCTCATTTGCTCATTATAGGGAGTAGCGTGAAGCGCCATAGGAAGTAGTGCGTACCCTCGTAGGGAGTAGTGCGAAGCGCCATAGGGAGTAGTACCATAGGGAGTAGTGGGGCCATGCAATAGAGAGCGGGGGAGGAGTAGGGCGGGGGAGAGGCAGAGGAAGAGAGGCATGGAGGCGGGGCGGGCGTGAATACGGGTGCAAAAGTACGCCAATCCGATTGCGCTCTAAAGCAAACCCCGATTTTTTTTATTCCCATGCCGGGAGCAGTCGGACATTCAGCTTTTCACTCCTTCATTGTTCACTGTTCACTGAAAAACTGTTCCCTCAAAAGTGGTCATTATGTCATTTGTCATTAAGGTCATTAAGCTTTTCGGGGTGCAAAATCAGGGCAAAATATATAATATATTTTATATATTATTATTTTGAGCCGAAAATGGGTGCGATTTTCCTTAATGACCTTAATGACAAATGACATAATGACACACACGCCGGCAGTGTCCCACCCGAAACGACCGAGAAGCAATGTTTGCCCGTCCTTCCTCGCATCAAGTCACTTGCACGAAACACAACCTCTCCCCTTGGCCATTTGGCGAGAAATGCTTAATTTTGCAGCTGCAAGCCTACCGCGTTCAGTGAGCGGAGAAGCAGGTACGCCCCGCAGAAATCCAGTTTCACCTTCTTTTCTTCTCTCGGATGCCATATATGCTGATGCAAAAAACTATGACACGAATACTCTTTGTTTGCCACGGCAATATCTGCCGTAGCCCTATGGCTGAGTTTATCATGAAGCGCCTTGTCCACGAAGCAGGGCTGGATGCGCATGTCCAAGTGGAATCGGCGGCTACTTCAACCGAGGAAATCGGCAATGGTGTCTATCCACCCGCCCGCCGTATGCTGGCGCAGCACGGTATTTCGTGTGAAGGCAAGACGGCTCGCCAAATCACACCCTCCGACTACTCCCGCTTTGATTTTATCGTGGGAATGGACGAACGGAATCTTCGCAACATGCAGCGCGTGTTCGGTGGAGACGGAGAAAAGAAAATCAGTAAACTTCTTGACTTCACGGGCCGTCCGGGCGACGTGGCCGACCCATGGTACACCGGCGACTTTGAAGCCACATGGCGCGACTGCCTTGAAGGTTGTCAGGCTCTGCTGAATTATGTCATCCAAAACACTAAATACCCTCTTTCAACGTTCAACGTTTAATGATTTCCTCATTTGCTTATTTGCCAATTCCTCCTCATTGCCCTATGAAACAAGTTCTATCAATCGTATTATTTCTCTTTGCTCTCGGTGCTGTGGCACAGAGCAACGTGGAGATGGCCACAGATTATGCCACTGGCTATATTGACGGCAAGTACAAGCCTTATTTCCAGAGCATCGACGGCGTGCTCTATGCCACGGCACAGTATGATTTCGGTTGGATTCTCATGAAATACCCCAGCAGCAAGTCCGACACGCAATATACCGTCCATCCCAACACGGTACGCATAGCTCGCGGTGCCTTTCAGGGTGCCAAAGCCTTGCAGGTGATCCACATTCCAGCCAGCGTGAAGTACATCGGCGACAACGCCTTCGACGACTGTCCTTCGCTCCGCGCCATCGACTGCTACGACGGCAAGGCTCCTACTGCCGTTGCTCCCGCAGAAGATGATTCCGCCGTGCCGCTGCCCCATGAAGTGGCTCGCTACAATGTGGAAGGAAAGCCCTGCCTGCCTTCCGACAAGGGGTTGCAAATCATCGTATTCTCTGATTTTACGACACAAACGGTTGTCGTGGATTGAGCCCTGCCCACCCCTCCAACTCC
Organism: Candidatus Equimonas faecalis; assembly: GCA_018066245.1. Classification (GTDB taxonomy): domain Bacteria; phylum Bacteroidota; class Bacteroidia; order Bacteroidales; family Bacteroidaceae; genus Alloprevotella; species Alloprevotella faecalis. The sequence continues at coordinate 8,634 of JAGHRT010000030.1, read as the reverse complement.
CCCATGGAAATCCTGCGGACAAACCGGATGGCCTCCCCACAAAGGGGGAGGTGCCTGAAGGGCGGAGAGGGTTCCTCATTTGCTAATTTCCTAATTTCCTCCTTACAATGAAAAATCTGGCAATCTTTGTGTCTGGCAGCGGAACGAACTGCGAGAACATAATTCGCTATTTCCAAAACTCCACGGACGTGAAATGCGTCCTCGTGCTCAGCAATCGCGAGGATGCCTACGCCCTGGTGCGTGCCCAAAGGCTGGGCGTGCCCACGGAGGTGGTTCCAAAGACGGAGTTCCTCGACGAGAGTGTACTCCTGCCCCTGCTGGAACGCTACGGCGTGAGCCACATCATCCTGGCGGGCTTCCTGCTCGTAGTACCGCCCTTTTTAGTGAAGCGCTACGACCACAGGATTATAAACATCCATCCGGCCCTCCTCCCCAAATACGGGGGCAAGGGCATGTACGGCCATCATGTGCATGAGGCCGTGAAGGCTGCCGGCGAAACGGAGTCGGGCATAACCATACACTACGTCAATGAGGTGTGCGACGGCGGCGACATTATCCGCCAATTCTCCGTCCCCCTCTCACCCGACGACACGGCCGACGACATAGCCGCGAAAATACACGTTCTTGAGCAGGCACACTTCCCGCAGGTGATTGAAGAGTGTCTGTGCCAATCCTGAACAAGTTAGGCGGGCAAGGTGTTTCCTCTTTGGGGAAAGGTTCTGTTTGCGGTTTGCCTCGTGGCAACTCCTGCGCAAGAATTTGAAAGTTACAAGTAAAGACGGGCCTCGGGGCCTGTGTTGAAGAGTAAATCGACCACCGAAAGGTCGGGCAGGAAACCCGTGCGATTGGCGAACACCTGATAGTAGGGGTTCAGCATCGCAGAGGGGCGCGGCCTTACGGTAGGCGGCAAGCCGTTGAGCCCTAAGTGCTCCATCACAACGGAATGGAGAGCCATGTTGAAACTCCGTAGGGTGGCGTGCGCCCCGGGACGGTAATGAGGCGCAAAGTCATCGGCGTAGTAATCGAAAAAGGGCGACTGGCGATAGTTGCTCACCAATGCATTCCAATGCCGGTGCTGCCAGTTGCCATGGGCGGAGAGCAGACAATCGGCAGTCAGCCCGCTTGCGCGGTTGTGAGTTACGGGTACGCTGAGCATGGCCGGCCCTTGCGCTGAGGCGATGAAGCAACGCGAGCGGAGCGTTTGCTTTTCCCAGCGGTCGGCGGAATCAAAACAGTAGCCCTCGCCGGAAGCCAAGGCTCGGTAAAGACGGCTGTAATAGCTGACGGGAGCGAGATAATAGAGCGGTATTTGCAACATATTCGCTGCAAAATTACAAATTTCGGCAGGAATAGGAGGCCAATGTCGCAGATATTTTGTATCTTTGCCACAGTTTTATTTAATATAGGTATGAGAATAGCCTTGATTGGATATGGCCGCATGGGGCATATCATAGAGAAGGTGGCCCGTGAGCGTGGCCATGAAATAGTGTCGGTCATCGACGTGGAGAATGTGCAGGACTTCGATAGCGATGCCTTTCGCAGCGCCGAGGTGGCCATAGAATTTACTGCTCCTGCCGTAGCCGAAGGCAATGTACGCCGCGCCATGGAGCGAGGCGTAAAGGTGGTAAGCGGCAGCACCGGCTGGCTGAAAGGCGGGGTCAAGGATGAAATGATGCGCCTGTGCCGCGAGGAAGGTAAGACCCTGCTGTGGAGTAGCAATTTCAGTGTGGGCGTGGCCATGTTCCGTGCAGTCAATAGGCAGCTGGCCAAGCTGATGAACCGGTTTCCGCAGTATGACGTGAACCTCGTAGAGACACATCATGTCCACAAGCTGGACGCTCCCAGCGGAACGGCCATCACGCTGGCTGAACAGGCCGTGGCGGAACTTGACCGCAAGACGCGTTGGGGCTTGAACGAGACGGGCGGCGATGTGCTCCGCGTGGATGCCATCCGTCAAAGCGAAGTAGCCGGCATACACACCCTGACCTATGATTCGCCTGCCGACTTTATTCAGATAACCCACTCTGCCCACAACCGCGAGGGCTTTGCACTCGGCGCTGTGCTGGCCGCTGAATTTCTGGCCACCCACAGCGGCTGGCAGACCATTGATGACTTATTCCCCTTCGGCAAATAATTATGAAATTTCTTGAAAAAATAGCTGCGGCTCCATGCCGGCAATGGGTTAAGCTGACTGTTGTCCTCATTCTCTGGGGAGTGTTTGGCCTTTGGGTAGGAAGCTGGCTGGGGCTCCTCGTCGTGCCTTTTATCTTCGACAGCTACATTACCCACTATATCAACTGGAGTTGGTGGCGTAACAGCAAGAACGGCACCGTGCGCTTCATTATGGGCTGGGTGGACGCCATTGTGTTTGCCCTCGTCGCTCTCTATTTTCTCAATCAGTTCTTCTTTCAGAACTTCGTCATTCCTTCTTCGTCCCTGGAGAAGACCATGCTTACGGGCGATTACCTGCTGGTGAGCAAGATGAGTTATGGCCCCCGCATTCCCGAGACGCCGCTTTATATGCCTATGACGCAGCATTCCTTCCCTGAATGGCTCCCCGGGCTGGCGGGCAAGAAGAGCTTCATAGACAGCCCTCATTGGGACTACCGCCGCGTGAAAGGTCTTGGCAAGGTGGAATTGGGCGACATCGTGGTGTTCAACTATCCTGCGGGCGATACCGTGGCTTTGAATGCTCAGGATCAGGATTTTTATCGTCTGTGCTACATGATTGGCCAGCAGCAACTTCCTGACCTGCCGTATCCCGCCAAGAATACACCTTACGCCGAGCAGCAGGCCTACTTCAGCGCCGTACATGACTTGGGGCGAACCCTTGTGGAGCAGAACGCCGGACAGTTTGGCGACATCGTCTATCGTCCCGCCGACCGCCGCGAGAACTATGTGAAGCGCTGCGTGGGCCTTCCCGGTCAGATTCTGCAAATCAAGCACAATCAGATTTACCTCAACGGCAAGCGTATGTTTGAGCCGGAGAAGGCCCAGCAAAGCCATTTCGTGCGCTTCAAAGGCAACCTCACGGACGACTTCATCCACGAACACGGCATCAGCATGGAAGACCTCGGCCAAATCGTCAGCCAGGACGGCACCGTACACCAAATGCCCCTGACTAAAGAAACGTGTAAAGCCTTGCTGGAGAGTGGCTGTGTGGAAGACATACAGCCCGCTCCTGCCTACGGCGAGTGGCTCTATCCCCAGAACAAGGCTACGGGTTGGACGTGCGCCGACTACGGCCCCCTGTGGATTCCTAAGGCCGGCGACAGCCTCAAACTCACGCTGGACAACCTGCCCTACTATGAGCGCTGCATCCGCAACTACGAAGGCAACACCCTCGAAGTGCGCGGCAACACCATATATATAAATAGTAAGCCCGCCACATCCTACACCTTCAAGTACGACTACTACTGGATGCAGGGCGACAACCGCGACAACTCCGCCGACTCCCGCTTCTGGGGCTTCGTGCCCGAGACGCACATCGTGGGAAAGCCCCTCTTTATCTGGCTTTCCACCGACAAGGACCGCTCGTGGGGCGACGGCCATATCCGCTGGAACCGCCTGTTTAAGTGGGTGGGCAGCATCCGTTGACAGTGAATGAGTGAACAACGGACAGCTGAAAACGACACCGGCAACTATAGATAATAGCAACTCCAACCTTCCCCGACTTCTAAACCCCAATAAAAATATGCGTAAATTTCTCTTACTTTCAGCCGCGCTTCTTGCCGGCATCGTAGCCCATGCCGACATCTTGGCCGGCTACCAGTATCAGATTAATCCCGCTGAGCCCGACGGCAAGGAATGGGAAAGTCCTGAGCGTGTGGCTCTGAACAAGGAACAGCCCCATGCGTGGTTCTTCAGCTTTGCCACGATTGATGAGGCTCGCCAGATTCTGCCCGATAAGTCCAGCTACTGGAAAAGCCTGGACGGCGAATGGCAGTTTAAGTGGAAAGGCAATCCCTCCGACCCCGACCCTGCCGAGTGGGAGACTATCGGCGTGCCCGGCAACTGGAATGTGCAGGGCGTGCAGAAGGATGGTACGCTCCGTTGGGGCCAGCCCATTTACAGCAACATCCGTGTGATTTTCCAGCACCAGGGAAAGGTGGGCGACTGGAAGAACGGCGTGATGCGTGAGCCCAACAAGAACTGGCTGACCTACAAAAACCGCAATGAGGTCGGCACCTATCAGCGCACCTTCACCGTGCCTGCCAACTGGCAGGGCCGCCAACTCTACATCAACTTCGACGGTGTGGATTCCTTCTTCTATCTGTATATCAACGGGCACTATGTGGGCTTCTCAAAGAATAGCCGCAATACCGCTCAGTTTGACATTACGCCCTACCTGAACAAAGAGGGCGACCAAACCGTTACCGTAAAGGTCTATCGTCACTGCGACGGTTCCTTCCTCGAGAGTCAGGACATGTTCCGCCTGCCCGGCATATTCCGCACGGTGGCTCTTGAAAGCAAACCCACCGTTCACGTGCGCGACTTCCGCGTCATCCCCGACTTTGCCGACCGCAATTGTACCGACGGCCTGCTTCACATCACAGCCGATGTACGCAACCTCAGCGCTAAGGCCGTGAAGGGGATGAGCATCCGCTACACCCTCTACGAGAACGATTTGTACAAGGAGAGCAACCACGCCTTCCCCGGCGGTTCCGTGTCCGTGCCTGTAAGCCAGGTGCTGGGTAATGCCGCCTCCGAAGTAAAAATAGACCTCCATGCCGGCACTCTTGTGAAGAAGTGGAGTGCAGAGGCTCCCTATCGCTACACTTTGGTGGGCGAACTGCTTGATGCCAAAGGCCAGGTGCTTGAGACCTTCTCCACGGGTACGGGCTTCCGCAAGTGTGAAATACGCGAGACCGCAGCCGCCGATGACGAGTTCGGTATGGCTGGCCGCTACTACTACCTGAACAACAAGCCCGTCAAGTTCAAGGGCGTCAATCGTCATGAGAACTCCCCCGAACGGGGCCACGCCATCACCCGTGAGCAGATGCTTCACGAAGTCATGCTCATGCATCGCGGCAATATCAACCACGTGCGTTGCTCCCACTATCCCGATGCCCCCTATTGGTATTACCTCTGCGACCTCTACGGCATCATGCTTGAAGACGAGGCCAACGTGGAAAGCCACGAGTACGGCTACGGCGACGCCTCCCTCAGCCACGTTCCCGAGTTCCTCAACCAGCACATCAGTCGTAACATGGAGATGGCGCACGGTCAAATCAACCACCCCTCCGTGGTTATCTGGAGCCTCGGCAACGAAGGAGGCCCCGGCATCAACTACAAGCGTGCCTACGAAGCCATCCACCAGTTCGACCCCAGCCGTCCCGTGCAGTATGAACGCAACAACGGCATCGTGGATATGGGCTCCAACCAGTACCCTGAAATCAACTGGTTCCGCTGGGCTTGCAGCGGCAAGGGAAAGGGTAGCATCAAATATCCCTTCCACGTCAGCGAGTACGCCCACTCCATGGGCAACGCCTGCGGCGGCCTCGCCGATATGTGGGTAGAAATCGAGAAGTCCAACTATGTGATGGGCGGTGCCATCTGGGACTGGGTCGATCAGGCCATCTACAACTACACCCCCGACGGCATTCGCTACTGGGGTTACGGCGGCGATTTCGGCGACAAGCCCAACGACGGCATGTTCTGCATGAACGGTGTGATGCGCCCCGACCTCACCCCCAAGGCCCAGTACTATGAAGTGAAGAAAGTCTATCAGAACATCGGAGTGAGTGGCCCCAATCTCTCCCCCTCAAATCTCGAGGTAGAGATTTTCAACAAAAACTACTTCATTTCCCTTGCCGACTACGACATCCTTTGGAGCCTCTACGAGGACGGCAAGGCCATTGTGGAGAATCAGCCCGTGGAGGGCCAGCCCGCCGATGCCAAGCGTCTGCCCCTCGGTCCCCGTGAGAAGAAAACCTTCCGCTTGGTGCAGCAGACGCGCCAGGCCGTGCAGTACCGCCCCGACCGCGAATACTTCGTCAAGGTGCAGTTTGTGCTGCGCGAGGACAAGCCCTGGGCCCAGAAAGGCTATGTGCAGGCCGAAGAACAGCTGCCCCTGCAAGCCCGCACCGCCGCCCTGCCCGACGTAGCCACCTTACAGCCCGCCAAGCAGAAAGTAAAAGTGGAGCAGGGCGACAAGCACCTTGCTGTAAGTTCCACCAGCCTGTCCGGCTTCTCTGCCAAGTTCTGCAAGAAGACAGGTGCCCTCTACTCCCTGAAATATGACGGCAAGGAAATGATACAGAAGGACGGAGCCCTCGTGCTCGATGCCTTCCGTGCTCCTGCCGACAACGACATTTGGGTTCATCAGCGTTGGTTCCAAGCAGGCCTCAACGCCCTGAAGCACCACCTTGTGGGCAAGCCCAAGGTGAAGAAGCTCAAGGGCGGAGCCGTAGAGCTGAGCTTTGCCGTGGAGAGCCAGGCCGACAGCACCTATCGCGACATCTACGGCGACCGCGACCGCGACCCACAGAGCGTCCACAAAGCCGTGGCTACGGGTGGACGGCCCGAGTTTAAGTTCCTTGCCAATCAAGTTTGGACCATCTATCCCGACGGCACACTAAGCTTCAAGGCCGGCATATCATCCTCCAAACCCACACAAGTCCTGCCCCGTCTGGGCTATAGCCTCCGCTTCACTCCCGGCTATGACCAATACACCTATTATGGCCGCGGCCCCGAAAACAACTATGCCGATCGCAAGAGCTCCGCATTCGTGGAACAGTACAGCAGCCCCGTAGCCTCGCAGGGCATCATCCTTCCCAAGCCTCAGACCATGGGCAACCGCGAAGACGTGCGCTGGTGTGCCGTTACCGATGCCGGCGGCCAGGGTGTAGCCTTTGTCAGCGACAGCACGATGAGTGCATCCGCCCTTCCCTGGACACAGCAGGAGATGATGGGAGCCGTCCACGGCTATCAACTGCCCCAGAGCCAGGGCACCGTGCTCCATCTCGATGCTCAGGTTACAGGTCTCGGCGGCCAATCCTGCGGACAGGCTCCCCCCTATCCCGAGCAACGGGCCAACGGAGCCTCCCGTCAGTTCGGCTTCATCATACGCCCCGTCAGCGGCAACGTGGATGAGACCGTGCTCGTCAGCGCCACCGCAGCCCGTCAGCCCCAGATCACCGAACTCTATCAGGAACCCGCCGGGCTCTCCCCCGCCGTCATCTCATGTTCCAGCCAGGAAGAAGGCGAAGGCGATGTGGAACACCTCGTTGACGGGAATCCCGACACCTTCTGGCACACCGTCTATGGCAAAACCCTCATGGAGTACCCCCACACCATCGACTTCGATTGCCACAAGTCCACCACCCTTACCGGCTTCGTCTTCCTCCCCCGTCAGGACAGCGAGAACGGCCGCGTGAAAAACTACGAAATCTATATCAGCACCGACGCCGGGCAGTGGACCCTCACCCACAGCGGCCAGTTCGACGGCACCGCCACCGCCCAGACCGTCCGCTTCCAGAAGCCCGTCAAGGCACGCTACCTCCGCTTCAAGGCCCTCACTGAGAAGCACGGCCACCCCTGGGCCTGCGGCGCAGAGTTCAAGATATTGACAAAGTAAAGCACAATTTCGGCAGCGGATTCCCCCGCTGCCGACTTCTTTTCCCGCGAAGGAAAGAAAGACACCCCTTACACACAATAATAACAGTCAGGCAAAAACATAACATTCAGTACAGCATGACAATCCAAATCCCCAACCTCGAAGCCCTGCCACAGGCCGCAGAGCAGTTTCTCGCCTATTTGGAATCAACCTATAGAGGCATCTCCCCCTCCCCAATAGGGGAGGGGTGTCAGGGAGGCTCGGCCAGCCCTGACGGGAAGAGGCAGGAGAAGAACGGCGGAAAAGAGCTCTGCCTCGCCTTCCTCGCCCCCATGGGCACGGGCAAGACCACCTTCATATCCGCACTCTGCAAGGCATTGCAAGTACAAGACACTGTAACTTCGCCAACCTTTGCCATAGTCAATGAATACTATAGCCAGCGTTGGCAGGAACCCGTCTATCACTTCGACTGCTACCGTCTGCGCACCCTCAACGAGGCCCGTGCCCTCGGTATGGACGACTACCTCCATTCCGGCCTCCTCTGCCTGATGGAGTGGCCCGAAAACGTAGAGCCCCTCCTGCCCGACAATACGCTTGTGGTGCGCCTCACCGAGAACCCCGGCGGCTCCCGCACCCTTGAATGCGGAAAAGAATAGGGGGGGAGGGCAAATGAGCAAATCGGGAACCCTCTCCGCCCTTCGGGTACCTCCCCCTGGGGGAGCTGGAGGAGGTTGAGCCAATGAGAAACTGAAGTCCTCCCCCCTGGGGAGTTAGAGGGGGTATTAGTGTAACCTTCCGAGCGAGAGGATTCGTTTACACTCGCAAAGCGGACTTGTTTGGCGGGGGGATATGCTTCACTCTAACCATCAGTTTTATTCTCGCCGATAGCAAAAACAAGTCCGCCGACAGTTTCCCCCATCGGCGGACTTCTTTTTACGCTCCCACGGGGGTGTTACCGTGTTACCGAATTGACTACTCTAAAGTTTTTTCACATTGCAAACCCTATATAGCAGTACCCGGCCCCGAAAATGCGAACAGCCCACCGGGCAAGGTGCGTGGTGGGGATGGGCACGTTG
>JAGHRT010000060.1 GCA_018066245.1 Candidatus Equimonas faecalis | reverse complement strand
TCAGCCTCAGGGAGGACGACATGGCCGCACGCCTGGAGGGATGCACCGTGGAGCTTGAACTCAACAACATCCGCGACATGAACGGCAACTACGCCGAACCCGTGAAGTGGCAAGCCTACGTCAGAAGAAACCAGCTGGTGTGGGAAGATTCCTTCTTCGACATGGAAAAGAAAAGCGGCTATAGCGAAAGCTTCTTCGCCACCATTCGGAACGAAGGCGGAACCTATGAGAGCTGGACCCTGAGCAACTGTCCCGAGTGGCTTGTGCCTGACCGCACATCGGGCACTCTGGAACCCCAGCATACCCAACAAATCACATTCCGCATACCCGAAAGCACGCCCGTGGGCCACTACGAGGGCACCGTGGTGCTGACAGGCTCCCGAGGTATCGGCGAAAGGCTGTACGTTACCCTCAATTCGCTGGGCAACGTGCCCGATTGGAAAGTCAATCCCAAGGATTACGAATGCTCCATGAACATTATCGGGCAGTTGCGCCAGGACGACGTGATTTCCTCCGACACCCAGGACATCGTGGCCGCCTTCGTGGGCAACGAGTGCCGCGGCGTGGCCTCGCCCCGGTATTTCAGCCGCGACGATGCCTACTATGTGATGCTCACCGTCTATGGCAACGCGCCGGCCACGGGCGAAAATCCCGAACAGCTCACCTACAAGGTCTATGATGCCTCCACCGGTGCCATCCACCCCGTGGTCAATCTTCAGCCTTCCGACGCTGCGCCCAGCTTCCGTCCCGACGGGATTGCAGGCAGTATGGACGAGCCCGTAGTGTTCTGCCCGACCGACACCTACGGTCAGGACATACAGCTCAACAAAGGCTGGACCTGGGTTTCATTCTTCATAGATCCGCTTTCCACCGCCGTGGACAGGAGCTTCGCGTCCAACAAGGACAAAATCCAAATCGTCAAGGACGCAAACAGCACCTATACCCCCTCCATCGCCATGGGCGACCTGACGACAGTCTCCTTAGCCAGTATGTACAAGGTGAAGGCCACCGAGCCCCTCTCCGATATGCTCAGCGGCCCCCTGGCCCAGACCGAAAAAGTAGAAATCACGGTAGGAGCACGCATCTGGTCGTGGATAGGCTATCCCTGCTTCCTGGCCAATTCCGTGGATGCCGCCCTGGCCAACCTCAATCCTGAGGAGGGCGACATCATCAAGAGCCAGTCGGCCTTCAGCACCTACACCGGAGGCACATGGTTCGGCACACTGGAAGCCCTACAGCCCGGACAGGGCTACCTCTACTACTCGCAGGCCGCCGCAGGCAAGACATTCCACCTCGCCACGCCGGCCTCACGAGCACAAGCCCCGAGCACACGCAACGAAGCCGGCCTCTACGCCCCCTTCGAGAATACGATGAACATCATGGCCCAGGCCACCAGCAACGGCCAGCCCGCCG
>JAGHRT010000039.1 GCA_018066245.1 Candidatus Equimonas faecalis | reverse complement strand
AGGTGGCTGCCTGGAAGGCAGTACCTTGCCAGAAAGTACGATGCATTTTCCAAGGTAGTGCCTTCCAGGCACGCATAGAGAGTGAGACTATTATCCGGCAGCATCTCCTTCGTCGATGCAACCGGTTATTAAGGTGCTGGCTTCCAGCCAGAACAGATCTTGCGAAAGTTGAATGATTATAACTTTATAACCTCCTCCATCGTAGTGTCTGTAAAAGTACGCCAAATTTCGAGTTTTACTTTCTTGTAGTCATCAAATAACTGACCGACACGTTCTATCTCGAACACCAAACGGAGGTCATTTTTGTCTTCATTCTCCTGACCTTCCTTGCGATAGCCAAGGCGTGCAATCTTGATGTAGTAAAGGTCACGAATGCCCTTGCCCGAGAGGTACGGCATAAAGTAGTAGAGTTTGTTGAGCGCCACCGTTGTCGGGAACTTCTTACCAGTATAGTAAATTTTAGCCGAGCCATCGAGATACTGCTCCCAATTGTCCTTTTTGACGTTGCAGATAAGGAGGTTCTTTGTGAGGTCGATAGGCAATTGATGATGAATATATTTCGTGCCGTATTCAACCTCAATACCCTCACGAACCATACAGTTCTCTGTAATAGGATCAAGTTCGTATTGGTCAAAGAGGGCGAGAAAGTTGAGTTGCTTGTAAGTTGGTTTCTCGGCTTCTATTTTTGGTGCTGAAATACCGTGAGCCAACTGATGATTGACGATTTCTGTAGCATAATAATTTATGCCTTCTATGTTTCGCTCATTGTAACACGCGAGAAGGTTGTTGGCAAGGCCATCTGGTATTTCACGGATTGCGGGAACACGCAATCTGCGCAGATATTGGCTCTGCCATCGTGCGTAGCCACCATTCATTTTGCTGGTCATTCTGTTCAACTGGTCACGCATAAAGTCGGACATCAGGAGCGCAGCCAGAAGCTGGAGTTCGCGCAGGGAGCCTCCCGTGATGTAGTAGATATTGTGCTGAGGATAGTAGTTTCCCTCGTCAACAAACACGAAGGTGTTGCCACTGATATCGGGCAACAAAACCTTAGCTTGCCATGTAAGCGGAGTCCAAATTTTGTCGATGGTTCCGTACCAGTTCGAAGGATTCTTCTGTGCTTTATGCCTCCCTGACAGACGCTCTCGATGACTCTCGAAATAGCTCTTCGTTTTGGGAAAATCTTCCAAACGAATCAACCCCCCATTCGCATCGTAAGGGTTCAACAGATAACGCTGGCCCCATTCCATCGCGTTGCCCTGCAAGTCTTTGCCGTTGATGACTGGCAGTAGCACCTCGTCTTCTACCGTCCCCTTCAACTCCTTCGACACAAAGATTTTGTCAGCTCCCGTAGCCACTCCGATGCCGATTTTAAAACCTTGCGTTTCTATCAGCGGCAAGGACGTCAGCACTGCATCGGGATTAAACATTCTGAGCCAATCATCGCCCGCTGAAGCATCCAATGCCTCCATCTGTAGCGTCGGAAGCGTTGCGACGCTATCAGTCTCGGCATAGAGAGTCGTGCCGCTCGACGGATGAGCCTCAATAAGCGTGATGGCAGGATAAGCCAACACTTCCTCATCAAAAGCGTCTGCACCCTCCATGTTGATGATGCGTTCTATAGAGTAATGGGAAGCCACCAGCTTGCGGAGCACCTTGCCGTAGGTGTTCTTCATCCAACGATTGGCACAAATGAAGCAATGCTTACCATCCCTTTTGAGTTGCTGCAGGGACTTCTCGAAGAAGAGCACATACATGTCGGCACGATAGTAGAATGTACTGAATCGCTGCTTATACACTGGGAGCTTTTCCGCAGGAATCTGCTCATAGCGTATGTAGGGAGGATTACCTACGACAATATCAACAGCCTCATGATTCATGAGCAGATAGTCTTCCACAAATATGCGCATCCCCGGATTCTTTATCTCAGGGAACTCCTCCTTGATACGCTCTATGCAGACAAGCACCTTTCGTGCATCAATATCGGAAGCGGAAACCTGCTTGTGGAAGGCATCATTGAGGTCAAAACCATATTGAACGGCAGATGCTGCAAGGCGCCGAACCATCTCCAAGATAAATTCACCCTCACCACATGACGGTTCAGTGATGGACACACGCGACAAGTCTCGGTCGGACGTATAGCCCACCAAGTCAAGCATGTAGCTTACGACACAGGGCTTCGTGAATACATCGCCGTGCAGCCCGCCACTACTACGTGCGCCGTATGTGTTAATCGTTGAACTCATTTTCTAATCCTAAAAGATGACCACGAAACGAACTGATGAATGATTCTATGGAAATCCGGTCGCAAAGGCTCTCGTAATGAGTCCTACCCGAAGTGGCAATCAAAGCTACTGCGCTGTACTTGTGTTCGAGCACAAGACGCTCACAAAGGATTCGGTAACGGTCGAGATAAGAAGCTCCTTTGAACTCAGGTCGAACCTCATAGTGTGGCTCACTCACTTTTACGACGTGAGCAGATTCATCATCTTTTCCCACAACCATCATGTAACCAAGCCATGGTGATTGGTTGCAACGGAAAGTCCCCTCGCGGAAAGCCGTCCAAAAATCTTCAGATGATCCTAAAGACTCCTCTGTGCGATTGTTCATCAAGGAACGCATCAAGCTGCTTACCCGCAAGAACATTACCTTGCTTCTTCTTTGTATCCCAAAAGGACTTTATGGCTGATAATATCTTCTTATCGTAGTTCATAAAACTGTAATTTTCAAAATTCTTTATAGTACTGAATGATCAGCCTTCCTTTTCCCTCCTCAACTCACTCAACGCCTTTCCCCCATAACTAAAGTACTTAGGACCTTGATAAGCCCCCGAAGTATTTTGCTTATCTTCTGGCAAGAACTCACGGGTGAAGGTAGAGAGCGACCAAAGGCGACCTTGGTATTCCACCTTGTCGTCTGATGCCACGGTTACGGGCAAATTAAGTTCATCGAAGACAACGGTATCACCAACTTTCAAACCAACCATGTGAAACTTGAAGGCTGGTTTCTGCGCCCTGCGCTCCCTTTCCTTGCTATCTGCTTCTATCTTCTTATCTTCAGCCTTGCTGCCGCTGATGACTGGTTTACCATCCACATACACTGCAAGTTCAGCATCCTCAAGCAGGTCAGCAATGTCACGCATAATGTCAAGCGCAACTGAAGGCGCAATGTTGAAGAACTCACGATTCTGGCGGATGCGAAGGTCGGTCAGTCGGTCAATCTGCTTATGAATCTGCTTCTCAACCTTGTCGAACTTCACCGTTTTCAGCGTAGCATAGATCTCGAAAGGCAAGGGAACCGCAGTATTATCCAGTTCCTTTGAGCGCACATCCACCGGACGCGAACTCTTGCCAATCTTCACCCAATCCTCACGAAATGACGGATTTGTGAGAATGTAAACGTAGCCTTTGTTATTATCGTTCGTCATAATGAATTATTTTATAAGGACACAAAGGAGTATAAGAAGGAATACAATACGATGTTTCAAGAATGAGTAACATTTGGGACAGGCTTACTTACTTTTACTCCGCAAATTTAAGAAAAAATCTCCTAACGCGCAAGCGCGACGCGCGAAAAGTGGTGGAGGAGGCGCTGAAGGCCTTCTAAATCTCGCATTGGAGGAGTGTTTTGAGGATTATTACACATTTCCACAGGCTTTAGCCTACTTTCTTTTTTGTGCAATCCGGCTTCTAATAACGACGACAAAGCCACGCAATGTATCAGGTTGCGTGGCTTTGGGTTTCAGCATCGCCGCATCAGGAAGCCTTGCGATAGTCGTTGCCGTCTTCGCGTTTCCTCTTCTGGATATTGAGCGGCGTGGCGTGGGGGAAGGCCTGCGTGAAAGCCGTGTCGAGGGCGCCGGTGTTCACCTGGCGCATACCTATGCCGTTCACCGCGGCAATGAAGGCGCGGAGCAATTCGCGGTGCTTACGCGGGAAGTGGCGCACGGGCGGCAGTTCCTCGTAGCCTTCGAGTTCTGCGCGGCGGCATACCTCGCGGCAAATCCTCTCAAATTCATTCCCTCTGGGTGAGGCGCCGCGAGAGAGCCACAGCCTGATGACATTGCGCGGACAGAAGCGTCGGTGCGCCGTGAGGAGTTCCTCTGCGGTGCGCTCCAGCCGGAGCCAGAGCTGCACCATCGCCGAAGGAGTGTTGTCCAAATTCATAAGCGAAATTCTTAATGACCTTAATGACAAATGACATAATGACACACATTTTTCTTTCTTCATTTTTCACTTTTCACTCTTCACTTTTCACACTTCCGCTACCTTCCTCCACCGTCGGTCACCCAAGGCAGAGACAAGCCCCTGGTTTTTCCAGTTCTTCAGCATCTGTCGCACCGAATTGTGTGTGGCGGCCACGCCTTTCACGGCAATCGACTGTTGCAAGGCCTGCTCGAAGGAAAATTCCGAAGCGAGGCGTGCGAAGATGCTGTCGTTCTTGCCCTTGCGCCCGCGCGTGGCGATAGCGTTGCCGTGGTAGTTCTTGCTCTCGTAGGCAGCCTCTATGCGCTCGCGGAAGAAGTAGAGGTCGTTGTCCAGGAGGTAGTCGGCAATGATGTCAAAGAGTTGCAGCATCTCCTCCGTCTGCTGTTTCCGGAGCATCTCCACCCAGAGTTGCGGGTCGTGTTTCAGGCGCTTCTCCGCACCGTTCACGCCATACTTCCTGATGAGCGTCTCCGCCACCTTCGGCAGCCACAGTGCCGTCGTGATGCGCTGTGCATTCACGCAGCCACGCATACGCTGACGCGCCAGCACGCGGTCGTCGTTCTTCATCGCCTCCAGACGTATTGTCTCCAGCCACGCCCTGCCGCGTTCCTCCAGTTTCGGCAGCACCGCCGTCCCTTCCATCAGGGGCAGCAGGTGCGCTATCTGCTGGATGCGCTCCGATTGCCGGTCGTTCAGCCGTGCCGGATGCTCTGCCAGCGGCGCGAAGGTGTTGTCGGGTGTCCGGCCGATGGCGATGCGGGAGAGGAGGCCGTCCGTGTAGTTCGTTATCACGCGGTAGAGGGCATCCTGCGTGCCGCACATCGTCACGTTCCACAGCAGTTTCTGGATGTGAACGCGCACGGCGTCGGCGCTCTTCGCCTCACGGTCGTAGCGGGCTTCGTCGTAGGCTTGGCGCAGCATCACCGAGAAGTCGCTCACCGACTGCTTCCATTTCAGCGCCACATTGTCGGCTTCTGGCGTGAAGGAGAACGAGTGCTTGCCCTCCGTGTTCGACAGGCGTTCGGCAATGTTCGCCACCGTGTTGTTCAGCGTCAGCATCCTCACGGGCAGTTTCGGCTGTTCCGGCGCCTTGCCCGACTTCATCCGTCGCGTCTTCTGCGCCCATTCCTCCTCCTGCTGCGTGTAGATGTCCGTCTGCATCTGCAGTTCCGTCATCCACGCCGCGATGATGCCGTCCAACTGCCCTTTGCCCGAGGCAAACTCGCCCACCACGAAGGAGCATAGGTTAAGGCCTTTCGCCGTGCCGTGCACATCCAGTTTCACCCCCGTGGCCAGTGCGCCTATGGCCGGAGCGATGGCAATCAGCGTAGGCATCGCCAGCGGATGTCCCGCAGCGTCGATGGAGTCGCGCACGCCCTGCGGCAGTTTGGGCAGGCGGTCGTAGTGGTAGAGCAGGTCCTGCGCGTCGGCTTGTTCCAGTGCCGCCACGATGTCCTCGCCCGCGTTGCCATTGAGGAGTTCGCGTTTCAGCGCGTCAATCACGTCCTTCAGGCGCTTCGGCATCTGCGTGCGCCGCTCGCCCAATGCCGAGTCGATGCACTTCATCTTCTGCTCGTGCGAGAATCCGTCGTAGCAGGGAATCACCCTGTCCATCACCTCGCGGTCGAAGCCGCAGATGTGGCGCAGGTTCACCGCCAGTTCAAAGGTCAGCACGTCGCGGTTCGACTTCACCGGCGTCTGGCCGTCGTTGTACATCGCCCACCATTTGCTGATGATGTCCGCATAGGGAATGCCGAGGTAGGAAAGGTCGCGGGCGCAAGAGCCCTGAAGGGGCGAAACAGTGGAGGATAGTGCGCAAGCGCTATCATTATTGGCATCCTCATCATTTTTAGAGCCCTGTAAGGGCGACACAGCTATAGAATTATGCCGCACCTCCGGCGCTGTTGCCGTGTGGGATGTCGCTTCCACACAGGGTTCACGCCCTGTGCTGATTTCTGCCACCCTTTCAGGGTTCTGAACCGACGGCACGCACGCAAAGAGCGCCTCGTCAAGGAAAATCAAGTCCTCCTCGCTCGCCGTCGTGGCGAAGAACACGCGGGTGATGTCCTTCGCCCCCTTGTCGAACTCCACGCCCAGCAACTCGCTTGCCCAGCGCAGGTTCTCCTCCTGCGAGAGTTCCGGGCGGCGGCGGAACACGAGGTGGAAACCCTCGCCGCGGGCGCTCCTCTCCAGCATCAGGAGGCCCAGCGCCTCCCTCCTTGCAAGGATGCGCTCCCGCACCTCCGCCAACTGTTCCCTGCCGATGTGGTCGATGTCCATTCCCACCGTGCCCGAAGGCGTCGTGCACCCTTTCAGCGCACCGTCCTCGCCCGGCAGGCAACTGTAGTTCATCTGCAGCAGGCGGTGCTTCATCTTGTCGTCGCCGCCGCGCACGCTGTCCACAATATCAATTTGTTTCTGCGAATTACGCAACCGCAAGTATTCCTCACGGCTTGTGACAGGACGCATCATCTTGCGTCCCTCATTGTAATAGATTGTATAGCAACTCATAGACGTTAGTTGTTGATTTACACAATAAATGTGCTAAAAATCCGTTATTTATCTGTAGGAATACGTCTGGAAGACGTTATCTCTATAACCGGGTACACCGTAACGTAGTGGAGGTGTGCTCGGAGTAACACACCCGCTACACCCCCAGCGTCTGGAAGACGCTACCTCATAGTTCGATAATCGGAATACGTCTGGAAGACGTTATCTCTATAACCGGGTACACCGTAACGTAGTGGAGGTGTGCTCGGGGTAACACACCCGCTACACACCCAGCGTCTGGAAGACGCTACCTTGCACACATGGCACACGTTGTACTATATTACCACATCGTCTGGCGCACCAAGCGCAGCGAACGCACCCTCACCGAGGCGCATGACCGCGATCTCTACGCATACATCCTCGGCTTCTGCGAACGCAAGCAATGCAAGCTCATCCGCATTGGCGGGATAGCCGACCATATCCACATGCTCATCTCTATCCGCCCCGACATTGCCGTCAGCGACTTCATGCAGGTTCTGAAAACAGAAACCTCCAAGTGGCTGAAGACGCAAACCGAGAAGTTCCCGCTGTTTTCCGGTTGGAGTAACGGATATGCCGCTTTCACCTATTGCGAGCGTGACAAGGAGATGATACGCCGCTACATCATGAACCAAAAGGAACATCATCGTGTCCACACCTTTCGCGAAGAGTATGAAGCTCTGCTTGCGGAATGGGGCATCGATCCTGCAAAAGATTTCTTCCTGCATGACGAGTAGCGAGGTAGCGTCTTCCAGACGCCCGACCGCTGTCCGTCCTCAATCCGGGCACATCCTCCGCTAACGCTCCGTATGTACCCGGTTATTGAGATGGCGTCCTCCAGACGCTTGTCTGTATGTACCCAGGCGGGCGAGACGGCTCATCGCCTTACCATTCCGTAGTCGTTCTGCGCGTCTTGATGTACGCCTTCATTTCCTCGCACTCCTCATCGTGGAGAGCCTCGATGAGCGCCTTGCCCATACGCTTCGGGAAGCGCAGCGTGAAGATAACGCTCGACCCCGACTCCTTGATGTCGCCGTGCGCCGTGGTGAAGAGGCGGTTGTAGCGGCTGCCGCTGTCGTGGCGGTAGTGTTTGAAGCGGCTCGTGCCGTCGTCCTCGGTAATCATACGCCCCTTCTGCGAGGCGCGTGTGCCGCCGCTGACGATTTGCTGACCGCGTTCAAAGTCGCAGGGATAGATGTTTATGTCGCCGCTGGCGTGAAACACCGTCTGCGTCTCCATGTTGATTGATTCAACAAAAATGTTTTGATTTGTCATTTTTCCAAGTTGGTTGTGAGGAGAAGTTTCAGAACCGCCGGCCGGCATAGTTCACGCGTGAAGTTCCTCACTTCAACTCGGGGTTAGATGTTGTCTCCCTGTCCTACAGGTTAAGTTTCACGATGTCCGTCACCAGGATGTCCTGGTATGCGGCGCCGTTGTACTCCCGTGTTTGGAAGCGGAGCGAAGCCGCCACCACGTCGCCCGGGCAGAACCGGCACTGTGCAAGGTTGCCGAGCATAGCACCCACGAACTGGTCCTCATACTTGCCTCCCAGTTCCTGCAGCACGATGTTGCACTTCATCGTCTGTCCGCTCTCGCTTTTCTGCGACTGCACAGCGAAGGCCTCGCCCTGCTGCACCACTTTAAGAATTGCTTTCATACGCCGTCAGTCGTTTTTTGAAAGGTTGCAGTTGAAAGTCGCCTGGAACTTCCAAATGCGTAAAGAGAAATAGAAACTCATAATATAAATAATGTGTCTGTCTCTTCATGCGCCTTACTGCATGGTTCTTAAATGAGTGGGTGCCGAGACAAAAAAAGCACCCGCAACCCGGTTATTTCCGAATTGCGAGTGCAAAGGTACGAGCGGTGTAGGGGGTATGTAGGCCTACACGCCACTGTAAAAATCAAAAAAAAGTTTTATTCAAGTTTCGCAAGTAAACGACTGGTCGTCACTACGCTCCTCAACATCTTTCCTACTTATTTTAGGCTTTCGCCTCAAACATCGTTCAAACATCTTTCGTGGGTCATCCCTATGGAAAGTGAAAAGTGAAGAATATAATTTCTGGAAATAATTTCTTTTAATCACTTTTAAGCTCCCTCCCTACCGGGGAGAGGCCTCAGCAAGGCAGCAGGCCTTGTGCGCCCACCGAAAAAGTGAAGAATGAACACGCAGCACCGGCGGTGATGTTTAATGTATGTTTGTAATTTAGCACGAGGCTAACGCAAGAGTCATGTTGGAAGATGTCGAGCCCGAAGGGCGACCTCACAACAAATGCGAAACTTGAAAAGTTTTATTCCTGGGCGTCGTTGCGGATTCTCTCTGCAATCGTCTTGCAGAAAGGTTCAATGGCATCTGCGGCAACATTGCAGTCGCGCCGTGCCTCATTCGTATCCACGCCCTCTCTGGCAAGTTTCATTATCGTCTGACGAAGGCTCTCCGTGCTTCGTCCCGTAATGCTGCTGAGGAATCGGGCCAACTGCTTCTGATTCGTGTAGTCACGACTCAGGGATATATCCATAAGCGCCGCCATCATTATCACCACCTGGCGGTTGGAAAGTTGCGTAGGGTCTTTTTGCTCCTCTTTATCGGCATCCGGGGGCGTGCTGTCAGTATGCCGGGTGGCACCGGGTGGAGGGGTGGTGATATTCACCTGCTTGTCCACCGTTATCGCGCCGTAGTTGTTGTTTATGAAAGCCATAGTGTCTGTTATTCTTTCGTCAGTAGTTTTGTGTCGCGTTCATCAATGAGCCTTTGCACCTCGCCCGGTGACATTCCTTCGACGAAGGTTTGCTCCCTGATGCTGATAGGGCCGTTGTTGTTGTCGATTGTGGCTTGCTCTATCACCACATCGCCCTTCCTGCACGCTGCGTGCATCTCGTCGAGCCGTCTGAGGAGCGGCGCGTCGGTTTGTGCCAGTTCAAAGTCGGCGATGAGTTGATGCACCACGCTGTCCGCCTCCGCGTCCCCCCGGCGCTTCGCCCATTCTATCATCCACTCACGCGAAATCCCGTCGTACGAAATCTCCCGCGCCTCTTCCCGCAGCAGCACATTCAGCGCCAGCAGCGTCAGCACGCCGCGTATCACCTCGTGGCGCTGGCGCATATACCACAACCGCCCCATCAGTATCTCGCCGTCCTTCAGGAAGAGCGTCAGCAGTTCCTCCGGCAGCTTGCGTATGGCGTCCTTGCTGCTCTCGGCGTAGTGCAGCAGAATCATGTCCATGCTCTGTGTGTGAGCCTTGTCGATGATTTGCTGCGCCTGCAGGCGGCGCACCTCCGGGCTTCCCATGCAGTCGGTGGCCAGCTGCAACCTGCTGGCAGCCGTGCGGTATGCGTCGTCGTCGATGGCCGTGAGGAGGGTGAGTATGCGCTTCACGAGTTCCGATGTCTCAAGGCTGATGTCGCGCCAGAGGTTCTGCTCGGTGTATTCCAGCCATTCCTCCATGTCCTCATCCCACGGCACCTGCTCTTCGGTGAGCATTTCCAAGTTGCAGAGCATCGTGTGGAGCCGCACTTCCTCCTCGTCGGTGGGCAGTGTCTTGCCTTCGAATGTCCAGTTCGTGAGCAGGTTGGGGCGTACATCGACGGTGTGTGTCAGCATCTGCTCCGAACTCACCTCCAGCCACAGCCACCGTTTCACCCTGTCCACATCGACAACCCTTCCCAGCAGCGATCCTCTGCCCGTCTGCCCGATGAGCGTGGCCGCCTTTTCCCTGTCTTCGCCGCTGCGCACATACCCCACCGGCTTTTTTCCCCAATATGCAATCACGGCATCCGTTTCCTCCGGGTTGTCGTGTTCTATGCTGATGGACACGCGCTTCCCCGGGGCGCACTCGTAGAGTTCGTCCAGTCGGCCCTTCAAGGCGTGATGGCGTATGCCGGTTATGGGGAAACGGTATATGGGCATAGGCTATTTCTCTAACAGTTTGAAGATTTCCTCTATCTTTGAGACAATGGAGTGCTGAATGGAGAGAGGGGGGAGGGGGATAAGGGTGGCATTTATTGATTCTTTATTAAGGGTCTTTCCTTTTACTGCGTCTTTTGAGTCGCTCGCATTTGTAAATATAGGTAAGAGCCAAAACAAATACATCTTCAAATCCGCAAGTTCATCGGGTATCAAAAAGGTTACTATCGCTTCGTTGTGATAGGCATCAATGTCAAGTATGCAAGTTCTGCCCACCGTCAACTTAAAACTCATTATCAATGCCCCCTTTTTGCTTATTCTTTTTGCAAAGACCTCTTTCTCTGCCAATGCAGAAACCCGCTCCTTTGTGGCATTCACTCTGCCATAATCCTGCATATCGGAGATGGATATCCACGGTTGCTTTCCGTCTGCCCAATAGGCAGCATTGTGTCTTTCGGGGGTTTTGCCAACTTGCCTATCCGCCAAGTCTCCAAGAGTGCACCAGCACCACCCTTCCGGCAACTCCCACGGTTCTTCTTCAATCTTGCTGAGTGTGAGTTTTTTTGCTTTTTTGCCTTTGGTTTCGTTTTCGTTATTTTGTCGTGCGGCGAGGATGTCGTTGAGGAGTTCGCTGGCGGTGAGTTCTCCGGGTTGTAGGGTGTTGGGTACGAGGCGACCGTGGATGGCTTCTTGCAGAACGGATTTGCGCAGTTTGTCGGGCAAGGATTCGTTCAAGGCTCTCAACTCGCCCTGTGCGGCATCGTACGCTTCTACCAACGGAAGCAAGGCCTCTATCTTTGAGACAATGGAATGCTGAATGGAGAGAGGGGGGAGGGGGATGGGTGTGCCTTTTAAGACACCTGCTGATAATCCAGTAATGCCAATGCCTTTACCAGCAATAATGCCAACGCTTTTGTAAAGCATCATTACGTAATAGAAGAACTTCACGTTAATATCGCTTACGGGACGAAGCCTATGAATGTGGTTTTGCAAGCCAATCCTATAATCATAAGGCCAAATACAAGAGCGACCTACGTCACCGCCTTCACAAACAAGGAGGTCTCCCTTGACGGCTGAACATTTTGCATACTCTTCTTCTGTAAATGCCATCTCTTTTACTTTGGTAAAATCAATGCCTTCCCAATACACATTGGAGGTTGTTAGGTATTGATAAATCTTGCCTATTGTCTTTTGGGAAGAATTTTGCGATTTTCCGGCAGAATGGTCAAATATGTCCTCAATTCTACACCAGCACCACCCCTCCGGCAACTCCCACGGCTCTTCCTCAATCTTGCTGAGTGTGAGTTTCTTGGCTTTCTTTCCTTTGGCTTCGTTTTCTGCCTTCTGGCGGGCGGCGAGGATGTCGTTGAGGAGTTCGCGGGCGGTGAGTTCTCCGGGTTGGAGGGTGTTGGGTACGAGGCGACCGTGGATGGCCTCCTGCAATATAGAGTTTCGGAGTTGCTGTCCTGTCATTGGGGGGAGGTTTGGGGGGTTCGAGGATTCGAGGATTCGGGGTATCGGGGGGGGCGGAGGAGGGCGGGCTTAGAGTGCCAGCAGGCGCTTTATCTCGTCGAGGGTGCTGTCTATCTTGGCGTCGAGCGCGGTGCGGCGCTCGTGGTAGTCGGCGAGGAGTTCGTCGGGGGTGAGGATGATTTCTTCTTCCTTGGGGTATTTGCAGAGGTCGAGGTTGTAGCCGCTCTCGGCGATTTCGGCGGCGGTGAAGCGTCGGGCCTTGTAGGTGAGGCGGGCGGGGTCGTCGGTGGGGTCGGTGAGTTCGCGGCGGTCGAGCCACCACTCGCGCAGGGGTTGCATGTGCTCGGGGAGGATGGGCTTTGTCTTGGAGAAGTGCTTGTAGCCCTCGGGCATGTCCAGGCGATACACCCACACGTCCTTGGTGCGGAAGCCGGCGGGGGCGCCGGGGGCGGGGCGGTTGTCGAAGAAGAGGATGTTGGTGGTGATGCTGGTGTAGGGGGCGAAGACGCTGGAGGGGAGGCGCACGATGGTGTGGAGGTTCATCTGCTGGAGGAGGAGTTTCTTCACCTCTACGGAGGCGTTGTCGGAGCCGAAGAGGAAGCCGTCGGGGATGATGACGCCGGCGCGTCCGCCCTCGCGCAGCCGCTTGCAGATGTAGGCGAGGAAGAGGACGGCTGTCTCGGAGGTGCGCACGTTCTCGGGGAAGTTGGTGAGCTCGGTGGCGGTGGTCATGCCGCCGTAGGGCGGGTTCATGCCGATGACGTCCACGCGCTCGCAGTCGTCGTAGTCGTTGATGTTCTTGGAGAAGGCGGTGCCGGCGGTGAGGGAGGGGTTGTCGATGCCGTGGACGAGGAGGTTGGTGGCGCAGAGGAGGTAGGGGATGCTCTTGAGTTCGCACCCCACGATGGCTTGCTGGAGTTGCTCCACCTCTTTCTTGGTGCTGACGCCGGCGCGGTGGAGGTGGTCGATGGCTGCGGTGAGGAAGCCGCCGGTGCCGCAGGCGAAGTCGCCGAAGCGCTCGCCGAGGCGGGGGTTGAGTTGCTCCACGATGAACTGCGTGACGGCGCGGGGTGTGTAGTATTCGCCCGTCTCCTTGCTCGACTGCATGATGCGGAGCATTTCCTCGTACATCTGTCCGAAGAGGTGTCGCTGGCGGGCGTCGTGGTAGTTGAGGGAGTTGACGAGGTCGATGAGCTGGCGGAGCTGGTAGCCGTCGCGCATGTGCTGGGTGAGGCCCTCGAAGACCTTGCGCACGATTTTCTGCCGGGGTTCGAGGCCTACTACTGACATGGTGGCGCAGTGGTGGTAGAGGGCGTTGATGTGGAGGACGAGGCTGTCGCCGGTGAGCGACTTGCCGGCGGCGTCGGGGAGGGCCCATGCGTCCCACTGGTACTCGTCGGGGAGGGCGGGGGTGTAGTCGCGGCCTTCAGAGTCGGCCTCGTCGGCCCACTCTTCTTCAAGGGCGTTGTAGATACGGAGGAAGACGAGTGAGACGAACTGCTCAAGTCGCTGGTATTCGGTGCTTACGTTGCTGTCCGCGCGCATGATGTCGCGGGCGGTTTTCCAGGAGAATGTCATTGGCTGGGGGGATTGGGGGTTAAGGGGGGCGAGGGGTCGAGGGGGCGAGGCTTCGGGGTTTCGAGGGGTCGAGGTTTCGAGGTTTCGAGGGGTCGAGGGTCGAGGCTTCGGGGCTTCGAGGATTCGGGGCTTCGAGGTTTCGAGGGGGCGGGGGGGCGCTCTCGCTATATCCGCCTCGTTCCGTCGCAGCGGGGGTATTCGGTGCATCCCCAGAACTCCTCGCCCTGGTGGGTGCCTTTCTTTATCATACGCTTGCGCATGGGTGCGCCGCACTTGGGGCAGGCGGGGGCTCCCTCGGCGGTGGCTTTCTGCTTGAGGGCGGCGAGGCGTTCCTGCGTCATGTTCTCGGTGAAGCCGCCTTCCTCCTTGAAGTCGGCAAGGCGCTTCGTAATCTGCGCGGTGAGCATCTGCTTCACTCTCTCGCACAGCACGATGACGGTGCAGGCAGAGTGGATGGAGTCGTCGGTGCGCAGGAGTGTGGCGAAACGGGCGTATTCGGCCAGGAGATATTCGCTGATTTCGGCGAGGTAGTTGGGAGTGAGGTCGGGGAGGTCGGCAAACTGAAAGCCCTGGGCTTCGAGGTAGCGCGGGTCGGCGGTGCGCCACATCGTCTGCCCGTGGCGCATGAGCCAGTTGAGGTAGTCGCCCTCCAGTTCGCTGACGCTGGCGCGAGCTACGTCCAACAGTCGCATCTCCGTCTCGTAGCTTGTCTGGTGGCGCGAGGAGCCCTCGGCGATGTTGGCGGGTACGGTGCGTGCCGCCATCTCCATCTGGTCGCGCAAGCGTCCGCAGGGGTCAATCTTATAGTCAACGAAGCGCTTGCAGAACCCCTGGGTGGCCAGCTGGAGGATGTTGCCAAGATGCCAGGAGCGGAGGAGCATGTAGCCGTTGGGGGAATGGATGTTGAGCATAGGGGGTGGGGATTGGGGATTAAAGGGGGAAGGGCTCCGGGGAGTCGAGGCTTCGAGGCTTCGGGGGTTCGAGGTTTCGAGGCTTCGGGGTTTCGAGGGTTCGAGGGTTTCGGGGTTTCGAGGGTTGGGCGCTTCGGGGGTTGCGGGGATGCGAGGTTTCGGGGGTGCGTGGGTTCG
>JAGHRT010000013.1 GCA_018066245.1 Candidatus Equimonas faecalis | reverse complement strand
CGAAAGGTACATACCAAGCCTGGTAACCAGAGGTTCCAGTGAAGTCACGCGTGTAGGTGACATCTACGTTGTCAATGTCGGCAGGAATTACCAGTTCTGTGGTGCCAGCATCAACGAGGTTGATGTCATCGCCTTCATAGTAATTGGTCTCTTTACCGTTGGCGGTATAGGTAGCGACAACTTCGCCAGAGACTACAGTATAGATGGCGGTGATTTCAGCAACAGGAATAATATTCATATTGTCATCCAAACCATAAAATGTGCCTTGTGGAATAGTGAGTGTCCATTTGCCTTCTGTTACACTTGCTGAGGGGAAGGCTATTTCCCACAGGCCATTTTCTTCGTTGACATCGACTGTAGTAGCAGTTACAGTGGTATTCTCTTTAGTAAGCGTGGGATAAACTTGAGCCTGCCCCATCTCACTGGCAGGGCAAACCATTGCCAGTTCTTCACCTGTAAAGTTGATGCCAATTGCTTCAAGTTTCTCCACAGTTGATTCGCTAGTAGGATTAAGTTCGTAGGTAACGCTAACGGGCTGTACCTCTTCCTCACCAGAGATATTGATGACAACCTTTGCTCCAGGAGCTACGGCAGCGAGTTTGTAGCCCTTGCCTGCTTCATATACAGGAGTTGTCTCTACGCCATTTACAGTAACCTTAACAGCTGTGAGGTCTTCCGTTCCGTATTGAACATAGAGATCCTGAGCGGCCGTGTGCTTGTTCACGATGGTAGCCTTGGTGAGTGCGCCTTCGGCCCACTGCTGATCCACGGTGAAGTTACCCACGGCCTTGAGGCCGTTGATATGACCGTTTGCCCATGCATCGGGCAGGGCGGGGAGAAGGTGGACAGTGCCGTCGTAGCTCTGGAGGAGCATCTCGGCCACACCGGCGGTATAACCGAAGTTGCCGTCAATCTGGAAGGGAGAGTGAGCATCCCACAGGTTGTAGTAGAGGCCACCCTGACCAGACATAACAATGTTATAGCTGCCGGAATGATGGAAGGAAAGTTCAAAGAGGTCATGGGCTGCATTGCCTTCAAGGGCGCGGGCGAAGAGGTTTATCTTCCAGCCAAGAGACCATCCCGTTACATCACGGCTGTCGCGGACGTGTAGTGAGTTCACGGCAGCGTTGTAGAGACGCTGGCCTTCCTCATCGGTGGCATAAGGACTTACCTGATTGTAAGGGAAGAGAGCCATCAGGTGGTTGAGGTGACGATGATTGTGGGCATCGCCGGCTTTACTTAAGGGAGCGCCATACCATTCACTGAGGCATTCTTTGTTTTCGAAGGTTTCGGTGTTGAGGCCGCGGTCAATTTTGTTGTACCATTCCGTGAGTTCGGCGATTTCGTCAGCAGTGGCAATGCCGTTGGCAATGACGGCATCTTCTCCAAGAGCATTGACGGCCTGTATGCACTCATTGAGACATTCCGACACGTTCTGCTGACCGAAAGCCGTGGGATAGGTCTGGTCGTTGTTGCCGAAGCCGGGGCCATGTTCAGGAGAAGCCTGATTGGGTACATAGTACCGTCCCTGATCATCGGTGGCCGTGCTGATGTCAATGAGGAACTGAGCAGCCTTAATCATAGAGGGCAGGGCACGCTTCAGGAAGGCGGTGTCCTTGGTGTACTGGTAGTGTTGCCACAGGTGGCTCACGTTCCAGGCACCGGGAGTGGAAATTTGATTGACCATCCACTGGGAAGTGCCGCCGAAGATGTTGCACTCGGTGGCGCTCATCCAGCCGCGAATGTTCTCTTTTCCGCTCACGCGCTGA
Organism: Candidatus Equimonas faecalis; assembly: GCA_018066245.1. Taxonomy (GTDB): domain Bacteria; phylum Bacteroidota; class Bacteroidia; order Bacteroidales; family Bacteroidaceae; genus Alloprevotella; species Alloprevotella faecalis. The sequence goes on along the minus strand of JAGHRT010000013.1, from coordinate 10,364 downwards.
GCCAGCTTGTGGAAGTTGTAGTTGTCCTGACCCAGAGTGATGATGTTGTTGAGGAAGGGCAGGTGCATGGTGCTGAGGTTTGTGGTCTCGGCAGGCCAGTAGTTCATCTGCACATTCACGTCAGCATGCACGTCGCAATGCCAGAAGTCTGTCTGGGAGTCATTGTTCCAGATACCCTGCAGGTTGGAGGGAGCGTTGATAAGGATGTTGTTGCTGCTCACCTCAAGGTAGCGGCCGTACTGGAAGTAAAGCTGTTCGAGATAGAGACCGTCGGATGTGCTGCGGTTGGAAGGAGTTGCGTAGGAGTCTACCAGTTCCTTGGTGTTCAGGCTGCTCTTGGAGGCATTGCCCAACTGCACGTCCACGCGGTTCATTAAGCCACTGAAGTCAGCCACATGAGCGTCATATACGCTCTGCCAACCAGCAGATACGGCATCGTTCAGAAGTGTCGTGTTTTTCGTAGCTACAGTCTGGCTGTCGCCCGTCGTGAAGGCAGGCGTGCTGTCGTCGAAGGTGGTGCCGGCGGCCATGAAGAGCGTCACGTCGGTAGCTCCCGTTACGGTAACACCCGTATTGTCTGTCGTCACAGTTGCACCGTTGTCGGCCACTACGCGGAACTGTGTATTATAGTAAACAGTCTTCAGCTTACCACTGAACGAAGCGGTAGCTGCGTCATAGCTTACGCTGCCGGCATTGATATATTTATCGGGAGCGTAGGCAAAGTGCAGGGAGAGTTTCTCGCTGCCGTCGGCCTCATAGTGAGCGGCCATCACCTTGTGGGGTGCAGAGGTGATATAGCGGCGGGTAAAGGCCGTGTTGGCGCTGCTGTAGTTCACACCGGCCACACCGTTGATGATGTCAAGGTAGCGCACATAGTCGTTGACGGGCTTGCTGTTGTTGGTGATAGAGAAGTTGCTGCTGATGTCTTTCACGAGGATGGAGCCGAAGTTGGCATACTTGCCGTGCTCGCCCCAGTCGGTGGGAGAACCGTTGTAGAGCGTCTTCTCGTTGAATTGGATTTCGTCAGTCATCAGGCCGCCGAAGAGAACAGCACCAATCTGGCCGTTGCCGATAGGCAAGCCGTACTCCATCCAAGGATTCTCCACGCCAGTGGTTGTGGCGGGGAAGTCATACCATAGTGCCAGATCGGAGACTTCGCTAGGCAGTGTTCCGCCCGTAATGGTGTTGAACTCTTCGAATGAGAACACAAGTTCATCGCCTTCTGTGGTGAGCACACCCTTGAAGGGTTCTGTACCTTCTGCATTCACGCTGAAGTTGTCGATACTGAAGAAGAAGCCAGTGATATTGCTGCCGTTCTGATAGGCTGTGCCATTGTTGTAAACCTTGAAGTTGGAATCATCGGAACCAACAATGCGAATGGTGTAGGTCTTCTTGGTGACTTCCTCGATATACCAGCCCGAACCGCGGTCATTTCCTGCGCTCCAGCTCTTAACGTAAGGATTCTGGTGGTTCCAGCTATTGGCATAATTGCTATTCAGGGCAATGTTGAAGTCATTGAGCTGCCCCGTAGTGCCGTCAGCCAGTTTGATGTACCAAGTCCTAGGTGAAGATGTACCCCAACTGTTCCAGTCGTTCATCGTCTTGGAGTCGCCGGCCTCATAGTTGTGGATATTGACAAGCTGGCTGCCATTGGCATTGCTTCCGGCAGAGGTGAAATAGAATACTGCGGAATTGTTGAGAGCCGTGCCAAGTGTGAGGTACTGGTTGTCGGAATCGTAGTGTGCGTAGTTGGAAGGATTGTTGTTATTGCGGATGGTGTAATAATGCTTCACCTCGGGAGTGCTTATCATCACCTCGGCAGGGATGAACTTGAAGGTGGAGCCGTCTCCTGTGCCAGAGGCGGCACTTACCCAGTAGCCCAACTTTCCACCGATATCATTCAGGTGAGCTTGATCATTGCTGGCGATACCAAAGACATCATGTCCACTGTTATTCTGATAAATATAGGTTTTTGCTTGATTATAATCCACTACGCCTACAAGGGTTTCGTTGACTATGTTGGTACCGATGGGCTCGCTTATTGCCTTGTCGATTCCTGCGGCCTTGTTCACAATCTTGAAGCCACCTTCAACCTGAACGAAGGCAAAGAGACCATTCTCACCGGTAGGAGCATTTGTGGAGTTATTAAACCGTCCCGTAGTAGAATCATAAGCTACATACTTATTACCATTAACTTGCAGATAGTGCCAGTGGAGGTCACTCGTGGAAGGAGATACGATGAAGGGATAGGTAGGATCGGTGGGTTCGGTGGGTTCAACAGCCTTATAATAAACCTTGAAGTTGGAGTATACACACTGAGAATTGTTACCCGTAGCCTTGAAGGTAGCCGTCTGGGCATCGAGGCCAGTGACATTCAGAGCGACACCATCATTGGTTACAGTGATAGCACTTCCTCCAGCAGGTGTAACTGTATATCCACTACCTGTTACGGTGGCGGAATAACCTGTAATGTGGTAGCCTTCGGGGGCCGTAATGGTGAAGTTGCAGTTATTAGAGCCGCTGCCATTACGGATATCAAGGTTTCCATTGCTGGAATTGATATTAGCGGGACTGCAAGAAATAGTGATGGCAGGTGCGCTGGAGTGCGTCCACTTATTAGTCCAACCGCTATTCATCGAGCCTGTTGAAGTGGAAACGGTGATGTAGCTATCTTCAGGCTCATCAGGAGTGTCTTCGGAAGTATCTTCCAGTTCATTCTCGGAGATGATATAGACCTTCGTCTCGGAAGCCTTGAAGGTATCCGTCGTGATAGTGCCGGTGCACTGAGTAACCTTACCCGTCCAGACATTCTTGACATAGTAGGTCGTGCCGGCATTGAGGTAGATATTATCAAGGTTGATGGTCTTAGCCTCCATAGTGGCGGAAGCCGAACGGTTCACGATGGCGAGGGCCTTCTGGCCGTTCACCATATCTTTCACATAGACATCGCAGCCAGAGGTGGAGAAGTCTTCACTGTTAGAACCGAGGCTGGGCATATATTCAGCCTGCTGGCCGAGGGGGTCCTGACTGATGGTGAGAATGTCGGCATTCTTCAGGGTTGCAAGGTCGGTGGCGGTGAGAGGCGTCACACCGGCACCGCTGTTGCAGGGGTTGCTGGGAGTTTCACGCACGTCGCAACTCAGAGAGAGCGGGCTGGCGAGCATACTCCAGATACTCATCTGGCTGCGGGCCTGATCGTCAGTGAGGCCCTGAATGGTGCCGCCGTCGCTCGGGTGAGAAGCCGTATGGTTGGAGGGGCTGCCTTTGCCGTGCAGACCGATGGTCATCATGTCGAGGTCGTTGAAGCGGTTCACACCGGCATACATCCAGAGGTCGCGCACTTCGTCGCTGCCGCCGAGCACACCGGGGAAGTCGTGCGTGCCGATCCAGTCCTCACGGGCGTCGGAAGTGGCACGCCACATGGAGGTACCGGCTTCGGCACCCCACTGCCAGGGTTTATTTCTGCCCCATTCGCAGGCATTGAATACGAAGGGGTCGGGGTTAGTGCCCTTACGCGTAGCGTTGAGGGCAGCAATGGCATCGCCCATGGTGGTATAGGATTTCTGAGCGTTGCTGCCGCCGCAGAAGTCATACTTCAGGAAGTCAATGCCCCAGCTGTCGAACAGTTGCACGTGCTGTGTCTCCACGCCGAGGGAACCGGGCTGGAAGTTGCCGCAGGTGCTGTTTGCGGCATCGGAGTAGATACCCACCTTTATGCCTTTGGCGTTGACGCCGCTGACGAAGGAGGCCATTCCGTTGGGGAACTTTTCGCTGTTGTAGGTCAGCGTAGCGTTGCTGCTGCCTGTGCCCCATGCGTCGTCAATAACGATGGTCTTGAAGCCTACGTCATAGAGTCCCTTGGACTTCAGGCCGTCGGCTATCTCCGTGAGGTTGGTGGCATTGATGGTGTTCTTGAACCAGTTCCAGCTTACCCATACCATACCGGGCGTGGGAGACTGCAGGAAGCTGCTGACGGTGAGTTTCACTGTGGCCTTCGTGCCGTCGGAAAGGTTCACGTCGTAGGTGTAGGTGCCTTCCGCAGAGGGAGCATGGCCATACACATATTTATAATTATTACCCTTGTTGACGCGGTCGGTCTTCAGCGTAAGGTCGCTGCTGGCAAGGTTGCCATTGAGCGTGATGCTCTCAACGGTTACGCCGCTCTCGGGGATAAGTTTATGGATGTATTCCTTTCCGGGCTCAGAGAACATCGTCACGGCGCATGCCAGAGAGCCGATGCTGCTGTCAATGATTGTCCACTCAGAGTTTCCGTCGGTGGTGGCATAGAGGTTCAGCACATAGCTGGGGCCGCCCGTGAAGTTCAGGCCGGCACTGCCGCCGGCAGCGGGAACAATACGACCGTCGTAGGTGAAGGTCCAGGGCTTGGCCGTGCTCAGGTCTGTCGTCATCTGCACCTTACTGCTGCTCTGGCTGGTCTGATTACCACCATTGCCTGTGCTGTTAGCATAGACATACTTATTGGCGGAGATATCGTATATATAATACTGGCCTACCGTAGCGGCTTTGATGAAGATGTACTTTGAAGATGACTTGCGGTCCTGCGTAGCCTTAATGTTGCCGTTATCCACATAGGGATAGTAGCCGGCGGCATTCTTGATGTAATAGGAAGTGGCTGTTTCTTTCTCGCTGATATTGCTAATCGGCGCAAACAGTTGCTTGAAGTAGAGCCATACCTGATGGTTGTTGTTGTCCACGCGTGCTTCAAACACATAGCCGTCGCCAAGGTTCTCAGCGGTAATATCGCTTGTGGAAAGCTGAGCTATAGCTTTGTAAGTCGCACCGGCTGTCCAAGACTCAGCAGGCGTAATGGTCGTGCCTTTGATTTTAACCGTAACGCCGCTGGGAACACCGTCGCTTGTTACAAGGTAGCTTGTCTTCTCACCCTTATACACAACCTTGAGCTGAAGGTCGCTCATCTGAATCATACCGCCACCTTCATTGGCTGTGATGGTGAACTTGTAATAATTATATTGTTGGGCGTTGCTTTCAGTGGAGAAGGAGTTCTTACCGTAGTTGGTAGTGTTCATGTTGGCATCCGTAACCGTGGCAATGGTAGTCCAATTGGAATTGTCGTTGGAGCCTTCCACAGTCCAGTTCTTCCAACGGCGACCAGGATTGCCGTTCGTGTCGTTGGCATTGTAGAGGTCGTAACCCTTCAAAACGGTATTGTTGGCCTGAACAACAATCCAAGCGGGAGTACCAGCTGTATAGCCCATACCCCACTTGGTGGAAGTAGGATTGTCTATATCATCTACCAACTTGCTGGCGTATTCTCCATTAGTAGTCCTCGTGTCGGAAGAAGATACGAATGTAGGACGAAGCAGAATCTCTTCCTCTGCGGGAGAGTTCTCCTCTGCCCCATATTTAGCCTCGCCGTTGGCGGGAGCCTTAGCGGGAACATAGCTGGCCCATGTGCGAACGGTGTAGTTGCCAGCTTCGGGAACGTTTACGGTGTAGGTGTTGTTGGTTTTGCCGTCGCTGTAGTGACCGTCGTAGGTGCCTGCGGTTTCCACGAGGGTAGCACCGTTCTTCAACAGCTCTACACCGATGACTCCGATGTCTTCAGTGGCCTTATTGTTGATGGTGACAGAAAGCGGGCCTGCCTCCTTGAAGGTCATGGGCTTATCCAAGTAATAATAGGTTTGTGCAGCACCTCCAGTGTTGAGAGTGATACCTACGTTGGGGGCAAGGGCCTTGACACCTGCAGGAACTGCAGTGTTCTCAATGTACCAGTTGTTTTTATTCCAATTCTGGGTATTGCCGTCTTTGGTGCCATTGACAGTTACTTCCACGGTACCGTTGGCGGTCATGGTTTCATTACCCTTAGTAGCTGCGCCCCATACGCGAACAGTGTAGGAGCCATCGGGAACATTGTTGAGGGTGTAGGTCTTGATATTATTAGGACTGCCACCCACAATGCCTTCTGTATAGCCCGAATTAGCCACCTCGGCGCCGTCGGTATCAAGAAGCTGTACGCCGTAAATTGCTTGAGCATGGCTTCCGCCCTTATATTCCACAGTAACCGTTACGGTATTGGTCCCCTGCTCAGCAGCCTTAGCGCGTACCTGGCGGCGTGTGCTGGCGGAGCCAATGGTAATCTGCTTAACATCGTAGTAGGCAGAAGCCTTGAAGTTCGTAGTCTGCTGGCTGTTGCAGGCTTCCCATTCCCAATCATTTGCCGCCTCAGTGGGAGTGAGGTCTTCGCAGGTTACGACATGGAAGGTAAGGGAGGAGCCTGTGTCTTGTTTGAACACGTTTGCGTCATTCCACAAGGCGAGATAGTTCTTCCCGTTACTGGATCGGTTGTTCCAAGCATTGTTGCCGCTGATATAGAACACGCCGCCACCGATTTCGTTGGTGCCATACTTGAAAGCTGTAGTAGCACCTTGGGGCACATTCTTTGTGGAACAGAGAGCGATGCGGGCGTTATCGTTTTGGCCCGTCATGGCCAGAATCTTGGTGGCACCTGCGGCTACATTGTAGAAGGTATAGCCCTGGGTGTCGTTACCGCTTACAATCCAGTAGCCGGCCTTATCGGTAGGCTCGGTATTGATGCCAGTGAGTGTAAGGTTACCGCTGTCATCAGTGGAGGCTGTCGTGATATAGCCGCCCCGGTTCATCTTCATAGTGATGACCTTGCTGTCCTCATTGAAAACGCCATTGACAGGAGCCTTGGAGGTGTAAGGGAAGGACGCAGCATTGTCGAGGTAGTCCTTGACGGCGGCTTCCAGCGTGGCAGTGGCAGAAACAGCCTCGCTGCTGGTAAGCCCCTCCTTGGCAAGTGTGGTCTGGGCAGCGATCAGAGCCTGACGGAAGGTCTCGTGTGCTTCGGCATCTCCATTCACAGCAGGATTAATCTGGAAGGCGCTGATGATAAGGTCAAAGAGTTTGCGGGCTTCGGTCTCGGTGGGCACTTGGAAATTGGCCTTGAGAGCATCGTCATAGGTCTTGAGGTATTCGGTGTAGGTGGCCAGGGCGAGGTCGCGGGTGGCTACGGCACTGATGGCAGCTTGAAGAGCGGAAGCGTCATTGGGCTGACCCAGTTTGCCGTAGAGGTCCGTGCTGCCCCAGACATCGGTCTTAAAGCCTTCAAAGCGGCGGGTGATGCGGTTGAAGTCTTCGTCGAGAGGTACACCGATATAACCGTTGGCTTCGGAGAGTGTCCATGTGGAAGCCTCTACATAAGCATTGCCGTTCTTGCAGTTGCCCGCAGTGGGAGTGTTACCGCTGGCAAGGCTCAGGCCCTTGCCGGATTCCATGCCTTCGGGAGATATGGTGTAGCGTGTGTTTTCCTGATCCAAATCCAGTGTTACGTCGGAACCTATGTTGGCAAGATAGGTTTTGATGGCACCATTATCCCATGTAACGGTCTGGCCGTTGCGGTTCTCCATGCGGCAGGTGTTTTCGCCTGTCTTTATAAAGCGCCAGATTTGTTCGTTGGTAGCTTCGATAGTGTTTGCCTGTACGGTGCCTTTATAGTTGGTTGAGCCGGAAATAGTGAGGGCACGGTCGGTGAGCTTGCTGGTTGCGTTGTTGGAGTTTACAAAATACCAGTGGCTTGCAGCATCGGTACTATACTGCACTTGGTTCTTTTCGATGACAATCTGTCCGGCCTCCTGAGCTTCTTCGACGAGGGCTTGGATGTTGGCCAGGAGGACAGCATCGGATGTGCTGGAAGTGATACCTCCAGGCACGGTGGTCTTCTCATCGCTGCCAAGGTAGTAACCGGGATCAGAGAGTTCGGGGGCATCGGTGGCCACGTCGCCGTTGGGAGTAAAGCTGCGCTCAATGTCGCGCAGGTTGCAGGCCGTACCATTGACGAGCTGGTTGAGTTCAGCTTTCAGGCGGGGGAGGTAATAGTCGCGGATAATGCCGGCGTAGATACGGCTGGCATAGTCGTTGACAGCCTCATGGCCTTGGTGATTACCATACCATGTGGTGACGATACGGCGGGCGTTCTTCACATATTTCTTCTGCGTGTCCACATCGCTGCCGGCCAAGGTGCGGGCCTTGGCTTCCCATTTAGCTTCATCGTAGATGGGGTGGCCGGTGAGGATATAGTCCATGTCGGTCATTACCTTGTCGAGCTCTGCGATGAGTTCGTTGGCGAGCGTCTTGTTGCCGGTGTTGTTGGCGGTGGTAATGCGCTTACAGATTTTCTCTACGCGTGCGGCGGCATAGAATGCGGAGAACTCAATGAGGTCGGCACGCATCGTTTCGTCGAGGCCGCCGTTTTCAGCAATGGCTTGCAACTCACCCATGTTTTCGTCGCCGAAGAAGGCCTCAAAGCCCTCGAAGAAGGTGTCGTTGACAGTACCAATGTTGCCGGCGTTGTAGTAGCCACCGCTCTTGCCGTTACCCTGCCATCCGAAGTTCACATGGTCGATGTAGGAAGAGTACACGGTATTGCGCATTGTGGTGTGCAGAGCCTTAAATTTATCGGAATACTTGTCGCTGCCGTAGCGGGCGTTGCCGTATTCAGTCACCCAGTTGTCCAGGTTCTTACCCGTAGAGGGGGCAGTCCAGCCCATGTCGGCAATGAGTTCGTAGAGCATTTCGTTGTATTCAATGCCCTCCATCGTCATACCCCAGCCGGTGCAGTTGCTATAGGCGCCGCTGTTAGCCATGGACTTGGGCCATGTGGTAGCATAGTTCTGCAGAGGGCCTGTCCAGAAGTTCTTGCCGCCCATGTTGGGGAGCATGGTGTAAACCCAGTCGTCGCCGTCGAAGTTGTCGTAGCTGCTCCACTTGCCGTTGCCGTATTCGGGGGACATATAGAGCGACATAAACTTACCCTGAGGCACGCCTGCGGTGAGGGCCTTGTACTTGGCATCCGAGGTTGAGCCGTTGGTCCACTTGCCGGAACCATATACGAACTCCCAGCCCTGCGTTACCCACACGGCATCGTTGTTGCCGGAGCCTTCCTTGATGGCTCCGTATATCTGCTCGCCGTAGGTCTGAAGAGTGGCAGGATCAGAGGGCACGTCCATCTCGTTGAAGGAGTCGGACAGATAATACTTGAACTGTGAGCCGTAGGACGATTCATATTCCTGATCCCAGAGTTCAATGAACTTCTTGCCGATTTTCTTGAACTCGCCATCCTGACCGCCAGTGCCGGCAGTAGGTGTGAGACGATAGTTCTTATAGTTGTCGGGAACCCAGTTCCAACCCGTGGTGCTGGCATTGCCCAACTGCTGGGCCACTGCGGGCGGAACGAAACCGCCGAAGGCGGGAACGACAGGCTTCATACCCAGCGCACCCATCTTTTGAAGGATGTGCTTGGCCAGAGTTTTCTGCTTGCTATGCCAATGGTCGCCCAGAGGACCGTCGAAGCTGTTACCGGCGAGGTTACCCATACGCATCCAGGGAAGATGGGCAGGGCCTACCTCCCAAGCGTCCAGTTCGGTGTTGGAGGTACCGTACAGAGCCTTGAATACATCGCGGTAGATGGTTTCGGAGCCGACAAGCATAAGGGGCATGTCAATGCCGTGAAGAGCCATCCAGGCGATTTCCTTGTCCCAACGGTTCTCGTCCCAATAGGGCATGGAGTAGCCGTAAGTCACGACATTGAGGTACTGATGGTCACGATAGGGAGAAGTGACCGTCTTAGTGGTTGTGGTGGGGCTGGTGGGAGCCTTGAAGCGGTTGGCGCTCCAAGAACAGATACCTGCTCCGTTGCTCTTGGTGAAGTCATAGAAGCCACGGCAGGCGGACACACCGTTCGACGCTGTAATGTTGAGCGTCGAACCGCTCAGCGTGTAGGTGAACTTGTCCTTGCCATTGTCCTTGAAGTTCGGATCAATGGTGACATTCACCGTCAGGCCAGGGTTCTCACCCATGAAGTCGCTGATGACTTCCTCTGCGGCTGCCTTCTGTGTGTTGGCAGGAGCCTGAGCCCATGCTCCGGTTACCATTAGGCATACGAGGGCGAGAAAAGTTGAAATTCTATTCATGTTGATTTAGTACGGGCTTAATCGTTAGAGATCGGAATCGGAATCGTTACCCCACATTGAGGAACTGCCGAGGTCTTGACGCTTGGTGCCAGCCTCGTCATCATCTCCGCCTGGGAAAATGGGACTTGTGGCCATAAGATTTTCTGAACTGAGATCCACAAGCATAGCTTGAGGCCTAAAATATTTCTTTACCATTTATTTCTTATTTAGAAAGATTTTTTTTGCCATTATGAATGTACAGGCCACGAACGGCGTTGTTCATCGGGCGACCGGTGATGTCGTAGAGGCCTTCGAGAGAAGACGACTGCTGCGTTATCTGCTGCATGATAGAGGTTGCCTCTTCATCCTCTCCAAGAACAAACATACGAATCTCAGCAGGGCTGTTAGAGT
>JAGHRT010000058.1 GCA_018066245.1 Candidatus Equimonas faecalis | reverse complement strand
AGGTGGCTGCCTGGAAGGCAGTACCTTGCCAGAAAGTACGATGCATTTTCCAAGGTAGTGCCTTCCAGGCACGCATAGAGAGTGAGACTATTATCCGGCAGCATCTCCTTCGTCGATGCAACCGGTTCTTCGGCTTAAGCCTCAGGCGCAAGCGAATCATAAGGTTCTGGCTTCCAGCCAGAACAGAGCTTGCGAAAGTTGAATAAAAGTAATATGATAGCCCCTTTACATGGCGTAAAATGCTTAAAACTTGGGGAAACGAAAGACGGAAACCGGATTTTCAGATTGCCATCTTCCCATCTTATTTCCCGCAGGTGTTATTTGCCCGTAGGGCCTTTATTCCTTTGTGGTAGTGCACAAGCACACCGATGAGGAGGGAGGGAAAAAGTGAAATCACCTTTCGATTGTTTCACTTCCTCCGCAGCGGGAGAGAGAGCGAAGCGGACGATACCACAAAGTTTATTTTCCTCTCTTTGTACCTAATGGTATGTTATTCCCCAAGGAATTAGAGGGGATTATCCACATTGAGAAAAGAATTACCGTTCTCTTCCGCCGCCATAGCGGGTGTTTCTTCCGGCATCACATATTTCCTCGGCTTATGGTCTTCCAGGAAGATGCGGTAAAGCGTATGGGCGAGAGATTCCAGGTATTTTTCCCTTTTGGCGGGTTTGAGTTGGCATTCCCAAAGAGTGATGGAGTGCCATCCCATGTCGGAAAGTTTTTGTTGCACTTCGCTGTCGCGTTCGCGGTTGCGGGCGATTTTCCTTACCCAGAACTCCGAGTTGGATTTCGGCATCACGAAGAAGCGGCACCCCTCATGCCCGTGCCAGAAGCAGCCGTTCACAAACACGCACGTGCGGTATTTCGTCAGCACGATATCCGGTTTCCCCGGCAGTCGCGGATGATTCAGTCGGTATCGGAATCCGTGCCCCCACAGATATTTCCGCACGATAATCTCCGGCTTCGTATCTTTGCTGCGCACCGCCGCCATATTGCGATGGCGTTGTTCAGGAGTGAGGTGGTCGGGCATGGAAGTTGTAATAAAAAGATGAGATATGTGCCAAGGCTATGGATACAATATGATCACAAAGCAACACTTATATTCTGCAAACCTCTGTGGTAGGTTTTTAGATGACGGTTCTGAGGCATCCCTGCTGGTCAATCGTCTTCTATATAGTGTTAGAATCCTTGAACATGTGCGAAAGTATATTTCATTTAAGGCATTCGGGAACAGTCCTCTTTATTATAAATAGGGTTCTAGAGCTAATCCAAGTTTAGTGGGAATACCTGTAACAAGCGCATTTCCCATTAAGAATGCCCGACGGAGAGCAGAGGATGTCTGAGTATGATTGTCGGGGAACATATTGAGACGTTCAAGCTCGACGGGCACAAGTCTGCGATAACGCCCAGAAGGGCATAAGACAACATGTTTGAAACGAGAAGGGCCTGAGCCGCCCTCTCCCGTGATGATAGTTCGCGAGGCTCGGTCAAGCGCATCAGGGAAGGCCATTGCTCCTTCAGTATAAAGATAGGGATGACCTGTCTTACTGGTACGTTCAAGCGATTTTGCCCCCTTTTGGTATTGCCACTTTGGCAAGTCATCTGCTGAAATAAAGAATTCTTCCGGTACATCTTTCTCATCAATCAGCATCTGCCCTAAAGTAAGGAAGGGGCCTTCGTAACTTGCCCTAACATCCAAACTATACACTTGGCGGTTTCGCATAATTCCTGCGTTTCCGAAGGGGCTTTCCTTCCCTCCTTCGTTGAAGGACTGGCTCACTTCTGAAATATCACCATCAATAGTGAACTCGCTGATGGTTCGCTCCACTTCCACACAAGGGAAAGCATGGCTCATTATGCCGTCGGCAAGTATCCATTGGTGAGGGTCTTGAATGGTTTTTCCCACTTTACAATCGTGTCGATATCCCATTATGTAGGTACGCCGACGGCGCTGGGGCATTCCGTAATCGGCAGCGTTGATAACACGCCACTCCACATCATACCCAAGATCCGAGAGAGATGCCAGTATAATAGCAAAATCGCGGCCCCTCTGGTTCGCAGGCGACCCCAAAAGGCGGTCAACATTTTCAAGCATGAGAAAACGGGGCCGGCTTTTACCTTTTTCGTTGAGAATGCGGTAAATCTGCCACCAAAGTACGCCTTTTTTCCCCTCGATGCCACCTGAGCGTGCAAGCGTCGTAGCAACAGAATAGTCTTGGCAAGGAAAGCCTCCACATAGCATGTCACAATTGGGTATACGTTCTGTCTCAACAGTGCTAATATCTTCATTGCTATGTCCTGCAGTACCGAAATTGTGGCAATATGCGATGGAGGCATCCTGACGTTTCGTAGAAGGCTCCCATTGGTTGTTCCAAATAGTTTTGTATCGGGCTGACGCATTTTCCAATCCTACACGAAAGCCGCCAACGCCAGCAAAAAGTTCAACCACGCGGATGTCATCGTGGCCTGTCTCAACTTGCTCATCATCAAACAAGCTTTGCTGGCGAAATTGCGTTTTTGTCGTGCGAGCATATTCCAATAATACTTCGCAGACGGAGGTTTTAAGTAAAGAATCTTCTTCGGGTAAACTATATTTCCTTGCCATTATGCCTATCTATTATTTCCTTTACATACTCATTATTAAACCAATAGCAAAACTTCCGCGCTGTGGGTAGTCCTGTTACCGGGCTGATGTGACGGTCGCTACTCTTTAGGGCCTTAGGACGCACATGGAACTTCTTGTGTAAACCTTGCGTCCAAAATGCACCATGACGGATGTTGTCGGCCAAGACTTGCTTTCGGATATCCTCCCAATACTTTTGAGCAATACTTAGGTCGTCTTGAGGCATTGTCCAAAAGAAAGCATCATCAAGTATGTATTCATCTTCGCGCTCAAATTTATTCTTACCTTTTTTTGCAACAGGGATGAGAATTTTCTTACCTGTTGCACGAAAAATGACAAATAGGAAGCGGTTGGAAAAAATTTCATAAAGACGAGAGTCTGTCCAGTTCTCATTATCATACACTTCTTGATAGTCAATATTCTCAAACGACATGCTTTCTTTTATGCTTCCGTCAATCTCGACACGAATAGTTTTCATAACAAGACCGGCCTTCAAAAATTCTTCAGAAAGGTTTACATTGCTCTTCGTTGCTCCACTTACGATTGCATTGGCCGCAATACTGTATTTTGATTTTGAGCGCGTTATAGGTATTTCAAACTTCTTAAATACTTCTTTGCAGTTCTTCCCCCTGAAAAGCTTTATACGCTTTAAAAGAATGTCATCAAACGACTCTTTCTTTAGTTGTCTAAAGGACACTAACTCATCCACAGCGGGAACAATAATTTCCGTATTCGTTGCAGCTGTCTTTCCACTCCGCTTTACATAATCAAGTAACGTGCGCATGTAGGATGTTTTTAAGCTCCAAGCACGGCGAGGTGCGTTAATTGCACTATGCGGCTGTGGCATCGGATTCTCGTCAGATTGCCCCTTGCGGCAAGCTCCAAGATACATGGTATCCCCTTCTGATAGGGTATGAGCAAGACCAGCCTCTATCTTACTCATAATTTTGTTGTAATCATTACGAATAATGATAAGGTCTTTTTCGGGTATCCGCCATAGAAGAGCGAAAAGAAATTGCAGGTCAAGCTGTGAGGTACCCTTTTGGTGCAAATAGAACAAGATAAGCATGAACAAGCATTTCTTGTAAAAATGTGACTGTTCAAAAGGGACACCACATTCTTTACAATAATTTATCATGCCACACACAAGGCGCTCCTTGATAAGGTATTCGTTTTGGACGCTCAACTTGAGAGGTGTGCATTTTAGTTCAAGCCCCGCCTCGTGGAAGTCTGGGCGGTCATCATTATTAACTTCATATTCAAAGTACATTTCCTCCACCAATTGACCGAGGGCTCCTTTGCCATTTCTACCATTTGCATCCGGAGCAAAATCGTGAAGGCTATGTCCAATCAAGTGCGTACTATAAGCAAAAATAGATTCCGCACTTTTCCTGTCATAATTAAGGTTTTGTTTCATAAGTTCTCTGTGTTTTAATATCTGTGGCCTTGGAGAGTTTTTTACTATTTTTTGTCAATAAAAATAGGATTTAGAAAATTGGTGATTTAGCCATGAAACGGGATTTTCTCTTCTGGAACCCTCCCGACGAACTAACAAGAATTTCTTGTGAGTTGCCTCATCCACCAGCTCTCCGTCACCAAGGATGCCTTGAATATGCTGGCTGACATTCTGTTGCGTAGTGCCGTATATCTGTGCCAGTTGCTCTTGCGTCAGCCACACATCCTCTTTGGCAAAGCGCACGTTCACGCTCACGAGCCCTTCGTCATCCTTGCAAAGAATGAGCTTGTTGTCCTTATCTTTCATTGTCCGTAGTCATTTGCAGGCTTCACAATACCGTGGTGCAAATTTAGCAAAAAATCCCGTAACGCGCAAGCGCGATGCGCGAAAAGTGGGAGAGGAGGCTCTGAACACCTTCTATATGGTTCTTCCGAAGTTCGAGGATACAGTGAAAGAGTGAAAAGCATTGGGCTTCCAGACAGAATGGAAACTTGAATCAACGCTTGTGTGCCTGGAAGGCACTACAGCCTCAAAGAGGCGGTCATTAACCGGGGGCAAAGCCCTCGGTGTATGCCGTACAGGGAGTAGCCGACTGGAAGCCAGTACCTTGCCACAAAAGGCGTTGCCTGCCGAAATCCTTAATGACCTTAATGACAAATGACATAATGACCGCTTTTAAGTGAACAGTGAAAGAGTGAAGAGTGAAGAGTGAAGAGTGAACTGTGAACTGTGAACTGTGAACAATGAAAACACACACATAGTGGAATCTTGAATAAAGAATCATATAAATCATAATTCATCATGCGCATCTTCATAACGCCGTAGGCCGCTGCGCACGCTGTAATGATTGCTATGATACTTTATGATTCAAGTCGCGCAAGTGTGGCAGGAAGGCACTACAGCCTCGAAGAGGCGGTCATTAACTGGGTACAAAGTGCGCGGTATATCCAGCAAGCAGGTGACTGCCTGGAAGGCAGTACCTTTGTCAAAAGTACGAAGCATTTCCCAAGGTAGTGCCTTCCAGGCACGCATAGAGAGTGAGGCATTAATCCGGCAGCATCTCCTACGTCGATGCAACCGGTTAATAAGGTGCTGGCTTCCAGCCAGAACAGAGCTTGCGAAACTTGAATATGATTATTATGATTCAAGTCGCGCAAGTGTGGCAGGATGATTGCAAAGCCTTAATGACGAATCATATAAATCATAATTCATCATGCGCATCTCCATAACGCCGTAGGCCGCTACGCACACTATTATTTTTGTGTCTAAGAGGTCGCACGGCGTGTGTCATTATGTCATTTGTCATTAAGGTCATTAAGGAAAATCGCACCCATTTTCGGCTCAAAATAATAATATATTATATAT
>JAGHRT010000035.1 GCA_018066245.1 Candidatus Equimonas faecalis | reverse complement strand
GGTCGGCGGTGAGCCTCGGGTCGTCGGGCTTGACGTATGTCTGGAGCACGCTCCAGTTCTCCGAGCCTCTGCGGTACTGGAGTTCGATTCGGTCGAGCTGGCGTGCGTTGAGGTTGTAGTTGTAGAGTTGGAGTTCCAGCTTCCGTTCCAAGGAATCGCTGTTCACCCTGCCGGTCGTGGCGGCCAGATCTACGGTGGTTCCGCTGGCCAGATAGTGGACGGAGAAGTAGCCCCTTGAATAGTAGGCCAGGCTCTCACATTCGGGTCCGAAGTTCAGGGCTATGCTGTCGTAGTCGGTGATTTCGGGGTCGGTCTGTAGGAGTTCGATGGTCTTGTAGATGGTGCGGTGGGCCGGTACGCGGATGCTGCGCCCACGGTCCAGCGGCTTGCCGTCCATGAGGAGGCGCAGGCCGTGGGGATTGGTGGCTTCGGTGGTGTAGAGGGAGAAGGTGCCTTCCTTGTCCACGCCGCTGTTGTTGTAGAGCTGTAGGGTGAGCAATGCGCTCTTGCCGCTTGGTATGCCGGTGATTACGGGGTTCTGAATAGTAAGCTGCGGTTCAAGCACGGGAATCGTTTTGGGAGAAATGACGGCTCCCGCGTCCTCGTCGGTGAGATACTGGGCCGTTACTTCGTCCTCGTAGGGACAGCTGGTAGCGGCGGCGCGGGTGATGAAAATGGGGCCGTGGCCGTCGGCGGGCTCGGGGTAGATGTCCACGGTGTAGTAGTCGTAGGGGTCGTCGTCCTGAAGCGTGTAGGAAATGGTGTTGGTATGCTTCACCACTTTGCCTGAGGAGTAACTGGCCTTGTAGCCCGTCTCGTTATTCTCGGTAATGACCAATCCCACACTGTTGAGGCGTATGCCCGTGGTCAGGGTCCAAGGCACGCCTACTTTCCAGTCGGCCACAAATGCGTCCTTGGTGGTGCTGGTCTCGCGGACGACTTTTGACGCGTAGGATGTGCCTGCCGAGAAAGTAATGTTGAGCGTGGAATCATTGCGGGAGCGGATGGCATTGAGCTTCGCCTTTTCGTTGAGCGCCAGGTAGCTTTTCCAGTTTTTTATCTGGCAGTTGAAGTAGGCCACCGTATCCTGCACGTTGATGTCGGAGCTGGGTGCTATCCACTTGTAGGTGTCGGGTTGTCCGAAGTTGGGGTCGGATTTCGGCACGAGCGACACATAGCGTGAGCGGTGTTGGAGCGGTTGCAGGTCGGCGGTGGGTTCTTCGATGAGTTGGTTGCGCTCTTTGGCGTATTGGGGGAGGAGTTCTTTTTCAATGTAGCGTTCGGTCACGGTGAAGGAGGACGTGATGCTGTCGCGGGTGGTTAAAACTTCCTGCTTGTCCAGATAGTATTCATCCCGGCCCTGACTGTTTTTCCGCTTATGTATATCCACATCAACGGCTTGTCCGATGATGAGATTGCGCGAGGTGGCAATGAACACGTCGCCACGGTAGCCGTCGTATATTCCGCCGGTGGCTGTGGATACGCTCTGGTTGAGGGTGTGCGTCTCCTCTTCGGAGTGGCCGGATCCGCCGGATGCTTTTGTGGCATTCTCCACATCGGTAATGGAGGTGGCTTCTATCTTGGAGCTCAAATATGTGCCCATGGCACCTACCAGCACTTCGGTATTGATTCCCCGCTTGATGGAAACGGTCAGTTTATTGTCGGTGTAGCCTCGGTGGGTATAGGTGGTGTATTTTGTGGTGGAGGAGCCTTTCTCCCAAGTGGCGAAGGATTTGGAACCCGGGGGGTCGCGCAACACCATTTCCATCTTGTCGGGAGCAGACAGGAGGAAGTTGTTGCCGAAGGGCTTGTTGCCGATTACAACGGCCTGACTGAGCGTACCCTCGTCCCACTCGTATGTGTCGTCGTCGTGCCGCAGCACCGCACTGAAGGGCCATGTGTAGGGCTCAGCCAAGTTGGGGAGACCTGCCACGAAGTAGTATTCGCCATAGCCTTCGGCATCGAGGGCAACCGTGCCGTCGCTGTTGTCGAGGATATAATCATTGTTGTCTTGACCTACGGCAGTGCTGGCTGAAAAGGCATTGGCTATCTTCACCGTATCGCCTTCCAGCGGCAAGTGGTCGATGACCCATTTCTTGCGGTCATTGGGGTCTGCGTCCTTGTTGATGTATTCTTCGTAGGCTCGGAGTGAGAAACCGTAGTTGCCCATTTGCGTGAAGATGGGGCCTGCGAATGTGTAGGCTACCTGATGATTGCCCATCTCATCGGGCGTGCTGGTATAGAGGGCCACTGCGGTGGTGTCCATCAAGCCGCCGCTGCCTGTACGTTCCTCCGCGAAGAGGTAGATGGAGTCGCCGAAGTGTCCGTCCCAAGGCAGGTCCTGCCCGTCGAGGCGGAGCTGCTCGATGTGGAGTTGGGGGCGCGACTTGTAGGTCTGCTTGAATGAGGCGCAGTAGCGGAAGGTATCGACTTCCTGCGTGTAGTGATTGAGGAGCGTGTCGATGTGCAGGGCGTTGGGGTCGGAGGCGTCGATGTCGGCAAAGGCGGTGTTGCTGAATGAGTAGGCTTTGTTCTCCACGCTCTGTACCTTGTAGAGCAACGGGGGCAGCTTGGCCGTGAATTCACCGGTGAGAGGGTCCGTCTTGATGGTGATGTAGTGCGTGGGAGTGGGATTTCCGTCGGTGGCAGCCTCGGTGTAGGCTTCGCTTTCCACGGCTTCGTTTACTCTGCCGTAGTTGCGCCGTGAGGTGGCGGGCACCAGTTTCACGCTGGCCTCGTCCTGCTGTTTCTCCATGTTGAAACTCTTGTCGCCATCCACCTTGAGGGTGATAACGGCCTGCCCGATGTTGGCCACGCTCGTACCAAATCCGAGGGACTTGCCGCTTTCGCGGTCGCCGCCCACTACGCGACCGGCCACCGTTACCAGCGTACTGTCGCGAAATTCCAGCCCGGACAGGTTGCGGTCGAATAGGCGGCTCGGCTCACTGCCGTCGGTGTCGGCGGGATAGCGTCCGCCGCCGCAGAACTCATGCCCCTGCTTCTGCACACTGATGAAGTGGCTGCCGATGGGCACATCTACGGTAAATTCGCCCTGCCCGTTGGTCGTTATAATTTTCCCGCCGCGGCTGGCCGGTACGCCGTCCACGCAGATTTCCACGTCGCTCACGGGGATGTCGGTGCGGTCAAAGCGCACGGAGCCGGTAACCTTGAAGCTGCTCACATCGGTGAAGTCGAGGCCGTTGTGGACAAGGGAGTTGGCCGACACGTAGCGGCTGACGGACGAGGGGCTAAATTCGTGGCCGCCAAGCACGGGTATGACGCTGTAGTTGCTGCCGCTTCCGCTGAAGGGTATGCCGTGGATGGAATAGTTGCCCTCGGAGTCTGTCAGGCCGCTGAGGGAGAAGAGGGCGTCGGGGGGCGTGTCGGTGGTGGTGGCCATGTCGTGAATCACGCCGTGGCGGTTGTTGCGCGTGCCGTCGGCAGAGGAGTAGTCGTAGGCCAGGGGTTGGCTGTTCAAGCCTTCGTCGAGATGCCAGTAGAGGGCGAGGTCGCGCTCCGTGCCGGCGAGGCGGTGGTCGGCGAGGCGGCTGATTTCGGACGGGCTCAGGGTGTGTCCTGCGAAAAGGCGGATTTCGTCGATCAGTCCTGCCAGACTGTTGTCGGCCTTGAGGGTGTGGTCGTTGGCAAACACCACTTGGTTGTCGCTCACTTTGTATTCGGCGGCACTGTCCAGTACGCCGCTCTGACTGCTCAGGGCCGTGTCGCGTCCCTGGTAGAGCGCTATGCTCCACTCGCCCGCTTTGGGATTGACGCTGAAGCTGAGTTGTTGCCACTGGTCGGGGCGGACGTTGAGCGTATCGGCTATGTGGGCCACTCCATTTATATATATAGCGGGATGATAGACGGCATCTGCCGGCCCGTCGTCTCGGGCTACGCTGTCGGCCACAAGCCCCAAGAGGGCGAATCCGCCCAGTTCGCCCAAGGTCATAGTAGTTTCCTGCGCCTCAGGTTTTACATAGAGTTGCACCGTCCATGGTTTGCCGTTCAGGAGGTTCCCGACTGTGCCGGGCTGGGGCTGCCAGGCCATGTAGCTGCCGGCTCCGCGTCCGTAGCTCTTCATGGCATGGAAAATCGAGGGAGCGTTGTCGCCATTGGGCTGGAGCACCACGCGCACACTGTCCACTGCGGTGCCCGAACCGAAGCTTATGCGGCCGTTCATGATGCCGGAAGATAGGGCGAAGCCGTCCACCGATTCTTCACACTGCTTCTCGGCCAGGCCGCAGGCTGTGGAGCAAACGAGTTTGTACTCGTAGTAGGTGCCGGGCGCGGCCTGCTCATCGACGTAGGAGAAGGAGGTATTGGTGGAGTTTTCCACCGTGTAGAGCACGTTCCAGTTCTTACGGCTGCCATAGATGCGGCGCAGGATTTGCGAGGTTACGGGGTTGGAGCCTGCAATGGACAGTTTCCAGTTCAGGCTCACCTTGCTGCTGTAGTCGCCCCGCGTACTGACAAACGAGAGTATGCGGGTGGAGTCGGTCAGCGCAGCTACGGGCGGCTCCAGCGTGTCGGACGCTATGCGGATGCCCAGTACGTCGTCGATGCTGAGATAATACTTGGCTTGTTCGCAGGTGGCTATGTCCTTGTCCTCGTAGGATCCGGAGTTCACGCTTTTCGACTTGATGCTCTGCTCGGTGATTTTCGTCCACCCCTTCTCGCCTTCCTTCCAGCGATAGAGCGAGGCGATGTAGGAATGGGCGGTGCCGGCATCACTCAACTGAGGATGGGTCCACTCCACCTTGACGGAGGTGTCGGTACCCTTGGCCGTGAGATTGATATTGAAGTTGCGGTCTGTCCTGACGGACACCTCGCTGCGCAGAGAGAGCAATGACTGTGCCAGCTTCTCGGGCCACTCCTCGGCCTCGAAGCACACGTAGTAGCAATAGTTGCCGTCGTAAATCAGGTCACTGGATTTGCCGTCGTCGGTAAAGCTGTAGGAGGCTTTGTCGGTATCGGTGTTGTTCTGGCAGGGTACTTCGCCGAGGCGCTCCTCCTGAAGGGAGCCTTTCTTTCGGAAGATGACCCATCGGCCTTTCGTGGTGGCGTGTTCCTTATCGGCTATTTTGGATTTCCAGTTCAGGGTAACCTTTTTCGACCACTTGTCGAATTTGCAGGAGAGGCCTGCCACCGTGGGGTAGCAGTTCACCCAGAAGTCGCCGATGTCGCGGATGAAGCGGGCAGTGTTGGAGGCTACGTTCACGCAGTCGTAGACGAAATTGCTGTAACCGCTTACATTTTGGACAATGCGGACGTAGCAGTGGTGCGAAATGGAGGGAGCTAATCCGAATTTGAGGGTATTGGTAACCTCCTTCCCAGCGCCTGCGAGGTCGAGAGACCTTTCTCCGCCGTTGGCCGCAGTAAACCGGCCATTGTTGCATTCGGTGAGGTCGAAGTTGCGGTCCACAAGGCTCGTGTCGTAGAGGTAGAGCTTGTAGCCTCCACGGAGGCGGGAATCGCTTAAAGTAGCGTTGGCCGAGGCGGTGAACTTCGTCTGTACAAACATAAGGTCGCCATTCCTTCCTGTAAGGTTGCACGATGGCATACCCTCAAAGGGGTCGGCTATGGCGGGGATGTCGTCGTCCTGGAAGGTTTTGATAATGTGTTGCGGCTCTTTGGCATCCCTTATCCATCCGCCGGAGAAGGTTACTTTGTGGCGGAAGCCCGGGTAGTTGTTTCGGAAATAGACTTCCACGTGGATGTAGTAGTCATTTTTACTGCCTTTCCAAATGTAACCCACGGTGATGACGTCGCCGTTGGCAGTGGTGGCGCTGCCAATCCACTTCTCTCGGTTATCCTCGTAGAAGTGTACACGGCCCTTGTTGTTCGTCAACAGATAGTCTAAGTTCCTGTTCTCCAGCCCGACCTTCCTGAAAATCCCAGAGAAGAAGTGATTCATGTCGAGAGGGGCGCAGTTGTCCACCTGAATCTTCAGAGGGTCCCGATAGTCCCAGAGGGAAACTTGATAGTCATCGTCGTAGGAGCGGCTTCCGGAGTCGTTGTCTTCGCCCAAGAGCACGTTGAAGGCCAGCATGGGCTTGGAGGGCGTGAGGGTGCTCCAGTGCGAAGTGTTCGTCTTGATGGAATAGTCCCCGGCGCAGAGCGGCTGCGGCAGAATGAATAGGATAGGGAGCAGAATGCCAATCAGGCGGCGCATTATGGTGGTGGCGGTGGATTTCATGGCGAGGAGGAGTTATGCGTGTTGTTGAGGGACAGTTGTTCTTACTTCCGGATGAGGCGCAGCCGTCCGCCGACGGCTTGCAGGCCTGCTGCGTGCGGGTGGACAGGTCGGCCTTGCAGGTCGAAAGCCGTGGAGCGTGGGGTGGATGAGAGGAGGAGCGGGCCCGTGATGCCGGCAGCCTCCGATGCGACGTGGAGCGTCAGCACGCTGGCGGGGTCAATCTCGTCCGTGCCGGGCAGGAGGGCTCCCGTCAGGTCCATGCAGTTGTCCTCGTAGGCAAAGCCCTCGGCGGCATCGGCCACGGCAGTGCCGCCGTCGGGGGTATCGTAGAGCACGCGGAAGTGCATCTGCTCCGGCCCGTCGCCGTGGATGGTGAGCATACACCAGCCCAAGCCGTGGCCCTGGTCCACGAAGCTGGACTTGCACTCACGCTGCTCGCCGCCGGACGAGTAAACGGCGCATTCGTAGCTTTCCAGACGCTGGCCGTCGAGCAGGACCTGCACCAGCACGTTGCCCGTGTTCATATACTTGCCCCACACGCGTTCCCAATCGGGTATGAGGAGTTTCAGCTCATGGCGAAGATACACGTCGTTTTCCCACCAAGCCGTCTCTGCGCCCTGGCAAGGGGCAGCGGCAAGAAGCGGCATAAGGAGGACGAACAGGGAAAGGAGTGCTTTGTTCATAGGGCAGTAAGTCGTATTGGAGGTTTAAGAGTATATACAATTCCGCTGCAAATTTACAATTTTCACACGAAGTGTGGAAATATCCGGAGGTTTTTTTAAGGGAATCAGGCATTTGGGTGGATTTTTACGGCTTTGGGGCGGCATGAGGGCTACTTTTTTTGTAACTTCGCTCCCAGAAAACATTCCTATGCTGCAAATCCGTAAATACACGCCTGCCGACAAGGCGCAGTGGGACAAGTTCGTAGAGACCTCGCGCAACGGCACATTCCTCTTCCGCCGCGACTTCATGGACTACCACGCCGACCGCTTTGCCGACCACTCCCTCATCGCCGAAGACGAGCGCGGCTGGCTGGCCGTCCTGCCCGCCAACGCCGCCGGCACCGCGTTCCACTCCCATCAGGGCCTCACCTACGGCGGTTTCGTGCTCTCGCCCCGTGCAGGAGCGGGCTGCGTGATGGCCCTGTTCGACGCCGTGCAGGACTTCCTCCGCCACCGGGGCTTCACCGCCTGGCTCTACAAGCAAGTGCCCTACATCTACCACCGACAACCCTCTGAGGACGAGGAATATGCCCTTTGGCGCATAGGAGCCTCGCTGGAGGTGTGCAACCTTGCCGCCACCATCGACCTCCAATCGCCCCTCCTGCCCGCGCAGGAGGAACGGCGCGGGCGCGGCAAGCGGAGAGCCTTGAAAGCGGGCTACCGCATCGCCCCCCTCGCCGGCCCCGACGACCTCGCCGCCTACTGGCCCATCATCGACACCAACCTGATGACCTGCCACGCCACGCGTCCCGTCCACACCTGCGCCGAGATGCAGCTACTCATGGGGCGTTTCCCCCACAACATCCGAGCCTGGGGAGCCACTCTGGACGGCCTTCCCGCCGGCATCCTCCTGATGTTCGACACGCAGATGGTGGCCCATTCGCAGTACCCCCACGCCACGGCTGAGGGCAAGCAGCAGGGCGTGATGGACCTCCTTATTCTCAACGCCTTGGACTACTACCGCACCGAGCGTTCCGACCTCCGCTATTTCGATTTCGGCATTAGCAACGAGCAGGGCGGGCGCTTCCTCAACGAAGGCCTGCAAGCGCAGAAAGAGGGCTTCGGAGGCCGTGGCGTTACCTACAAGCAGTGGCTCATCCCCCTGGCCTAAGCCAAGGGGGTGGCAAGGCCAGCTTCTCCTTTCTTTACTTATCAAGCAATAAAAAGGTATGGCAGAAAAACATAGATACGGACAATACTTTACCATCGGGCTGATAGCGGATTTCATGGTATCGCTCATTGACCACTGCAAGGATTGCAGGGTGTTGGAGCCCTCTTGCGGAAAGGGCGTGTTCCTTAACCACTTGGTGGAAAAGGGCTTCAACAACATATCTGCATACGAGATAGATTCCAGCTTGGGCCGACCATACGATTTCATCCAGCACAGGAGCTTCCTTTCAGTACCTACTGCGGAGAAGTATGAGGTGGTAATAGGCAATCCGCCCTATATCCGTTGGAAGAATCTGGAAAAGGAGTTGAAGGAAGAGTTGGAGTGCAACGCGCTTTGGAATAAGTACTTCAACAGCCTTTGCGACTACCATTTTCTGTTCATCCTGAAAAGTATAGAGCATCTGGAGGAGAATGGCGAGCTCATCTTTATCTGTACAGAGTACTGGATGAATACCACCCATTCGGCCACTTTGAGGAACTACATGTGCGCCAATGGTTATTTTACGGAGATATACCACTTCAAGGAAACACCCCTGTTTGAAAAAGTAACGGCCTCCTTCATCATCTTTAAGTACGTGAAGTCAAGCCGAAGGCCCGATACCATTACACTCTACAGTTACAACAAGGCCAAGGGGCTGCCCACCAAGGAGGAACTCTCCACCAGAAGTTGCTTCGATGCCGTGGCCATTCCGCACTTTCAGGCTAACAGCCGATGGCTGTTGGCTACGAAGGAGGTACAGGCCAAGCTGAACCGGTTTGAGAAAGCCTGTGAAAAACCAATAGCCAGCACATTGTTTGAAACGGAACTGTACCGCATCGGTAACTACTGCGACATAGGCAACGGCATGGTGTCGGGCTTGGATGCCGCCTTCCAGCTGAAGGACACGGCAGGCTTGAACGAGGATGAAGAGAAAGTACTGATAGACGTGATGAAAGCCAAGAATCTTGCTGCCTACAAGAGTAAGGGTGTAACCAAGTATATATTCATACAGGAAGAAATCAGCCCTGAGGCCTTTGAAACCAAGTACCCGCATTTTGCAGCCCACTTCCAGCCCTATCGGGAGATGCTGGCAGGGCGATACAGTTACAACAAGGTGATACCCTATTGGGAGTTTGTGTTTCCCCGCAACCAAAAACTGTTTGAACGGGACGAGGCAAGGATTTTCATACCTTGCAAGGAAAGGATTTCCAACAAGGACCACTTTCGCTTCTGCTACGCTCCAGCCGGCCATTATCCTACGCAGGATGTAACGGCCATATTTAGAAAGAAAGATTGTAAGGAATCGCTGGAATACCTGTTGGCCTACTTAAACAACGAAAGGGTGTTTGAGTGGCTCCCGCTCAACGGAATCGTGAAAGGAGCCATCGTGGAGTTTTCCGAAGCCCCAATAGCCAGCATACCGTTCCGCCCCATCAATTGGAACAGCGACGGGGAAGTTCGCCTTCATGCACAAATCACGGAAGAAGTTCGGCAGTATCTGGCAGACGGCCTTCAGGAACACTTGCATACAGTCAATAGACTATTCAATACCTTATTCAATGGCTAATGTAGATTTCACAAGTCTGGTGGCTGCTCTGGCAGGCCAGACAGTGCCCAGGCCTAATGCAGCCTCCCGTGGCACTTTATCGGGTCATGCCGCAGGCGAACCTTTTGAAAAATGTGTGTATGAGAAATTGAAGGGAATGTACCCTAAGTATATTTTCAAGCAGTATGAATATCTGAATGATATATATTTACGTCATCCCAAGCATATTTCCGTGGAACAAAGGCACGCTTTGCTGGATTCGCCCACAGCCCTGTTTCTCCTTAGCAGAGGCGACAAGGCCACAGGAGAATGGTCGCCCGACAACATCTTTGAGGAAAAACAAAACGACACGGCAGATATTTTGTACTGCAAACAAGGCCATTACAACATCATTGACGTTAAGACCAGAAACCGGAGCAAAGGGGCCATGCCTCCCAATATCATTTCCGCCTACAAGCTGGCTAAGATGTGCGCCCTGATGATTGACAATGAGGAGTACGACACCATTGACATCAACTATATAGAAATAGACTGGGTGGAACAAGGCCGCAATTTGCAAGCGGTAGCCGCCCATCACGGCAACCTGTTCAAGGCCTCTCCCGAGACGCTTTATATCAACTGGGCGGCGGCCATGCAAATACAATTCCATGTGTGCGAACTCGATCAATCATGGGACGGCAGTAGGGACGAGTGGGCTCGATGCTATCTTCGGGTATTTGTGAGGAGTGCGGAAGCAAGATGCCAGAAAATGCACGACACCTATATTGCACCGTTCCTAAAGTACATTGCAGAGGAGGAGGAATGACTGTTGGGGAACCTACCGTCTGACAGTTCTTCCGTGTAGTCCTGTTAAAACAAGTCCGCCGACAGTTTGTGCTATCGGCGGACTTGTTTGTACTATCGTACAGACTACGCGGTGCTGGGTCTTTTTGCTTGATTGCGTGCGGTTTGGACGGTTTTGAGGGCCGGGACTATTGCAGTACCTTCCGCCCCTGCTGTATGTACACGCCGTGGCCGGCGGGCACGGCTCCCAGGCGGAGGCCCTGGAGGTTGAAGAGGGGTGCGTCGGTGTCGGTGTCGCGTCCCACGTGGCCGATGGCGGTGGCTTCGTCGATGCTGATGAGGAGTGGCTGTGCGGGCGTGCCCACCACGTCGTCGGGCAGGAAGCTGATGCGCTGCGGCAGGAGACGCTCGTCGGTGTCGCCCTCGCTCTGCACGGTGATGCGGAGCCGTCCGCCCTGCGTGCCGCCCACGT
>JAGHRT010000001.1 GCA_018066245.1 Candidatus Equimonas faecalis | reverse complement strand
CTCTCAAATAGCTTCTCTCAGGCGCACAAATATCCGTCCCCTGCTTGTGTGGAGGGGCTTCCTTTCGTTTGCGAGTGCAAAAGTACGGACTTCTCGCGACATGGCCAAACCTTCACGCCACTTTTTTAAAAAAAATAACTTTTCTACAATATACTCCTTATTATAAAAATACGCGCACACGCGCACGCGCGTATTAATGACCATTTCGTGCGGCGAATGCGTCGCACGGAAAGCCGCGAAAAAAGGAAGGACGGAGACGCAGAAAAAATATCGGCGAACTAAGAAAAACTATTGGAGGACTAGGGAAAACTATCGGAGGACTAAGAAAAACTATCGGAGGACTAAGAGAACGGGGGCCTCGGGAAAGAAATTTGAAGCCCCACCCGACTTTGCACCTGTTGCCAGAACGCAGCGGAGCGGCGGGGCGCAGGCTGCAGTCCTTAGGAAGAGGAATGCTGTCATAATAAGGATGAATTCCAATCCTTATAGGGGTAAAGTAACTTCTTCCGAGACAGCAACATTTACAAGCGAGGAGGGGCATCCGAAAACTGGGCGTCCCCTCCTTTATTTCAATTTACTCTCTTTCCATCATCTCTTGTATCAGTCCTACCATTGTATTCTGGAAGTATTCGTGGACGCGGACCATATTCTTGACGGACGCTTCCAAAAGTTTGGCCTTGCCTGGGGTGTATTCGTTCATGAGTAATGAATGGTGCGTAAACACATGAACTGTTTCCTCATCCTCGAAATAGAGAATTCTGAAGGGGAAGTAGGAATTTACCCTGTTGATGGTTATCCACATAGCACACATGGCCAGCATATTGTCAGACGAGAAAGAGTCCCAAGGCCTGTCCTCAACCATGATGCCAGGTTGGTTGTTCTCGGCGACTATCATCATGTGTTCGCCCCCGTACATGAAGTTAATCTGGACCTGATCACCGATGGTGTCAATTTGTACTACAGGATAATGGAGCTCTTCCAGCATTTCCTGCGCCATATCGGCAATTTTGAACGTCTCCTCATTGGGGAAATCCATACTCACAACGGTATCGGTCTGTGTGGTATCCACGACAAGGGAGTCTTCGCCAGATGAGGCTACTACCTTGTCGGCATCGTCATACCCCTGACTTCTCAGTTGTTCGTACATCTTCTCATAAGCATTGTTCCTTTGATTATTCTGAACGATGCTGAACACGATGCTGGCCACGGCGATGGCGATGGCACAGGCGGTGATAATAACTGCGGTGCGTGTCTTCATGATTTTTGTATTTTAGTGATTATTCTTTTCGTTGGCGCGATGTATGAGATAAGCCCCGAGGGCGGTGAAGAAGAAGCCTCCCATGAGGCCGTTTCCGTGAATAAAACTGCCGAGGATGGCCAAGATACCTAATGTCACGCAGACGATGCCTGTTGTTTTCATAGTTCCTTGTTTTCTTCTTGCGTGAGTTTCTTTGAACAAAGGGTTACTATCAACCCGAGGAAGAGGTTGCAGAGTGAAAGGAAGAAGGCCCACCCGAAGCCTATCTTCCGCTTGCTGCCCATGTAGCCTACGCCAAAAGAGAGCGAGGCACCGATAATAAAGAGAACGAGTTTTTCCATTTCGATATGTTTAAGGATTACTAAAGTTTGTGGGTGCAAAGGTACGGCCTTCTCTGCTTACGGCCAAGGGGAAAACGAATGCAAGGCTTGCATACGGATGATGCGAGCCTTGCATGAGGGAGGGAATATGGGCAGGAGGGAGGGCGCTTCAGTCCTGCCAGACGATGAGGTTGCGGTCGAGAGGTATGGCATACGCCTCACCCGGACTGCCCGTGACGATGTAGTTCTTGGAGAGATGAATGTCAAACTTCTCGACGAAAGCCTTGCGGATGCGGGCTATATTCTCGTTGGCAGCGTTGGAGAGAGGGCTGACAAGTTTGGTGACGGTAAGGGCGCGCTTGGCCTCATCCACGTTGGGGCGCAACTGGCGGTAGATGTTGAGGAGTTCCGTGTAGTGGTTCTGCAGTTCCTTGAGCACAATGCCTTCGGGGTAGCGCAGGAAGAGGAAGAAGAGAGCCTTGGGCAGGGCCGTCATCTCTATCTCCATATTGTTGTAGTCGGGCAGGAAGAGGCGATAGTCGTCCGTGATGACCATGCGCGAGAGGACCTGATGATTGTCGATGAACTCATGGATGGCCGCCAGCGACACACTTGAGAGGCGAAGGCGATTGACAACGTCTTCGAGTGCTCCGAGGAGCATCCGCGTGTCGTACCGGCTTACCTGCTCCTCGCGCTCTTCCTCCGAGAGGTCGGGAGAAAGGCGGGGAGGGAACTCCAGTTCTGTCCTGCTGCTGTGGCGGACGTCGTTCTCTGTGATGGTGCTGTGCTTAATGTCCCGTTCCTTGGCCTCTATGAAGCTGACAGCTTTCTCGATATTGCCGTGGTTCAGAAAGGGTGCATAATACGCCACCTTCTGCCACATCAAACTATGTTGCTCTTGCATGTGCTGTAATTTTTGTGCGTCCTAAATATATAATGGAGGATAGTGAGTAATGCTATCCTCCATTGTTTTTCATTTCTTCAGCGAGCTTCTGCTCGGGCTCGGCAGTGTTCAAGCGGGGCTTGACTCTGCTCTCGCCTTATCGCAGAACCTTTTTACCGCCAACGATACGGATGCCACGCTGCTTGGTGGCATTCTCACGGATACCCTGCAGGTTGTATGGGCCTTGCGCAATTTGGGGAGCGATGACGGCGCCTACGCCTTCAAGGGGATTGACGCCCGAGAGTTTTGTATAGCCCTCGTAGGTGGTGAGGTCTTCTATCTCGGTGATGTAGAAGAGGGAACCGTGGTCGTTCCACGTCCAGTTGCGCAGGGCTGTGACAGCCTCGTTGGTGACGATGCAGGCCCAGGACTGGCTGCTGTCGCTCATACCGCCGCCGGCGTGGAAGGAAAAGGAGCCGTCGCCGTTGTTGCGGATGCCGTCGAGGGCGGGGGTGTCGTCGGCGAAGTAGTAGTCGCGGCCGCTGCGGGTAACGAACTTGTGGGCACCGAGGTTGTAGAGATAGTAACTGTCCTCAAAGAGCACGATTTGCCACTGGCCGTTAGGGTTGGTGACGTCGTAGTCGGCAAGATAGACCTCTGCGGCTGCGGGGTCGGAGGTGAGTTTGTTCCAGTGGTAGTCGGTGATGCCGGTGAGACCGACATAGTCGCCGTTGATGTCCTCGTTGTAGCAGAGGTAGCCCTCGCCGTTGATGCTGTGGATGGCGTAGGCCTTACCGTTGTCGAGCCCGGCAAGGTCACTGATGTTCTCGCCCAGCGTAGGGTCCACCGTGGGTTCCGTGCCTTCCTCCACCATAAGGCCCTCGATGAGCACGTCGGCATCGAAGTAGGAGGCGGGAATGGTGTAGGTGTTGTCCTCGGCGAAACGCTTGCGGGGCACGGTGTAGGTGATGTACTGCGGGTTGCTGTGCACGAGGCTGTCGCCGGAGAAGTTGTAGCCGTGGGTAACGCGGATGCCTGCGTAGTCGAATCCGTTCTCGGGCACGGCCTTCACCTTGAGTTCGGTGAACTGCGGATGGGCGTAGTTGTCAATCTTGCCACCGTCTTCAGCGAGAACCACGTCGCCGTTGCGCTGGAAATTGGTTACGCTGACAGTGGTGCGCTCGGGGGAATAGACATTGAGGAGCACGTCTATCATGCCACCGCCGTTCTGGAGGATATGGTTGTCGCCGGAAGTGTTGCCGGCGGGGTCTGTGCTCTGGTAGTCAATCTTGGTGCGCAGGCGGTAGATGCCGCCGGGGAGGTCGGCGGGCAGGGTGATGCTGTGGGTGGTGCGGCAACCGCTGCCACTCTTGGTATCACTGGCCACGAGTTCGTTCTCGTCGAACTTGCCGTTGTTGTTGAGGTCGATATAGACGAAGGAGTGCATACCGCTGCCTGTGTAGCCGGCCTTCACGGTGAAGGTCTCACCGCTCTGTACGGGGATGAAGGTGTCGAAGGCTTCGGTGAGCACGTTCTTCTTGGTCTGCTTCTTTACATACTGGCCGGCGGTGCTCTTCAGAGTAACCTGTGTGAAGGCGCGGTCGGTGCGGGTGAACTGCTGCGTCTTCTCCACGCATACGGGGTAGTCGCCGACGAGGGCCACGCGGGGAGCGCTGCTGCCGCTGACGGTTACGTCGTCAATGTAGGCGATGAAGTCCTCGGCCATCTCGTGAGGGGACTCGCAGTCAACGACCACGACGAGGGAGTAGATGTCGATGTTGCCGGCACCCTTGACGGGAAACACCACGTCGGCCCACTGTCCGGCAGGAGCCTTGCTGTTGGCCAGGGCGGTGAACTGCACGGCTTCGGGCGACTGGTTCTTCCAGGTCTCTTCGTAGCCGGCGGTCTTCTCGTTGTGGCGGCCGAGGCCGATTATCATGGAGCGGCTCTCTACGGGCTTGTACATCATTACGTGGACATACTGCACCGCGGGGGTGAGGACGAAGCGCTGGTCTTCCTTCAGGTCGATGCGGGCGCCGAACATGTTGGAGCCGTGGCGTGAACGCTGGAAACCGAGCACCTTGGCGGTGGTGTTGCCGGCGGTTTCGTCAGCGAAGAAGGGGTTATCTACGACTTTGCAGTTACCCTTGAGGACACCCGTGCGGAAGGGGGAAGCCTCCCACCAGTCATAGACGCCAACAGCGGCGTAGTCGTCGGTTTCAAAGGTCACATTGACCTCGGCAAAGGCTGCGAGGGGTAAAACCGCAACAGCCAGAGTCAGAATTTTCTTGTAAAGGTTCATAACGTTGTTGTGGTTTTAGGGTTAATAAAGTGCTATGTTCTCAATGACGGGGCAGCTCTTGCTCTTAGTGATGCTCACGCGGACGTATTTGGCATTCACGCCGTTGCCGTAGCTGCTGGTGCTGCCGCTCTGCGGGATGATGCGCTTGTAGCCGATGGTGGTGGTGGGCACGCTGCCGCCGAACTTCGTCCAAGTGTTGCCGTCGGTAGAGGTTTCTATCTTGAAGGCCTTCACGCGCTGGCCGAGCTGGATGTGCTCCTGCAACATCACGTAGTGAATCTTGCGGGCCTCGGGGAGGGTGAGGGTGATGACGGCCTCGTTCACGCCGTCGTTGGTGGCATAGTAGGTGTCGAGGCTGCCGTCGATAATGTTGGCGGCATTGTAGTTGCGGCCGGCACCGGCGGTGCGCACGTCGCTGGCGGTCACGGTAGCGTCGGTGGCCAGGTTGGTGCCGAGGCGCGTGGTGATGAGCTTACCGAGGTCGGCCATGCGGGTGACGGTGGCCTTGGGGAGCGAACCGCTCTTGTCGGGCGGCAGATTGAGAATCCAGGTGGCGTTGCGGCCTACGGTCTCCAGATACATCTGGAACAGACGCTCAGCGCTCTGCACGCCCTCGCCGCTGTGCCAGAACCAGCCGCCGGTGGTAGCCTTCGCATCACTCTCGCCCGGCAGCCACATCCAGCCGTTTTCATTGCCCTGCGTGGCATTGGGCTGGTCCTTGCCATCCTCGCGGTTATCCACGCACCAGTTGGTCTCGCCGGCATAACCTGCCTCATTGCCAATCCAGCGGGCTTCACCGCCCACGCCCCACAGGACACAGTTGGGGCTGATGCTGTGCACCATGTCGCGGAGATTGGGCACGTCGTAGTAGGTAGCACGGTCAATGTTGCGCGTGCCGCCCTTGCCACCGTAGTAGCCGGAGCCGCCGTTGGCACCGTCAAACCACATCTCAAACTGGTCGTCACCATACTGCGCCAGCTCCTTACACTGCTTCAGGAACACCTCCGTCACGTAGCGGTCGGTACCGTCGCCATAGTAGGCACTGTTGCGGTCCCAGGGAGAGATATAAAAGCCATACTTCAAGCCCAATTCCTTGGCTGCGGCAGCGAAGGCCTCTGGGATGTTCACGCTGCTGTGGGCGTTGCCGGAAGAAGCGATGGAGTGAGTGGTGGTGGCGGTGGGCCAGAGGCAGAAGCCGTCGTGGTGCTTCACCACGGCAATACCGCCCTTCATACCTGCACTCTTGGCTGCTTCAAGCCACTGCTTGGGATTGGGGTCTGCCGTGGGATTGTAGATATTCTCTTTCTCATCGCCGTTGCCCCACTCCAGACCAGTAAAGGTGTTCATTCCGTAGTGATAGAAGGCATAGAACTCCGTCTGCATCCATTTCACTTGGCGCGGATGCGGCACAGGCTGCACGGGAGCAGGCTCATTGTCAGGGTTGGGAAGTGTCTCCTCAACGACCTGAAGCCCTGCCGTCTGGGCTTGCAACGCCACGGCACCGGCCGTCAGCATTGCAAAAAGGAGGGTTGTTTTTTGCATCATACTTAATGTTGGATTTAAATTAGTTGGAATTTTCTTTCATGCTGCAAATTTACGAAAAAAGTGGAATACCACAATCTTTTGCTAGGTTTTTCTTGCATTTCGCCTCATTCGGAGTGACGATCATGCACTTTTCTGTACTTTTTTCCCCTTTGCCTATTCACTACCCTAACCTTTACTCAAACTAGCCCACGAGTAGGAAAAACAAGTCCGCCGACAGGAAGAAGCATCGGCGAACTAGTTTGCACTACTCCGCCGACAAAAACCGGCAGATTATGAAGGCTTGCAATCCTGTCCATATTACACATTAAATATATTATAGGAACTCGGTCTTTTCGCATATCCAGCCATTTCCAGCAGTGCTTTGTCCATCTTACGCCCGGAAATGTTCAAATTTCGCTACGCTCATTCGGCATTTCTCTCGCTTATTCGTACTTTGAGCTACGCTCTTAGTTACTTTCGCTCGGAAATGTTCAAATTTCGCTACGCTCATTTGGCATTTCTCTCGCTTATTCGTAACTTTGCAGACGAAAGAACAAAAACGATGAAGACCAAAGAAGAAATAGTTGGCAACTGGCTGGTACGCTACACGGGATGCCAACTGGAAGAGTTCGGGGAGCTTATCCTGCTCACCAACTTTAATAATTATGTGGACCTGTTTTGTGAGCAGATGGGCGTAAACGCTGCCGACTACAGCCACAATATGCGCTGCGCCACAGCTCGCGGCATCACCATCATCAACTTCGGCATGGGCTCTCCCAATGCCGCCCTTATCATGGATCTTCTCTCTGCCATCCAGCCCAAGGCCGTGCTTTTCCTCGGCAAGTGTGGCGGCATCAGCGAAAAGACCCATCTGGGCGACTACATCCTCCCTCTGGCCGGTATCCGCGGGGAAGGCACCAGCAACGACTACTTCCCGCCTGAAGTGCCTGCCCTACCCGCATTCATGCTCCAACGTGCAGTCAGCACATCCCTGCGCGACCGCTCACTTGACTACTGGACAGGCACCATCTACACGACCAACCGCCGCGTGTGGGAGCACGATGCTGCCTTCAAAGAACAGCTCCGCCTCACCCGCGCCATGGGCATTGACATGGAGACGGCCACGCTTTTCATCTGTGGCTTTGCCAACCACATTCCCACGGGAGCCCTGCTTCTGGTAAGCGACAACCCGATGACGCCCGAAGGCGTAAAGTCCGACGTGTCCGACCGCAAGGTAACGTCAGCGTTCGCCTCCACACACGTCAGCATCGGCATTGCCGCGCTGGATCTCCTCAAAGGCGATCGCCGCACCGTGCGTCATCTGAAATACGACTGGTAAGTCGCCAAATGCCCCAAGCCGCCGCAGAACACCTTACCGATTGTTACTCCGTTTCAATATAAAGCATCCCTATTCCATCCTATATCCCCATAATGTCCATCCAAGCCCTGTTCGTAACTTTCATACTTGTCTTACTGCTTATCGCCCTCGTGCGCGACATGATGCGCCCTGGGCTCCTACTGCTCTCCGCCGCCGTAATATTCATGGCAGCGGGCATACTTTCCACACGCGAAATGGTGGAAGGCTTTTCCAATAAGGGAATGATTACGGTGGCTATGCTCTTCCTCGTCAGCGAAGGCGTAAGGGCCAGCGGCGTACTGGAGGAACTCATGCAGCGCATCCTGCCCAAGCGCAAAGTCAGTGCGCCACGCGTCCTATTGCGCATGATGCCCAGTATAAGCATTATGTCAGCCTTTCTAAACAACACACCCGTGGTAGTCATATTCGCCCCCATGCTGAAACGTTGGGCGGCACACGCCAAGGTGCCTGCATCCAAACTACTCATACCTTTGAGCTATGCCACCATACTGGGCGGTATGTGTACGCTGATTGGCACAAGCACCAATCTTGTAGTCCACGGTATGGCGCTCGAAGCCAGCAGCACACACGAAGGCGTGAGAGGACTGACGATATTTGAACTCGGGCAAGTAGGCCTGCCTGTGGCCATTTGCGGAATGCTCTATCTCATGATAGCCGGCGTGAAACTCCTGCCCGACCATACAGCCACGGAGGATGCCACACGCGACAACAGCCACGCCAATCCCCAAACGGGCTATTTTCGCGTGGACGTGGTACTTTCCGCCCGCTTCCCTGCCATTGGGACACCGACTACCGACTTTAATTTTACAGAAAAGTACGGTGCGCACGTATTGGAACTCCAACGCGGCGGCGAGCGCTACGACACCCTTCGCATGAAAGAACTCATGTTCCACGAAGGCGACACGCTACTCCTCATGGCCGACAAGGCCTTTCTAAACAACTGGGCCGATTCTTCCTTCTTTCTCATGGTGAACGACTACCGCGAGGAACAGCCCAAGCGCATGGGCAAGAAACTACGCTGGTTCACCGTCATCCTGCTGGCCCTCATGGTCATAGGAGCTACGGTCGGCGAACTGCCCGTGTGCAAGGAATGGGCAGCGGCCCACACACGGGGCATGGCCTTCGATATGTTCTTCTTCGTGTGCATAGCCGCCGTAATCATGGCATGGCTGAACATTTTCCCTACTCGCAAATACACCAAATTCGTGTCGTGGGACATCCTCATCGCTATCGCCTCGGCTTTCGCCATAAGTAAGGCGATGCAGAACAGCGGTATGGCCGATGCCGTGGCCGGATGGGCCATTGCAGCCAGTTATGGGCAGTCGCCCTACTTTATGCTGGCTGTGATGTTTATTATCTGCAACATCTTCACCGAACTGATGACCAACAACGCCGCCGCCGCGCTGTCGTTCCCCATCGCCCTATCGATGGCTGAGCATCTGGGTGTAAGCCCTATGCCGTTCATCGTGACGATATGCGTGGCCGCCTCCTGCTCGTTCTGCACGCCGATAGGCTATCAGACGAACCTCATCGTGCAAGGCGTGGGCGGCTACCGCTTCGGCGACTTCTTCAAGGTGGGCCTGCCGCTCAACCTGATAGCGCTCGTCGTGAGCGTGCTGCTGGTGCCGATGATTTGGCCGTTCTAGGCCGAAGCGTCTAAAATTCCTAGATTTTCTAGAAATCTAGAATTTCTAGAATAACTAGAAACAATCAACCCCAAAATAACACAAAATGAAACGTATTCTTTCCTCCGTCCTCTTTGTGCTCGTGGCCTTGACGGCAATGGCACAGGACATCACCTTCTCCACGGCCGATGCGCCCGTGTATTACCTCGTGAAGTTCACCACGGGTGGTGCCTTCCTGAAAGACCAGGGCAACGGCCAGCAACTCATCACTGCCAGCACCCCCACACAGTCGTGCTTCTGGGCCTTCATCGGCACGAAGACGGGCTTCACCATGCTCTCCGCCGACGGCAACTACGTGAACGTGAACAGCAGTAACTACTTCGCCTCCACCTCTACGGCCTCCAAGGCCCAGAAACTGGCCTTCATCAACGGCACCGCCTCCGGCCAGTATGAGATAAAGACGCAGAACGGCAGCGGCCAGTGCGTCATGAACCAGTGGGGCGGCGGCGGCAGCGGCAAGAGCCTCGGCAAGTGGAACGCCGGCGACACCAACAACCAGCTCGTCATCATGAACCCCGACGACGTGGACCTCACCGACTACTCCGCCCTCCTGGAGAAAGCCGGCAAGGAGTTCAAGACCGTCAGCGCTGGCAGCAGCACGAGCTTCAAGCCCGCCAACCCCCTGACGCTGTGGTACACCAAGCCCGCCACGATGACCACTGTGGAAAATAAGTGGATGGAGTACTCCCTGCCCATCGGCAACGGCCACCTCGGCGCCTGCCTCTTCGGCGGTGCCTACTGCGACCAGTTGCAGTTCAACGAGAAGAGCCTCTGGAGCGGCGCCTCCACCGTAGGCGGCGACCACGGCTACTATCAGAACTTCGGCAGCGTGTATGTGATTGACGAGAGCAATGAGTTCTCCCTCACCGCCACCTCTCCGCGCCCCAACAAGTATGTGCGCTTCCTCGACATCGAGGACGGCGTGGCCGGCGTGAACTTCACCCACAGCACCGACGGCGGACAGTACTACCGCCGCTACCTCAGCAGCGAGCCCGACGACGTCATCGCCGCCCACTACGTAGCCCCCGAGGGTCACAAACTGGCCTTCCAGGTGAGCTACTATCCCGGTGAGAACCTCAACAACAGCCGTCCCGTCTATGCCGACGGCTACGGCGAGTTCCACGGAAAACTCGGCCTGCTCAGCTATAACACCCAGTTGCGCGTCGTTCCCGTAGGCGAAGGTGCCACCCTCACCGAGGACGAGATGGGTATCCACGTGGCCAACGCCGACGAGGTGCTAATTCTCCTCTCCGCCAAGACCGACTACGACGGCACCAATATGTCCACCTTCACCAACGGCGAGACGCCCGAACAGCTCCATGCCGACATCCGCAAGAACCTCGACAACGCCGCCGCCAAGGGTTGGGAGCGCCTGCTCGCCGACCACACGGAGAACTTCCGCAGCTATATGGGCCGCGTGAAGCTCAACCTCAACACCGGCACCGTCGCCGCTGCCAGCACGAAGACCACCGAGGCCCTCGTCACCTACTACAACCAGAGCAGTTCCAACCCCAAGACCAAGGACGGCCTCTTCCTCGAACAGCTCTACTTCCAGTACGGCCGCTACCTCGGCATCAGCTGCTCCCGCGGCAGCCTGTCCGTGCCCAGCAACCTGCAGGGCCTCTGGAACGACAAGGCCAGCGCCCCCTGGCACTCCGACATCCACACCAACATCAACGTTCAGATGAACTACTGGCCCATGGAGCCCACCAACCTCTCCGAGTGCCACATGCCCTACCTCGACTATATTATTAATATGGTGAACAGCCCCGGCTGGAAGAACGCCGCCACCAACGCCGGCAACCCCGGCTGGACGGTCTATACCGAGAGCAACATCTTCGGCGGCATGAGCGGCTGGATGAGCAACTATGTCGTGGCCAACGCTTGGTACTGCACTCACCTGTGGCAGCACTATCGCTACACGCTCGACAAAGCCTTCCTGAAGCGTGCCTTCCCCGCTATGTGGGGCGCTGCCCAGTTCTGGCTGAGCCGCTTGAAGAAGAACAGCAAGGACGGCACCTACGAATGCCCCGCCGAGTTCTCCCCCGAGAACCACGACGTACCCTCCGAGGACGCCACGGCCCACGCCCAACAGCTCGTGCTTGAACTCCTGCAGAACACCAAGGACGCCTACGACATCCTCGGTGCTGAAGCCACAGGCCTCACCGCTGCCGATGTCGATAAGCTCACCGACCGCCTCACCAACCTCGACAACGGCCTCCACACCGAGACCTACGACGGAGCCTGGGGTGCCGACTGGCACGGCATCACCAACGATATGACTCTGTTGCGCGAATGGAAGACCTCTCCCTACTCCAAGGCTGAGAAGAACCACCGCCACCAGTCCCACCTTATGTGCCTCTATCCTTTCAACCAAGTATATCCCGGCCACGAGTACTTCGAGGCCGCCGTCAACTCCCTGCAGCACCGCGGCGACGACGCCACCGGCTGGTCTCTCGGCTGGAAGGTCAACCTCTGGGCCCGCGCCCAGAACGG
Organism: Candidatus Equimonas faecalis; assembly: GCA_018066245.1. Lineage (GTDB taxonomy): Bacteria > Bacteroidota > Bacteroidia > Bacteroidales > Bacteroidaceae > Alloprevotella > Alloprevotella faecalis. The sequence goes on along the minus strand of JAGHRT010000001.1, from coordinate 14,556 downwards.
CGACCACGCCCACACCATCATCCAGAACGCCCTCAAGCACTCCACCACCTACGGCACCAATCAGGCAGCCGGCGGCGTATATTACAACCTCTTCGACTCTCACGCTCCCTTCCAGATTGACGGCAACTTCGGCACCTGCGCCGGCATCGCCGAGATGCTGATGCAGTCATGCACCGGCACTATCAGCATCCTGCCCGCCCTGCCCGCCGTATGGCCCAAGGGCAGCGTCAGCGGCCTGAAAGCCGTGGGCGACTTCACCGTCAGCATCGAGTGGGCCAAGAAGCAACCCACCTACGTCACCATCGTCAACAACCAGGGCCAGCCCCTCAAGGTGACTGCTCCCCTGAGCATCGGCCAGTACCCCGTCTATGTGAACGGCGCCGAAGTCACTCCCGCCCCGACCGCCAACGGCGCATGGGAAATCCCCTCCACCGCAGGCGACATCATCACCATTGACTTCGCCGGCTTGACGAGTATTCAGAAACAACAAACAACAGACAACGGACAGCAAACCACCGTCGCTTACGACTTGCAGGGCCGTGCTCTCAAAACTTCCCCCTTTAAGGGGGAGCAAGGGGGGATTCAGCGTGGCGTATTCGTAAAAAACGGCAATAAAGTGCTAAGATAAAATTAGGTAATAATCTAGCAGTTGCCCCAAATACTTAATCAAAAAGACCACAGAGATGTGGTCTTTTTGTATAACTACATAGTGTCTATTCCTTACGCGTAAACAGGTCTTCTTTTAATTTCGCAAAATGTGTGACATTTATCTCCCGTGTTTGGATCCTGCCACTCGTAGTAAAGCTGGCTCAGTGGAAATTTAGCGGCGGGAGGGCCTGAAACGGAAGAAGGTGTACCAATCGGTACACCTTCTTTCTGTAGTAGAGGTATCTGGCGGAATCGAACCGCCGTAGCAGGTTTTGCAGACCTGTGCCTAGCCACTCGGCCAAGATACCTTTTTGCTTGAAGCGTTGCAAAAATACGACTTTCCTGCGAAACGGCCAAACATATTTGGGGAAATTTGACCCCACGGGTGCGAATTTCTGCGTTCAGGCAGAATTTTGCTCACTTCTGAGTACGAAAGGCCCCGTGGGCTCTATGCGGTGGAGCGGCACGGCTTTGCACGGCAGATGCAGGGGCGCGATGGCTTCGTTTACGGTGGCAAGGGCTTTCTCGGGGGTGTTGTTTTCTTGCGAAAGGTGGCAGAGCCAGATGTTGCGAATGAGACTGGGCGTAAGGTTTTCCCTGAGCAGGTTACCACAGACGGCATTGTCCATGTGTCCGTTTTTGCTGAGGATGCGCAGTTTGAGATATTCGGGGTAGGGGCCGTTTTGGAGCATATCGCGGTCGTAGTTGGCCTCTACGACGAGATGCTGGGCACGGCTGACGTAGTGGCAGATGTCGGGCGTGAGGCTGCCGCAGTCGGTGATGAGGCAGAAGTTTACGTTGCCGCAGGTGATGAAGTAGCCTGTGTTATCGGAGGAGTCGTGAGGCACCTTGAAGGGTTCGATGCAGAAGGGGCCTATTTGGAACGGTGTGCCGTGCTGGATGGTTTGCTCGTTGGCCGCGGGCACATTGTTGTGGATGACTGGATTGTGCCTCATGCTGGTGAACACGGAGGCTGTGGAATATACGGGAAGATTGTTTTTCTTGCTCAGGCGGCCTGCGCAGCGGGTGTGGTCGAGGTGTTCGTGGGTGAGGAGTATGGCCTTGATTTGGGCCATGTTGAAGCCGTAGTCCATAAAGGCTTTTTTGAAGCGGCGTTCACCCACTCCGGCATCGATGAGCAAGCCGCAGTCGCCCTGTCGGAGATAGTAGCAGTTGCCGCTGGAGCCTGAGCCGAAGCAGGCGAAATCGACGGGGAGGTCAAAGAGTGTGGAAGATTGTTGTAGCATTGTGGGTCGTGGCTTGGGCTATGGTGTCGGGAGCGACTTGGTAGATTTCCGATAGTTTGTCGATGATGAGGGGGATGTAGGCGGGTTCGTTGCGCTTTCCGCGATGGGGAGTGGGGGCAAGCCATGGAGAGTCGGTCTCCAGCACGATGCGCGAGAGGGGCACGGCTTGGCTGAGGGTATCGGGGAGTTTGCATTTCTTGAAGGTGAGCACGCCGCCTATGCCGAGCATGAAGTGGGGAAAGCGGGTAAGGAGTTCGGTGGCTTCCTCGCGACTTCCGCTGAAGCAGTGGAAGATGCCGCGCACCTTATTGGATTGGGGCAGAAGGGTTTCGACAAGTTCGCGATGGGCTGAACGGGAATGGATGACAAGCGGAAGATTGAAACGCACAGCCCATTCCAGTTGCCTCTGGAACACTTGTTTTTGCTCCTCCTCGCGGCTGCGGTCCCAGTAGAAGTCCAGGCCCACCTCGCCTATGGCTATGTAGCGGCCCGGGTGGTCTTGCAGTTCCTGCTCCATGAGGTCAAGTACCCGTGTTGTGCCTTCCGTGGGCAGTTCCGTAGGGTGAAGGCCCATCATGGGGTAGCAGAACTGCGGATAGGCTTCGCACAGGGCGAGCATGGGTGCAATGCTGGCGGCGTCGATGTTGGGCAGCAGCAGGGCGCGGGCTCCGGCCTCGCGGGCACGCCGCAGGGCTTCGTGCCGGTCGGCGTTGAAGTCCTCGCAGTAGATATGCGTGTGGGTGTCGATGTACATGAAAAGTCCTTTCTGCTATGCTGCGGCCCTTTCCTGCCGCTTCTAAGGGTGGAAGCCTTGATAGGGGCAGGGGTCAGGGGTGTATATGTGAGTTGAAATTAGTCTATAGGGTGGTTTTTCTTAGTCCACCGATAGTTTTTCTTAGTCTATAAGCTGGTTTTTCCGGATAGGCCGAATGCTCTGGGGCCTTTTTAGGGGACGAAGTTTCCCCCTTGGGGCGAGTGAGAGAGGGGCCTGCGTCTATTTCTTGCGGTTGAGCATACTTTGCGCCAAGTCCCAGAGGGGCTGTTTCCTGTCGGCTGGCAACTGCACCATACCGAGGCAGCGTTCTGCTTCATCGTAGTAGGCGTTTATGCGCTCCTTGGCCAACTGGGGAATGCCGTAGCGCTCGTAGAGAGGCAGCACCTCTTCCGGCGCGCGGCTGGTGAGCAGGGTGTGGCGGTCGGCCTCGGAGGCGCGGGTGACGGCGCTGATGAGCATGTAGGTCTTCTTTCCGCAGCGGATGTCGCCCCCCGTGGCCTTGCCAAACACGGCAGGGTCGCCATAGCAATCCAGATAGTCGTCTTGCAGCTGGAAGGCCAGGCCCAGTTTCTCGCCGAAGGCGTAGAGTTGGACTTGGTCGGCTTCGGGCGCCTCGGCGATGAGGGCTCCGCTCCTTAGGGCGCAGGCCAGCAGGACGCTGGTCTTGAGGCGTATCATTTCGATGTATTCCTCCACGGTAACGTCCGTCCGAGCCTCGAAATTGACATCATACTGCTGGCCTTCGCAAATTTCGCGCTGTGTGCGGAGGAAAAGCGTCATGAGGTCGGCAAGGTGGGGCGTAGGGGTTTCCATCATTTTCTGGCAGGCCATGATGAGCATGGTGTCGCCGGAGAGTACGGCCGTGTTGGCGTTCCATTTGCGGTGGACGGTGGGTTGTCCGCGCCTCACGTCGGCATTGTCCATCAGGTCGTCGTGCAGGAGCGTGTGGTTGTGGTAGGTTTCCAGCGCAAGGGCAGCGGGCAGGGCGCGTTCAAGGTCGTCCCTGTAGAGGCCGTAGCCCAACAGAGTGAGCATGGGGCGCAGGCGTTTTCCGCCCAAGGAGAGCGTGTAGCGGATAGGTTCGTAAAGTCCCTCGGGCTGCGTGGGATAGGACAGGGCTTGCAGAGCGTTGCTGATGATGTTGGGTATAGTCATAGGTGTCGTATATGGCAGTTGGGTGCCGGCTCCGTGCGGAACACGGTAGCCGTCAGTTCAGTTCAAAGCGGATGGGCAGTGTGATTTGCACGTTGGTGAGTTGGCCGTTCTTCTTGGCAGGCACCCATTTGGGCATCTGCATGATGGTGGCCGCCACCATACGGTCGAGGGAAGAGTTGAGGGGCTTTGTTACCCGCGCATCGCGCACATGGCCCTCGCTGTCCACGATGAAGGTTACCTCCATGTCGCCTTCCACCCTCGCGCGTACGCTTGCGTGATTATATATTATGTGTTCGTCGAGCCACTTCATAAGCGCCCCGATGCCGCCGGGGAAGAGGGGCATTTCCTCCACCACCTCCGTGGGCGTGAGGTGCAGGCCCTCCTCAGGCAGGTCGTCGGGCAGCCGGTTCTGAAGGGTGTCTTGGTCAAGCAGGAGCAACGCGTCCTCCATCTGCACCATACTCTCGGGGCCGTTGTTGCCCAGAGGGAGGGTAAAAACTAAGCCATCCACTATCTCCGGACGCGACATGCTTTGCCCTGGCCGCATGTTGGGGGCGAAGTGCCGCCCTTGGGCCACTTGCTTGAACTCGTGGTCTTTCTCCGGCTCCAGACGTTCCAACTTCGTAACTTGGTCGAGTTCGGCCATCACCTCCTTTACCTGCGAATAGACGTAGAAGCCCAAGGCGATGGCCGCCGCTACAAACAGCAGGAATACAATGCCAAGCCAACGAAAGACTACCGCATAGCGATGCCCCGCATCGCGGCGCAACACGTAGGCTCCGTAGGCACGGTTGCGGCCTTCAAAAAGCATGTCGCACCAAGCTTTGGAGTAGATTTCGTGGCCTTTCATTCGCTCTTTATGCAATTAGGCTACAAAATTACGGCTTATTTCCGAAAAAAAATAGTATCTTTGCCCCAAATTTGCAATAAATGACGAAATTTAGCACTTTTTTGCTGCTTTTTTGCACCTGCCTTGTCAGCCTGAGGGCTCAGCAGAGCACCGCCACCACCGAAGTGTTCAGCCTTCCTGCTTCGGTGAGAGCCAACGCCATGGGTGGCGAAAACGTCAGCGTAGTGGAAAACGACGCACAGTTGGCCCTCCACAATCCCGCCCTGCTCTACAATGTGGAGCACCGCACCCTTTCGCTGGACTTCATGAACTATGCCACCGGGGCCAATATGTTCGGCGCACAATATGTCCACGCCTTCGGCGAACGCCACACGGGAACGGCCTTCGCACGCTACCTCACCGCCGGCTCAATGGACGAAACCGACACCCACGGCAACGTGCTCGGCACCTTCACCCCCAAGGACATCCTTTTCGGCGCGGGCTACAGCTATTTGCTCAGCAACTACTGGACGGGCGGCGCCAACCTCAAGTTTGCCTACTCCAGCCTGGCCGACTTTTCGGCCTTTTCGCTGGCAGTGGATCTCGGCGTGAACTACTATAACCCCGACAAAGATCTCAGCATAGGCATCGTGGCCAAAAACGTGGGAGCGCAGCTGGCCAACTACACCGACCGCACAGAACGTGTACCCTTCTCCCTTCAGGCAGGCCTGAGCAAAGCCTTCGGCTCCTCGCCCATCCACTTCCACCTGACAGCCGTAGATCTGACCAAGTGGAACCACAGGCAATACTACACCACAAGCGAGGACGGCAAAGTGAGCTTTACGAGCAACCTGCTCAACCACTTGGTGGTAGGACTTGACTACGTGTCTCCCACCGACCTGTTTTGGCTCAGCCTTGGCTACAACTTCCGCCGTTCCTACGAACTTCAGGCCGCAGGAAGCAGCGCCCTGGCCGGCTTCACGGCAGGCGGCGGCATCCACGTCAAAGGCTTCAACTTCAGCCTCAGCTACGCCCGTTACCACAGGGCCGCCTCCAACTTCATGGCCAGTGCATCCTATAGTTTCTAATCTCATACAATGAAAAAAATAATCGTGGCCATCGACGGCCACTCCTCCTGCGGAAAAAGCACCATGGCCAAGCAACTGGCCCGCGAATTGGGCTACATCTATGTAGATACGGGAGCCATGTATCGCGCCGTAGCCCTCTGGGCACTCCGCCACCGGTATTTCGCCCCAGACGGCAGCATATCCCCTCAGCTTCAAGCCGACATTGAGCAAGGACTGGTGAGCGTGGGCTTCACCCTCAACGCTGCCACAGGCCTGCCCGAGGTAACCCTGTGCGGCGAAAGCGTAGAAAACGAAATCCGCAGCCTTGAAGTCAGCAACAAGGTCAGCCCCGTGGCAGCCCTGCCCTACGTCCGCCACTTCCTTACTGCCCAGCAGCAGAAAATGGGTGAGCAGAAGGGCATCGTCATGGACGGACGCGACATAGGCACGGCCGTGTTCCCCCAAGCCGAACTCAAGGTGTTTGTAACGGCCAGCGCAGAAGTACGCGCCCGGCGCCGCTACGACGAACTCCGTGCCAAAGGACAAAGTGCCAGCTATGAAGACATCCTGAAAAACGTGCAGGAGCGCGACTACATTGATTCCCACCGCGAAGTGGCTCCCCTGCGCCAGGCCGACGATGCCGTAGTGCTGGACAATTCCACCCTCACCATCGAGGAACAAAACGCATGGTTATTGAAATTGACGAAGGATCGGGTTTCTGCTTTGGCGTAACGACGGCCATCCGCAAAGCTGAGGAAGAACTGGCCTCCCACAGCCAGTTGTACTGTCTGGGCGACATCGTACACAACGAGGGAGAGTGCGAGAGGCTCCGTACCATGGGATTGGAAATGATAGGGCACGAAGCCTTCCAGACGCTGCGCGAAGCCCGCGTCCTTCTCCGTGCCCATGGCGAACCGCCGGCCACCTACGAAATGGCCCGCTCCCGCAATATCCATCTGATTGATGCCACCTGCCCCGTCGTACTCCGCTTGCAACGCCGCATCCGCTCCACCTACGAAGCCCACCCCCAATCGCAAATTGTCATCTATGGCAAGCCGGGCCACGCCGAAGTCCTTGGATTGGTAGGGCAGACCGACGGCACGGCCCGCGTCATTGCCTGCCTGGCCGAAGCCGACACCCTCGACTACCACCGCGACATCTACCTCTTTTCCCAGACAACAAAGCCCCTTGAAGGCTTCCGTCGTTTGGTTAGCCACATCCAACAGCACATCCAGCCGCCAGCCCGTTTTGAATACTACGACACGATTTGCCGTCAGGTGGCCAACCGCCTCCCCAATGTAGGCCATTTTGCGCAACGCCACGATGTCGTCATCTTCGTGTGCGGCCAGAAATCCAGCAATGGGCGGGTGCTATTCAACGCCTGTCTGAAAGAAAATCCACGCAGCCACATGGTGGACACTCCCGCTGCCATTCAGCCTACATGGTTTGAGGGGGCGCAAAGCGTAGGTATTTGCGGAGCCACCAGCACACCCAAATGGTTGATGGAACAATGCAAGGAGCGTATTTTGTCATTTCCATAATGCTTTTTAGGTCTTAAAACGGCATAAAACACCCTTTTTGCGAAAAAAAGTCCCCGGCCACTTGGCCATTTCTAAACTAATTGCTACTTTTGCACTCGCAAACGAACGGGATTTCCCCTCTGCTGCAAAACAAAGGTGCCATAGCTCAGTTGGTAGAGCAAAGGACTGAAAATCCTTGTGTCCCCGGTTCGATTCCTGGTGGCACCACAAGAAGAAGGAAGTTGCTAGCAACTTCCTTCTTCTTGTATGCTCGGCATGAATCCCAGTTTTTTCCACTGAGCCCTGAACCCTAAATGATACGGGCCTCGCCGTCGAATTGGCAAATTTGGGCGGCGAGGGTGTTGAGATTATGAAAACGGGAGTAGTCGCTGTCGGAGGGTATGCCGTCCACGGGGCCCTTGCTGTCCAGATGCCAGGGGGCGAGGATGAGGAGGCGGCCGTTGGCGCAGGCCTCGAAGCGCGACTGCTCGGGTTTCCAATAAGAGCCGATGGCCTCGGCTTGCAAGTGGATGAGAGGATAGCCGTGGGAAAGGCAGTCGTTCTTCATTGTGAGTTCGCCTTTGGAGATGCCGGGAGTGACGAGGACGGTGGCACCCGCCAGTATTCGGGCAGTCCACGACTCACGCTGGCGCTGGAAATGGAGGGTGGATTCGTAGGGGACGGTCGTGGTGAGGGTGGGCAGGGCGTCGTAGGTGTAGCCGTGCTGCTGGCGCTCGGCGGGGGTGAGTTGGGCGAGGCGCGCCTTGCGGTGGCAGAACACCTGTAGCTTGTTGGCCCAGCGGAGGAGGAAAAGATTGCCGAAGGCTGCGTAGTCCTCACCACCTATAATCACGTGGAGACAGCGCTGCATGAACTGCGGATGCTGATGGCGGAGGATGGCGCGGCGCGGATTGTCGGCCACATAGGCCAGCATGCGCTGGAGATGATCGGCGTCAATGCAGATGGTGTCGTCGTAGTCATCGTCGAAGAGGGGACGCTCGATGCGGGGGCGGGAGGCGTAATAGGTGCGGCGGGCCTCCTTGCTCATGCGGGCCAATTGGTGCGCCAAGCTTGGCGCACCATCGGAGGAGGAAGGCGGCTGCACATAGCCCGTGACTTCGCGACGCCAGCGAGCCGTGCAGGCTGACTTAAAGCTTTGGATGATGCGGCCAAGGGCTATATCCATACGCTCCTCCACCACTATCACGCCGTGCCAATGGTCGGGCATACAGACCTGGGCAAGAGTGCGTATCTTGCGGCCCTTCTCGCGCTGAATAGCGGCAGTCTTTTCCCACTCCTCGCTGACGATGCGGCCCGTGGGCGAGAGAGCAACGGAGGGCTGACGGGCATCGGTGCCGAGGGTGCTAAGGCAACGCTCCCGCTCCGTCACGACAAGCGTGATGAGATAGGCCCCGGCCTCGTAGTAATCGTGGCCGGGATTATGCGGGCGATAGGGAGAGGTAATTAGCAAATGAGGGAATTAGCGAATTAGCAAATTGGGAGCTCGCTTAATGGAAGAGCTGGGCAGGACGGATATTGTGCCAGCGGTTGTGGCCGGAGAGGCGGAAGCCTACGGCTGCGTCATCCCAGTAGGTGGGCCAGCCGGTGAAGATGCCTCCGAGGAAGACGACCTTTATCTGATGGAGGCCCTTCTCAAGAGCCACCTCGGCGTTCTTACGGCTGTGGCGCTGGAGGGGGCTGGCGCTGTTGTCAACGAGGAGGCGGCCGTCAATCCAGAGCTGGGTATTCATCGTGCGGAACTCGTAGATGCCGTCGGCAGGGATTTCTACATAGCCCTCACCGATGGCGGCGTAGTCGCGGACGTTACGCACGCTGGCGGGAACGGGGACGCGGTTGCGGAGCTGGTAGAGGCTGTCGATGACGCATACTTCGTCGGGGGTGTCCTGCAAGGAGGATACGGTGCGGTAGCCGCCATAGTGGATGCTGCACACAAGGCCCGGGTCGGCCATGGCGGGTTTGGAGGCGGGCTGGAGGCCCTTCACCTTCTTGGCGGTGATGGTACGCACAGGGCCGAGGATGCCGCCGGGGAGTTCGGCGCAGGTCTTCACGACGGTAGTCTTCGTCAGGCGGAGGGGCTGCGTGTAGAGGGGGCTGTCGAGTTCGGGGTCGGTGCCGTCGAGGGTGTAGCGGATGGCGAGGGGGCGCGTGGTGGTGAGGGTGAGGTCACGATAGTCGGTGAAGACGATATTGTCGCACGAACCGCCGGGCTGTTCCACGGAAGGGATATGGAAGTTGATGCCGGCCTTCAGGAGATTCTGCGTGGCGGGGCCATCAACGCGGCGCTGGAAGTCCTTGAAGTCTTTGCCTTCAACGGGGCTCCAAGCGATTTCTGAGAGGGCGAGGGCACGGGGCCAGATGCGCCATTCCAGTTCGGCATCGTTGTGGATGTATTCGCTCCAGTTGTTGGCCTGCACGCCGAGCACGTAGTCGGCAGCACCGGCCTCGCGAACGGACTGCGGCACGGGGTCGTAGGAATAGACCTTCTCCAGCGTGCTGTAGCCGCCGATGCACTCCTGGGGTTCGGCCTGCGGGTCGCCCTGGTAGTGGTCGAAATAGAGACCCTGGCTGCCGGGAGTCATCAGTACGTGATGGTGGGCCTTAGCGGCGATGATACCGCCCTCCTCGCCGCGCCAGCTCATCACAATGGCAGTGGTGTCGAGGTTGCCGCCTTCGAGGATTTCGTCCCAACCGATGACGGTCTTGCCCTTGCCACGCAGGTACTTCTCAATGCGACCGATGACATAGCTCTGGAGCTGGGCCTCCTTCGTGAGACCTTCGGCCTTCATGCGAGCCTGACAGTTGGGGCAGTTCTTCCATTCGCCGCGCGGGGCTTCGTCGCCGCCGATGTGGAAGAGCGTACCGGGGAAGAGGGGCACCATCTCATCAATGACGTCCTGAAGGAAGGTGAACATATCCTCCTTGCCGGGGCACATCACGATGTCCTCCACGCCCCAGACGATGCGCGGAGTAGTTTGCTCACCGCGACAGGAGAGGTTGGGGAAGGCGGCGATGGCAGCGAGTTCGTGGCCGGGGATTTCCAGTTCGGGCACCACGGTGATATGGCGGGCGGCAGCATAGGCCACGACGTCCTTCACCTCTTCCTGCGTGTAGTAGCCCTTGTGGATGGAGCCGTCGGCCTCCACGCGCTGGGCGCCTTTCTCAAGGAGTTCGGGGTATTTCTTAATCTCAATGCGCCAGCCCTGGTCCTCGGTGAGGTGCCAGTGCATACGGTTGAGTTTGTACTGGGCCATGAGGTCGAGTTGCTTCTTCACCTCTGCCACGCTGTGGAAGTGGCGGCAGGGGTCGAGGTGCAGACCACGGTAGGCGAAGCGGGGAGCGTCCTTAATCTCCACGCAGGGCACGTTGCCGTCCTTGTCCATCAGTTGGATGAGCGTCTGACGGGCGTAGAAGAGGCCGGCGTCGGTGCTGGCCTTGGCCACGACGCCCTTGGGCGTAACGCTGAGGGTGTAGGCTTCGGTGCCCTTCACTTTCTTGTCCTTCTGCCACTTCACGTTCTTGGCATCAAGGCCGGTAATGTGGCACGTACCTGTCTTTTCCACCACTTGTGCGGGGCGGGGAATGACGTTGATTTCAGCTTGCGCCGTCAAGCATACGGCGACGGCCAGAGAAGTAATAATTTGTTTTAGCATAGCTGGTTATATTGTTTGGTTATAGAATGCGTAAAGATGGCTCTCTCCGTCTTTCTCCACCTGCTTGGTGAAGAGGTAGCCGTCGGCCGTTTCGGGATCGACGTGTACTTTGAGAAGGCGGCGGGTGAGGAACATCCCCGCCCACCGGGCGAGTTCCCCGTCGGGATATTCCTGCCACATTTTGAGGGCGCAGAGGATGTCGCTGTCGTCCAGCGCGGCGTAATGGGCGAGGAAGGCCTCGGGCGTCTGCTCGGCGGGATAGAGGAAGTAATGCAGGGCGGGCGTGCAGGGCACTTCTGCCCCACCCTCGGCCAACTGATGGGCACGGCGCAGGGCGCGGCGCAGCACCTCCTCGGCGGCTACCGTGGTCTTGTGAAGATACACTTGCCAGTACATCAGGCGACGAGCCACGCGGTAGTTCTCCATCGGATATGCGGCCTTGGCGGACATCGTGAGGTGCTCATCTTCCGTGAGTTCCAGCATCTGGATGAGGCGGTCGGCACCGAGGGAGCCCTCCCGCACGCCGGTATAGAAGGCGTCGCGGCAGAGGTAGTCGAGGCGATCCATGTCCAGTTCGTCGCTGCTGATAAGTTCGTGGAGGTAGGGCTTGGGGTATTCGCCCTTGAAGATTTGTATGGCGAGGTTCAGGGCGCCGTGGAGGTCGGCGTTCATCTGCTCCATCATCATCAGGGAGATGTCCTCGTGGGAGTAGCCGCGCACGATTTCGCTCTCCAGCACGTGGCTGTAAGGCCCGTGGCCGAGGTCGTGCATCAGTATGGCGGCCTCGGCGGCCTCTTCCTCGCTGTCGAAGATGAAGTAGCCCTTCTCGCGCAGCACACGGAAGGCACGCTGCATCAAGGTGTAGGCACCGAGGGAGTGGGCCTTGCGCGTGTGGGTCGCTCCGGGATAGACGAAGGAGGAAAGGCCGAGTTGGCGGATGCGTTCCAGACGTTGGAACAAGGGATGGGCCACCACGTCGCACAGCAACTGGCTGCGTAGGGGGGTGAAGCCATGTACGGGGTCGTTGATAAGTGGCATATAGAAGACCCTCCCCTAACCCCTCCCTTAAAGGGCGGGGAACGGTTTGGGATGATTGTTGTATTTCTTAATTGGTTTTATGGGGACGGGGCAAGAGCCTCGCGCGTATATATATAATATGGTGCAACTACACCCTCAGGGTAATGACGCAGGCATCGCGTTGATTGCGGATGGCAGGGACGTCGCCCTCCGCCAATCCCAACTCGTAAATGTCCAAGCCTGTATCGCTGTAGAGAGAATCGGTACCGATGCCCAACGTCAGTAAGTCATACGCCACAATGCCCTTATCCGGAAAAAGCGTTTGCAGCTTCTCTATGGCCGCTTTCTGAATCCGCTCCAGAAGCACGCTGTCGGCATCAAAGCGGAAAGGCACAAAGTCCTGCACCAAACTACTTGGACTTTCCATACTTGCTGGCAGGCAACACTACGGCGGGCATTCCTGCGGCATAACAGGCAATCTCGTACTGTTGGTACTGAATATGCACGCCGTCCTTTTCCAACCACGGCCCTAATGCCGGCAGGGGGAAGTTGGCGTATTCCGTCTCACTCATCGTGAAGTCCTCCTTGCCGAACAGCTGTTCGCGCAGCTCGCTGTCGGTACTGACGTAGAAATAAGCTTTCAGACCTTCCTTGATTTCATTGCGCACTTGCACGGGTGTGCGGTCGGCCAGAAGGTCGGAATAGCTCATACGCCGGCCATCGGCCTTGCGGAAGGTAGCGCCAATAATGGCATACGAACCGTGGGCACCGCCTAAGTAACTTTCTATGGTAGCCAGATAGGTGATGCAAAGGCTGTCTTCATAGGCCACGGCCACCTTTGTGATACGCTCCGTGCTGACCACATGGCCATCGGCCACCATCGTTTCCAATTCGGCCACATCGTCGCTCAGGGCCTTCAGGCCTATGCCGTCGATTGCCTTAGCAAAATCCAAGCTATCGGCATGGGGCGCAAGTGAGGCGCTGTCAGCCACAACCGGCATCAGCCAAGCCATAACGCTGTCCGCCACTCCTTCCGGCCCGTCGATGGGAAACACCAAATCATACACAATACGTGCCTGAGCTTCAGGGCTGACGGCCACACTGTCCGCCCATACGACATGACTGTTCGTAAGTTGCTTTACAACTTCGTCTTGCCGGCACTTCGCTGCCGAAACAAGGATGACGGCCACCATTACGACGAATGAAAATAGAGTTCTCTTCATACTTTTCTGAATTTTAACCGCACAAAAATACAAAAAAGCCATCAGCAAGACAACGTTTTCACGCTTTTTTTGTACTTTTGCAGCGAATTGTTCCCAACAGAGTACAAGCAGATACCCATTTTCACCTATTTATATGATGACACACACTTCTTTTTATTTGCTCGGCGTGCTGCCCTTCGCAGCCTTAATGTGCGCTTGTCAAGGCACAAAGCAAGCCGAAGTTGAACAGATGCCCTACACCGTCCCTGCCACAGCCGTTACGCCCGCCATGGAAGCCGACTACTACACAGGCCCCGTCAATGCCGACAGCTTGCCCGACGGCCCCGACGGCTACATTCTCTACAAAGCCGACCAAAGCTGCTATATGGGCGCTTTCAAGGACGGATTTCCCCTTCCCCAAATTGCAGCCGACTCCTTTATGATAGAACGTGCCAAGGACACCACGCTTTCCCGCACCCCCAGCGGAGTGCTCTATCGCGTGCTGGCGGAAGGCAGCGGCCAGAGCCCCAAAGCCACGGACGAGGTTACGTTCCTCTACGAAGGCCGCCTGACCGACGGCACCATATTCGACTCCAACTACGACCGCGACCCCCTCACCTGCCCCGCTTCCAACCTCATCAAAGGCTTCACAGAGGCTCTCACACTCATGAAGCCCGGTGCCGAGTGGGAGGTAATCATCCCCTTCCATCTGGCCTATGGTGTACGAGGCAGCAGCGGCAGCATACCGCAGTATGCCCCGCTTATTTTCAAATTGAAACTCATAAAGTAGATTCCGTGAAAGTCCTGAAAGGACGGCATAACGGAGGGTAGGGCGAGAGCCCTACCTCACTTTTGGCCTTTTTCTTTGGGAGCGCTGTAAGTGCAGCATATTTCAAGTAAAGTGGGAATTATATCGCACTTACAGTGCTCCTGCATAGGGTTAAACACAAGAGATAGGGCTCGCGCCCTATCCTCCATTCTGTCGCACCTTCGGTGCTCCGGGAAAAACAATATAAAAAAACTACTCCCTACACTAAGAAATTCTACTCCATACACTACGAAAAACTACCCTATAGGACAGGAAAAGCCATCCTATAGGGTAGTAATCGTTAGTTTGACAGAGCGTCAGGAATGCCCCTCCGCCACGTAGGAGCCGGAGGGGGCGAGGACTAATCCTCGTTCCAGTTGTCCCAGCTTACGCCCTGCTGACGCGTGTAATCCGCGTCGTCGCCTATTTCGGGGTGTGTCGTCTCGTGCGTAATGGAACCCGCGAGGAGGGTGACCTCCAGGCGCAGGGGCACGGAAGAGGCCGTGGGAATAATATATGTACGTCTCATTGTTTTCTTAGGGAATTTAGGGGGATTACTTCAGCACTTTCCTGCCGTTTTCTATCACTATGCCGCCACGGTTGTCCAGGGCACGGCG
>JAGHRT010000010.1 GCA_018066245.1 Candidatus Equimonas faecalis | reverse complement strand
GGCATCGCCCCAATTCACGTGGCCTGAGAGAGCACCGAAGGTGCGACAGAGTGGAGGATAGGGCGAGAGCCCTATCTGTTGGGGATGCCCCTTTATGGGAGCGCTGTAAGTGCGATATGATTCAAGTAAAGTGGTAATCATGTCGCACTTACAGCGCTCCCGGAGTAAAATAGCAAACGGGTGAGGTAGGGCTCACGCCCCACCCTCCGTTATATCGTCCTTTCAGGACTTAATTGTTCACTCTCCCACAATATCCCGTTAGGGATAATATAAAGGTTCTTGCTCTGGCAAGCGTCCCTACGGGCCGAGCGGTCAGCCATAAGGCCGGAGGCCGCAATGGCTGGATAGCCCATCCCGCACGAAGCCTGCCGTAGGTAGGCGACACCTACGTGCGTGGATGTATGTCATCCTCCTTGGCACGGCGCGTCATCCTACCATGTGTGTGCCTATACCTACGGCGGCGCTCCCTTCGGTCGCTCTGCCGCAGGCTATACAACGTAGGGCTTTCAGCCCAATACTTTTCATTGTCTAAAACAACAGGCGGTCGCACAGTGATGTGCGGCCGCCTGTCTATCAGAGAGTGTGGGGATTATTCGTCGGTGCTCGTTGTCCAGTTTTCGCAGCTCCAGCCATTGGTGAGCTGGCCCATATGCTCATCGGATTGGTCGCCAGTGCCGCCAACGACTATGTCGTCGGAACCAACGGTGAAGCTGGTCGTCAAAACGGTGTTTTCAACGTGCATAGCAGTAACGTCCACTGCGGGAATGATATACTTTTTCATAAGTGTTTCTTTCTGTTTAGTGGTTATTACTTGATAATCTTCTTACCGTTCAGGATATTGATACCCTTCTGCATCTTGTTGATGCGACGGCCCTGGATGTCGAAGCCAGCCTTGAGGTTGGTTGCGCTAATCACGGTGCTTACGCCTACGGTCTGACCGCCGAAGTCGAGAGCGAAGCCGTTGATTTCAGTAGCATCATAGGGAGCATAGAAAGCCTTGTGAGCGCCGAGGGTTTCACCTTCGTACTTATAGAAACCAATCACATCACTGACCTTGGACAGAACATAGATGTTCTCGGCGTCGTATTCAGCTTTAGCCTGTTCGAGAGTGGTTTCTTCAACGGTGCCGTTAAGAGCGGAATAGGTATATCCATCTTTGCCAATGAAGATATATTCAACGATATCGTAGTCGTCTTCACCTTCTTCAACTTTGTTGAATGTATAGGTGCCAGCTTTGCCTTCAAGAACTACACCAATGTAGGAGGGAATGTAGGTAAGACCTGTTTCCTCAGTGATATCTTTGGTGTCGAGGTTGCCAGTTCCTTCATTGTAGTTGCAGTAGTAAGCCTTCACGCCTTCGGGGATGGCACGGGCAACTTCATCATAGAAGGTGGCGTAGCCAGTAGCGCCGATGGTGATTTCAAGGCCAGTGGGAATAACGCTGGGGGCATCGAAGCGAACAGTGGTACCGCCGTGGGTTCTGTCCAGTGTGCCAAGATACTGTACTCTGCCGTTATCACCCGTTGAGGAGTTGAGCGAGAGGTACATGTTCTTTTCAGCCATCTTAAATGCGCTGCTTGCAAAAGTCAATGCAGTGCCTTCATCCTGAAGGGTTACATCTCCCTGAGCATGTGCGGTAGAAGTGCCTGCAGCGTAGAGGTACTTGTTGGCTGCCACATTCTGAATCGTGAATGTAAATGCTCCATTGCTAAAAGAAGGAATGATAATCCAGTCAAATACATTGCTGTTGGCAGTAGCACCCTTCACGACTTTAACGTCTGTGCCGTCAGCTTGCCACAGGAAGTTGTTGTCGTTGAAGCTTGCGATGCGGGTAGCCGTGTTTACGGGGAAGGGGAAGTTGATGGTAGCGGTGATTTCGTCACCGTTAACTGTTACGTCAGTCAGCGTATAACCATCCACACCGGTGAAGGAGGGAGCGGGATTGGCAGAATCAGTGGTGAAGGAGCCAGTGTACGTATTACCGTTTACATCGGTAACGGTGTAGGTGTAGGTCTTTTCTGCACCGAACTCAATTTCTGCGATAATCAGCTGTGAACCGCCATCGTTGTAGGGATTGCCGGTATTCCAGTTGGTGAGGTAGGTGGTGCCGGTACCGCCGTTATTGCTGACGTAGGCATTGGCACTGCCGTGAACTTTCAGGAAACTATAGTCGCCGTTGGTAGCGAAGTCGAAGTATGCGCCAGCTTGAGGAGCATCAACGAGGGTTGCTTTGGTCTTGTCGCCAGGATTGTCTGTACCGAAGCTGACGTATTTGGCAGCGCCCTTGTTCTTCAGTGTGAAGCCGTTCAGCCAATCACCGCCGAATTCCCATGCGTAATAGGAGTCGGGAGTAGCAGAGGAGGCCACAGTCTTGATTTCAGAGCCTTCAACATAGATGTTGAGGTTGGGGTTGCGGTTCTGCTTGATGGTGTAGTACTTGTTCTGACCGATGGTGAAGGGAAGGGCATTCTCCTTGTAGCTGGAGTTGATGGTGTAGGTGGCATTTGCCGTAGCAACTGCAAGGGCAGGAGTAATGGTGTATTCTACATAATCGGGAATAGCAGGAAGTGTGGGGGTAACACCGTTTTCAACCTTTATCGCAGTAGAACCAGTGGCAACGCCAGTGAAGTTGAAAGTGATGTCATAGATTTCGGCTACTTCAACTTCGGTGAATCTCAAAGCACCACCGACATCATTCAAGCCTGCACCGGCCTTCCAGGTGCTGAAGGTGCCGCGCTCGTTGATGTAGTTGTCGTTTGTTCCATGAATCTTGAAGGTAAAGCCCACACCATTATTGGAAGGTGTAACGAGGTCGTAGCGGGTAGCACCATCTGCATCAGCAGTTGCCTTGGCTATGGCGTTGTCAGCGCTGGTGTCATCAACCTTGAAGTACTTGCCTGCGCCAATGCTGTAGAAGATGAAGCCTTCGGCATAGGTGCCTTCAATCTTGAAGCAGCCAGAGAGATCACCTTCTGCAATAGCGCCGTTCTGAACCTTAATCTGGGTGGAAGCGGCATCATAATACATGCTCTTGTTGCGCAGAGTCATATTGTAGGGCTGACCCTGTACAAAAGGAAGCTGAGTGTAAGCTACAGTAATAGTGGTGCCTTCGATGGTGATTGAAGGATAGTAACCAACAATTTCTGTGGCTGTAAGTTCATGAGCATCAATAGAGGAAGCCTTGATGGTGCCCTGATTGCCCACGGTCTGGTCGTTGTAGGTAACCTGAGGATTGGATTCTGCAGGAGCGCCTGTGATGGTAACGGTGAAGCTCTTTTCGCTCAAATCGGAAGCGATGACATTAGCTACATTGGTGGCATTAAAACCTTCTACGGGTGCAAGATGCATCATGTTTCCTTCGTCGGCATAGCTCCAATAGCAAATTTCAACGACCTTAGAACCGTTGATGTTGATGAACTTCTCTGCAGCATCAGTGAAATGGAAGAAATAGGTGTTACCGTTTTCTTCTGACCAGTCAATGGGGCTGGCTTGCTGGATAGGTACAACCTGACCGGCGTTGTTGAGGAAGTGCTGGGCACCCTCGTTCCAGAGATACTTGGCACCGTCATATTCGTAGATGGCGAACTGCTGGTAAGCATCAGCGGAGTCAATGGATTTTTCAACGCTGGAATGAGCCGTACTCTTCATAACACCATCAACAATAACCCATGCACCACGATTTGCTGTGGACAGACCATAGAGATGGTTCAATTTGATTTTTTCTACATAAACTACGTTGATGTTGTTGTCATCGATGGTAACGGTAGCAGAGTAGCCTTCTATCTCATCGGGAGTAATGTCAGCAGCGACAATGCCAGTAGCGGTAATAGTTGCACCATTGCCAACTTTTGCATCGCCATAAGTTACCTGAGTACCTTCGGGAGCACCCGTGATGTGTACGGTGTAGGTCTGCTGTTCAGGTTCCACCAAAACAAAGTATGCATGGTCGGTAAGTTGCTTGTTGCAGTAGAGTTTTTCACCTTCATCAAGCTTGTCAAGGCCTAGGTGGCCTTTGTTATTCGTCGTGTTCTGCTCAAAAGTGAATTTACCATTTTCCGGCTCATCAATGATCCATGTGAACGATGCGGTGGAAGGCTGGGTGTTCCAGCTACTGGCACTGAGGTAAGTGTTTCCGCTCTTAATCGTGTAGCTCGATCCAGAGCCTTCGATAGTGAAGAGCGTCTTGTTGGTGGCACTGATTGTAGCATTGCCAGAACTGTTGAGAACGACATACTTGTCGGCATCTACATTCTTGATGTAGTAATGCTTCGAAGTGTCGAATGAGGGCTCTGCAGCCCATGCTGCTATGCTCATAAGACACAACAGCACAAAAGTAAGAAACTTTTTCATGTGTTTGGTTGTTTTGGTTAATAAAGTTAATTAAAAGGGTTTGTTTTAATTAGGAGACCCTCTAAATCTCCCTTAAAGGGCGACTTACAGAGAGGGGTGGGGGTGGGGTGTTTTAATAAAGTAATGTGAGTTGATGAGGTGATTATGCCTGATAGTCGGTCTTTCTTGTGGAAGGGATGTCAAACGAGAAGGTGGTCTTGCCTCCTTTGTTTGTGATGGCGAAGTCACATAGAGTGATTATGTCCATTCCAATCAAGACGTCTGCGTCTGTCATTGCCCCTTCCATTACAAGTAGGGTGCTCACTTCCATTTTGTTTGGAAGAAGAAGGTTAATCATGTAGGTATTAACCAACGACTCTCCATTGGCATGCTGCATCTTAACTATGCCGAGAGAGTGAAGCCCTAACTTTGCAGCCAATGCTGGAGTTATGACTGAGCTCATTGCTCCTGTGTCCCATACGGCAGTGCAAGGTTCATAGGCGGGATGAGACACCCCGGGCATTCTTGCTGCATCGTATGCGGTAGAGACCTTCACTTCGGTGGCAATCTCCAGTGCCCGCACTCCAAATTCTATTGTCAGGGGATGGCTCATACGGCTGGGGCTACAGATACGGGTGATACGCGATTGTAGTATCGCACAGTGTATGCACTGTCGCCGGGGGTACAGAGCTGGATGAGGAAAGTCCCCGGAGCGTACTTCTCAAGCGAGGAATAGTAGGCATCAGCGCGGTCGGAATATACCCCAACCACCTCTTGCCCCATGATTACGAGGAACTTTCCGCTGTATTGCTGCAGCAGTTCCTTCTGGTGCTCCAAATAGTAGTTGAATTCGTCGTTGAGATTTGGCATGGTTGCAATGATTATATTGAGCCCCCTCCAACTCCCTAGGGAAGACCCTCTAAATCTCCCTTAAAGGGCGACTTGCAGAGAGGGGTGGGGGTGGGTTGTTTTAATAAGGCAATGATCCGTACCTTGTGGGAGCATGTCAAAGTCAGAAAAGTTTTTCATATCAACCCCTTGCTGCGCAGCTCCTGAGTCTTTTTGTTGAACTTTTCTATAATGGCCCGGAAGCGGTCTTCACTTTCCTGCGTCCACTGGGAACCTCTCAAGTGCTGGGAGTTGTATTCGCACTGTTCGATGAAGCGTTCTGCCACCTCTCCTGTGAGGACGGGAATGTTGGTTACAGGTATTGCCATAGTTGTATGTTGTTTTTCGCCCCGGCGGGGCAGAGGCGTGGAATGTGGTGGTATATGTCGGACGTTTGCGGGAGTGCTGCGCTGGGGCGGGGGCTGTCGCTATGGGATTGATGATATTGATATTGCGCACAAAATTATGAAAAAGATTTGTCCGTGCAAAGTTTTTGTTTGTAAAAATTAGGGCTTGCTTCCTTGTGTGCTGCGTTTTGCAAACCGGAGGGTGCAAAGGGGTGGAGAAAAGACCCTCTGAATCTCCCTAGGGAGACTTGCAGTTTCCCCGCAGGGGATTTGGAGCCCAGACCAGGGCATCGCCCTGGGTATATGGGTGGGAACTGGCCGCCCCAGCGGGGCAGAGGGTCAGTCGCGGAGGAAATAGCGTGGGTCGTATTCCGTCTCGTAAGCAGCAAGCAAGTCCATGTATTCGTCTGCTGCAGACTTGTGTGCGTGGTGCTCCATTTGATTGTTAATGTAAGTCTTTACTTTCTCAACTTGTGACTGGCTGACGGAAAATGCGCCATATCCTGCCTGCCATTCAAATTTTGCATAATGGCAATCTTGGGTCTTGAGCCATTTGCTTGACGCTCGTTTTATTTCTTCCACCAACTTGGCGATGGAGATTGTTCGGGGCAATGTGCATAGCAAATGGACATGATCGGTCGTGCCGCCTGCCATGATGCAAGCCGACTCCATGGTTCGGGTTATTCCTCCTATGTAGGCGTAGAGCGCCTCCCGCGTTTCGGGCAGGATGCTTATGCCCTGTGCTTTGATATGGAATATGGTGTGGAGATAGACTTTTGAGAGTGATTGGCCCATTGCTGTTGTCGCGGTTCGTGGTTGTGCCCCGCTGGGGCGAGGGCTGTTTCCGTTTGATGCCCGGGGCGGTGCCCCGGTCTGGAATCCTTAACGCCTGCGGCGTAGGGGAAAGAGACCCTCTAAATCTCCTTTAAAGGGCGACTTGCAGGGAGGGGTGGGGGTGTTTTAATAATGGTCACGGAGTGAGAATACATACACATAGAGTTTCCCGTCAGAAATGGAGTAGATGACCCGATGCTCTTTGTTTATTCTGCGTGACCATTTCCCTTGCAAATTATGCTTGAGAGGTTCTGGCTTACCGATACCTGTGAAGGGGTGCTTCAGAATGTCTGCAAGCAAAGAGGAAATCCTCCTCATAATTGCCTTGTTGCCACTTTCCTTCCAGTATTGTAGGTCTTCCTGAGCCTCGGGGAGAATGACTAATTCCATATTTCTTCAAGGCGTGTTGTGGTGTAGTTACCGGAGGCTATGGCCTCGTCGCCTTTGCTGATGGCATCCATAATCTTAGGCTGAGACATGATGTATTCTGTCTCGTCCATCTCTTGTTCAAAAGTCCAGCCCATTGCTTTAATGAGGCCTTTGAAACGTTTGAGATCCACCGTGGGAATGCTGACCGTGAAATGTTGCATTGGAACATTCGCTGTATTTTCCATTTTTTTGTTTGTGATTCGTTTGTGCTACAATGTAGCCCTTCATCAAGGGGGGTGATATTTATATTGCGCACAAAATTATGCAAAAGATTTGTTCTTGCGAAGTTTTTGTTTGTGAAAATTAAGGCTTTTCTCCGCGAGCATTGCCGTTTTGCTAACTGGAAGGCGCAAAGGGATGGGAGGAGACCCTCTAAATCTCCCTAAGGGAGACTTGCAGGGAGGGGTTGTGAAGTGCTGGCGTGTTGTTTCAGTTTACGACGTTTTGGAAGTGGCCTTCTGCGAAGGCGCGGAGGTTGTCGGCCATGATGCTGACCAGCCGTGTGCGCGTGTTGAAGGATGACCACGCGATGTGGGGTGTGAGATAGACACCCGGGGCGTGGAGCAGGGGATTGTCGGCGCTGGGGGGCTCTTGGCTGAGCACGTCGGCGCAGTAGCAGGCCAACTGCCCGCTGTGGAGGGCGGCGGCCACGTCGTTGTCGTTGATGAGTGCGCCCCGTGCGGCATTGATGAGCATCAGGCCCTTGCGTGCGGTGGCGAGCAGGGCGGCATTGACGAAGCCTCGGTTTTGGGGCGTAGCGGGGCAGTGCAGGCTGACGATGTGGGCCGTGCGGAAGGCTTCTTCCATCGACACGCGGCGCACGCCTTGGGGCAGGCTGCCCTGCGGCTTGCTGCTGACGGCCAGCACTTCGGCTTCGAGGGGCAGGAGCAGTTGGGCCAGTTTGCTGCCTATGCTGCCGAAGCCCACTATGGCTATGCTCATGCCGCTGAGTTCAAGCACGGGGCGGTCCCACCGGCAGAAGTCGGGGCTGGAGGACCAGTAGCCTTCGCGGCAGAGTTCTGCATAGTGCTCCACGTGGTTGCAGGCTGCGAGTATGAGGGCCATGGTGTGCTGCGCCACGAGTAGGGTGCTGTAGGACGGTACGTTACACACGGCGATGCCGTGGCGGCGGGCGGCTTCCACATCCACTACGTCGTAGCCCGTAGCGGCCACTTGGATGAGGCGCAACCGGGGAAGCTGTCGGAACTCGTCCTCGCCGAGACGGACTTTGTTGATGATGAGGGCATCGGCTTCGCGGGCGCGTTCCACGACTTCTGCGGGCGCGGTGCGGGGATAGCAGGTCAGGGTGCCCAGTGCCTGAATGGGAGTGAAGGACAGGTCGCCGGGATTGAGGGCGTGGCTATCGAGGAATACGATGTTCATGGGGGGCGAATTGGCAAATTAGCGAATTGGCAAATTAGCAGATTAGCAAATTAGCGAATGGGCGAATTGGCAAATGGGGGATTAGGCGAAGAGCGTGGCTGCGCCGAGCATGGCTGCGTCGCCTCCCAGGGCGCAGGGCTTGATGTCTATGTTGAGGCCGACGGCGGCATAGGTGGTCTGCATTTGCGGTATGAAGAGGGCGTGGCTCAGGGCGATGTTGCCGCCCAGCAGGAGGGTGTGGCAGTGGAACTGCTGGAGGAGGGGTGCCGTGAACTGAGCCAGTTCGCGTCCGAAGGCGTGCCATGTGTCGCGTGCTTCGGGCAGGGTGTCGTAGAGGTCGGCCACGTCTTTTGCGCCTTGGAGTTGCCGGCCCGTGAGGGTGGCGAAACGGGCGAGGATGCCGCGCGTGGAAAACCAGTCGTCGGCTATGCTTCCTGCCCAGGGGAGATTCCATACTTCGCCGGCAGGCGGTACTTCGGGACCTTCTTCCACCACTTGCCGCTGCTTGACGAATCCGGAGCCGAAGCCTGTGCCGATGGCCAGGACGAGGGCGCGGTCGGCCTCTTTGGCTGCACCGAAATGGCTCTCGCCGAGGGCGAAGGCGGAGGCGTCGTTGACGAAGCGGAACTTCAGGTTTTCGCCGCCCGGGATGCGTCTGCGCAGTTCGTCGGCCACGCGCAAGCCCTTGATGTGCGGGAGTTTGTGGTCCATCTGGGAGATGCCTTCGGCGTAGTCGAAGGGGCCTGGGAAGTCCATGCCGATGCGCGTAACGGGTTCTGCCGCCTGTGTGAGACACTGGCCGATGTTGTCGGCCCAGGCTTGGAAGAGTTGGTCGGCGGGTGCGGTGTGGGGGATGTCGGTCTGCACGCGGCGGCCCACAATCTGGCCGGCGGCGAGGTCAATCAGGGCGGAGCAAACGTGGCTGCCGCCTACATCAACTCCAATGGCAAGGTTGCTCATACACATTATATATAATAGGGTGAAACGTCAGTTGCGGAGAGAGGCTCCGAAGGGTAGGGCAAGCGTCTTCAGGCGGGGTTCAGAGGGCTTCCTGCGGCTCGCCTTTCAGCGTGGCCTGAGTGGCTTCGGTGATGCGTACCGCCACAAATTCGCCTGGGTGGAAGGTGCGCACGGTGCCGTCTGTCAGGGTGACGGTGCGGGGGATTACGACCACGCGGTTCTGCTCCGTGCGTCCGAACAGTTGGTCGGCAGAGCGCTTGCTGCGGCCTTCCACGAGGATTTCGTAGCTCCGGCCAATGCAGCGGCGGTTTGATTCCAGCGAGAGGCGGTTTTGCAGGGCGATGAGCTCCTCCAGCCGGCGCACTTTCTCCGCTTCGGGCACGTCGTCGGGCAGGTGCTTGGAGGCGTAGGTGCCCGGCCGCTCGCTGTACTTGAACATGAAGGCGGAGTCGTAGGCGCATTCCTCCATGAGGGAGAGGCTGGCCTGATGGTCGGCCAGGGTCTCGCCGCTGTAGCCCGTAAAGATGTCGGTGGACAGGCCGCAGTCGGGAATGATGCGCCGAATGGCGGCCACGCGGCCGAGGTACCACTCGCGGGTGTATTTGCGGTTCATGCGCTTCAGTACGTCGTCGGAGCCGCTCTGCACGGGCAGGTGGATGTGGCGGCACACGTTGGGCTCTTCGGCTATGACGCGCAGGGTGTCGTCGCTCATGTCCTTGGGGTGGGAGGTGGTGAAGCGCACGCGCATCCCCCGTGCCTCGCGTGCCACGAGGCGGAGCAGTTCGGGAAACAGCACCGTGCGGTTGCTGTCGGCGGGGTCGTGGCTGTTGTCCGTGCTGAACTCGGCGCGGTAGCTATTGACGTTCTGGCCAAGCAGCGTTACCTCCTTGTAGCCCCGCTCACGCAGGTCGCTCACCTCCCTGAGGATGCTCTCCACGCTGCGGGAGCGCTCACGGCCCCGGGTGTAGGGCACGATGCAGTAGTGGCAGAAATTGTTGCACCCGCGCATGATGCTCACGAATCCCGACAGGCGGCTGCCGTGGATGCGCTGTGGCACCACGTCGGCGTAGGTTTCGCTGAGCGAGGCGCTCACATTGATGGCTTTATGTCCCAGTTCGGCTTCGGCCATCAGATGGGGCAGGGCGGTGTAGGCGTCGGGGCCGGCCACGAGGTCGCAGCCGCACTCGCTGATGAGGCGTTCGGCCACGCGCTGGGCCATGCAGCCGATTACGCCGATTATGAGGCCGTGTGGGCCTTCGGTGCTTTTCTGCCGCTTGCGCCGTTCTGCCGCGAGGGCTTCGAGGCGGTGGAAAATTTTCTGCTCGGCATTGTCGCGCACGGAGCAGGTGTTGAGGAACACGGCATCGGCTTGGTCCAGGGTGTCGCAAGGCTCATAGCCGGCCATCTGCATGATGGCGGCCACCACCTCGCTGTCGGCCACGTTCATCTGGCAGCCGTAGGTTTCTATGTAAAGGTTCTTCATGACGGTTGGTACGAGCCCCCTCTCCGTTCCTCCGACAGGGGCAGGCCGCGGTGGGGATGGGAATGGGAGTGTAGGGGGTGGGTGAAATTAGTGTATAGAGTAGTTTTTCCTAGTGTATGGGATAGTTTTTCCTAGTGTATAGAGTAGTTTCTCCTAGTGCATAGGGTAGTTCTCATTGCCGGCGGATGGGGTGGAATCATTGGGCAGTTCCTGCGGTTCCTCCTCGGCTTTGAGGGCGGCCACCTCTACGAAGGTCTTGGCCTTCTTGGAAGTTTTGGGGGCTTTCGCTCCGTAGCCAATCAGGTTCAGGGCGGAGGTAACGATGCTCTTGCCTTTGGGGGCGATGGTCGTGTTGAGCGACGTGAAGGCATCCTGGGTGCGCCTCAGCATGGCCTGCACCTCTTGGAAGCGCTCGTAGAACAGTTGCACGCGCTCCAGCATCGTGGTGGCTTCCTTCATGATGTTCTCCTGATTCTCCACCTGCCGCTGTTGCCTCCAGCTGATTTCAATCATACGGAGGAGGGCGTAGAGGCTCTGGGTGGAGGAAATCATCACGCCCTGGGCGAAGGCCCACGAATAGAGCTCAGGGTCGGCGTGCAGGGCCAACTGATAGGCTCCCTCCTGGGGCACGAACATGATGACGTAGTCCAGCCGCGTGCGCCCTGCGCCGATGTAGTTGCTGTAGTTCTTCTGCGAGAGTTCGCGCACGTGCTGGCGCACACTCTGCAAGTGCCGCTGGAGGGCTTGGGCGCGGAGGGCGTCGTCGGTGGCGCTTTGGTAATCCACATAGGCCGTGAGCGACATTTTCGCATCGATGATGACGTCGCGCTCGTCGGGGAAGTGGAGCACCACGTCGGGCTGCATACATTGGTCGCTCTCGGTGTTGCGCAGCGGGCGTCCGTCGTTGCCGCGCAGCATGGCCTGCTCCGTGAATTGCAGGCCGGGCTCCAGCCCCATCTGCTCCAGCACCTGCCGGAGCAGGAGCTCCCCGAAGTTGCCCTGGGTCTTGTTCTGTCCCGTCAGGGCCGCCGACAGGCGGTCGGCTCGTTCCCCCAGGCGTGCGCTCTCCTGCATGGAGAAACGTATGCTCTGGTCGAGGCGTGCCATGCCCTCGGCATGGGCGCGGCTGCTCTGCTCCAGGGCTTGCTGCATCTGCTTCAGGTTGTTCTGTAGGGGCGTGAGCACTTTTTCCATCTGCTCCCCGTTCTCCTGAGCCAGTTGCTCGCTGCGTTCGCGCAGCACGTCCTCCGACGAGGCCTTGAGTTCGGCTTTCACGAGGCGGAGGTGCTGTTCCATCTCAGAGGCGTGTTGCGCCTGCAGTTCCTCCACGCGGCGGTCGGCCTGTTGCTGTTGCATCTGCACGATGGCCTTGTGTTGGCGTTGCGACAGGACGAATCCCACCACCACGCCAATCACGAGTGCTATCAAAGGAATAATGATTTCTGTCATAGGGGGGCGCGTTGTTCAAAAGGTCAGTTCTTCGTTTTTCTCTCTTTGCGGTTCACTCCAGCCTCAGCGGGTAGTTTCCTCTCAGGCTCTCGAAGTTTTCTGGATGGGCTTTCAGGGCTTCGCTGTCGCGGGTGGGGTCGTAGGGCGGCAGGGAGGGCAGGCTGCCGCCCAGGGCTTCGGTGAGCAGCTCGGCGGGTGAGGCCGGCCAGGGGCCGCAGGGATCGATGTGGCGTAGCGTCTGCCAGGTAGCCGCCGCCTTGCCGTTGGCGCTGTAGCCCGCAATGTGGGGCGTGGCCAGCAGAGCCCTTTGCAGCAGTTGGCGGTTCACGTCGGGCTCGTGCTCCCAGCAGTCAATCACGGCCCCGCTTACTGCGCCCGTGTCCAAGGCTTGCAGCAACGCCTCCTCGTCCACCACGCCGCCCCGTGCCGCGTTTACAATCAGGGGGCGGCGGCATAGGGTGCGGAAGAAGGCCGCATCGGCCATGTGGCAGGTGGGGCAGTCGCCGTCGTGGGTGAGCGGCACGTGAAAGGTAATCACGTCGCAAGAGGTCAGGTCGTCGTTAAGGCCCAGGGGCGGGTCGCTGACGCGGATTTGCCAACCCTCTTTCTCCAGAGCTGCCCTGACCGCGCGTCCTACATGGCCGAGGCCCACGATGCCCGCCGTGCGTCCCCTGCCGCCCTCCGGAAAGCCGCAGCGGTGGAGGGCTTCCCTCACATACTGTGCCACAGAGGGCGCGTTGCAGCCCGGGCAGTTGTGCCACGCTATGCCCTGCGCCTCCAGCCACGCCGTGTCGAGATGGTCGAAGCCTATGGTGGCCGTAACGACCTGTCTGACGCGTGAGCCTTCCAGCAGGCGGGCATCCACCTTCGTGCGGGTGCGCACCACCAGCGTGTCGGCCTGGCGCACGTCGTCCGCCGAAATGGCTCGCCCGGGCAGGAACACGCAGTCGCCTGCATGCTCCAGATAGGGTCGGATGTAGGGTATTTTGTCGTCCACTACAAACCGCCGGCGCGGCTCCTTGGCGGCGTGGTTGCCGTGCGGCAGATTGCTCTGCGCTTGTCCTGCTTCAGTGTTCACTGTTCTTCGTTTCTGTGGTCCGTAAAGCTGTAGTCGGCAAAATTCTTCTTGGGGAAGCGGAAACAATCGTCCGAGACGCCTCCCGCCTTGAAGTTGGTAATCTGCACGGTCGTAGAGATAAATGCCAGTTTTATCTTCATGCTGACGGGTGTCAGGCTACTCCTTTTCACCATGGCCGATACATATTTTATGCCGAAGAACTTAGAGTCCTTCACGCGTGCCGTGATGTTGTAGCAGTCGCCCTCCACGGTGTAGCTGAAGCGGAAGTTGTTTACGTCGTACTTGAATTTCGACAAGTACTTGTCCTTCTTGTCGTCGTCCATCCGGTAGATGTTTACCGTGCGCTTCTTTTTATCTACCATGTAGGCGGTCGTGCCGTCCTCCCAGGCGGCGTAGCGCTTCTCCTGGTAGCGCAGCTTTTTGCCCTTGTAGGTGATGGTGCCTTGGGTCTTGTAGAGGCCGATGATGTTTACGGCGTAGGACAGCGTGGAGCCCTCCTTGCCGAACACTTTGTCATAGATTTTGTTAAACAGGGCCTTGGCCTCCTTCTCGTTCTGCGCGTCGGAACGGGAAGGAGCAGGGGCGAGGGCGGGGAGCCGCGCGGGGAGAGTGAGGAGCAGAAGGGCAATCAGGAGACTTATCCTTCTGTTTGTACGTGGGAACATGCTGGATGAAAGAAAATGCTAAGTAACAGGCCCTGTCTTAAATAAGGGGTATGCCGGCTTCACGGCATTCCCGCCGCATCTCGTCGGGCCAGATGCTGGCCTGGATTTCGCCTATGTGTGCCTTGTGGAGGAGCACCATGCACAGGCGGCTCTGGCCTATGCCGCCGCCTATGCACAGAGGCAATTCGCCTGCCACGAGGCGTTGGTGGAAGTAGAGTGAGAGGCGTTCCTCCATACCTTCCAGAGCCAGCTGCCGCAGCAAGGCTTCCTTGTCCACGCGGATGCCCATCGACGAGAGTTCGATGCTGCGCTGGAGAAGCGGGTACCAGATGAGGATGTCGCCGTTGAGGCCCGGCTTCCCGTCGGAGCCTGCGGACGACCAGTCGTCGTAGTCGGGCGAGCGCCCGTCGTGCTTTTCGCCATTGGACAGACGGCCGCCAATGCCCGTGATGAACACGGCTCCGTACTCTCGGCAGATGGCATCCTCGCGCTCCTTGGGGCTGAGCGTGGGGTAGCGCTGGAGGAGTTCCTCGCTATGGATGAAATGGATGTCGGCAGGCAGGAAGGGCTTGATTTGCGGGTAGAGTTCGCAGGTCAGGTATTCCGTGCGCCGCAGGGCTCCGTAGATGCGCCGTACCACATCGTGCAGGTAGGCCGTGGTGCGGTCGGCGGGCGTGATGACGGCTTCCCAGTCCCACTGATCCACGTAGAGTGAATGCAGGTTGTCCAGTTCCTCGTCGGCGCGTATGGCGTTCATGTCGGTGTAGATGCCTTGTCCGGCCTCCACGGCGTGTTCGGCCAGCGAGAGCCGTTTCCATTTTGCCAAAGAGTGGACCACTTCGGCCTTGCGGTCGTCCAGGGCCTTGACGGGGAAGGAAACGGGCCGTTCCGTCCCGCTCAGGTCGTCGTTGATACCCAATCCTTTCATCACAAAGAGCGGGGCTGTAACTCTCCGCAGATGAAGTTCCGTGGAGAGGTTCATTTGGAAAAAGTCCTTGATGCGTTTGATGCCCTGCTCCGTCTGCCAGACGTCGAGCAACGGCTGGTAGCCTGCAGGCAATAGAAGGTGGCTCATATCAGTCTATATAATGGTTGTATAAATCAGGTTGCAAAGATACGAATAAGCGAGAGAAAAGCCAAATGAGCGCAGCGAAATTTGAGCTTTTCCGAGCGAGAGTATCTTGGAGCGCAGCTCAAAGTGCGAATAAGCAAGAGAAAAGCCTGCATGAGCGCAGCGAAATTTGAGCTTTTCCGAGCGAGAGTATCTTGGAGCGCAGCTCAAAGTGCGAATAAGCGCGAGAAAAGCCTGCGTGAGCGCAGCGAAATTTGAGCTTTTCCGAGCGGAAGTATCTTGGAGCGCAGCTCAAAGTGCGAATACTGTGGCCGTCGCTTAGCGTTCGTAGCTGATAATATCGCCTTCGGGCGTGATGCCGCACAGGCTTATGCTGAGTTGCTGCCCCTCGCGGGCATTGCTGAAGAATATGGCGTTGGCGTGGCCCGAGGCATCGGTGTGGAGTGAAGGAGCCCAGTAGAGCGTGCGGCGGAAGTCGGCGGGATTGGTGGCCGGCAGTTCGTAGTAATTCAGGCGGGGAAAGGCCTGTGGCACGGCATAGCCCCAAATGTGGCGTTTGGTGTAGCCCCGCTTCTCACGCCACTTATGCCAGTCGGGCGAGGTGTAGATGAAGAGGTAGCCATCGCCTGGCTTCATATTGCTGCCTGGCTTGAGGTAGTGTGTGGTGAGCATACACGACTTCACTTCTTCGGGGGCGGTGTTCATGCCCTCGCCGCCCACGGCTCCGGAACCGTTGTTTACTTCCGTGAGAACAGGTCTGTTTCTGTAGCGGAGGCCTTCAAGTTCCTCCACCCATGCGCCATCGTCATCGCGCGGCGTATGCTCTTCGCCCTCCTCGGTGGTTTCGGGCTTGGCGGAGGGGTCGAAGTGAGAGTTGTCGTAGGCCAGTTCGCTACGGTCGAAGAGGTAGGCGAAGAAGTCGTACATGGAATAGAAACTCATGCCCTTGTCCTTGGCACGTTCCAGTTCCAGAGGCACGTTCCAGTAGAACTCGCTGTGGCGGAAACCCTTTTTCTCGCCGCCACCATAGGTGTAGCGATTGAAGTTCAGGCCCTTGTATCGCCGTCCCTTCTTATCGACAACCTTGGCCTCGCGCAGAAGATATTGGGGCGTGCGGGAGAGCGTGTCCTTCCATTGGAACAGGAGGTCGGAGTCGGGCGGCGGGGCTGCCTGTCCCTGCGCGGCTGCCTGCGGCAGTCGGGGACTTTCCGGCGCGAGTTCAGAGGGGTGGAACGGGCGGGGACGAGGACCATGCCAGCGGTCAAGCATAACGCGCGACCAGCGGTTTTCGCCCGACTCAGGCTCCGTGAGGTGGAAAATGCCCATCTGTTCGCCCCAGTAGTCTGTGTTGGACGTGAACGAAAAGCGCCCCAGCGAATCGGTGGTGGCCTCGCCCTTCACAGAGCCCCCGTTGTCGGAAAACATGGTCAGGCTCATGTGAAGGCCCGGATAGGGCTTTACGCGGTGGATGTCCTTGATGACCGTGCCGCTCAGCGTGAGACTTTCCTCGATGGGGTGGCGGAGGTCGAAGGGTTCGCAGCCCGTCATCACGCTCACTGGTGAAGCCGTCCAGCCCTGTACCATCAGGAGGAGGTCGAGGGCGTGGCGGCGCACGGAGTCGGCGGGGTCTTCAAAATACCATTCGGGGCGGTGGATGTAGCCCTTCACTTCGGAGCTTAGGAGCCACTGGGCTTCCATGTGGGCCGCCCCGTCCCCGACGAGTTGGCCGGCAGCATCGCGCACGGAGAGCGAGATGGGCACGGAGAGCGGCCTGCCCTGTGGGTCGGCCACCGTGATGTCAAGTGCCACGGGCGAGAAGGGTGCGTAGCAGGCCTCGTTCTGCCGTACTTCTACCCGGGCATGGCGCAGGGGCTGGCCCAAGTGGTAGAACTGCCTTTCGGCCAGCGTGCGGCCCTGCGCATCGAACACCACAAGGCGATTAACGCCGTGTCCAGCCACCTCGGCAGGCAGGCAAAGGCGGACTTCCGACGTGCCGAGAGTGAGGGTGTCGCACCATCGGAGGTGTTCGCGGCACAACAGGGCGGCACATACACGTCTGGGGGACGTGTGGCCGGATGGGAAAAGGGAAGGGGAGCCGGATGACGGCACTTGCGATTCGTCGCGGGCAGGAAGGAGAAACACGCGCAGGCTGTCGGCATCGTTGTGCAGGCGCAAAGCGCACCGTCCGCCGACGGGTTGCGGCAGGTCGAAGGTGTGGCCGGAAACCTGTGCCGTGCCGCCCTCGCAGTCGGCGGGAAGGAGAAACGCTCCCATGCCCCGATGTTCAGGGACGGTGGTCAGCAGCAGATGTCCTGCGGTGTCGTAGATGCTGATGGTGTCGGAACACGGAGCCTCGTTGCCGTCGGTGAGCAGATAGGCCAGCCGCCCAGCCGTGCCGCTTACGCGCTGGCCACCTTCGGGGAAGAAGCGTAGGCGGCGGCTTGAAGATTTATGGAAAGTCCACGGGCGCTCGTGGTGCGCCACGAGGTCATCCTCCATTTCGGGGCGGCTGATGAATAGGTCGGCAAACTGGCCTGCCTCATCGGGGCGTGCAAACACGGGCACTACGCGGCTGAAGCACGCGGCCTCGCCCCAGTTCATCATTTCGCGGGTGTAGGCCCGGATTTCGTAGAAACCGTTTTTAATAGGCAGGTTGAGGGCTATCATGCCGTCGCCTTGCCCCAGAGAGTCCAGGCGTATAAGTTTTTGCTCCATCAATTGGCCGTCGGCGTTCAGCCAATCCACATAGAGCACGCGGCTGAGCGTGGTGGGTTTCAGGTCGGCTCGCACGACGTAGGCCTTAAACCACAGCGTGTCATCTTCAAGATAGGCGTTGTTGTCAAGGTGAAGATACGCTTTTTCGCGGGGAAATTCGTGGTCGAAGCCTGCCATGTGTTTCAGCAGGGCGATGCGCCTGTCCTCCGCCTCTCCTTCTGCGGCCTGCGCTTCATCGGAGCGCACATTGCCCGTGATGGGGGGCGCACCATCGTGCCGGGCACTATTTGCCGGGGTTGCGGTACTGTCGTGGGGCGTATGGGACGGAGCATAGCCCGGCTGCCGTGCCTGCCCTGTAAGCAGGAAGACGGCAAATAGGAGGAGGTTCAAGAGAAGAAAGCGTTTCATCGTATGTGCGCAATCAATAATGCGTTGCAAATTTACACCTTTTTCCGCAAATATCAGCGTGCGGTCTGTGGAAATCGTGTATAGAATGTGCTTTTTGTGTGGATGGATTGTTTTTTTTGCAAATACTTGATATTTTGCGTAAAATTAAGTCTAAAAAAGAGTGTTGGCGGATTATCAAAACGTTCAAAAGCGTATGTTTTGATAAAAGTCCGTATGTTTTGGCATGAAGTTATGAAAATGCCGTACGAGTTGATAAAGGTTGTACGTTTTCTTGCCGTACTTTTGCACTTGCAAAGCCGCAAAACCCTGCAACCCCAACGATCTTTCAACATTCAACGCTTACACATTATTAATAATAAAAGTCTAACTTTTAAAATTCAAGCCTTATGAAAACG
The DNA here is from genome assembly GCA_018066245.1 of Candidatus Equimonas faecalis. GTDB lineage: Bacteria > Bacteroidota > Bacteroidia > Bacteroidales > Bacteroidaceae > Alloprevotella > Alloprevotella faecalis. Next base: position 101,179 of record JAGHRT010000010.1, on the reverse strand, counting down.
AACATTTCCCTCCGCCAGATCGCAGTTCTGCTGAGTGCCACCGTTCTCAGCCCGTCTTTCGTTTCCTGCTCCGAGGACGAAGAGTTAGCCTCTTTCGCCGTTCCTGAGGTTTCCGCCGTAGCCCCCGCTGAGGAATGGGACATCATCGGGCCTACAGAATTTAATAAAGTGGGTCCCTCCGCTGCATCAGCCAGTCAGATGGCCGAAATTAACGAAAAGTACGGCATTGACTCGCGAATGGTTAATCACAGTGTTAGCGGCCGCCGCCGCATCGTCGGCACCATCGCTTGGGAAGCCGCAGGCTCCAAGATAGCCAAGACCGCCCTCAACGAGGTTGAGAAATATGCCAAGTCCTATGCCAAGAAAAAAGTTACCCAACTTGTCAGGAATCTGCTCGGCATCAAGGATAAGCCCGATCCTGCCATGGAGATGCTCAAGGAAATCAGTGCACAGCTCGGTGGCATCAACAATAAGCTTGATACGATGACCGTGTTGCTTACCAACCTTGACGACAAGTCCGACGATATCTACACCTTCCTCTGCTCCCAGGATTATCGTAAGTTCAACGAGCAGCGTATGAACCTCGCCAAGCTCAGCGAAGTCTATATTGATAAAATAAGCGTCGCCGCACAGCAATACGGCGAAGCTGACAGCCTCCAGGCCGAAGCACACCTCGCCAGTATTCTCAACGAATGGGCTCACACCACCATCAACGGCAACCCCGCCTACATCGATGCCTATAACTATGCCAAGAGAATGTGCGAGTACAAGATCCGTTCCGTCAGTGGCACAGAAATGAACCTCTGCACCCTCTACGACAAAATCGTCTATGATTCTTTCCCCTGGGAAAACCTTGGCTACGAATCCCGTGAACAGTTCCGTGCTCTCCAAGCCATAGAGACCGTCCAGGCCCTCGAACTCGCCTATTTATACTGGAGCACGCAGGGTACGGCCTATGGTGAATCCCAAATGAACGAGATACAAAACGCCATGCAGAACGTGGCAAACCTCTTTGCCGCCAATGAAGTAGTACGACATCCTGACAAAGCCATCTGCCAGATTAAGGGAAGCCACTTCGAAATGAACCTTAGCGACGGCATCCAGCATCACCCCGACATCACGTGGAAAAATGGTGAGCCCTTCAGTATCAATGACGCATCCTTCCCCTTCCTCTCTGGAGCATGCAGTGGCAATTTCAGCGACTCCGCACTGAAAGACGCACAGGCCCACAGCCTTACGCCCGAAGATGCCAATAACATGAAAGCCTATTTCGATAACTATCTTTCAAAAGAGACCTCCTGCCCCCGCGATTGGTTCTCATTGGCCGGTTTCGATATGAGCAAATATCCCTATCTCTTTGATAGCATCGTAATGAGTAACTCAACAGCCGTATTCCGTATGTTCATCTATGGTTGGGGTTGGGATGGCGGCTACTATCCCGGCAAGCCTTCCAGCTACTACAACCTATCAAAATGCCATGTAGATTTCGTTATAAACAACCTGCTCTACATCAACAGTTACGGCTATGGTTCCGGCAGCGCTGTGATGTACGCCTGCTCTGATGTTTCCAGAAGCAAGGAATATCAGACGAACTACGAAGGTATCGGCAAGATTCCCGCATGGCATTCCTGTAAGATCAATCAGGACCGCGTTTCCTTCTCCGAAAACATCATCTCCCTCCGTTTGACGAGATTAGACTAATAGTAAATGAAGGATTTAGAAAATAATTGTTCGCGTTTTACCACCCCATCGGCTGCCTGCCGATGGGATTTTTGTTCTACGGGGTAATTACTTAATAAGGCAAACATTCCAAGGGGGATAGCATCTCTCCTTCCGGGAACAGGCATTTGTTACTCATATTTCATCATGACTTGTATCTTTCCAATCTTATTTGTGCCCTGTAGGCCGTCTGCTGATGGCTTGATTCACGCGCGTGCGTGCTTTAAATAATATGGTGTTGTATTTAGTATTGTGGGCCCTGCATGTGTGTGCCCAGTCAATAGAATTAGGAAGAAGTGGAGGAGAACAGGCAGGTAGCCGTGTCGTAACTCAGCCTGCAAGGGAATCAGAATCGGCGGAAGATGCAGAGATGCAGCAGAAAATTCGCAACGATTGTAAAAAGGCGTTAAAAAAACGAGTGGGAATGTTTGGTAGATTGAGAAATAATTGCTACCTTTGCAACCGATGAAGTGTGGAATACGTGCGTCATTGTGCGTAATCTGCTGGAAATGGATGCCTTAGGGTGTTTCATTCCGTGTGTGCGCTATGTCCGTATAGTGCACCTGTAGCACACGAAATTGCAATTCAAACAAATCAAAACAGTAAATTCACATTATTAACAACAACTCAAATCAACTGAAATGCCAGGATTAATTGGAAAGAAAATCGGAATGACATCCGTTTTCAGTGCCGACGGCAAGAATGTGCCGTGCACTGTTATCGAAGTAGGTCCTTGCGTGGTTACCCAGGTGAAGAGTGTCGAGAAGGATGGCTATGCTGCCGTGCAGCTTGGCTTCCAAGAGGCTAAGGAGAAGAATACCTCCAATGCCCTGCTCGGACACTTTAAGAAGGCTGGCGTGACCCCGAAGCGCCACTTGGCCGAGTTCACTGGGTTTGACCAGGAGTACAATCTGGGAGACACCATCACCGTGGAGTTCTTCAATGACGCTACATTTGTAGATGTCATCGGAACGAGCAAGGGTAAGGGCTTCCAAGGTGTAATGAAGCGTCACGGTTTTGGTGGCGTTGGCCAGACAACCCATGGTCAGGATGACCGTGCACGTAAGCCCGGTGCCATCGGCGCTTGCTCCTATCCCGCTAAGGTGTTCAAAGGACTCCGTATGGGCGGCCAGATGGGCGGCGACCGCGTGACGACGCAAAACCTCAAAGTGTTAAAGGTCATCTCTGAGCACAACCTGCTCCTTATCAAGGGCAGCGTGGCTGGATGCAATGGTTCAATCGTAATTGTACAGAAGTAAGAATGGAACTCAGCGTATTAAACATCAAGGGTCAGGAAACGGGCCGCAAGGTCATCCTGAACGATGCCGTGTTCGGCATTGAACCCAATGACAACGCCATTTATCTCGACGTAAAGCGCTATCTTGCTGCCCAGCGTCAGGGTACGGCAAAGTCTAAGGAGAGAAGTGAAATAAGCGGTTCCACCCGCAAACTCGGACGTCAGAAGGGCGGCGGCGGTGCCCGTCGTGGTGATATTAATTCTCCCGTACTCGTTGGCGGTGCTCGCGTGTTCGGTCCCAAGCCCCGCGACTATAGCTTTAAACTGAACAAGAAGGTAAAGGCTCTTGCACGCCGCAGTGCGCTGAGCTATAAGGCTCAGGAAAATGCCATTGTGGTCGTGGAAGATTTCCAGATGGAAAAGCCTCAGACCAAGGCTTTCGTTGAAATCCTCAAGAATATCAACGTTGCTGACAAAAAGGTGCTGATGGTTATTGAAGGCGTGGACAAGAACATATATCTTTCTGCCCGAAATATTCAGGCTGCCCGAGTGAGTTCCGCTGCCAACATCCATACTTACGGCGTTCTTGATGCCGGTGTGATGGTTGTGACCGAGAAAGCCCTGCAGGCACTGGAAACTGTCTTAACCAAGTAAAAGCGTAAACAAAGATATGGCATACATTGTTAAACCCCTGGTCACCGAGAAGATGACCGGCATGATGGATAAACAGAACAAGTTCGGATTCATCGTGCGCCCTGAGGCCAACAAGCTCCAGATTAAGGCAGAAGTGGAGGCTACATACAATGTGACCGTTACCGACGTGAACACCATGGTCTATGCCGGTAAGAACAAGAGCCGCTACACTCGTGCCGGACTCCTGAAAGGTCGCACTAACGCCTTCAAGAAAGCAATCGTCACCGTCAAGGAAGGTGAGACTATCGACTTTTACAGTAACATTTAATAAATCAAATGGCAGTACGTAAATTTAAGCCCACAACACCGGGCCAGAGACACAAGATTATAGGTACGTTCGAAGAGATTACTGCATCCGTACCTGAAAAATCTCTCGTAACTGGTAAGATGAGCACTGGCGGCCGTAACAACGTCGGCAAGATGACTATGCGTTATCTCGGCGGCGGTCACAAGCGCAAGTTCCGCTTCATCGATTTCAAGCGAGAGAAAGATGGTGTTCCCGCAGTCGTAAAGACGATCGAGTATGATCCTAACCGTTCCGCCCGTATCGCTCTGCTTTATTACGCTGACGGTGAAAAGCGTTACATTATCGCTCCTAATGGATTGAAGGTTGGCGACCAGTTGATGTCTGGCGCAGACGCAGTGCCTGAAATAGGTAATGCCCTGCCGCTTCAGAACATTCCTGTCGGTACCGTGATTCACAACATTGAGCTTCGCCCCGGTCAGGGTGCCTTGCTCGTGCGTAGCGCCGGTAACTTTGCCCAGCTGACCAGCCGTGAAGGTAAGTATTGCGTCATCAAACTTCCTTCAGGTGAAACTCGCCAGATTCTTAGTGCTTGCAAGGCAACTATCGGAAGTGTCGGCAATAGCGACCATGCCCTCGAAAGCTCCGGCAAAGCCGGACGCAGTCGCTGGTTAGGCCGCCGTCCTCACAACCGTGGCGTTGTGATGAACCCTGTAGATCACCCCATGGGTGGTGGTGAAGGTCGTCAGAGTGGTGGCCATCCCCGCAGCCGTACTGGCCTCTACGCAAAGGGCTTGAAGACTCGCGCTCCTAAGAAGCAGAGCAACAAGTACATTATCGAAAGACGTAAAAAGTAATAAGTACTAAAAGAATCACAAGACTATGAGTCGTTCACTAAAGAAAGGCCCCTACATTGCAGTCTGCCTTGAAAAGAAGGTGCTTGCCATGAATGAAAGTGGTAAGAAAAGCGTTGTGAAGACGTGGGCTCGCGCTTCAATGATTAGTCCTGATTTCGTGGGACACACCATTGCTGTGCACAACGGTAACAAGTTCATTCCTGTGTATGTGACGGAAAATATGGTCGGTCATAAGCTGGGTGAGTTCGCTCCTACCCGCAAGTTTGGCGGCCATGCTGGTCAGAAGAAGAAGTAAGTTTCGTGCACAGGATCAATCAATCCAGAATTAAAAAAGTAAATTAATAATGGGAGCAAGAAAAAGAATAGCTGCTCAAGCTAGAAAAGAAGCTCGTAAGACACAGAACAGTGCCATGCTCCGCAACGTGCCCTCTTCCCCCCGCAAGATGCGCTATGTCGCTGATCTCGTACGCGGAATGGAAGTAAATCGTGCACTCGCAACCTTGCACTTCAGCAAGAAGGCCGCTTCTGTAGATCTCGAGAAGTTGCTTCGCTCAGCCATCGCCAACTGGGAAGTAAAAAATGACCGTAAGGCTGATGAAGGCGAATTGTTCGTAACCAAGATTTTTGTGGATGAAGGTGCCACGCTCAAGCGTATGCGTCCCGCACCCCAGGGACGCGGCTACAGAATCCGTAAGCGTTCAAATCACGTCACCGTTTTCGTTGACACAAAGAACTAATGATTTAAAAGTAAAAGAATGGGACAAAAAGTTAATCCGATAAGTAACCGCCTCGGCATTGTCCGTGGTTGGGATTCGAATTGGTACGGTGGCCGTAACTTCGGCGACAACATTCTTGAGGACTCAAAGCTCCGCAAGTACCTTGACGCCCGTCTTGCCAAAGCCAGTGTGTCGCGTATCGTTATTGAGCGCACTCCCAAACTCATTACCATCACCGTGTGCACTTCGCGCCCTGGTGTAATCATTGGTAAGGGCGGAACGGAAGTTGATAAGCTCAAGGAAGAGTTGAAGAAGATTACCGACAAGGATATCCAAATCAATATCTTTGAAATAAAGAAGCCCGATCTTGATGCTGTGATTGTCGGTCGTAGCATCGCTCGCCAAGTAGAGGGCAAAATTGCATACCGTCGCGCTATCAAGATGGCCATTGCCAATACGATGCGTATGGGTGCAGAAGGTATCAAAGTACAAATCTCTGGCCGTCTGAATGGCGCAGAAATTGCCCGTAGCGAAATGTTCAAGGAAGGCCGTACGCCTCTCCACACTTTCCGCGCTGACATTGATTATTGCCAGACAGAGGCTCTCACAAAGGTGGGCATACTTGGTATAAAGGTGTGGATTTGCCGTGGTGAGGTCTATGGAAAGAAAGATTTGACACTTAATTTCACTCCTGAAAAGGATAATCGCCGCCTGGACAATGGTCGTGGTCGCCGTGATTTCCGTAACAAGAGAAACAACAACCGTTAATTGAAATCTAGTTATGTTACAGCCTAAAAGAACTAAATATCGCAGACCGCAAAAAGGCCGTTGCAAGGGTAATGCTCAGCGCGGCAACCAGTTGGCTTTTGGTAGCTTTGGCATAAAGAGCCTTGATACACACTGGATTACTGGCCGTCAGATTGAAGCTGCCCGTGTTGCCATGACCCGCTATATGCAGCGTGAGGGCCAGAGCTGGATTCGTATCTTCCCTGATAAGCCTATCACCAAGAAGCCTGCTGATGTCCGCATGGGTAAAGGTAAGGGTGATCCTGTGGGATATGTGTTCCCCATCACTCCGGGCCGTATTATCTTCGAGATTGAGGGTGTTCCTTTTGCAGTAGCCAAGGAGGCTCTCCGTCTGGCTGCCCAGAAACTCCCGGTAACCACGAAGTTTATTGTTAGACACGATTACGACAAAAACGCTTAATTTATGAAAATTGCAGAAATTCGACAGATTCCTGCCAATGAATTGGCAGAACGCGTTGAGGCAGAACAGGCTAAGTATCAGCAGTTGCTCCTCAACCACAGCGTTTCTCCTCTGGAGAACCCTGCACAGATTAAGGCCGTGCGTCGTACGATCGCCCGGTTGAAGACTGTGCTTCGCGAAAACGAACTTAACAAATAAGAATGCGACATGGAAGAAAGAAATCTTAGAAAAACCCGTCAAGGTGTTGTAATTAGCAACAAGATGGACAAGACCATTGTCGTCGCTGCTAAGTTCAAGGAAAAACACCCTATTTATGGTAAGTTTGTCTCCAAAACGAAGAAGTATCATGCTCACGATGAAAAGAACGAGTGTAATGTTGGTGATACCGTAGCCATCATGGAGACTCGTCCCCTGAGCAAGACCAAGCGTTGGAGAGTAGTAGAAATCATTGAAAGAGCTAAGTAATCATGATACAGACAGAATCCCGTTTAACTGTAGCCGATAACAGCGGCGCTCGCGAGTGCCTCTGCATCCGTGTGCTCGGTGGTACAAAGCGTCGCTACGCTTCTGTGGGTGATGTGATTGTCGTTTCTGTCAAGAACGTCATTCCGTCCAGCGAAATAAAGAAGGGTGCCGTATCTAAGGCTTTGATTGTTCGTACGAAGAAGGAAATACGTCGCGCTGATGGTTCCTATATCCGTTTCGACGACAATGCCTGTGTACTGCTCAACAATGCAGGCGAACTTCGCGGCAGCCGTATTTTCGGCCCCGTGGCTCGTGAACTCCGCACGGTCAATATGAAGGTCGTTTCGCTCGCACCCGAAGTGCTTTAATCTAAATAAAGAGACAAAGTAATGGCAAAATTACATATCAAAAAAGGCGACACCGTTTATGTGAACGCTGGCGAAAACAAGGGCAAGACCGGCAAGGTTACCCGTGTGCTTGTTGAGAAGCAGCGTGCTGTAGTGGAAGGTGTCAATATGGTAAAGAAGAGCCAGAAGCCCAATGCCAAGAACCCTCAGGGTGGCTTTGTGGAAGTGGAGGCTCCTATCCATATCAGCAACCTGAATGTGGTAGACCCCAAGTCAGGCAAGCCCACCCGCATTGGTCGCAAGCGCAATGAGGCTGGCAAGTTAGTACGTTACGCAAAAAAATCAGGAGAGGAGATTAAGTAATGGCAAATACAGCACAACTCAAGAAAGATTATGCCGAGCGTATCGCTCCGGCTCTTCAGAAGCAGTTCAACTACTCATCTGCCATGCAGATTCCTGTACTGAAAAAAATCGTTATCAATCAGGGTCTGGGCATGGCTACAGCCGATAAGAAGATTATTGAAGTAGCCATTAATGAACTGACGGCTATCACTGGTCAAAAGGCTGTGGCAACATTGTCAAAGAAAGATGTCGCTCAGTTCAAACTTCGTAAGAAGATGCCCATCGGTGTGATGGTTACCCTGCGTCGTGAGCGCATGTACGAGTTCCTTGAGAAGCTCGTCCGCGTGGCTCTGCCCCGTATTCGCGACTTTAAGGGTATTGCCAGTAAACTGGATGGCCGTGGTAACTACACCCTCGGCATTCAGGAGCAGATTATCTTCCCTGAAATCAACATTGATGCAATCGACCGCCTTCTGGGTATGAACATCACCTTCGTGACGACAGCAAAGACTGATGAAGAAGGCTATGCTCTGCTTAAGGAATTTGGTCTTCCTTTTAAGAACGCTAAAAATAATTAATACGACATGGCAAAAGAGTCAATGAAGGCACGTGAAGTAAAGCGTGCCCGCCTGGTAGCCAAGTATGCCGCTAAGCGTGCTGCCCTGAAGGAAATCGTTAACAAGAGCGAGGATCCCGTAGAAGCCTACGAGGCTGCACGGAAACTCCAAAAGATTCCTCGCAATGCCAACCCCATCCGTCTGCACAACCGTTGCAAACTGACCGGTCGTCCCAAGGGTTACATCCGCCAGTTCGGGTTGAGCCGTATCCAGTTCCGTGAGATGGCTTCCCAAGGCCTTATCCCTGGCGTGCGCAAGGCCAGTTGGTAAAACCTCAGTTTCTCCCGGATTCTTCAAAAGCCTGCGTCAAGGAGCACATCAGGCAGAGGCCAATACCCTAAGGATAGGAACAACAGTCGGCGGCTTCGTGAGAATTGCTAAGCGAATAATTCACACTGTCGTTTGATTCAGAAGATTCGTCCAGATAAGCCTTCCCTTCAGATTTGCCCTGCAAATTGGCATAGAGGCCGCAGAGAAACAACAACAGAACATCAGTTCACTTTAATTTAATATTGTCGGGGTTGTCCCGATTAATTAAAAACATTTCAAACAATGACAGATCCTATAGCAGATTATTTGACCCGTCTGCGCAACGCTATCATGGCTAAGCACCGTGTAGTGGAAGTGCCTGCGTCAAATTTGAAGAAGGACATCACCAAAATCCTTTTTGAGAAGGGCTATATCCTCAACTACAAGTTTGAGGAGGACGGCCCTCAGGGTACCATTAAAATTGCTCTGAAGTACAATCCTCAGACCAAGGTTAATGCTATCAAGAACCTGACCCGCGTCTCTACCCCCGGTCTCCGCAAGTACACCGGCTATCGTGAGATGCCCCGCGTAATTAACGGACTGGGTATAGCCATTATCTCCACGTCCAAAGGTGTAATGACTGACAAAGAGGCAGCCGAACTCAAGATTGGCGGTGAAGTCCTTTGCTACATTTATTAATTTAGGAGGAACACAGAATGTCAAGAATTGGTAAATTGCCGATTAACATTCCCGCTGGCGTTACAGTGGCCATGCAGGATAATGTAGTGACCGTAAAAGGTCCGAAGGGTGAGCTTAGCCAAGCTGTTGATCCTTCCATTGTTGTCACAATCGAAGACGGTCAGGTCAAATTCGCTATTGATGAAAACAGCGACGTTGACACCAAGCAGAAGCAGGCTTTCCATGGTCTCTATCGTGCGCTCGTAAACAACATGGTTGTCGGAGTGAGCGAAGGTTACAAGAAAGAGATGGAACTGGTAGGCGTAGGCTACCGTGTGGAAAATCAGGGTAACTTGATTACTTTCACACTTGGCTACACCCATCCCATCCTCATCCAGCTTCCCAAAGAAATCACCGTTACAACCAAGATGGAGCGTAACCAGAATCCTTACATCTGCCTGGAAAGCGCAGACAAGCAGCTCCTCGGCATGGTTTGCAGCAAAATCCGCTCATTCCGTATGCCGGAGCCTTACAAGGGCAAGGGTATTCTCTATATTGGCGAGCAGATTCGCCGTAAGAGTGGTAAGTCAGCTGGTGCGAAATAAAAGATTAATACCGTAAGATTATGACAAAGCAAAAAGAACAGCGTCGTGCGAAAATCAAGTTTCGTGTGCGCAATAAAATTTCTGGCACAGCTGAGCGCCCCCGCATGAGCGTGTTCAGAAGCAACAAGCAGATTTACGTCCAGATTATCAACGACGAAACTGCCACCACTCTTGTTGCAGCTTCAAGTCTTGGTATGGGAACCATGCCCAAGAAGGAACAAGCTGCAAAAGTCGGTGAAGCAATTGCAAAGAAGGCCATTGAGGCTGGCATAACGGCTGTAGTATTTGACCGTAATGGCTACCTCTACCATGGTCGTGTTAAGGAAGTTGCTGACGGCGCCCGCAAAGGTGGCCTTAAATTCTAAAAGATTATGGCAAACAGAGTAAACGTAAACATCGAAGATTTAAAGGATAGACTGGTTGCTATCAATCGCGTAACTAAAGTTACCAAGGGTGGCCGCACCTTCACCTTCGCCGCTATAGTTGTTGTAGGCGACGGCAAGGGCGTCATCGGCACGGGCCTTGGCAAGGCTGGTGAAGTTACCGCAGCCATTGCTAAGGGCGTAGAGTCTGCAAAAAAGAATTTAATCAAGGTACCCGTTATCAATGGTACGGTTCCTCATGGACAGGCAGCTAAGTTTGGAGGTGCAGAGGTTCTTATCCTCCCTGCTTCCGAAGGTACCGGTGTAGTGGCCGGTGGTGCTATGCGTTCCGTGCTGGAAAGCGCAGGAATCAAGGACGTGCTTGCCAAGAGTAAAGGCAGCTCCAATGCCCACAACCTTGTAAAGGCTACTATCAAGGCTCTCAGTGAGATGCGCGATGCCCGTCAAGTGGCTGAGCAGCGCGGTATTAGCATAGAAAAAGTATTCCGTGGCTAAACAAATTTTCAACAAATATGGCAACTATTAAAATTCAGCAAACTCGGAGCCGCATCCACGCTCCCAAAGACCAGAAGCGCACCCTTGATGCACTTGGCCTGACTAAGTTGTATCATACTGTTGAAAAGGAGGACAGCCCCGTTCTCCGCGGTATGATTCGCAAAGTCGCACACCTGGTAACAGTAACAGAATAATCCTTAAACAGAAATCTGCATTATGAAATTAAATACCTTAAAGCCCGCTGAGGGTTCCGTCGCCACACGCAAGCGTATTGGCCGTGGCCCCGGCTCCGGTATGGGCGGCACCGCCACCCGTGGCCACAAAGGTGCCAAGCAGCGTTCTGGCTACAGCAAGAAGATTGGTTTTGAAGGTGGTCAGATGCCTCTCCAGCGCCGTCTCCCCAAGCATGGCTTCAAGAACATCAATCGCGTAGAGTACAAGGCTATCAATTTGGATGTCCTTGCAGAACTGGCTCAGGCCAAGAACTTGACGAAAATCGGCACGAAAGAACTCGTTGAAGCCGGTTTCCTCAAGAAGAACGGCCTGGTCAAGATACTCGGCAACGGCACACTCACTTCCAAAATCGACGTTGAGGCCCACGCTTTCTCTAAGAGTGCAGAAGCTGCCATCACTGCAGCCGGTGGCACCGCAACGAAACTCTAACCTTCTTTACCCAAACAACAATGAAGAAGATAATCGAGACTATCAAGAACATCTGGCGTATTGAGGATTTGCGCACGCGCATCCTCATTACGATAGGTTTCGTGGCTATCTACCGCTTCGGTTCCTTTGTGGTGCTGCCCGGTATTGATCCCGCAGGCCTTCAGAATCTGGAAAATCAGACCAGCGAAGGTCTGATGTCCTTGCTGAATATGTTCTCTGGTGGTGCATTCTCCAATGCCTCAGTCTTTGCATTGGGAATCATGCCTTACATTTCAGCCTCGATTGTGATTCAGCTCTTGGCTGTCGCTGTACCTTACTTCCAGAAAATGCAGCGTGAGGGCGAAAGCGGACGGCGCAAAATCAACCAGTACACACGCTGGCTGACAGTGTTCATCCTTCTCTTCCAGGCTCCCACCTACATGATAAACCTGCATGCCCAAACACAGGGTACAGGTGCCTTTATGGTAGGCAACGGATTCTGGTTCATGCTCTCAAGCACCATCATTCTGGCCGCAGGAAGTATGTTTATCCTCTGGCTGGGCGAGCGCATCACGGATAAGGGTATAGGTAATGGCGTGTCCATGATAATTATGATTGGTATTATTGCCCGTATGCCTTCCGCACTGGGTGAGGAATTCCTTTCAGCTTGGACCAGCGCCGAAGGCGGTGGCCTTGTGAAGTTCCTTTTTGAGATTATAGCTTTGCTGTTTGTAATGGCGCTTGCTATCATCCTCGTCAAGGCTGTCCGCAAGGTTCCCGTTCAGTATGCCAAGCGTATTGAAGGTGGCCATCAGATAGGTGGTGCCCGTCAGTACATCCCAGTCAAGCTCTTTGCTGCTAACGTGATGCCTATCATCTTTGCACAGGCCATCATGTTCATCCCCTTGACACTTGCTCAGATGAGCGGGAGCCACAGTTGGGCAATGAGTCAGTTCCTGGATCACACGAGTGTTCTCTACAATGTCGTATTCGTTATCCTGATAATAGCCTTCACCTATTTCTATACAGCCATCACGCTCAATCCTGTGCAGATGGCTGAGGATATGAAGCGCAACAATGGCTTTATCCCCGGTGTCAAGCCTGGCAAGGACACAGCCGACTATCTCGACAACGTAATGACACACATCACGCTCCCTGGCTCACTTTTCATTGCTCTGATAGCCATTTTGCCAGCTTTCGCCGGCATCATCGGTATCAAGCAGGGGTTTGCCCAGTTCTTCGGTGGCACCAGCCTTCTCATTCTCGTAGGCGTTGTTCTTGACACCCTGCAGCAGATTGAGAGCCATTTGCTGGTTCGCCATTACGATGGTCTGCTCAATGCTGGTCATGTTCGCAACCGCGCTTAGTGCGGCCAAATGAAGTAGTTATTTCACATAATGATATATCTCAAGACTGAAGACGAGATAGAGTTGCTGCGCAAAGCTAACCTGTTGGTCAGTCTGACGCTCACAGAGATAGCCAAAAAGCTCAAGCCTGGTGTTACAACTTTCCAGTTGGACACCTTGGCTGAGCAGGTTATCCGCGACAATGGCGGCACGCCGGTCTTCAAAGGATTCCCCAATCCCTACGGCCCTCCGTTTCCCGCCAGTATCTGTGCTTCAGTCAATAACATCGTGGTGCATGGTGTCCCCGACAATCGTGAACTCAGGGACGGCGATATCCTTTCAGTCGATTGCGGTGCCTGTCTTGACGGTTTTTGCGGAGATTCCTGCTACACATTCTGCATAGGCGAAGTAAAACCTGAGGTTCGACAGTTGCTCAAGACCACAAAGGAAGCCCTTTATAAGGGCATTGAGGTCGCGCTGCCAGGTCGCCGCATCGGCGATATAGGGTATGCGGTTCAGCAACATTGCGAGAGCAGGGGATACGGAGTCGTGCGGGAGTTCGTCGGGCATGGTGTAGGCCGTGCCATGCACGAAGACCCAGCTGTTCCCAACTATGGGCGACAAGGTTCAGGCAAGCAGATACACAATGGGCTCTGCATAGCCATCGAACCCATGATAGCCATGGGGAAGCGCGACATCGCCTTGTTGGAAGACAAGTGGAGCGTTACCACCCGTGATGGCTTGCCTGCGGCGCATTTCGAGCACAGCATTGCCATTCATCAGGGAAAGCCCGACATACTGTCGTCGTTTGAAGAGATAGAAATCATTGAAGGAAAACAATACTAAAAGAATATGTCAAAGCAAAATGCTATTGAGATTGACGGAACGGTGGTAGAAGCACTGAGCAACGCCATGTTCCGCGTCGAACTGGAGAATGGGCACACCATTCGTGCAGGCATATCTGGAAAGATGCGCATGCACTACATCAAAATCCTGCCAGGCGATAAGGTCAAGGTGGAAATGAGCCCCTATGACCTGACAAATGGCAGAATAGCCTATCGCTACAAATAAAAAAACAAGAAAATATGAAAACAAGAGCTTCCTTAAAGAAGCGCACCGCCGACTGCAAGATTGTACGTCGCAAAGGTCGCCTCTTCGTAATTAACAAGAAGAACCCCAAGTTCAAGATGCGTCAGGGTTAAACTTCGCAAAAAAACTATTTCAACTATATGGCAATAAGAATTGTTGGTGTAGATTTACCTCAGAACAAGCGAGGTGAAATCGCCTTGACCTATATCTTCGGAATAGGTCGCAGTAGTGCCGGTAAGATTTTGGACAAAGCCGGCGTGAACAGAGACATTAAGGTTAGTGACTGGACAGACGACCAGGCAGCCAAGATTCGTGAGATTATCGGTGCCGAGTACAAAGTCGAAGGCGACCTTCGCAGCGAAGTACAGCTCAATATCAAGCGTTTGATGGACATCGGCTGCTATCGTGGTATCCGCCATCGTATCGGTCTGCCTCTTCGCGGCCAGAGCACGAAGAACAATGCCCGCACACGTAAGGGTAAGAAGAAGACCGTGGCAAACAAGAAGAAGGCAACGAAGTAATAAAACAGATTAAGATATGGCAAAGAAAACCGTCTCTGCAAAGAAGCGCGTAGTAAAAGTTGACGCACAGGGTCAGCTTCACGTGCACAGCTCTTTCAACAATATCATTGTATCTCTTGCCAACAGCGAGGGCCAGGTTATCAGCTGGTCAAGCGCTGGTAAGATGGGTTTCCGTGGCAGCAAGAAGAATACTCCCTATGCTGCCCAGATGGCTGCCCAGGATTGCGCCAAGGTTGCTTACGACCTCGGTTTGCGCAAAGTGAAGGCATACGTTAAGGGTCCCGGAAACGGACGCGAGAGCGCCATCCGTGCTACCCACGCCGCCGGTATTGAAGTCATTGAGATTATCGATGTAACTCCCATACCTCACAACGGTTGCCGTCCTCCCAAGCGCCGTCGTGTATAATCCACTTTCAAACGTTAAACATTAAACATTCAAACAAAGATTATGGCAAGATATATTGGTCCTAAATCACGTATCGCCCGTAGGTTTGGAGAGGCCATTTTCGGTCCCGACAAGGTGCTCGCAAAGCGCAACTTCCCTCCAGGCCAGCACGGCAACAGCCGTCGCCGCAAGACATCCGAATACGGTGTCATGCTCGCTGAAAAGCAGAAGGCAAAGTACACTTATGGCGTACTCGAAAAGCAGTTCCGCAATCTCTTCGACAAGGCTGCTGCCGCCACTGGCATTACCGGTGAACTCCTGCTGCAGGCTTTGGAATGCCGTCTCGACAACATTGTATTCCGTCTCGGCATAGCCCCCACACGCGCCGCTGCCCGCCAGCTTGTAAACCACAAGCACATTGTGGTTGACGGAAAGGTCGTAAACATTGCTTCCTACAGCGTAAAGCCCGGCCAGATTGTCGGAGTGCGCGAGCGCAGCAAGAGCCTTGAAGTCATCGCAGATGCCCTCGCAGGTTTCAACCACAGCAAGTACGCTTGGATTGAGTGGGACGAGGCTTCCAAGAGCGGCAAGCTCCTCCACAAGCCCGAGCGCGAGGACATTCCCGAAAATATCAAGGAGCAGCTTATCGTTGAGCTCTACTCCAAGAACTAATTAAATAGAATTGAATTACATGGCGATATTAGCATTTCAAAAGCCTGATAGGGTAATCATGTTGGAGGATGACCCCAAGTTCGGAAAGTTTGAGTTCCGACCCTTGGAGCCAGGCTTCGGCCATACCATAGGCAATGCCCTCCGCCGCATCCTTCTCTCCACCTCCCTCGAAGGTTTCGCAATCAACACCATCAAAATCGACGGCGTTGACCACGAGTTCGCCTCCGTGCCCGGTGTGCGCGAAGATGTGACAAACATGATACTCAATCTGAAGCAAGTGCGCTTCAGGCAAGTAGTAGAAGAATTCACCGAAGAAAAAGTCACCGTCAGCCTCAGCAACACCACCGAGTTCTGCGCAGGCGACCTTGGCAAGTATCTTACAGGGTTTGAAGTGTTGAATCCCGAACTGGTGATTTGTCATTTAGACTCTAAAGCTACGATGCAGATTGAACTGACAATCAACAAGGGCCGTGGCTACGTTCCTTCTGAGGAAAATCGCATCTTCTGCTCTGCTGTCAATCAGTTGCCAATCGATTCTATTTACACCCCCATCCGCAACGTGAAGTACAGCGTTGAGCCCTGCCGTGTCGAGCAAAAGACCGACTACGACAGCCTCATCCTCGAAATCACGACGGACGGTTCCATACACCCGAAGGACGCACTCAACGAAGCTGCCCGCATACTCATTCAGCACTTCATGCTCTTCACCGACGACCGAATCATGATAGAGACCAACGCCGGCGAACATGCCGAAGAACTCGACGAAGAAGTACTGCGTATGCGTCAGCAACTCAAGACCAAGCTCACCGACCTCAACCTCAGCGTCCGCGCACTCAACTGCCTCAAGGCCGCAGAAGTCGAGACCCTCGGCGAACTCGTTCAGCTCAACAAGTCCGACCTGTTGAAATTCCGCAACTTCGGCAAGAAATCGCTTACGGAGCTTGATGATTTGCTCGCAAGTCTGAATCTGTCGTTTGGAACCGACATTTCAAGTTACAAGTTAGATTGAGATCAATGCCTCATCTCCACTAATGTAAAACAAAACAAACAATGAGACACAATAAGAAATTCAACCATCTCAGCCGTACTGCAAGTCATCGCGCCGCCATGCTGTCCAACATGGCCGTGTCCCTGATAATGCACAAAAGAATCACTACGACTGTCGCAAAGGCCAAGGCACTGAAAAAGTACGTTGAGCCCCTCATCACCAAGTCCAAGAACGACACCACCAACAGCCGTCGCGTAGTGTTCAGCTATCTCAAGGACAAGTTCGCCGTCACCGAGCTCTTCAAGGAAATCAGCGTGAAGGTGGCCGACCGTCCCGGTGGCTACACCCGTATCATCAAGACCGGCTTCCGCAAGGACGATGCAGCCCCCATGTGCTTCATCGAACTCGTGGACTACGATGAGAACATGGCCAAGACCCAGAAGAAGACTCGCACGCGCCGCAGCCGCAAGAGCGCAGCCGCAGCCACCGAGGCTCCTGCCGAGGCCGTTGCAACCGAAGCTCCCGCCGTTGAGGCAGCAGCCGAGGAAACTGCCGAATAAATCTACACCACAATATCAACGAAACACCCCGCGTCGTGATGGCGCGGGGTGTTTTTCTTTCCCTATACGCCACTTCACCCTCCCCTATACGCCACTTCACCCTCCCCTATACGCCACGCCTCCCTGCCGTATAGTCCCCTTTTGCCTATCCCAAGAGCAGTCATGCCCATCAAACAAGCAGGAGAAATCTCGCCGCACAGCCATAGCGGCAGAACAAGAACGCGTCAGTTTTCCCCATAGTCAGGCCCCGATTTGTCAAAACAAAGCAAAAAAGCAAAAAACAGGCCGCTATATTTGCAGTTTTTCTCAAAAATGCTTATTTTTGCCACGTCTTTCCCGCTCCAGTACGTCAAGCGTGCAAAAAGCAGGGCAGACAGACATCACATAAAAGGCGTACCTCTACGCTTTGGTTTTGGCTCTATAAGAACTTCGCAACCTCCAAGGATTGTCAAAAACAAAGCAACGAAAACGTCCCGACACAGGTATATCACTTCAGCCAGATCTGCAAGCCGCAAGGCGCATGACATCCCGGCAGAATATATACACAGGTGGGGCTTTCAGCGTTGCTCGTTACGACAATTCGGGCAATGCGAAGGCCTTTATAGAGTGGAACGAGCAGCAAGGACAGGCTCCACGCTTTTTATCTCCGCTAACCTCTAATCCCCCCAATAGCGGCCATCCCAGAGCCAATGGCCATAGAAACCCGAGAATCGCGCACGAGTGTAACCGGCCATCTGTAGCCAATACCCCGGATGTCCGCCCGCCGTATGCCGGCGTTTCGTACAGACATACATTTAGCCGACAATCGCGCCGATTCACAAAGAAAAACACGCTTCAAACCTTGCACGGCTGTAAAGTTCTTACTAACTTTGTGCCGCATTCACACCATTTACTCACTTAACACCTCAAAAACAATGGCACTGTTTCAAATCACCACGAAGCACACCAAAAACTGCAACGGCATCCGCATAGAGCCAGGCATGAGTGTGCAAGTCGTCACCCAGAGTATGAGTAACCCCGTCATCACCAACGGAGGCCAGCCCGTCGTCGATGCCTTCATGCGCATCTACGGCATCGACATCAAAAAGGCTGGATGCCTGAATATGGTGGAACTTAATGTAGAACAAATTGGATAAAGTTTTATGAAAAACGTCGATATAAAAAGCATAATCAAAGCAGGGCTCAAAGTCGGGGCTGAGGCAGCAGTATTTACGACATCTCCTACTCTTTTTTTAGGAGGAAAAATTATAAAACACTATCTTTCTGACGATTCAAAGAAATCAGAATACGACTCGTTTCTTGAAGAATATAATTCAGGTATAGATCTTTGTGATGAGGGTAAATATGCAGAAGCAAGAGATCGTTTTATCAAAGCTATGCTGTCTGAAGATGAAGAGATACACGATGCTGCGATAAAATCATATAAAGGATCTACCGACCAGTGGTATGAGCAAATGAAAGAGAATGATAGCAGATTTACGAATTACTCTTTTGAAAATCGACAATTCATTCTAATTGTAAGAGACATCCAGCACATTGCCGGATGCGTTGACTCAAATGGCGTAATAAATTGGGCCTTCACAATGGAAGATTATCCTAAGGATATTCGTTTTTCTTCTGGGCGCCCCGAACCGAATACAGTCTATGTGGCTCATCCTATCATAGATGATTTGTACATACCATTTAGTAAATACGAGGAGACGTTGTTTAACGAAAAGATAGATGAGCTATGCCGATTGTCACAAGCTTTGGGTGCAACTGAACTTACTATTAGTTCAGTAAAAGGAAGAAGTATAGAAGAGATTGTCAATAGTGAATTTGGAGTTGGTATTTTTGGCAATTATCAAGAATACAGTGGCAGCGGAGATTATAGGCAAAAAGATAGTTGTCAAAGTTCAACAAGTGCAAAGAAAGCACATGAACGAGTACAACGATTTGCACCGCAATACTATCCCTATTGTCCTGAAGACTTAGTGTGGTTGGATGAGGATAATAGTTGGAGAACTATGGTTAAGCAAAGATTAGAAGGAAATATCCTACATTATAGCATTAGAATAAGTTCTTCTGAGGCTTGCAAGATGTCCAGCAACACAGCACGTGAAGTAAAAACAGCTTTTAATGCGATGGTGGGAAGTCTCAATGTTAATTTTGACAATGCGAATAATTTCACATCCAGCGAACTGTTGGATACCGTGTGGGAAGTTTCTATTGAATTTGAAGATAAACGTAATTTGAAAGAACATCATTAAGATAGCCTTCTGTTGTCGGGCATTTCTGAAGAAGAAGCACAATCAGGTATGGTCGTTCAAGCAATAACGAACGATTTAACTCCAGATGAAGAAGCATACATCAATGAGGTAAAAGAATGTAGTGAAGAGGGGGAAATCGGCCCTCGTGAATGGCGACTTCTGAACAAAATACGCGAAAGACTTGGCATTTCAGAAGAAAGAGCACGAGAATTGGAAAAGTATGTGACTCCTTCTCTGTCCGCAGAGGAACAAGAATATATTAAAGAATATAAAGAAATCATATCCGATGGTGAAATTTCGGCTCGTGACCAACGTTTCTTGGACAAACTGAAGAAGGCAAACGGAATCAGCGAAGAGAGAGCCAAGGAAATAGAATCCATGGCATAAAGTAGTCGCAGGGACAGGTCGCCTTGACCCAGTGATGAGATCAACTGCCCCTGTCCGTGCGACCCAGATAGAAGATGTACGGATACGTTCTCTATGCATTTCTTGTAAAAATCACATCTATAATCTAAATATACTTACAAACAATGGCAATGTTTCAAATCACCACGAAGCACACCCGCAACTGCAACGGCATCCGCATAGAGCCAGGCATGAGTGTGCAAGTCGTCACGCAGACTATGAGTAACCCCGTCATCACCAACGGAGGCCAGCCCGTCGTCGATGCCTTTATGCGCATCTACGGCATCGACATCAAGAAGGCTGGCTGTTTGAATATGGTGGAACTTAATGTTGAACGAATTGGATAAAAAAATGAAGAAATTAGATTTAACCTCGAAAGAGGGCTTAATTGCGATGGGGAAGTTTTTGGTGGATAATAAATTATCTTTGTTCACAAACCCTTTAGGTCCTTACGAAGCAATAATAAAACTTATCATAAAGGCCGTATTTGGTGATGGTCCAGAGTCAATACAAAGAGAACAACGCCAAACGATTGAGGCTGCAATCCAAAAAGGTAAGGATTCGGGAGTTGACGAGATGGAGATACAAACTAACGACACCACAGGAATAAAGTTAAATGTACCGATAGACGGCGTAAAAATTGATACCATATTGGGAAAAGAAGGTAAGGTTTTAATTAAAGTAAAATACAAATAATCCGTCTCAATTTTGCATCTTAGGAATGTAGTGATAGATACTACAGGAATAAAAGCTATTGTTACTATAGCTTAACACACATTTTTCTACAAGTCAGATAATTGCAATAGATTTGATTTATATGGCGAATAATAACGGCGATTGGGGGAGTGCGATAGGTCGCGACATACTCGGCTGCTACATTTTTTACATTATCTGCATGGGTGTCTTTGATGTAGGCAATTTTAAAGGCACATACGTAATTACAGATTATGTTTGGCTGGATGTACTTTTAACGATAGACCTTTGGATAATATACATCACAGCAATTCCACTTGTGCTGTGGTTGATATATGAATACTTCAAGAATTAAGATGATTTTAGTTTAGAACTTCACAAAGACTCCCAATGAAGAGTGACAGTTGAAGGCCACGGAGTATCTTCCTTGTCTGCCCGTCGCCGATGCCTTCATGCGCATCTACGGCATCAATATCAAGAAGGCAGGATGCTTGAATAACGTTGAGTTGGAAGTAAATAGAATAGGATAATGTGAACTCGAATGTATGAAAAAGAATGTTGATATTTATAGTGCAGAAGGCTTCAATAGGGCAACAAAGGATGAGATAGAAAATAGATACCAAGAGTTGCTGAATCTGTTGCAACAGACTCGTGATGAGGTTGGTTCATATAAATCCAAGCATAAGAATATCTCTAAGCTCCAATCCAACATGTTTATGGCATTGGATAGAGAAATGAATGATATTTCAGTAGAGATTGATAATGCCATGAATTTAATTTCGTGGGATAATCTCGTCATTGCTTTCTTCGGCGAGACAAACGCAGGAAAGAGTACCATAATAGAAACGTTTCGTATTTTGTTCGAGCAAAACAGAAAACAAGGACAAGATGGTTTGATTGTAGGTGATGGACGTCAAGACTTCACAAAGGACTATCATGAATATAAGATGTCTATAGCAGGGAAACAATTTACACTTATTGATGTCCCTGGTATTGAAGGAAATGAAGATGATTTTCGAGATATTATAAAAGAGGCATTGCATAAAGCGCATTGTGTGTTCTATGTCCAAGGTCATAATAAGAAACCAGACAGTGCAACGGCTGAGAAAATTAAGAATTATCTTGGAGATTGGGTAAATGTATATTCAATCCAAAATGTTCGTGGCTCTATAACAAACTATGATGAAGAAGAAGAACGTGAAACGCTTCTTACCTCAGGAGTATTGAAGAATGAAAAACTTATTAAAGAGGCTTTTCATAATATTCTTGGCGATGTATATAAAGGTAACATTACCCTTCAGGCATTGCTGGCAATGTGTGCCAAGGCAAGTTTTTCAAATAAGCGTGACGATTTACAAAGGAATCAGGAAAAACTTATCAAGTACTTTGGTGATGCAGATGAAGTTCTTCGGTTCAGTCAGTTCCATACCATTAGACAGTTGGTGGAAGAAAAAGCATCAAGTTTTACCGATGAGATAGCCGAGGCTAATAAACAGAAGATGATATCTTTGGCACGTAGGTCTGCAAGCAGCATGGAAAATGCTCTGTCGAGTGGTGACGTTGATACCTCAGACATCGAGCAGAAGCTTAGGAATTTTAAACGTGATGTCAAGCAGATATTGGGTAGCACACAAACTAACTTAGAGCAGAAAGTTCCAGGTATAATCAGAACAAAACTATCTAAACTTAAGAACGAGTTATATGGTTTTGTTGGTCAAGGTTTTGATACATTAAAGTCAAATGGATACAGAAGAGCAAATGCTATTAGCCGTGAGATAAATGCAGAAATAGCAAATGCCATTCTTAGTGAGATAAACAATGCAACTCGTAAGATTGACAATAAAAAGAAAGAATTACCTTCTGTTAAATTGAAGTCAAATTTCAACATTCGAATTAACGTTAATGTAAATATTGATTTGAGTGAAGCATTGGAGGAACTCGACTTAAATTTGGACAAAATAGGCAATTTTGCTCTTGGAACAGCTGGTATGGCAGCTACAGGTGCAGCCATAGGATCTTTTATTCCTGGTGTAGGAACACTTATAGGCGCGGTAGTTGGGGCGGCTATTGGTGCAGTTGCAAGTGGCGTATCTGGAGATGGAGGCAAAGCAGAAGCAAAGAAATATATTGCTGAAAGTATTTCTGATGCAGAGGACAAATCCCTATCTCAGGTACGTTACCAGATAAATGCGATAAAACGTGAACTCAATGACGAACAAAGAAAACTTATACATGAGGTAGATAAGGAAATAGACAATTTGGATGCTTTGTCTGATTCCACTTCTTCGTTGAAAAATGAAATAAGAAAATTTATAAACAAATTAAATAACACAATGTATGGAGCAGTTTAGTTTTTCCAATAATGTCGGTAAGAAGTTCGCTATGCTTGAAAAACTTGTAAAAGAGGGTGTCAAGTATGGTTTGGACCTGCAAGACATTTTAAAGAAAGTGGACAGTGTAAAATCCATGTTAGAAGATGGCATTGTACGTATTGTCCTGCTTGGCAGTTTTTCTGATGGCAAGACCAGTGCGATTGCAGGCTTACTTGGTAGATTGGAGGATACAATGAAAATCGACCAGGATGAATCTTCTGACGAATTGAAGGTTTATCGTCCTGCTGGTTTGAAAGAAGGTTTTGAGATAGTAGATACTCCGGGATTATTCGGCACCAAAGAAAAAGAACTCGATGGAAAGAACATAAAGTATTCTGATATAACAAAGAAGTATCTTTCCGAAGCACATATAGTGATTTATGTATGCGATGCTGTAAACCCACTTAAGGATAGTCATATTCCTATTATTAAGTGGATTATGCGGGATCTGAATAAACTCGACTCTTCTATTTTTGTTATCAACAAGATGGATGAAGCTGGTTACGATCTTCTTGATGATATTGACTATAAGCGTGGTAATGAAATAAAACGAAATGCACTCATTGCCCGTCTGCGCAATGCTATAAATCTTACGCCAGACGAAGAAAACAAGTTACATGTCGTATGTATTGCAGCAGACCCTAAGGGAAAAGGACTTGAACATTGGTTCAACAAACCAGATGATTATATTCGTCGTTCTCATATTAACCTTCTGAGAGAGAATCTTAATGATGTTGTAAACAATAGTGATGCATTGAAATTAGGCACCTCTGCTGCATTTGCTTCTATCAAAGATATGATTGCAACTGTTGGCGATGAGATTGATGTGGTTTGTAACCCTGTCCAAAAGTCTTTGAAGAAGGTTGATGAATCATGCAAGGATTTGTCTTTGGATGTACAGCAGCTAAAGTCTAAGCTTTCGCTGAACCTTAGTGAAATGCAGAATCAATTAGACCAGTATAGAAGTGGTCTGTATGCAGACATTGCAGGTGCATCGACCGAAACAATCGGTGAGGTTGTTGATAGGGCATTGGGAGTTCAGGATGGCAATGTTACATTCTACGTGCTTCAGAGAAAGATTGATCAAATAATCTCATCCTGCTCTGAATCGAATAATTCTGCAATACAATCAAGTCTTGTAACATTCGGGCATAAGTTTGATGATCATAGTCAGTTCATAACCAGCGCATTGAAAGAAGGTGCTGATTACCTTAAGACTGTTACTGTATCAGGTGAGCAGATTAAAGCTATTCGTGATGTGATTGCAAGTGGTTATAAGTTCAAACCATGGGGCGCTATAGACCTTAGTAAGAAAATAACCAAGGGTATTGGTTCTGTTGCAGTAGGTATAAATATAGCTATAGAAGCCTATTCATGGTACAAGAAATGGAAAGATAGCAAAGAGCTTGATAAAACAAAGGCTTCCTTGCGTAAAGCACTGGATGATGTTTTTGCCCAGATATATGTTTCATTCAAGGATGACGCTTATTACAAAAACTTTGCCCCTTCATTCCTTGAAATGCAGAAGCAACTGAATGAACGCAACTATGAGGTCGATAAACTTCGCCAGAAACTTTCTGAATTGGAAACCTTCAAAGAAAAGGTCAATCAATGGAAAAATGGTGAGTATGTTGATTTCGAAGAAGTATAACTTTTAATACTATTGAATTATGGACGAAAAGAAAAAGAAAAACCGTACCAAAAGTGGGCTTGAAAAGATTGGGAGAGCGCTTTTGATTGTTGTAGCTATTTTCCTGCCTCGTTTAGGCGGCAAAAAGTAAATATTGGATTCATCCATTCGGTTTGCATAGAACGGTGTATTTCCAAGATTAATATGGCCGATTTTACCAGAATTATAGTGATAACGAAAGTAGTAGCATTCTAAATATAACGATAATTAGCATTAAGCCCTAGAACTAAATAAAATATCGCATCAGTACTAATGACCAACTATAATTATGCTAACTGTAAAAACAAAAAAGGAGCTAATTAAAGCCATTGAAGATGGTGAAAAGCATATAAAAATTGATTCAAAACCTTTGTATGCTGCTTGTAAACTAGCAGAAACCTACGACAGTACAACAGCATTTAAAACATTATGTAATTACAAAGATAACTGCTGTATTAGTTTCTGTAGGTACAATGAATATTGTAGTAGACGGTACCGTCGTAGCAATAACAATAACAATTTCTGTGTTGGTAGCTGCTATTGCTATTATTGGAATCCTAAAGGATAAAAAAGTTAAGATTAAATGTAAAGGCTACGGTATGGAGGGTGAAGTGGAAATTGGGTAATTTAAGTAAAGTGGGTTGGAATACTGATTTATATAGCAAAGATATAACACAGGATGAAAAGTGATGTAATTTTTGGAAATAACTCATCTCTTAAAGATGAACTTTCTTCATTCTATCAAATAGTGTGTAACGTTATTGAGACGAACGTTGACCCTAAGTACATTAACGGATGGAAACCTGACAGATCTGTTGAGTTTTTTATTAAAGCTACGAAAACTTTTTGGGAAAATAGGAACAAGGCCAAAGAACAAAGCAATACCATTAAATCTTTTCTTGCAGAAGATTCACTATATATGCAGGCGGCATATCTGGCTGATGAGGTTTACTCCACTGAGACCTCGCACTGCAGGATAGAAGGATGGAATATCTGCAATGATTTCCCAAATATTCAATTCAACGATAAAACGACAGGACTGGTATCTCGCCTGTTTGAGCGATTGAACGCTGGGAAAAAAGAATACATATATGCTACTGCTGGTACAAACCCTAAATGTATTGAGGATTGGAAGAACAACATACAGCAACTATATGGCGGGGCACCCCAATACCAGCAAGCCCTAGACAATGCAAAGGCCATAGCCGAAGCTGCAAAAACGGAGAATGCAACTTTATTCTTTGTCGGCCATTCTCTCGGCGGTGGAATAGCAATCAATAATGCGCTTCACACGGGATGCAAAGCGATTGTTTTCAATCCGGCTGGCGTAAGCAAACTTACTGCAGATAGAAAGCTTCCTTTAAAAAACGATGAGAATGATCACATAAGTTGCTTTATTGCATCGAACGACATTCTTAATTGGTTTCAAGATACATCGCAGAATTTTGAAGGTATGAAACTGGCTATACCACCCGCTATCGGTAAGAGATATTATCTACACGCCAAGAATGTGCTCCCCATGAAGAGCCATACTATGACACAGATGATCACAAACATGAGAACCTTACTATGTTAATAATCTGAAAATTATGCAAGCCACAACTCTTAACTTCCCCCACTCCGTCCGCACTACATACACCGCTATCAAGCGCCTCTTTGAGATGAAGCGCACGAAGTTCTCGAGTGTGAAGTACAACGATGAGTTGTTTATCGTGGAGGCGCGGCAAGGAGCATGGATTTCGCCATTCAGTGAGAATGTCAAGATGAAGGTGGTGGCAACCAGCAGCCAGACGTGTAAGGTGGTGATAGAGTCATCCTCACGCTCCATCCTCAATCTGCTCAACTTTGGCGCTAACAAAGGGAATGTATCCGACCTGAGTGATTATATCAATAACGAAGTTTATAAACTGTGCCAGCCAGGGGAGATACCGATGGAAAACCAAGGAAATGACCATTCTACCATAAGGATTGTTACACCTGAGATAAGATTTAAGTGATAAGGATTAGAGTCAACCGCACTATTCGATGCAGTTGACTCGTTCTATTTTGTATTTCTGCAATTCCTTCTTGGTGGTGCCGATGTAGAGCATTAACTCATCGAATGCCAAGTAGGTCTTGCCATTCGTCTGCATAGTGCCCACGTTGCCGTTAATAGTGGAAAATACGGCATAAATTGTCCCCACTCCTCCCACGCTCCCATGTGTTTATACCGCATTCTCTTGTTGCGCAACCCGGGTTGTTGAAGCGTACGACCCGGGTCGTGCAAGCGTGCGACCTAGGTTGTGCAAACGCGCGACCCGGGTTGCGCAACAAGCCAATCGGCGAAAAATAACAGAGTGAGGCCTTCCGTGGCATATAGTCGGCACTTTGTTGTAGCGAAGCGGGGGGATGTAAAGGAAAAAGGTGGATGAAGGAAAGGCTGCTTCAGACCGGTGAGGAACTCTCGGAGCTGGAATCCTGCGCAGTCGGCTGGGACGACATTGAGAGCATCCATGCCTGTTCCATAAAAGAGGGTCAAAAGATAGAACTGGCCAAACGGGGAGGCGTGGCGTAAGTCCGGGAGTAGTCAGGCTCCTACTTCCGAACTTCCTGCCGCAACTTCCCTCAAAAAGCGTTAGGGCCCGCAGCTAATCGATGCTGCGGACTCTTTCTATGCCGTACTCTTGGAGGGTTTTGCGGGTGGTGGGGAGATAGAGGAGGAGCTCGTCGAAGACGAGGTAGGTCTTGCCGTTCATCTGCATAGTGCCCACGTTGTCGTCAATATGGATGCGGTCGAAGCCGTCGTGGGCGGAGCGGGGCACCTTGTAGTACTCGCCGTCGTTTTCGGAGGGGATGTAGATGTGCGTCTGGGTGATGGCGCAGATGGAGGGCACGAAGGTGTATTCCAGATGCTCGTAGAGTTTCACTACTTCCAGGCTGCCGCCCAGCCAGTGCTCATAAACGGCCAGAGTCTTTGCTTCCGTGCATCGTGCCAGCTTGATTTCCTGAGGCCACACGGCGGAGTACATCTGCCGTTTCAGGGGCAGTTCGTCGGGCCTGTCGCCGGGCATTTCCGTAGTGTACCACACATGGTCGGCATCGCGGTAGGGCTGGCCTTTCATCCGCTGGCGGATGGCCTCGGGGTGGAGCAGGTAAAACACGAGGCGGCCATCGGGGCCCTCCATGGCGAACAGCGTGTAGCGCGTGCCCGTCAGGCGGCCTGCGGCATCCTTGTGCCAATGCGTCAGGAAGTAGGAACCGGGGCGGAGGGCATTCTCTATTTGCCAGAAGGAGGTGGAGAGGGGCTTGCCGCCACACTCGTTCCACAGGCCGTCTATGTCGAGCTGCACTTGACTGGCTTTGAGGCCGCTGCTCAGGTCGTACATACACGCCTGGTCGGTGTATGCCTTGTAGGTGTCGAGGAAATTGGCGACGTGCATCAGCAGATTGAGGCGCGTCTTATGGGGTTCGTCCTTTATCTGCGCGAAGATGGGTGCGAGGCAAAGTGAGGGGGTGTCGGCTATAAAGGCCTCCAGCACGGCCAGCGTGCGATTGTAGTGCATCGGCATATCGGTGGCGTCGCCTTCCTTGGAGTCGTAGCCGGGCAGGGCTTTCAAGAGTAGCAACAGGAGGAAGGGCACGCTCACGTCCTGCTCCACGATTTGGTCGTAGATGGCCGCCCGTTTTGCGCCCAGCCCCTCGCGGATATAGGGCGGGTAGCAGTAGGCCATTATTTCCAAGGCCACCTGTTCGGGAGTGGTGCGGCGGTACAGGTTCTGGCGGAAGAAGGTCCATGCCTTGCGGTAGTGGCGAAGTTCTCTTTCAAGGTTGATGTAACCGTCTGTCTGTAACAGCACTTCCTCCTTCAGGTCGCGGAAGGCGGCCCGCAGCTTCTGGGGGCTGGGGAAGCTGCGCCTGATGCCGTTGTTATGGATGGAGTGGTTGTCGAGGGCGCTTTCCAGCTCCTCCATCGTGTTATAGACAAAGCGCGTGTTAGCGATGGTGATGAGCGCTTCCTCGTAGTTCGCAGGTACTGGTGCCATAGTCATTGGGAGTGTTAGACGGTGCAAAGGTACGCTTTCTATGGTGAATAACGGCGGTAGGGCAGGTTTATTATTCGCCTGAAGCCTGAAAACGCACGCTTTTTGTAGTATGCTACGCGTTGCAGGCAAAATGCAGGAGTTCTACGAAAAAAGTGACGGGCGGAAGGGGAAAATAAGCCGATTTATGCGGAACTTTGCACCGGTATTCACAAAACACACAAATATCAGGTACTATGAAAATAGGTAGATTGAGCAGGGCTACAAACTTCTGGAGGAGTTTCTCTTTCGTGGGCAATACTTCCAAAATGCGCAAAGCGCTGATAGCTTATCTTCAGGATGAAGGGCTGAAATGCGACCTATCCGACGGCAATGTCCTTTTTGAGTACAACGACAGCTTGTTTGTGGCTGCGTTTGCATCTGAGGAGGACTACGCCGAGTGTACCATACTCTACCGCTGCACCGATGAGGACTACGAGAAACTGGACCTCGCCGACAAAACCTTCATGGCCGATAAGGTGAACACCGACATGGAGAACCATGCCACCGTGCTGGCCTACAACGACAGCTTCCGTGTGTCCACGTCGTTCTACTTTACCGATCGCACCATGATGATTAACCTCTTTTCCCAGCACTTTGAGGAACTGACCGACAGTCTCAGCGAAGCTCTCGACATCGTCGGCTCCAAGCTGGACGACCAAAGGCCGTCGCAGAGTCGGTCTATCGGGTTCGGTGCCGATGCCTACAAGCCGTCCGCCTCTGAAAGCGCCGACGGGCAAGCCGTGGCTAAGGCCTGACCGCCGTTCCGCCGCCTGTATATTTTTCGCCGCCCTCCCGCAAAAGCGCGGGTAGAGCGGCGAACCGTATTCGGAGGGGAGGTGTGGCGGAGGGGAGGTCAGTGGGCTATACGGAAGTAGTCGAGCAGGTCGGCGTAGCGATCCTGTGCCGTCAGGCAGGTGTCGCGCAGATAGCCCGGCACGTCGGGCCAATGTTGCAGGCCGCGATAGTAAAACATCTTGAGCTCATCGGTAATGATGAAGGGCACAAGGCCTGCGGCCAGGCACTCCTTGAAAAGCAGCAGGCGTCCCACGCGTCCGTTGCCGTCCTGAAACGGGTGGATGCGCTCAAAGCGCACGTGGAAGTCCAGGAGGTCGTCCAGCGATTTGTGCTTCAGGGCGTTGTAGCTCTTTAGGAGAGCCGCCATTTCAGTATGTACGTGCTCAGGCGCGGTCGTTTCCATATTGCCCACTTCATTGGGTAGCCGCTTGTAGTCGCCCACGGCAAACCACGCCTTGGCGCTGTCTTGCGTACCGGCCTTTAGGAGGCGGTGCAACTCCTTGACGAGCGATTCCGAGAGCGGTTCCTCTGCCCGGCGGATTATAAGGTCGATGCAGCGGAAGTGATTGATAGTCTCCACGATGTCGTCCACGCGGACAGCCTGGTCGGTAATGCCGACTGTGTTGGTCTCAAAGATAAACTGCGTTTGGTCGTGGGTAAGGCGGCTGCCTTCTATGTGATTGCTGTTGTAGGTCAGGTCAATCTGCGTGCGATGGTAAATTCCGCCTTTCAGTTGGCTTTCCTGCTCTTGGCGCAGGGCTTTCAGGAGTGGGCTGAGGCGTGGCGCGTGCTTCCCTTTCAGGGGTAAGGTGGCATCCTCGGGGATGCTCCACGTTTTTCCCACGAGAAAGGCACGCGGCAGTTTGCCAGAGGAACAGTAGTTGCGCACGGTTCGCTCTGTGAGCCCGTGTCGTGCGGCAAATTCGGCTACGGATAAGTAGGTCATCGGAAAGAATGGGGAGTGTTTTCGGCTGCAAAGTTACGGATTTTTTTCGATAACGGCAAATTTGGGGCGAGGAGATAGGGCGGAGCGGAGGAATAGTAAGCGTCATCGGGGCGGCAGGTGGGGCTTTTGGGCGGCAGGTAAGCGTAAGCGGCATCGGGGCGGAAGGCGGGCGCGATGGCGCGGAAAAGGGGAGGTGGGGAAGGCTTTGGGAGGGCTTGGCGGCGGGAAAGGGCAGATATTCGGGGGGAAGTGGCGGCTTATTCAAAAGAAAATCGTAATTTTGCAGCGCAGAGCGGAATGCTGCCTGCCGGAGATGGGCCGCTGCCCCTGATGGCGCGGACGCACGGCGGAGTTCCCCTCGCAGACATACATACTAATTGCATTGACTATTATTTGCGTTCTCCTGAATAGCGTAGGAAACTAAATCAGAGATAAGAACACAAACGAATAGTGGTAGGCTACTTCCCATGGGGAAGCGGGCCGTATCATCCGATTTAAGAGTCAATGTCCTTGCCAATAGGCACGGGCATTTCTTATTGGGTGATAGAGGTCTCTTTCCTACGCAGCCTCGGAGAACGCATAAGAGGGCCCGTGCCTTCTTTATGCGCCCCGCGAGTGATAGATTGATGCGCAAAACAATCTGTCACTATGGCCAATCAAAATCTGACGGCGGCAAAGAAAGCCAAGAAGGACGAGTTCTACACGCAACTCGCCGACATCGAAAACGAACTTCGCCACTACCGCGACCACTTTCGTGGGAAAACGATTTTTTGTAACTGCGACGACCCCTACGAAAGCAACTTCTTTAAGTATTTTGCTATGAACTTCAACGCCTTCGGCCTGAAGAAGCTCATAGCCACGTGCTACGACGGCTCACCCGTGCAGGGTACCGAACTTCCCCTGAACTTTGACGGCGAAGTTTCCGACCAACCGAAGAAAAGTGCCTATAAGGTGGAAATCACGGAGGTTCGGGACGTGAACGGCGACGGGCGTACAGACTTGGCCGACGTACAGTATCTTTTGCAGAACGACCGCAACGTGCTTTCGCTCTTGAAGGGCAATGGCGACTTTCGCTCCGCCGAGTGTGTGGAGTTGCTGAAGGAGGCGGACGTGGTGGTAACGAATCCGCCCTTCTCCTTGTTTCGTGAATACGTGGCGCAGTTGATGAAATACGGGAAGAAGTTTGTGATTATCGGCAACCAAAATGCTATTAAATATAAGGAGGTTTTTCCGTTCTTCATAGAGAATAGAATGTGGCTGGGCTACGGCTTCAAGGGAGGGGCCGCCCACTTCGTGTCGCCCTACGAGGACAAGGCCACGGCCTCCGACCATAAGGAGGGAATGATTAGGGTGTCCGGCGTGAACTGGTTTACAAACCTCGACATCAAGAAGCGCCACGAGGAGTTGGTGCTCTACAAATGCTATACGCCCGAAGAATACCCCACTTACGACAACTATGAGGCCATAAACGTGGACAAGACCGCCGATATCCCCTGCGACTACGAGGGCGTGATGGGCGTGCCGATTACGTTTCTGGACAAGTACTGTCCGCAGCAATTTGATATTGTAGGAGTACTCAATCACGGGTGTGATAGTATTTATGACCTCGCCAAACCTATCATCAATGGTAAGGAGATATATACCCGCATCCTTATCCGTCGGTCGTGAATCAGGGGGTCAGCCCCCTTGCCCCCGGCTTGGGGGCGGACCCCGTGATTCACGCTCCCCTGATTCACGCCAACAACGACTTAATAACTTATAACTATGCAGATTCAACTTAAAAAAATCACCGTGCGGGAACTGACGCGCGGGTATGAGGACAACGAGGAGGGCGGCGTGCGTGGCTACGACGGCCGCCTGGACATTCGCCCGCCCTATCAGCGGGAGTTCATCTACGATGACAAGAAGCGCAATGCCGTGATTACCACCGTGAAGCGGGGCTTTCCGCTGAACGTGATGTACTGGGCCGAGCGCGAGGCCGACGCGGAAGTGCCCTATGAGGTGCTGGACGGGCAGCAGCGCACCGTCAGCATCTGCCAGTATGTACACGGCGACTTTGCCTACGACTTCCAGTATTTCCACAACCTGACGCCCTCGGAACAGGACGAGATTCTGGATTACGAACTCTTTGTGTACGTTTGCAGCGGCACGGACAAGGAGAAACTGGACTGGTTTCGCACCATCAACATCGCGGGCGAGCGGCTCACGGAGCAGGAGCTGCGCAACGCCGTGTATGCCGGGCCTTTCGTGACGGACGCCAAGCGCTATTTCTCAAAGACGGGCTGCGCGGCCTACAATATGGGGCGCTACCTCATCAACGGGTCGGCCATCCGCCAGGACTTTCTGGAGACGGCTCTCCTGTGGAAGGCGCAGAGCGAGAGCCGTCCGGGAAAGAAGCAGACCATAGAGGGCTATATGGCGCAGCACCAGCACGATGCCAACGCCTCGCAGCTGTGGCAACACTTCAGCGCCGTGATGACCTGGGTGGCGGCCACCTTCGACATTGCCCGCCGCAAGGCCGTGATGATGGGCGTGAACTGGGGCGAACTCTACGACCGCTTCCACGGCGAGGTGCTGGACAAGGCCGAACTGGACAGGGAGGTGGCCCGCCTCATGGTGGACAGCGAGGTGCAGAAAAAGAAGGGCATCTGCCCCTTTGTGCTGACGAGCGACGAGCACTGGTTGGGCCTC
Source organism: Candidatus Equimonas faecalis (assembly GCA_018066245.1). GTDB lineage: Bacteria > Bacteroidota > Bacteroidia > Bacteroidales > Bacteroidaceae > Alloprevotella > Alloprevotella faecalis. Next base: position 68,241 of record JAGHRT010000010.1, on the reverse strand, counting down.
CGGGCGTTCCCCGACGACATCAAGCTGGAGGTGTATGAGGCGCAGGGCCACCGCTGTGCCAACCCGCTGTGCCCGCGCGGCGGCGAGGAACTGGACTTCGCCGAAATGGAGGGCGACCACATCACGCCCTGGCGCGACGGCGGGCGCACGGTGCGGGAGAACTGCCAGATGCTCTGCCGCGAATGCAACCGGAGGAAGGGGGCGAAGTGAACGGCCCCCTTTCCGCTCCTCCCCGAAGGGAGGAGAATCGGGCCTGCCGCAGGGAGGGCGCGGCGGGCCGTCCTGCCGGCGGTTCCTCCCTTATGCGGCAGTGAAAACTACTGTATAGACTACGGCGAACTACTGTATAGACTACGGAAAACTCTTGTATAGACTACGGCGAACTACTGATACTCCCCTCCATCTCCCTTTAGGGGGAGAGCTAATTTGCCCATTCCCAAATTTGCTAATTTCCTAAATTGCTCATTCCTTAATTTGCTAATGTGCTATTTTTTTCGTAACTTCGCGGCCACATTCCGTAAACCACGCAAAAATCAACAGTAGTATGGCCGAAATGCAACAGAAGATAATCATCCTCGACTTTGGTTCGCAGACCACGCAGCTCATAGGGCGGCGCGTGCGTGAATTGGACACGTTCTGCGAAATCCTGCCCTACAACAAGTTTCCCCACGACGACGAGAGCGTGATAGGCGTAATCCTGTCGGGCTCTCCCTATTCGGTGTACGACCCCGAAGCCTTCAAGGTGGACCTGAGCCGCATCCGTGGCCGCCTGCCCATATTGGGCATCTGCTACGGGGCGCAGTACATTGCCCACACGGGCGGCGGCAAGGTGGAGCCTGCGGGCTCGCGCGAATATGGCCGCCAGAACCTGACCGTCATCGATACGGCCAACCCGCTTTTCCATGGCTTTGAGCCTAATTCGCAGGTGTGGATGAGCCACGGCGACACCATCACGCAGTTGCCCGAGGGGGCCACGCCCATCGCCTCCACGCAGTCGGTGGAGAACGCGGCGTTCTACATCCCCGGGACCGAAGGCGAGCAGGCCGTGTGGGGCGTGCAGTTCCATCCCGAAGTGTTCCACTCGCTGCAAGGCACGCTGCTCATCGAAAACTTCGTGTGCGGCATCTGCGGCAGCCGCAAGGAGTGGAGCCCCGCGTCGTTTATCGACACCACGGTGGAGGAGCTGCGCCGGCAGATTGGGCCGGACCGCGTGATACTCGGCCTGTCGGGCGGCGTGGACAGCAGCGTGGCCGCCGTTCTGCTCCACCGTGCCGTGGGCAGGCAGCTGACGTGCATCTTCGTGGACCACGGCATGTTGCGCAAGGATGAGTTCCGCGACGTGATGCGCGACTACGAGGGCCTGGGCCTGAACGTGGTGGGCGTGGACGCTTCGGACAAGTTCCTGGGCGACCTTCAGGGCGTGCGCGAGCCCGAACAGAAGCGCAAAATCATAGGCCGCGACTTCGTGGAAGTGTTCAACGAGCAGGCGCAGGCCATTATCAACGACCATTCCGGACAGGCTGAGGTGCGCTGGCTGGCTCAGGGCACAATCTATCCCGACCGCATTGAGAGCCTGAACATAACGGGCAAGGTCATAAAGAGCCACCACAACGTGGGCGGCCTGCCCAAGGACATGAAACTCCAGCTGTGCGAACCCCTGAAGTGGCTCTTCAAGGACGAGGTGCGCCGCGTGGGCCGCGAACTGGGTATGCCCGAACACCTCATCAGCCGCCACCCCTTCCCCGGCCCCGGCCTGGCCGTGCGCATACTGGGCGACATCACCCGCGAAAAGCTGCGCGTGCTGCAGGAGGCCGATGCCATCTACATTGACGCGCTGCGCAAGTGGGGCCTCTACGACGAGGTGTGGCAGGCCGGCGCCATCCTGCTGTCGGAAGTACGGAGCGTGGGCGTGATGGGCGACGAGCGCACCTACGAGAACCCCGTGGCGCTGCGTGCCGTTACGAGCAGCGACGCCATGACGGCCGACTGGGCCCACCTGCCCTACGAGTTCCTGGCACAGGTCAGCAACGACATAATCAACAAGGTGAAGGGCGTGAACCGCGTGTGCTACGACATTTCCTCCAAACCGCCCTCGACCATCGAGTGGGAGTAGGAAGAATGTATGATGTAAAATGCAAAAAATAGAAATCAGACTTCACGCTGATACGGAAGCTCCACGCCGCCGGCGTGGAGCTTTCTTGTGTCTGGCCGGCGGCTAACGCTCAGGGCTCCGGTCGCCCGGCGTGCGGCGCTTTATGCAGAGGAGGGTGAGGTCGTCGCTCTGTTCGGCGTGGCAGACGTGCCGGCGGATGTCGTCCAGCAGGTTCTCGACAATCTGTCCGGCAGGTGCGGCGGCATTGTCCTGCACGCAGCTCAACATGCGCAGGCTGCCGTATTCCTCGGCCCGGGGATTCATGGCTTCCGTAACGCCGTCGGTGTAGAGCAGGAGCGTGTCGCCGGCTTCCAGCATATCGCTCTTGGCCTGGAACGGGCAGTCCTCCATCACGCCCAGGGGGAGGCCTTCGCTGCACTCCAGCAGCCGGTAGGCCGGCAAGCCGTCCTTCTGCGACACCAGCACGGGGGGATTGTGGCCCGCGTTGCAGTAGTCCAGACGGCCCGTGGTGAGGTTGAGCTTACCCATGAAGAAGGTAACGAACATGGCTCGGCGGTTGCCCACACACAGGCTGTCGTTGATGCTGGCCACGGCCTCGATCATGTTGGCGCAGGTGAACACCGTGCAGCGGAAGAGGTAGCGCGTGGCGGCCATGAAGAAGGAGGCGGGGAAGCCCTTTCCCGACACGTCGCCAATGCAGAAGTAGAGATGGCCGTCGTGGACGAAGTAGTCGTAGAGGTCGCCGCCCACGTTTTTGGCAGGGCAGATGTAGCCGCTCAGGTCGATGAGCGGGTCGGACAGGGGCGATGCCGTGGCGTCGGGCAGCATCTCCAGCTGGATGTTGGCGGCCAGTTTGATTTCATTGTCAAGATTGGCTTTCGAGAGGGTGATTTGCTGCAGCCTCCTGAATATGTAGATGAGGCATATCAGCAGCAGGAGCAGGCTCAGGGCGGCGGCCAGCGTGGTGTCGCGCTCCATCTGGCGTGTGTCGGCATAGATTTCGTCCTTGGGGCACTTCACGCAAATGGTCCACTGCGTATGCGGCACGCGCTTGAAATAGTAGAGGGCCGTGTCGTCCTCCAGTTTGAGTTCGTTCTTGTCGCCGATTTGCTGGCGGAACTCCGCCCACATACCGTGGGTGTCGGTGTCGGCGTGCTTGAGCAGCAGGGTGGAGTCGGCGTGGCTTATGAAAGTGTAGTTTTCGTCCACCAGGCTGATGCTGTTGCTCTCGAAGGGAATCATCTCGTGGCAGCGTTGGCAGATGCCTTCCGTGTTGATGTCCATGGCCAGCGAACCGATACACTTGCCTTTCATATCGCGGACGGGCACGCAGAAGCTCACAATCACCTTTCCCGTGCTGGACTCTTTGTAGGGGTGGGTCCAGAAGGGCTTGTTGTACTTGAATGCGCCGGAGAACCACTCCATCTTCGTGTAGTCCTTCACGGCTCCTAGGCGTACGCGCTCTTGTTGGCCCGATACGGTGGTAACGTAGGCGGCGAAGCCGTACTTCCCTTGCGTCAGATGGGTGGCCTCCGGTAAGAGCGCCACGCCCACGCCGCAGGCGATGGGGCTGAGCGTGAGGGCGTCCTCCACAAAGCGGAACACGTCCTCCTCCTTGATGTCCCGACCTACGGGAGAGCGTGTGTCGTAACCCTCCGACACCCACGCCATGTACATGTTGTCCTCCTCGGCCTCCTTCAAACGGTCCTCCATGTAGGAGAACACTTCATCGACGATGCGCATCACATTGATGTCGGTCAGTTTGGTAACCATGGCCCGCGATTTGTACAGGCAATAGCCCAGACCGCCCGTGAAGGCCATGCCGCCGATGAGCAGAATGGCCAGCGAGAGGCTGAAGTAGGCGCGGAATGAGGAGGGGAGACGTAGTTTCATGGGGAATCGGGGGATTGGCGAATTAGCGAATCAGTAAATTAGCGAATTGGCAAATGAGGAAAAGAGGAAGTGGTTTTATCCGCCAATTTGCTAATCCTCACATTTGCTAATATCCTCATTTGTTCATGTGCTTGCTTAGGTTACCTTTCGTAGTCGTCGTCGAAGAAGCCTAAGCCCTGGATGACCTTGAGGAAACGCTTGATGTAGTCCCAAGTGGTGAAACTCCACTGGAACCCCATCCTGTGGAGCACCTGCGTGGTGAAAGCGTTGGAGGCGTTGTTGTTGGCAAGGCATTTGCCCCTCGTATTGCTGTTATAGGCCAGCAGGCTTTGCAGGATGGCAGCCTTTACGGGGTCTTGCCCTGCTTCCAGCACTACGGCATCGAAGGCTTCTTTCTCGACGGAGTTGATGCAGTAGCCCATTTCCTTCATGCAGGTTACGACATCGCTGAGAGGAATGGCGTGTACGTTGTTAGGATTGAATACGGTGAAGGTGCGGGGTGTCTGCGACAGGAGCACGGTGGCGCGGGCCACTTCGTTGATGGGGCTGAACTCCACGGTCTTGTCCAGGTTCTCGAAGGGGATGCAGCCCACGGCTTGATAGGCTTTCAGACGGCCCATGAAACCATTGCTGCGGAAGTTGATTTGGAACTCCCCGTCGGTGCTTCGGGCGGCGAGGTTGCCGTAGCGCATCACCTTTGCGTCAAGCCCCTTGTGGCAGACGGCATCCAGCACGTTACGCTCGGCTATGAACTTGGCGTGGGTGTATTGCCTCAGAAGGGTCTGTCCGATGAAGAGGCGGTCCTCCGAGAGCGTGCGTCCCTCCGTGGGCGTGTCGCTGACCATGGCTCCGGCAATGCTGTGGGTGGATGTCTGGATGAGACGTGCGCCTGTGCGGAGGCAGAGGTCGATGCAGGCATCGCATCCGCCTATGTTGATGTCCTCAATGTCGGTTCCGGCGGAGAAGTGCTTCACGTTGGCGGCGCAGTTGAATACGGTGGCTTCGGCTGTCAGGGCGGGAAGGAGCTGTTCCACCCAAGCCGTGGAGGTTACGTCGCCGTCGATGATGCGGAGTCGTGAGCCTATGAGTTCGGCGTAGGTGTCGCCGAAGAAGTAGAAGAGGAGCGTGCGGAGGCGGCTCTCGGCCGATTGCGCTTTGTGGCTGCGCACAAGGCAGTAGATGACGGGTACGTCCTCGCGGTCGAGGAGTTCCTTCACTACGTGTATGCCGAGGTAGCCCGTGGCACCCGTTACGACGCACGTACCCAGCGGCCGGAGGTTGTCCTGCCAGGCCGAGGAGGTAAAGGCCCCGAGGGTGTTGTGCTGGAGGAGGCGGTCGATGTCAGCGTAGTCGTAGTCGGCGGAAGGGGTGGGGGAGGACTTTGGCGCATCGGCGGCAGAGGGCTCGGCGGCCTGCGGTTCGGGAGCGGTCAGGGCGGCCAACTGGCGCGGCGTGGGGCAGTCGAACACATCTTTATATACAATCTTGTGCCCTGCCTTTGCGGCCCGCATCACCACGCGCATGGCCACGAGCGAGGTGCCGCCCATGTCGAAGAAATTGTCGGTGGCTCCCACTTCGTCCAAGCCCAGCACTTCGGCGAAGATGCGGCAGAAGTCTTCCTCGGCCTGACCCTCTGCGGCGGCGTGCTCCGTCTGTACGGCCTGCACGGTGGGTTCGGGCAGCGCCTTGAGGTTGGTCTTGCCGTTGGGGGTGAGGGGAAATTCGTCCATCTGTAGGTAGGCCGTGGGAATCATATAGGCCGTCAGCGTCTGCTTCAGTTCCAGTTTCAGGGCCTCAATATCCACGGTACGGTTGGCGGTGAACCAGGCGCACAGATGGTCGCGGCCCTGAATTTTGCGAATAAGGGCCGTGGCACTCTTGATACCGCTGACGCGCGTGATGGCGGCTTCCACTTCACCCAGTTCTATGCGCAGGCCGCGCAGTTTCACCTGATTGTCCTTGCGTCCCAGCACGGCCACGTTGCCGTCGGGCAGCCAGCGGGCATAGTCGCCGGAGTGGTAGATGCGCTCGCCCGTGGCGGGGTCGGCCACGAAGCGCTCGGCGGTCTGCTCGGGCAGGTTGTTGTAGCCACGCGCCACGGAGTCGCCGCCAATGAGGAGTTCGCCCGTCATGCCGATGGGCAATTCGTTGCCGTCGGTGTCCACGATGTAGTTGGTGTAGTTGCAGCACGGGCGGCCGATATGGGGGAACGTGGCCCGGGTGAGTTCGGCGGCGTGGCTGTTGGCGATGGTTTCGGTGGGTCCGTAGCCGTTGAATATGCGCACGCCGTAGGCTTGCAGCTTGGTGAGGAGGGCGCTGCTCAGGGCCTCGCCGCCTTGATAGGCCATGCGGATGTGGCGGCGGAAGGCCTGCTCAAACTCTTCGCACTCCAGGAGTTGCATGAAGCGCGAGGTGGTGGCCGTGATGCAGCCTATGTCGTAGGCAGAGATGAGGGAGGCCAGGGCCACGGGGTCGTTGCACTGGTCGTCGCCGGCCAGTACGAGCGTCTTGCCCAGCATGAGGGGAGAGCCGGTCTCCCATACCGACATGTCGAAGGAGATGGTGGTGATGGCGAGGGCTGCCTTGCACTCTGCGGCGAGGGCGCTTTGGATGAGATTTTCGGGACAGTGGTAGTTGCACACGCCTTTGTGCATGAGCTGCACACCCTTCGGACGGCCTGTGGAGCCGGAGGTATAGATGAGGTAGGCGAGGTCGTCGGGCCGTACTTCCACGCAGGGGTTCCCTTCATCGGTGCAGAGGAGGAGTTCCTCCACGTCCAACGCTTTGCTGCCAAACTCGGCACAGCGGTCGGCCGTGGTGATAATGAAAGTGGAGGCCGAGTCGCCGAGGATGAGGTTGATGCGCTCCGTGGGATAGTTGGGGTCGCAGGGGATGTAGGCACCGCCTGCTTTCAGCACACCGTACTGTGAGAGAATGAGCCGGCTGGTACGTGGCAGGAGCAGGGCCACACGGTCGCCACGCTGCACGCCGCGCTGGATGAGGGCATGGGCTATGCGGTTCATCTGGCGGTTCATCTGGTCGTAGGTGAACGTCCCGTCGGTGGCGACGAGGGCGAGGCTGTCGGGGTGGGCCTCCACGCTGGCTTCCAGCAGCTTGTGGTAGAGGCGTATGGGCACTTCGGCCTTGGGACCTTCGTGGAAGGAGGCTATGCGGGCGTGCTCCTCCGGCGATACGAGCGATACGGCGGCCAGGCTCTCACACCGTGTGAGGTTCTGCGCGGCGGTGGCCATGATGCTGAGGAGTTGCTGCATGGCGGTTTCGTCGTAGAGTGCGGAGTCGTAGTTCAGGTGCAGGCGGAAGGTGTCGGCAGTGGGCGTGAACACCATCAGTTCGAGGGGCATCTTGGCCGTGTCGAGGCTGAGGGGCAATTTCGTGCCTCGGGGGGTGCTTTCCAGTCCGCCTTGGAACACATACATTATTTCGGGCCGCACGCCGTGGCGCTCCACCATGCGCGTGAAGGGGTAGAAGTTGTTGGCCTGGGTGTTGAACAGCTGCTCCTGCATGGCGTGGAGGGCTTCCCTTACGGAGGGCTTGGTGCCTTCGGGCCTGCTGAACACCACGGGCAGCGTCTTGACGAACATGCCTATGCTGCGGTTCAGTCGGAGGTCGTCGCGCCCGTTATCGACGGTCGTGAGGAATATGCTCTCCTCGTGGGTGGCTCGGTGGAGCACAAGGCAGAAGGCCGTGAGGAAGAAGTTGCTGGGCGTGATGCCTTCGGCGCGGCAGAAAGGACTGATGGCCGTGGCGGGGAGGTCCAGCGTAAGGGTGCGCTTGCCTGTGGTGTCGGGCTGCGCGAGGGCGTGGGGATAGACTGTGGTCTCGACGCCGGAAAGGAGGCCGTCGAAATAGGCTTCGGCCTCGGCATACTGGGATGTGGCGGCGAGGGCCTTTTCGGCTGCGGCGTTGTCGAGGGCGGTGTAGGCTTCGGGCTGGATTTGTTCGCCGTCGTAGGCCTGCCAGATGTCGCGCTCCAGTATGCCGTTGGACAGTCCGTCGCTGATGATGTGGTGGCGGTCGGCGAAGAGAATGGTCTTCCGGCCTGCCAGATAGATGCTGAACCTGTAGAGGCAGTCGTGGAAGAGGTCGAAGGGGCGCACGAGTTCCTGCCAGAAGGAGGCGTGGAGGTCGGCGGCTAGCTTCTCGCCCACGGGGGTGTCCGCCAAATCGACTATGCTGACGCGGACCTCCTCGTCGGGGTGCGGCTCTTGCATGACGTCGTCGCCCAACTGCACGAGGCGGGTTTTCATGTAGGGGTGGGCATTGACGGCGGCACGGATGGCCTTTTGCAGCCGCTCGGCATCGATGCCTTCCAGCAGGGTGAGGCTGGGCATGTTGTATTGCAGGGCATCGCGGTGCAGCTCCCAGTCGATGTAAACGCCGCGCTGGTTTTCGCTCAGGGGGTAGAGGAGTTTCACGCCCGCAGGCACGGTTGCAGGGGCGGTAACAGTGGCGTTTCCTAGTCCGCCGACAGTTTCACTTAGTCCGCCGGTGGTTTCGCTTAGTCCGCCGACAGTTTCGTCGCTCCTTACGAGGCGTTTGGCCAGTTCCCTGACGGTGGGGTTTCGCATAATGTCCTTCACGGCCAGAGTTTGACCCATATCCTCTTTCACGAGGATGCTGAGGCGTATGCTTAGGAGTGAGGTGAGGCCTGCGGAGATGAGGTTGTCCGTTACGCCGAAGTCGCCGGTGCCGATGACCTTGGCTGCCACCTTCTTCAAGGCTTCCTCGTCGGGGGAGGCAGGCTGTTCGGCCTTCTTCGCGGCGGCTTGGCCGGCTTGGCCGAAGAGGGCGGGCTCAGGCAGGGCCTTGAGGTCGGTCTTGCCATTGGGCGAAATAGGCATCCGCTCCAAGGGAATGAATACGGAGGGCACCATGTAGTGCGTCAGGCTCCGGCTCATCTGCTCCTTGAGCCGGTCAGGCTCCACGGGGGAGGAGGGTACATAGTAGGCCACCAGCAGGTCGCGTCCCTTTACGCTCTTTATCATTACCACGCCCGTCTTTACCTGCGGTTGGCGGTTGAGCGCCGTTTCCACTTCGCCGAGTTCAATGCGCAGGCCGTTGAGCTTGATTTGGTGGTCTTTGCGTCCGAGTATAACTACATGGCCCTCGGGCGTCCAGTAGGCATAGTCGCCCGACTTGTAGCACCGCTCGCCATGGTAGGTGATGAAGGCTTCGGCGGTCTTGTCGGGCAGGCCGTTGTAGCCGGCGCCTACGCCTTCGCCGCCAATGAGCAGTTCGCCCGTAACGCCCACGGGGAGTTCGTTCAGGTCGTTGTCCACCACATACTCCTTCACGCCGAGAAGCGGGCGGCCAATGGTGATGTCCTTGGCCCGGGTGAGTTCACAGGCGTTGCTGCTTACGGTTATTTCGGTGGGGCCGTAGGTGTTGAAAAGGCGGGCTTGGGGCAACAGCTGCTGGAGTTGGGGAAGGAGGGTAGGGGGGTATTTCTCGCCGCCCAGCACAATGTAGCGGCAATGCTTGAGGGCTTCCTGGAACTCGGGAGATTCGAGGAACATCTTCAGGCGCGAGGGTGTGCCGCTGAAGCCATCTACACCCGTGCGCTGCATCAGGGCGGCGAGAGCCAAGGGGTCGACAGTCTCGTCTTCGTTGGCAAACACCAGGGTCTTGCCGCAGAAAAGGGCTGCGCCGATTTCTTTCAGCGAGAGGTCGAAAGATACGGTGGTGATGCCCAGCATCGTGCGGCACAGCGCGTCCATGGCGTAGATGTGGCGGTTTTCGGGATGCGGCGTGAGGTAGTTGCAAATCCCTCTGTGGCGGAGCATCACGCCCTTGGGACGGCCCGTGGATCCGCTGGTGTAGATGAGGTAGGCTAAGGCCTCCCCTCCATCTTCCCCGAAGGGAGGTAAGGCATCCTTTCCGTTTGCGGCCTCTTCGTGGCCCCTTTCAGATTGCTCTCCGGGGATGAGAACCAAGGGCGATTGCAGGCCCGCGCTAAGGCTCTCCCCCTCGGGTGAAGAGGAGGAGGGCGTGGTGATGATGAATCGGGCGTGGCTGTCCTCCGTAATCAGGCGTATGCGCTCGGCGGGGTACTCGGGGTCGCAGGGAATGTAGGCGGCTCCGGCCTTCATCACGCCGAACATGGCGGCGAGGTAGAAGGAACGGCGCGGGAGCAGGAGGCACACGCGGTCGCCCCCTCTCACGCCACGTTCCCGCAGGGCATGGGCTATGGCGTCGGCCTGACGGTTCAACTCGGCATAGCTGAGCGTGGCGTCGCAGGCCACGACTGCCGTAGCCTCAGGCGTGGTTTCGGCCCAATACTCCAAGGCCTGATGGAAATAGTCGAAGCGGCGTGCGCTCTTTTCGAGGCAGGTCTGGCGCAAGCCTTCCAGTTCCTCGGCCTGGCGGGGCGACACGATGGAGGTGGCCCTGAGCAGGGTGTCGGGCTGGCTGATGAATGCGTGCAGCACGGCATCGTAGGAATCGGCAAGGCGGCGTATGAAGTCTTCCGTGAAGCGCCCGATGCGGTATTGAGTGTTGAGGTGCATGCCGTCGGGCTGTGCGCTCAACTGAAGGCTGAGGGACGCGCCCGTGGCATTGAAACTGAGGGGCAGGCGCTCCAGGCTGGTGCCGCCTATGGTGGGCAGGGACAGTATTTCGGCTTGCCATGCAAAGAGCACGTCGGCGGTCAGTCCCGTCTGGGCTGAGAGTTCGGCGAAGGAGTATAAGGTGTGCTGGCGGCAACCCTGCATCTGCGCGTGCTGGGTGGCGAGGTACTGGCGCACGGTCAGCGCCTTGTCATCCATGCGGCAACGCACGGGCAAAGTCTTCACCATCATGTCCATCGTGCGGGCTACGCGCTCGTCCTTGCGCCCCATATAGATGGTGGCAAAGGCTACGTCGGTCTTGCCCTGCACTACGCCAAGCAGTCGTCCGAAGGCCGCCGTGGTGAGCACGTGCGGGGTAATGCCTATGGCGCGGCAGAAGCGGCTCACTTCCTCCCTCGTGGTGCTGATGACGGTATCGACCTCGCCGTAGAGAGGCTCCCCGTCGTCTTCCTGTCCTATGGCCTCGCCTAAAATGGGTTCAGGACAGTCGCCGAACTCCCCGAGGTACCAATCCTTGGCCTGGGTGTAAGCCTCCGTCTGGCGCAGAGCAACTTCCTCGCGGGCGACATCGTAGGCCGTAAAGCTTTCGGGAACCACTGTCTCGCCGCGATAGGCGCGATCTACGTCGGACAGGAAAATACGCATGGACGTTCCGTCATAAATGACGTGGTGGAAATCCATGAACATGTAGGCTCCCCTTTCCGTTCTCAGCAGACGGATGCGGAACAGGCGGTCTGTAGCCAAATGGAACGGCTGCATGAGCCGGGACTTCAGCTGAACCAGTTCGTCCTCGCTGAGGTCTTCCACCGTCAGCCAGCCGGGGGCGAAAGTTTCTGCCTGCACCATCATTGGCGTGCCGTCGGCTTCCTGCCGGATGCGTGCGCCCAGTGCGGGGTGGGCCGCCACGGCTGTTTCCAGGGCGCGGGCCAACCGCTCCAATGAGAGGGAGGGTGCGAGGCGGAACAGCTTGGGCGTGTTGTAGTAGGCCTCGCCTTCGTGCATGATGCTCTCGAAGTAGATGCCCAGCTGGGTTTGGGTAAGGGGGGCTTTGTTTTCCATAGCTCGTGTGGGAGGATGGGGGTATGTATAACGGGTTTTCAAGCAGGAGACTGTGCCCCGGCTGCCTGAAAACGCCCGGCGGTGAAAAAAAACTCCCCTGTCCGTTCCGGTGAAACGGGGCAGGGGGAGAGGGCTATTCGATGACGAACATCTTGTCGAAGTTCGTGATGCGCAGCACTTCCATTACGTTGGCATTGACGCCTTTCAGGGTGATTTTCTGTCCGTGGGTGAAAGCGGCCTTGCGCAGGCGGATGAAGAGCCTCAGGCCGGAGCTGGCAATGTAGGCCAGGTCGGTGCAGTCGATTGTGATGGGCTGGGCGGTCAGGGCTTCAAGTTCTTCCACTTGGGGTTCAATCTGCTCGGCTGCGAGGGTGTCGAGACTTCCGCTCATGTGAGCGACAATGGCATCGTGGCCTTTGGTAATTTTTAGGGTCATGGGGTGTGAAGTTTTTAAGTGTGTGATAATGTATGTGCGACGTACTCTCTGCTAAACCTCGTGGGAGGATTCGTCAGGACGCGGCAAATTTACGCATATTTTCCCAATTCGCCAAAAATCATTGCCGGCAATTCGCGATTTGTCGCGTATTATTCACTTTTGGCTTGGCTGATGCAGGCTTTTCGCGTGCTTATTCGTAACTTTGCAGCTCCTCTTGACATCATGGAAAAACTCCTTACCCTCTTGCTGCTCCTTGTCCTTATGCCGGGCAGCGCTTCGGCTCTGGATGCCGACACCACCCTTGTGGAAACTGATTCCGAAAGCCGTCCTGAACACGGCCTTCTGACCACGGCCAAACTTGAAACGCGCTTCAGTTGGCAGCGCGACTGGGCAGGCAGCCGGAAACAGGCCGAAAAAAGCGGCTTCTTCGGCGATTTTATCAATGTGGTGCTGGGAGGCCATATAGGCAGCCATTGGAGCTACGCTTACAGGCAACGCCTTTCCAAGCAGACGCTGAGCGACGGATTCTTCAACGCTACCGACTGGCTGTACCTCACTTACAAGCCCAACGAGCGCTGGGAATTTTCGGCCGGTAAGGAGTGTCTGGCCATTGGCGGCTTTGCCTACGACAAGGCGCCTATTGACGTGTATCACTATTCCGAGTATCTGAGCAACATTTCCTGCTATCAGATAGGTGTCAGCGCAGCCTATAACCTTTCGCCCGCCGACCGCTTTGTCGTTCAGGCCACCCAGAGCCCTTTCCGCGGGAACGCTGCGGACATGTACGGCTTCGGCCTCCAGTGGGTGGGGCACCATGGCTGCTACAACAGCCTGTGGTCCACGCAGCTCTTTGAAGCCACGCCCGGGCATTGGATTCATTTTCTCGCGCTGGGCAACCGTTTTGATTTCGGTTGCGGCCAGTTCGTCGTGGATTGGACAAACCGTTACGCCGGCGGCTGGGGAGCCTCTTTCTTCGGCGACTTCACCCTTAGCGGCGAACTTCATGTGCAGCCCGTCCAGCCTCTCAATCTCTTTGTGAAATATGTATGGGACCACAACAGCGGGGATGGCAGCGATTTCCTGGTGCGCCCGGGGACAAGGCTCCACCATCTTCAAGCCGGAGCCGAGTTCTATCCGTTGAAAGGCCGCCGCGACGTGCGCTTCCATGCGAGCTATGCCCGAGTGTGGGGTACGAATGGCAATCCCGCCGGTGTGTGGCAGGGCAATGAAAGCATAGTCAAGCTGGGCCTGACCTTCCGCTTCGACTTCCTCAACCTGAAACAGCAGTTCAAGTTTGGGAAATGAGCAAATGGAGGAAGTGAGTAAATTAGGAACCCTTGTGGATTCAAAAATAAAATAAAACATTAACCCTAACAGAAAGCCCCCTAAGGGGGTGCAGGGTCTTCATTATGAAAAAGTATATTCCCGACGGCATCATTTGCCTTCTTGTAGTTGGCCTTATCTTCGGCTACCTTGGCCGTATTATGGGCGTGGCCAACATGATGAACACCATCATGCACACAGCCTTCGACCTGCTCATCAATACCTGCTTCTTCCTGATGGCTATCTGCGTGATAACGGGCGCTTTGGGCAAGATATTCAGTAAGTTCGGCGTGGTGAGCCTCTTTGAAAAACTGCTGCGTCCCCTTATGAAGCCGCTCTTCAATCTTCCCGGAACGGCTTCCCTCGGTGCGGTACTTACCTTTTTGAGCGACAACCCCGCTATCATTACTCTGGCCCACGACAAGAAGTTCGCACGCTTTTTCCGTAAATATCAGTTTATATCCCTCACCAACTTCGGTACGGCCTTCGGCATGGGCCTTTTGGTTATCGTGTTCATGGTGGGGCAGGGCTACACCACGGCTCCCTTTGTCGGACTGTTCGGCGCTTTCTGCGGCTGCATTGTCAGCACGCGCATTATGCAGTATTTCACTTGCAAGGTCTATCCTGACTTCCGCACGGAAATGGCAGTGGAGGTGTATGACGATGAGAAGCTGGCGGCCGTCAAGGGCGAAAAGGAGAAGAAAGGTCTCTTTATGCGCATCCTCGATGCCATCCTCGACGGCGGAAAGGCCGGCGTGGAAATAGGCTTGGCCATCATTCCGGGCGTTCTGGTCATCAGCACCTCCGTGATGATTCTCACTTTCGGAGCCAGCAAGACGGGGGACTTTACGGGTGCTGCCTACGAGGGCGTGGAACTCCTCCCTTGGCTGGCGGAGAGATGCTCCGTGGTGTTTGAATGGCTGTTCGGCTTCAATGACCCGCATCAGATAGCTTTCCCCATCACGGCCCTCGGTGCCGTGGGTGCCGCCCTTGGTCTTGTTCCCAACTTCGCCGCTCAAGGTTGGATTGATGACAACGCCATTGCCGTGTTCACTGCCATTGGCATGTGTTGGAGCGGCTATCTCAGCACCCACACGGCCATGCTCGATTCTCTGGGTTACCGCCAGCTCACTTCCAAGGCCATTGCCGCCCACACTATAGGCGGTATCTGTGCTGGCGTGGTGGCTCACTGGGTTTGGGCGCTGATAGGGTGAGGCTTAATATATATAATGAGTAAACGGGGCTGGCGGGAAGTGCTTTCATCGCTTACGGCTCATTCCTGTTTTTTTGCCTTTCAATACTTACGGTCTTGAACAAGGAAATTCTGCGCTTGGCTCTGCCAAGCATACTGGCCAATGTAACCGTGCCGCTTGTCGGTATGGTGGACATGGCCATAGCCGGCCACATTGCCGATGCCTCTGCCATGGGCGGCATTGCCATAGGCACAATGCTGTTCACTTTGCTCTACTGGAACTTTGGGTTTCTGCGCGTGGGGACGGGAGGCCTGACTGCACAGGCTTTCGGAAGAGGCGACAATGCTGACCGCGCCGCGCTGCTCGTGCAAAGCCTGACGCTGGCCCTGGGCAGTGCGCTGCTGCTCATACTGACGGGCTGGCTCATCGTGGAGGTGGCCCTGCTCTGCGTGCCCTGCACCGATGAAGTGGCCTCCTTCGCCCGCAGCTACTACCACATTCGCATTTGGGCTGCTCCCGCCACCCTCTCGCTCATGGCTTTGAAGGGCTGGTTCATCGGCTCGCAAAACACGGTGGGCCCTATGGTGATGGACGTGGCGGTGAATCTTACGAACATCGTATGCAGCTATGCGCTGGCCGTCCACACTCCGCTGGGGCCGCTCGGCGTGGCCTACGGCACGGTGGTGGCGCAGTGGACAGGTTTGGCTGTGGCCGTATTCCTGCTGGTGGCAGGCTATCGCCGCGACATCCTGCAAATCCTGCAAATCCGTGAGGGCCTTCGTTGGCAACGCCTGCGGCGTATGACGCATCTCGGAGGCCATCTGATGTTGCGCTCCCTGGGCTTTATGGTGGTGTACGTAGGCTTCACGGCTCTCACTTCCGCCTATGGCGATGTGGCTCTCGCCGTGGGAGCCGTGATGATGCAGCTGATGATGCTTTTCAGCTACTTCGTCGATGGTTTCGCCTATGCAGGCGAGGCCCTGGTGGGGCGCTTTATCGGCGCACACGATGCGCTCCGCACGCGGCAAGCCGTGCGCCTGCTCATGATATGGTGCCTTGGCGTAGGACTGGTGTTCACCGTCCTTTATGCTGTGTGGGGCCAGGGCATGGTGAACCTCTTTACCACCGATGTTGCCGTGCGCCACGATGCCGCCCCCCTGCTCCTCTGGCTCGTAGCCATGCCCATAGTGAGCTGCGCCGCCTTTATGTGGGACGGCATTTATATAGGCGCAACGGCAGGCCGTCAGGTGCGCGACTGCATGTTGCTGGCAGCTCTGGGCTTTGTGGGGAGTTATCTGGCGCTGTACTCCTTCTGGGGCGTACACGCCGTGTATGCCGGCTATTTGGCTCACCTCATCGTGCGCACCGCCTACCTCTGGGCAAAATGGCCCCAGACGATTGTCCGTGTGGCCAACCGACAGAATCAGTGAGTGGATTATGAAATAAAAAAGGAGAGGGTAGCTCGGATAGCGAAAAGCCTACTCTCCCCATGAGGAACGGTCAAGGTTGCGGTAGGAGAGGGCTTCGGCGATGTGCGTTTTCGTAACGTCGGCGGAAGCCGCGAGGTCGGCGATGGTGCGGGCCACTTTGAGAACGCGCTCGTAGGCTCGTGCCGAGAGTTGGAGGCGCGTCATGGCCTTCATCAGGTAGTCCATGGCCTCGGGTACGGGTTGAGCATAGAGATTGAGGAGACGGGTGTTCATCTGCGCGTTGCAGTGGATGCCCTTCTCGCGTTTGAAGCGCTCACTCTGGATGGTTCGGGCCGCGATGACGCGCTGGCGGATGGCGGCGCTGGGTTCGCCGGCGGGGGCGGAGGCGAGGTCGGTCAGCGGCACGGGGAGGACTTCCACCTGCAGGTCGATGCGGTCGAGAAGCGGCCCGCTGATGCGGCTCATGTAGCGTTGGATTTGTCCCGGGTTGCAGGTGCATTTCCTCTGCGGGTCGTTGTAGTAGCCGCAGGGGCAGGGATTCATGGCGGCCACCAGCTGGAAGGAGCAGGGCATGGTGATGCTGTATTTCACGCGGCTGATTTGTATCACGCGGTCTTCCAGCGGCTGGCGCATGGTCTCCAGTGCGGAGCGGCTGAACTCGGGAAATTCGTCAAGGAAAAGCACGCCGTTGTGGCTGAGGCTGATTTCGCCTGGCTGGAAGGTGGTGCCGCCGCCGATGAGGGCGACGTCGCTCACGGTGTGGTGAGGGGCGCGGAAGGGGCGCTCCTTGATGAGCGTGTCGGTGGGCGAGAGTTTTCCGGCCACGGAGTGAATCTGCGTGGTCTCCAGGCTTTCGGCCAGGGTGAGGGGCGGAAGAATGCTGGGCAGTCGCTTGGCAATCATGCTTTTCCCGCAGCCGGGTGAACCCACGAGCAGGATGTTGTGTCCGCCCGCAGCGGCCACTTCCATGGCCCGCTTGGCTGTCTGCTGGCCTTTCACTTCGGCGAAGTCGTAGGCGTAGCGGGGCTGTGAGGCAAAGAACTCGCCGCGCGTATCAACCTCGGTCTGCTCCAAATCGGCCTCGCTGCGCAGGAAACCGATTACCTGCGAGAGCTTGCCTGCGCCGAACACTTTCAGACGATTGACCACGGCGGCTTCGCGGGCGTTCTGGGTGGGGAGAATGAGCCTCTCAAAACCCATTTCCCGAGCCTTGATGGCTATGGGCAGGGCACCGCGCACGGGGCGGAGTGTACCGTCGAGGCCCAGTTCCCCCACGAACATGGTTTGTTCCAGCATGTCGGTGGGCAGCATCCCTGCGCCGCTGACGAGGGCTATGGCAAGGGGCAGGTCGTAGCCGGTGCCTTCTTTCCTTACGTCGGCGGGGGCGAAGTTGATGTCCACGTTCATGTTGGGCGGCAGGCATACTTCGCTGCTTTGGAGTGCGGCCATGACGCGTGTGCGGCTTTCCCGCACGGCGCTGTCGGGCAGGCCCACCATGAAGAAGTTGGTGTCGCCGTTGCTGCGCCTTACATTGGTCTCGATGAAGACGTGCATGGCGGTGAGACCGTTTAAGGCTGCTGTGTGTACGGTTGCAAGCATGGGGGAAATTAGCGAATTGAGGGAATGAGCAAATTAGCGAATTGGCAAATTGGGGGGTAGCAAATGAGTAAATCGGGGGGAGATTGGCAAATTAGCAAATGGGAGAATTGACGGTGGGGGCGGTGCCGTGGCCAGCCCTGCGCTCATTTGCTCATTCTCTCATTTGCTAATTCTAATGTGGAGCCGGAGGGAATCGAACCCTCGTCCAAACGGGGAAAGCACAAGCTTTCTACATGCTTATCTCTGACTGGTTTTTCGTGCAGCGGCAAGACCAGAGCCACCAACCTCTGCCTTAGTCTCCATAGGAGCTTCGCCTTAGGCCGGAGACGGGCCGCTGGCTATTCCCGATTTATCTGCGCCGCCGGTTCAAGCCGCCTCGGGAAAAGGGCGCTTGGGCGACGTCTCGTCCCTACTCCTGGAGCGGGGATGAAGCTAACCTACTGTACTTCGGTTAGGCAGCGAGAGCATAGCTGTTGTTGCCAGTTAAATTGTTGAGAACCGAGATTTAAGTGCCCGTTCACGCCCGCACTGCATGCTTACTCATACGTCCGGCCCGCTGTCAAATCCAGTCGGCCCCTGCGTAAAGCGGCTGCAAAGATACGAATAAGCGAGTGAAAAACCAAATTGAGCGCAGCGAAATTTGTGCTTTTCCGAGCGGGAGTATCTTGGGGCGAAGCCCAGAGTTGCGAATAAGCGAGTGAAAAACCAAATTGAGCGCAGCGAAATTTGCGCTTTTCCGAGCGGAATTGTGGCGTACAGCCTAAAAGCACAACGCTTATGGCGTGCGTTTCCCTGTCCTATACGATGCCGTTTTCTGTCCTATACGATGGTTTTTCCTTGTCTATAGGGTAGTATTTCGTAGTCCGCCGACAGTTTTCGCCAATTCCCCAGTACGCCGATTTGCCAGTTAAAGAATTTTTTGTAAATTTGCAGCATGATTTTGAGTAAAGGCAGACTTGCCGCAATGCTCGCCCTGCTCCTCGTGGTTTGCCAGGGGGCAGGCGCGTGGAGCATAAAGGCCCATCGCAACGCCTCTGCCACGGGTGGCTACAACTTCATGCTCTACACGCCCGATGTGGCCGGAAAGGACACGGCCCGCGTGCCGCTGATTGTGTTCCTCCATGGGGCCAGCCTGCAGGGGTCCGACCTCAAGCGCGTGGAGCGCTATGGCCCGCTCGACGCGGTGCATAAGGGGCTGGACATTCCCGCCTACGTCCTTGCGCCGCAGTGCAGGGGCGGGTGGAACGCTCAGAAGGTGATGAACACCGTGCAGTGGGTGAAGAGCCAGCACCGTATAGACTCTACGCGCGTATATGTAATAGGTATGTCGATGGGTGGCTACGGCACGCTGGACTTCGCTTCGGCCTACGCCTCGCAGGTGGCGGCTGCCATCGGCATTTGCGGCGGAGTGAATGCGCCCATCGACCCGCTGGCCACGCTTCCCCTCTGGATTCTGCACGGCACGGCCGACCGCCCCGTGCCTATCAGTTGCAGTGAGCGCGTTGTGCAGCGCATCCGCCAAATCAATAAGGGCGAGAGGCTCATCTTCACCCGGTTGCCGGGCATCGACCACGGCCAGCCTGCGCGGCTGTTCTACCGTCATGAAATGTATGAGTGGCTGCTGGAGCACAACCTCAATCAGGAGGGCCGCCCGGTCTGCCGCCGTTACACCTTGGACAACCGGAGCATACGCAACGCCTACCGCAATCTGCCCGGCCACGGCCGGACGGTGCGATAGGGGCGGCTGCATGGTACGGACTTAAGCTTTAAAAAACATGAAAGATATGGAGGATAAACGCCTGTCGGGCATCCCTGAACTCGACGAATGGGCAAGGGAAGCCTATGCGCAGAGTGAGTGCGAGTTGGGCTACCCTGGCAATCAGGACATCCAACTGGGCGATTTCTTTGAGTGGTATTCGGCCAACGGCCTTGACCGCGTGTGTCTCAACAACGCCGGCGACCCCTTCTCCAGCGCGGCCTCGCGCATGTCGTCCCACCGTTTCGAGCGTGAGGTCCTGGAATACTTCGCGCCGTTCTATGGCTTCGCCCCCAACAGCTTCTGGGGGCTGGTGAGCAGTTGCGGCACCGACGGCAACAATCACGGCATCTATTTCGGCGCGAGCTACCTGCGTGGACGGACGGGGCGCGAGCCCGTGTTCTACGTCAGCGAGGAGGCCCACTATTCCAACATGCGGTTGGCCCACTTGCAGAATCTGGAGGTGCGCCTCGTGGCCTGCGATGCCATGGGGCGGATGCAGCCCGAAGCCCTCGCCGAATGTCTCACGCCGGAGCGGCCCTGCCTGATCGTGTACGCCATGGGCTCCACCTTCAAGGGGGCCATCGACGACCAGGCGGCTCTCAACGCCGTGCTGGCCCGGCACCCCCGCATGGAGGTGTACCGCCACGTCGATGCCGCCCTGTTTGGCGGCTATCTGGCCTTCTCCCAGTATGCCGACATCGTAAGCCAGCAGAAGCAGGGCTTCCAGTCCATTGCCGTGAGCGGCCACAAGTTTTTCGGCACGGGCAATCCGGCGGGCCTGTTCCTGACGACGCGCGACATCTACGATGCGCAGGATCATTTCCGCATAGCCTACGTGAATCAGGACATGAAGATGATAAATTGCTCCCGCTCCGCCTTCAATCCCCTGAAGTTCTATTGGCTCATCAAGCATATAGGCACCGAGGCATGGCAGGCGCAGGCCTACACCCTCTTGCAGAACACGGCCTACCTCTGCCGCCGCTTGGAGGAACTGGCCTACCCCTACTGGGTCAATGAGCTGAGCAACACGGTGTTCTTCAAGCGTCCGTCGGACAAGGTGGTGGAGAAATACCATCTGGCCTGCGGCTACGACGAGCGCTTTGGCGGGGCGCTGTCGCACATCGTAGTGATGCAGCACGCCACCCGTGAGGCCATCGACACCTTCCTTGACGACCTGCACTGCATGTAGGCTCCTGCGACTGACAGGCCGATGGGAAAATGCAGTCCTCCGCCCTTGCCTTTGCAGCAGGGGCGGAGGACTTTTTGCAGAAGAGGGAGAACTTCCTCCTGCCGTCCCGAGGGGAGAGCCTCCCGGTAGGGCGGGGAAGAGGGGGAAGCGGAGGAGTGGAAATTAGTCTATAGGAGAGTTTTTCCTAACCTATGGGATAGTTGAAATTAGTCCGCCGACAGTTTGCCGTGGCCTATAGGCTGCGTGAGGCTATCGTCCGCGACGGGCCGAACCCGTGGGCAGGATGCGCGGCAGACCCGTTACGACGGGTTGCGGCTTGTCGCCCTCGCCGGTGTCGGGCTGGGGCGCAGGGTTGTCGCCCTCGCCCTCAGGTCCGTCGTCATCCTTGTCCTGTTGGTCCTGTTCTTCCCATTCGTCGTCGCCTGTCAGCCGCCAGGCCGTAACGCTTTTCAGGCCGTTCACGCCGAAGTATGGGCTGACGGTGCCTCTTATGAGCAGGCGTTGGCGGAAGAGTGCAGGATTGTCGAAAGTGTTCAGCTGGGAGCGTATGCCTCGTGCCGTGGAGAGTTCCACGGGCAGGCTCTTGTCTTCGTCGTAGAGGGTGGGGTCGTCGGCCAGAAGCAGGTTGGTGTTAGCCTTCTCCAGGCTCTGTGCCCACACTACGTTGGAGAGGGCCGTGCCGTTCACGAAGCCGACGTAGTAGCCCGCCACCACCACTTCCTTCCCCTGTTCGGCCTTCAGGGCTTCGGCCACGCTCAGGGCCTCGGCTATGCTCAACGTGTCGGTCGCGGGCGTCTGCTGCCCTTTCTCCTCCATGTCGCCGATTTCCAGACGGCTGCAGGCGGAAAGTGCCAGCAGGCACAGCAGCCACTTACACGCTGACAGTGGCCTTGATGTGCGGGTGCGGGTCATAGCCTTCAAGCTGGAAATCTTCGTAGCGGAAGGAGAAGATGTCCTTCACGTCGGGATTGATGACCATGCGGGGCAGGGGGCGCGGCTCGCGGGTGAGTTGCAGCCGCGCCTGCTCCAAGTGGTCGAGGTAGAGGTGGGTGTCGCCCGTGGTGTGTATGAAGTCGCCGCACTCCAGTCCGCAGACCTGCGCCATCATCTGCAAGAGGAGGGCGTAGGAGGCCACGTTGAAGGGCACGCCGAGGAATGTGTCGGCAGAGCGTTGGTAGAGTTGCAGCGAGAGGCGGCCTTCGGCCACGTAGAACTGGAAGAGGCAGTGGCACGGGGGCAGGGCCATCTCATCGACCTCGGCAGGATTCCATGCGCTCACCAGTATGCGGCGCGAGTCGGGGTGGTGGCGGATGAGCTCCACCGCCTGACTGATTTGGTCAATCGTGCCGCCCTTGTAGTCGGGCCATGAGCGCCATTGATGGCCATACACGGGGCCGAGTTCGCCGGTCGCGGGGTCGGCCCACTCGTTCCAGATGCGCACGCCGTGCTCTTGCAGGTAGCGCACGTTAGTGTCGCCCTGGAGAAACCAGAGCAACTCGTGGATGATGCTTTTCAGGTGGAGCTTCTTCGTGGTCAGCAGCGGGAAGCCGTCGGCCATGCGGAAGCGCATCTGATGGCCGAACACGGACAGCGTGCCCGTGCCGGTGCGGTCGCCTTTCTGTACGCCCTCGTCAAGTATGCGCTGGAGAAGGTTGAGGTATTGTTGCATGAATGGTCGTGTGCGGTAAGGTGAAAGCCCCGTAGGGGCGACATTATGGAGGGTAGGGCGCAAGCCCTACTGATTGGAGGCCTTATTGTATGAGGAAGCGCCGTAGGTGCGATATTTTTCAATCCCACGCGTATCGTTCGTCCAGCCCGGCATCGTAGAGCCGGCACAATCTGCGATACTCATCTTGAAATTTCACGCGCTTGTGGTGCTCTTCCTGCGTAAAGATGTATTGTCGCACGGCTTTCACGTGGCTCTGGCTAATGCTGAAGGCGGCATAGCCGTCTTGCCAGGCAAAGTGGTGGAGCAGGCCGCCTCGCGCATTGAGCCATTTCGCACTGTTTGACTTGACTGTTCTTACTACGTCGGAAAGTGCAGTAGTACGGGAAAGTACAAACAGTAAGTGAAGGTGGTTGGATGTGCCGCCCACAGCTATTGTAGGGCAACCTGTCTCGTTGAGAATACCAGCTACATAGGCATGTACCTCCGAAAGGTTGCTTTTGGGCAGGGTGTCCGTGCGGCCTTTGGTGGAGAACACGAGGTGAAGGTATTGCTTGCTCAAAGATTGCGGCATGATGCTATGTATTATGCCGCCCCTTCGGGGCTGAAAGGGTAGGGATGAGACTGGATGATAGGGCTTACGCCCTACCCTCCGTTATACCGCCCCTTTGGGGCTGGGCAATGAGGTGTCCACGCGGTGGGCGGCTACTCAAACCCGTTGGGGTTGTTCTTCTGCCAATGCCAGGAGTCGCGGCACATCTCCTCGATGCCGTATTGCGCTTCCCATCCGAGTTCGGCCTTGGCCTTGGCGGGGTTGCAGAAGCAGGTGGCTATGTCGCCCGGACGGCGGGGCTTGATGCTGTAGGGCACGTCCACGCCGTTCACCTTTATGAAGGCGTTCACCACGTCCAGCACGCTGTAGCCGTGGCCCGTGCCGATGTTGTAGATGGCAATGCCTTTCTTTTCGCGTATGGCTTTGAGGGCGGCCACGTGGGCACGGGCCAGGTCCACGACGTGTATGTAGTCGCGCACGCCGGTGCCGTCGTGAGTGTCGTAGTCGTTGCCGAAGACACCCAGTTCGGCACGCTTGCCCACGGCAGTCTGCGTGATGTAGGGCATCAGGTTATTGGGTATGCCGTTGGGGTTCTCGCCTATGGTGCCGCTCTTGTGCGCTCCGATGGGGTTGAAGTAGCGCAGGAGCACGACGTTCCACTCGGGGTCGGCCTTCTGCACGTCCATGAGCACCTCCTCAAGCATGGATTTTGTCTGGCCGTAGGGATTTGTGCAGTGGCCCTTGGGGCAGTCCTCGGTGATGGGAATTATGGCGGGGTCGCCATAGACTGTGGCGCTGGAGGAGAAGATAATGTTCTTGCAGCCGTTCTTGCGCATCACGTCGAGGAGCACGAAGGTGCCGTTCATGTTGTTTTCGTAATACTCCAGAGGTTTGGAGCAGCTCTCGCCTACGGCCTTGAGGCCGGCAAAGTGGATGCAGGCGTCGAAGTGGTGGGCGTCGAACACCTTCTGCAGGCCCTCGCGGTCGCGGATATCGACCTTGTAGAAAGGCACGGCCTTGCCGATGATTTTCTCCACGCGCTCCAGGGCGATGGGGCAGGAGTTGTTGAGGTTGTCCACCACGACGGCCTCGTGGCCGGCTTCGGTGAGTTCGATGAGGGTGTGGCTTCCGATGAAGCCGGCACCGCCAGTGAGCAGGATTTTCATATCAGTTTTATTTGAAATAGGATAAGGCGTTACAAACTTGCTGCAAAATTACGCAAATGTTGCGAGACGGCCAAGCCTTCCCCTAGAAAACTCCGCTTTCCGCCCTTTTGAGGCATCTGCAACCTGCTGAAGCGGGTTATTCGTCCGCCGATAGGAAAAATTAGTCCGCCGACAGGGGAAACTATCGGCGGACTAAGGCGAACTGTCGTATAGGGTAGGGAAGGCTACCCTCAAGGGAAGGTCTATGGCGTGTTAGGCCTGGGCATGACTATCCAGCAGATGATGTAGAGCAGCACGCCGGGGAAGGCGGCGGAGAGGAGGGTCAGCAGGGCGTAGGCCACACGGACGAGCGTGGGGTCGAAGCCGAAGTATTCGGCCAGGCCGCTGCACACGCCGGCCACCTTACAGTCGCGCGAAAGGGTCAGGGTCTTTTTGTCCATGGCGGGGTGATGTTTGTGAGGAGTGTGGTGAGAGCACGCACCCTCCTCCAAGCCTGTGGAAGCTGGAGGAGGGCATAATGCCTGGCGTGGTGCGGAGCGTTATTTCTTCTCCTTCAGCAGGTCGCGGATTTCGGCGAGGAGTTCTTCCTGGGTAGGCCCTGCGGGGGCGGCGGGGGCAGCCTCTTCCTCCTTCTTCTTTGAGAGCTTCATCACGCCCTTGAGGAGCATGAAGATACAGAAGGCCACGATAATGAAGTCGAGGGATGTCTGGATGAAGTTGCCGTAGTTGATGGTGGCAGGAGCCAGCTCAACGCCTTCCACGGTTACTTTGGGCAGTTCAAACTTCAGGTCGGTGAAATTCACCCCGCCGATGAGGTAGCCAATCGGGGGCATGATGATGTCATCTACAAGGGAGCTGACGATTTTTCCAAACGCGCCGCCGATGATAACACCGGTAGCCATGTCAATCACGTTGCCTTTGATGGCAAAGGCTTTGAAATCTTCAAGGAATTTACCCATGGTTTTGTATTATTAGTAAGTTTGGTTATCAATTTCGGTGCAAAGTTAAAAATAATTCGCTAAAGACGTGCGTCTTAAGCAGGAAAATTTCGTAATAAGCCCAAAAAAACTTATTTTTGCAGGCGAATAAGGACAAATCAACCCCAAAATCAAAACAATCAAAATGACACAAGTTGCTATTAACGGCTTTGGCCGTATCGGTCGCCTCGCTTTCCGTCAGATGTTCGAGGCCGAAGGTTACGAAGTGGTCGCCATCAACGACCTCACCAGCCCCAAGATGCTCGCCCATCTTCTGAAGTACGACACCGCTCAGGGCGGTTTCGCCGGCAAGTACGGCGAAGGCAAGCACACCGTAGAGTACAAGGATGCCGTTCTCGCCGAAGACGGCAAGACCGTAGTAACCCCCGGCTCCATCACTGTGGACGGCAAGGAAATCACCATCTACGCCAAGCCCAACGCTGCTGAACTCCCCTGGGGCGAACTCGGCGTGGACGTAGTGCTCGAGTGCACCGGCTTCTATACCTCCAAGGCCAAGGCTGCCGCCCACATACAGGCAGGTGCCAAGAAGGTAGTTATCTCCGCTCCTGCCGGTAACGACCTCCCCACCATCGTTTACAACACCAACCACAAGACGCTGAACGCTGAGGACACCATCATCTCCGCTGCCAGCTGCACCACCAACTGTCTCGCCCCCATGGCTGATGCTCTGAACAAGTACGCCTCCATCCAGAGCGGCATCATGAGCACTATCCACGCCTATACCGGCGACCAGATGATTCTCGACGGCCCCCAGCGCAAGGGCGACCTCCGTCGCAGCCGCGCCGGCGCTCAGAACATCGTGCCCAATAGCACGGGTGCTGCCAAGGCTATCGGCCTCGTTATTCCCGAACTGAACGGCAAGCTCATCGGCTCCGCCCAGCGCGTTCCCACCCCCACCGGCTCCACTACCATACTGATTGCCGTCGTTAAGGGTAAGGACATCACCGTTGAAGGCATCAACGCCGCCATGAAGGCAGCTTCCAACGAAAGCTTCGGCTACACCGAGGACCAGATCGTAAGCTCCGACGTAATCGGCATGAAGTTCGGTTCTCTCTTCGACGCTACGCAGACCATGGTCAGCAAGATTGATGACGACACCTATCAGGTTCAGGTTGTCAGCTGGTACGACAATGAGAACAGCTACACCAGCCAGATGGTACGCACCATCAAGTACCTCGCCGAACTCAAGTAATAAGAGCGACGCTCCTGCCCGCAGTTGTGGGCAGCCCTACATAAATTCCCCTGCCGGCTTCGGTCGGCAGGGGAATTTTATATGCTCGTGCGTGCGTATATATATTAAGGAGTGGCGCGGTCGGCGGCCGGGACATCAGAGCCGTGCTTTGAGCTGCGGCATCTGCATACCTTGGAACACGGCCTCTACGTTCTCGGCGGGGCAGAGGCGGCTGGCGAGTGCGAAGCCGAAGGCGAAGGCTGCGCTGGGGCCGTTGGCGGTGATGAACTGCCCATCCTCGACGACAAGGTCGGGGCAGAGGGTTACGCCCGCCATATAGGCTTCGAATCCCGGATAGGCGCAAGCCTTGTGCCCGGTCAGTATGCCGGCTTTGCCCAGCACGAAGGGTGCGGCGCAGATGGCGGCAATCAGTCCGCCGCGCTTGGCTTGCTGTTGGAGGAGGCTTATGACGCGCTCGTCCTGTCCGAGGTTGGAGGCTCCGGGCATCCCGCCCGGGAGGACGATGGCCTCGGCCTGTTCTGTCTGGAGGTCGGCGAAGTCGATGTCGGGTATGACGCGCAGGCCGTTGCTGCCTTCCACGTAGGGGCCTCCGCTGACATTGACAAGCTGCACGGCGGCTCCGCAGCGGCGCAGTATGTTGAGGGGGGCGCAGGTCTCGGTTTCCATGAAACCGTTGGCAAGGAGAATGTAAATCATGGTTTTGTGAGTTTTTATTAGGGGTTGAGGAGTTTGTACGGCGGTGGGGCGGGGGATTTAGAAAAGGGCGGTGGCTATGAAGTAGCCTACGAGGGAACTGACCGCCACGCTAACGAGGCCGGGCATCATGAAAGAGTGGTTGAGCAGGTACTTACCGATGACGGTGGTGCCTGAGCGGTCGAAGTTCACGGTGGCTATGTCGGAGGGGTAGGTGGGTATGAAGAAGTAGCCGTAGATGGATGGGAGCACGCCCATCAGCACGGGGCCGGGTATGCCCAGTTGGTAGGCCAGTGGGAGCATGGACACGATTACGGCTCCCTGTGAGTTGAGTAGCATGGACGTGATGAAGAACACCAGCGAGATGGCCCACGGATGGGTGGCTACGAGGCTGCCGAAGGTGGACTGGATTTCGGTGAGGTAGTTGCTGAAGTAGGTGTCGGACATCCATGCTATGCCGTAGATGGCCACTACGGCTACCATGCCCGACTGCCACACTGAACCCAGGATGGCTTGCTTGGGCTTGGCTTTGG
Source organism: Candidatus Equimonas faecalis (assembly GCA_018066245.1). GTDB lineage: Bacteria > Bacteroidota > Bacteroidia > Bacteroidales > Bacteroidaceae > Alloprevotella > Alloprevotella faecalis. The sequence goes on along the minus strand of JAGHRT010000010.1, from coordinate 40,859 downwards.
CGAGTATTACCATGAGTGCGGCTGCGGAGAGCATAACAATTTGTATGATAAGGCTCATGGAGAGGGGTTTGTGGGTGTCGCCGTCGGGGAAGGTGGGGCGTATGTCGCAGCCGAGAATCTGGCACACGGAGAAAAGCACGATGCTGGCCAGGGCGGCGAGGAACACATACACGGAGAGCTTGGCTTCGCGCGAGATGGCTTTGTCGAGAAGCGTGGCGGCGTTGCCGTACATGTAGTGCTTGATTTCTGGGTCGTTGAGGCGGGCCTGGAACTTGGGGTCCTTGTCGAGGTCGAGTCCCCGGCGGGTACTGAGGAGGGCGGCCACGCCGAGGCCGCAGAGGCAGGCGGGCAGATTGACGGCCATCACCTGAAGGGTGGTGGTCTCGAAGCCGAAACTTGACGAGATGGCTACGAACGACACCACGGCGGCGGCTATGGGCGAACAGGTGATGCCGACCTGCGAGGCTACGCTGGCCACGGCGCAGGGTCTTTCGGGGCGGATGCCGTTTTTCAGGGCGATGTCGCAGATGATGGGCATGAGCGTATAGACCACATGGCCTGTGCCGACCATTATGGTAAGGAAGAAGGTGCAGAGGGGGGCGAGGAAGGTGATGGCCTTGGGGTTGCTGCGCAGTATGCGCTCGGCCAGTTGTATGAGCCAGTCCATGCCTCCTGCGGCCTGTAGCATTCCGGCGCAGGTTACGGCGGCTATGATGATGTAAATCACGTCGGTGGGCGGCGTTCCTGGCTTGAGGTGGAATCCGAACACGAGGAGGGCGAGCCCGATGCCCGATATGGCACCGAGGGCCAGCGAGCCGTAGCGCGACCCTGCGTAGAGGGCCAGCAATACGACAAGGAGTTCAATAATCATGAGTAGCATAGCGGTGGGTGGTTTAGGGAGGCCTCCGTCTGCCGCGCCGAAAGGGGGAGTTCGGCCAGGCGTAGGGGGCAGAGGTCTATAGGGGAGTGGAAACGGGCGTATAGGAGAGTTTTTCTTAGTCCGCCGACAGTTTTTCGTGGTCTATAGGATAGTTTTCTCCAAAATGCCGTGCAAATATACTAAAAAAAGCGGAAAGAAGAGCCGCAGGGCGGAAAAATTGCCGCGTGGGGCGACTGATGCCTTCTGTTCTTTCACTTTTGGGCGCTGCAACGGGGGTAAGGCGCACTTTTTCAGCGCACGAGCCGCGCAAGTCGCGTTTTTTTTGTATTTTTGCACGGATAAGTCAAACCAAAGCAACAAGAAAATGGCAACAACCCCCGATTTCAAGTACGCGCCCATGTTCCAGTTGGGCGAAGACACCACTGAGTATTACCTCCTTACCAAGGAAGGCGTAAGCGTCAGCGAGTTTGAAGGCCACAAAATACTGAAGGTTTCCCCCGAAGCCCTGACGAGCATGGCCAACGCTGCCTTCCGCGACGTGAGCTTCCTGCTGCGCCGCTCCCACAATGAGCAAGTGGCCGCCATCCTCAACGACCCCGAAGCCTCCGACAACGACAAGTACGTGGCCCTCACCTTCCTGCGCAACGCCGAGGTGGCTGCGAAGGGCAAGCTCCCCCTCTGTCAGGACACCGGCACCGCCATCATCCACGGCGAGAAGGGCCAGCAGGTGTGGACGGGCTTCTGCGACGAGGAGGCCCTGTCGCGTGGCGTCTATAAGACCTACACCGAGGAGAACCTGCGCTACTCGCAGAATGCCCCCCTCGATATGTGCAACGAGGTGAACACCCGCTGCAACCTGCCCGCCCAGATTGACATCGAGGCCACCGAGGGCTGCGAGTACCGCTTCCTGATGGTTACCAAGGGCGGCGGCTCTGCCAACAAGACCTACCTCTACCAGGAAACGAAGGCACGCATCCAAAACCCGGGCACGCTGGTGCCTTTCCTCGTCGAGAAGATGAAGAGCCTCGGCACGGCGGCCTGCCCGCCCTACCATATCGCCATTGTCATCGGCGGCACCTCGGCTGAAAAGAACCTGCTGACCGTGAAGCTGGCCTCCACCCACTACTACGACTCCCTGCCCACCACGGGCGACGAGACGGGCCGTGCCTTTCGCGACACCGCCCTGGAGAAGCAACTCCTGGAGGAGACGCGCAAAATAGGCCTCGGAGCGCAGTTCGGAGGCAAGTGCATGGCGCACGACGTGCGTGTGGTACGTCTGCCCCGCCACGGCGCAAGCTGCCCCATCGGCCTGGGCGTGTCGTGCAGCGCCGACCGCAACATCAAGGCTAAGATAAACGCTGACGGCGTGTGGATTGAGAAGATGGACGACCGCCCCTATGAGCTTATCCCCGAAAGCCTGCGTCAGGCCGGCGAGGGCGATGCGGTGAAGGTGGACTTGAATCGTCCGATGGCTGAGGTATGCCGGCAGCTGTCGCAGTACCCGGTAAGCACGCGCCTCTCACTGAACGGCACCATCATCGTAGGGCGCGACATCGCCCACGCCAAGATCAAGGCCCGCCTCGATGCAGGCGAGGAGATGCCCCAATACCTGAAGGAGCACCCCATCTACTACGCAGGCCCCGCCAAGACACCGGCAGGCATGGCGTGCGGTTCGATGGGCCCCACCACCGCAGGGCGCATGGACCCCTACGTGGACGAATTTCAGGACCACGGCGGCTCTCTCATCATGCTCGCCAAGGGTAACCGCTCGCAGGCCGTAACCGATGCCTGCCGGAAGCACAAGGGTTTCTACCTCGGCTCCATCGGTGGCCCCGCTGCCATACTCGCGCAAAACAACATCAAGAGCATCAAGTGCGTGGAGTACCCCGAGTTGGGCATGGAGGCCATCTGGCAGATAGAGGTGGAGGACTTCCCCGCCTTCATCCTGGTGGACGACAAAGGCAACGACTTCTTCAAAAAACTCTGATACCGAGCGTTTTCCCTGCCCTATAGGACGGTGCGCACTGTCCTATACGACGGTTTTCCTTAGTCCGCCGACAGGAAAAATTAGTCCGCCGACAGTTCCCGCTGTGCCATAGGGCAGGGCGCACCGCTCCCCATTCCTCAATTCACGACCCTTGAAAAAAGCATTTCTCCTCCTCCTTGGCGTGCTGCTGGGCCTGGCCTCGATGGCCGCAGGCCACGCACGCTACGTGTTCCTCTTCATAGGCGACGGCATGGGCACTGCGCAGGTGAACGGCACCGAAGCCTACCTCGCCGCTCTGGAAGGGCGCATCGGCACCTCGCCGCTGTGCTTCGCTTCGTTCCCCCACAGCGCGTTCATCACCACGCAGTCCGGCAGCCACGGCGTTACCGACAGTGCCGCCGCCGCCACCGCGCTGGCCACGGGCACAAAGACCTACAACGGCGCCCTCGGCGTGAGCCTCGACACCCTCGCCCTCGCGTCGGTGGCCGACTGGGCCCACAGGGCCGGAGCCGCCGTGGGTGTGGGCACCACCGTAACCATCGACCACGCCACCCCCTCGGCCTTCTACGCTCATGTGCCCTACCGCAGCATGACCGACCGCATCGACGAGCAACTCGCCGCCTCGACCCTCGACTTCGCCGCCGGCTCCGACGTGGCCAAGCCCTCGGCCGACTGTTACCAGGCCCTGGAGGGCGCAGGCTTCGGCATCTTGCGCGGCGTGGCGGACTACAACAAGGTGCGCCGCCAGGCCCGCCGCCTCCTGCTGCTCCAGCCCGAGACGGCCCAGCGGCGTTCCAGCGGCAGCCTGCCCTACGCCATCGACCGCCAGCCCGGCGACCTCACGCTGGCCAACATCTGCCGAGCCGCCGTGGACTACCTCGCCGGCTTTGAGCGCAAGAAGCGCAGCGAGCGGCGCAAGGGCTTCTTCCTCATGCTGGAGGGAGGCTCAATCGACCACGCGTGCCACGCCAACGACGCCGGAGCCGCCTTCAGGGAGGTGTGCGACATGGACGAGGCGGTGCGGGTGGCCTACGACTTCTACCTGAAGCATCCGGAGGAGACCCTCATCGTCGTGGCCGCCGACCACGAGACCGGAGGCCTCGTCTTGGGGCGCGGACACTACAGCCAGCACCTGCAATACCTCCAGTACCAGAAAATGAGCGCCGAAGCCTACACGCACCACGTCGGGCAGTTGCGCCAGACCCTGGGCGACGGCTTCACCTGGGAGCTTGTGCGCTCCGACATCAGCCGCAACTGGGGACTGGGGGCCGAGGTGCCCCTCACGGAAAAGCAGGAGCAACGCCTGCGCAAGGCCTACGACGACATAATGAGCGGCGTGGCCGAAGAGAGCCGCAGCCTCTACGCCGTGGAGAACGCTCTGGCCAACACGGCCAAGCAAATACTGAACGAGCGGGCCGAAGTAAGTTGGGCCACGGGCAGCCACAGCAACAGCTACGTGCCGTGCTTCGCCATCGGCGCAGGGGCGGAACTGTTCCACGGGCGCATGGACAACACCGACATACCGAAAGCCATCGCCCGAGCAGCGGGATGGGAAATCACTCAATAGATAAGAACGAACTGTCGGCGGACTACGCGGAACTATCCTATAGACTACGCGGAACTATCCTATAGACTACGGAAAACTACCCTATACGACAGGAAAAACTATCCTATAGACTAATTTCCGCTTCCCCATAAACATCTTCCCCCTGCTCCTACGCCGCGTCCCCCTCCCGGGGCAGCAGCGGGGGCTCCCCAAGCACGAAATGTACCTCTGCCAGGAACTCGCCATAGGACACCGCCGCCGCGTGGTGGCATCGGGGCTCTCGCACCATTTCCGTGCGGGCACGCTCACCCTGCTCACGGGGCGCAACGGCGCAGGCAAGAGCACCTTGCTCCTCACCCTGGCCGGCTTGCTGCCCCCCCTGTCGCCGCCCTCCACGCTCCTGCTGCGCGACCGCCCTCTCGCCAGTTACGACAGCCGCCACCTGGCCCGGCTCAGAGCATTGGTACTGACACGTTGCACGCCCGTAGAACTGCGGGTGCGCCAAGTGGTGGAAATGGGACGTATGCCCCACACCGCTTTCGACCGTCGGCTCACCGCCGGCGACCAAGCCGCCGTGGACGAAGCCTTGCGGCAGTGCAGCCTTACCGACTATGCCGACCGCTCCTTCCTCCGCCTGTCCGACGGCGAGCGGCAGCGCGTCATGATAGCCGCCGCCCTGGCCCAGGAAGCACCCTGCCTGCTCCTCGACGAGCCCACGGCCTTCCTCGACTACGACAGCCGCCACCACCACTTCCAACTCCTCCGCCAGCTGGCCGACCAAGGCCGCTGCGTCATCGTATCGACCCACGACCTCGACGCCGCCCGCCCCCTGGCCGACGCGGAACTCACCCTGTAGAACCCAGACCATAGCATGACAGTATGTATCGCCGAGAAACCCTCGGTTGCCAAGGACATAGCCCGCATCATCGGTGCCACCGCCCAGCGCGACGGCTACTATGAGGGCAACGGCTATCAGGTAACGTGGACCTTCGGCCACCTCTGTGAACTCAAGTACCCCGAGGACTACACCCCCGAGTGGAAGCGGTGGAGCCTGGGTGCCCTGCCCATGATTCCGCCCCGCTTCCAGATACGCCTGAAGCAGGACAAGGGCGTGCAGCACCAGTTCGAGGTCATACAGCGGCTGATGAAGGCCGCCGAGCGCGTAGTGAACTGCGGCGATGCCGGGCAGGAGGGCGAACTCATCCAGCGATGGGTGTTCCAACTCACCGGAGCCCACTGCCCCGTGGAGCGCCTCTGGATCTCATCCATGACCGACGAGGCCATACGCGAGGGCTTCTCCACACTCAAGCCCTCCGACAACTATCAGAGCCTCTACGAGGCCGGCCTGTGCCGCGCCATCGGCGACTGGCTCCTGGGGATGAACGCCACCCGCCTATACACCATGAAGTACGGAGGCCCCTGGACGAAAAACCGTCAGCCCCTCTCCATAGGCCGCGTGCAGACCCCTACGCTCGCCCTTATAGTGCGCCGCCAACAGGAAATAGAGCAGTTCGTGCCGGAGCCCTACTGGGTGCTCTCAACCGTCTATCGCGACGTAACATTCAGCAGCACGCAGAAAGTGAAGGACGAGAAGGAAGGACAGGAGGCGATGGAGGCCATCTCCTCGGTGCCCTTCACCATCACGTCGGTGGAGAAAAAGAAAGGCACGGAGGCCCCGCCCCGCCTGTTCGACCTCACGGCGCTACAGGTGGAGTGCAACAAAAAGTTCGGCTATACGGCAGAAACCACGCTCAATATAATCCAGTCGCTCTACGAGAAGAAGGTAACGACCTATCCCCGCGTGGATACCACCTTCCTGCCCGACGACGTCTATCCCACCTGCGGCAAGATTCTCAACGGCATAAAGGAGCAGTACGCCGACCTGCTCCAGCCGCTGCGGGGCCGCCCCCTGAAGAAATCAAAGAAGGTGTTCGACAGCTCAAAGGTAACGGACCACCACGCCATCATACCCACCGGCGTGCCCGCCCGCAGCCTGACCGACACGGAGCGCAACGTCTATGACCTCGTGGCCAGGCATTTCATCGCCGTGTTCTACGATGATTGCCACTTCGCCACCACCACGGTGAAGGGCGAAGCGGCCAAGATTGAGTTCAAGGTGAGCGGTAAGGAGATTCTCGCCGAGGGCTGGCGCTTCGTCTTCCCGAAGGAAAAGAAAGAGCCGAAGGACGACAAGCAGGCCGAGGAGGAGCGCACCCTGCCCGCCTTCACGAAAGGCGAGAGCGGGCCTCACACGCCCTCCCTCACGCAGAAGTTCACACAGCCCCCCAAGCCCTACACCGAGGCCACCCTTCTGCGTGCCATGGAAACGGCCGGCAAACTCGTGGAGGACGAGGAGTTGCGCGACGCGATGAAGGAGAACGGCATAGGCCGCCCCTCCACACGCGCAGCCATCATCGAGACGCTCTTCCGACGCGGCTACATCGTGCGGCAGCGCAAGTCGTTGGCCGCCACGCCCACGGGCGTGAACCTCATCGGCCTTATCCGCGAAGAACTCCTGAAGAGCGCCGAACTCACCGGCATCTGGGAGAAAAAGCTCCGCCAGATAGAGCGACGGGAGTACGACGCCGCGCAATTCGTGGGCGAACTCAAGCAGATGGTTACGGGAGTAGTGAACCAGGTCCTTGCCGACAATTCGCCGAGGTTGAGGACCGGCAGCCCCGAGCCCAAGCCCTCTTCCGCCTCCTCCCGAAAGGAGAAGAACGCAGCCCCTAAGGCAGCCGGCACCTCCGAAGCGCCAGGAGCCTCCGCCCTATAGACCGCGAAAAACTGTCGGCGGACTAATTTTTCCTATCGGCGGACTGCGAAAAACTCTCCTATAGACTAATTCCCGCTACCCTATAAACCACGAACCCTTTCCCTATCCACCCCGCTAATCCATCCCCCAAACTCCTATGCTTGACCTTATAGTCATCCTCATCCTTGTAGCCTTCAACGGTTTCTTCTCCCTCAGTGAAGTGGCCCTTATCTCGGCTCGGCGGCCCCGCCTCATGCAGGACGCCAAGAACGGAAGCCGCTCCGCACGCGTCGCCCTCGCCCTTATGGACGACCCCGACACCTTCCTTGGCACCGCGCAGGTGGGTATTACCATCGTGAGCATCCTCACGGGTATCTACTCCGGCGAGGCTCTGGCCGACGGCTTCGCCGCGCTCCTCGTGGGCTGGGGCTTCAACGCCTCCCTCGCCCCCGGTCTGGCCCAGACCCTCATCGTGATCGTGGCCACCTACCTTCAGGTGGAACTCGGGGAGCTCTTCCCCAAACGGGTGGCCATCGAGATTGCCGACTCCATGGCCAAGTACACGGCCATCCCTATGATGGCGATGGCTAAGGTAGGCAAGCCCGTCATCTGGTTCCTGACTAAGAACACCGACTTCCTGACCCGTGTGCTCCGCCTCAAGCCGCAGGACACGAAGGTTACCGAGGAGGAAGTCAAGAGCGTCATCTCTGAAAGCGCAAAGAGCGGCGAGGTGAAGGAAGTGGAGCAGGACATCATGGAGCGTACCCTCGTGCTCGGCGACCTCCGCGTGGAGGCGCTCATGACCCACCGCAACGACCTCGCCACCCTGGACGTGAGGCTCTCGTCCGAGGAGGTGAAGGACGCACTCCAGCGCCAGCCCCACAATGCCTTCCCCGTGGTGGACGGCTCGGTGGACGAGGTCATAGGCATCGTAACCCTGAAGGACCTGGTCTTCCACCTCCACCAGCCGGACTTCAACTTGCGCGACATAGCGGCGGCCCCCGTCTATTTCCCCGACAACATGACCGTCTATAAGGCGCTCGAAAAACTCAAATTCATACCCACGGGCCTCGCACTCGTATGCGACGAGTTCGGCTCCCTACAGGGGCTCATCTCCCTGCGCGACATCATGGAAGGACTGGTCGGCTCCATCGACGAACCCGAGGAACTGCCCGACATCATCGTGCGCTCCGACCACGCATCGTGGGTGGTGAGCGGACAATGCCTCTTCTACGATTTCCTGGCCTACTTCGACGCGGAAGAACTCTACGACACGGAGTTCACCACCGTAGGCGGCCTGATTCTCGACCAGCTGGAGCACATTCCCTCGCGCGGCGAGCGTCTCACTTGGGAGACCTTCGAGTTCCAAGTGGTGGAGATGGACGGCACGCGCATCGATAAAATCGTGGTGCGCCGCGTAGAACCCGCCGAGCCTGCCCAATAGGCTGCCGGCCCCTCCCCACGGCCCGCCTTTCACTCCTCCAAGAGGAGCGGAGCCTTCCCCAAAGGAAGCCTGAGCCTCCGGAGCGCCCGTAACACCCGGCCTATAGACTACGACAAACTGTCGGCGGACTAATTTTTCCTATCGGCGGACTACGAAGCACTCTCTTATAGACTAAGTAAACGTCTCACAGCCAACCGTTCAAACCACCTTGCCCCACCTCATCGCCCTCCCGCCCAGCAAGAGCATTTCCGCACGGGCTCTCGTCATCAACGCCCTGACGGCCCGGCCTTGCGCCTTGCAAAACCTGTCCGACTGCGACGACACACGAGCCCTCCAAGCCGTGCTGCACGGCGGCGGCGACATAGGAGCTGCCGGCACGGCCATGCGCTTCAGCACCGCCCTGCTGGCTGCCACTGCCGGCAGCCGGCGCACCCTCACCGGTACGGCCCGTATGCTCCAACGCCCCATAGGCCCCCTCGTCGGTGCCCTCCGCCAGCTTGGAGCCGACATCGACTATGCGGGCCGTGAAGGTTTTCCGCCTCTCCGCATCAGGGGGCGGCACCTCGGCGGAGGCGAAGTCAGCATCGCCGCCAACGTCAGTTCGCAGTACCTGAGCGCACTGATGATGGTAGGGCCCGCGCTCAGCAGTCCGCTCACGCTCCGCCTCCAAGGCCCGATAGCCTCGCGTCCCTACCTTGAAATGACGCGCACCCTCATGGCCGCGTGGGGCGCACAGGCCACTTGGCTGGACGACCACTCCTTATATATATACGCACGCCCGTACACGCGCGAGGAGCCCTACGCCGTGGAGCCCGACTGGAGCGCGGCCAGCTACTTCTTCAGCGTGGCGGCCACCCATCCTGCCGCACCCGCCCTCCTGCTCGGCGGCCTGACCCTGCCCAGCGTGCAGGGCGACAGCCGCGTGGCCGACCTCTTCCGCACGGCCTTCGGAGTGGAGGCCACGCCCGTAGCCGAAGGGCTGCGCATCCGGAGGGTGGGGCAGGCTCTCCCGCCGACCGCCTGCCTTGAGGCCGACTTCGCCGACATTCCCGACGTGGCGCAAACGCTTGTCGTGGCCTGCGCCCTGGCTGGAAGGCCGTTCCGTTTTACGGGTCTGGAGAGCCTGAAAATCAAGGAGACCGACCGTGTGGCCGCCCTCCGGGCCGAGTGCGCCAAGTTGGGCTGGACGCTCACCGAGCCCGCCGAGGGCACGCTGGAGTGGGACGGCCGTCAGCACGTCCCCGACACGGCGGCGCAGCTCCTTACCTACGAGGACCACCGCATGGCCATGGCGTTTGCCCCCTGCCTGCTGCGCTGGCCCGCCCTCCGCTTCGACCGTCCCGAGGTGGTGAGCAAGAGTTTCCCTGCCTTCTGGCAGGAGTTCCACCGCCTCCGAAAGCATTTGCAACCATGACGATAATACTGATTTTCCTTGCCGCGCTGGCCGCCCTCGGCCTTGTGGTTTACCTTTTCAAGGGGAAAGGCGCAGCTCCCGTGTCCGATGCCCGTCCCGCAGGCTGCTGCGGCCAGCACGCCGTGTGCGAGAAAGAGTCGCTGCTGGCCGGACTGTCGAAAGAGATTGAATACTACGACGATGAGCACCTGGACCGCTTCCGCTGCACCCGCCCCGAGGACTACACCGAGGCGGAGGAGGCTGAATTTCGGGAGGTGTTCGACACCATGCTCCCCGCCGACGTGCCCGGCTGGGTGCGCTCGCTCCAACTGCGCGGCATTGAGCTGCCGCCTGCCCTGCGCGAGGAAGTGATACTGGTGGTCGGGGAGATGCGCCTTTCAAGGTAGTCTGTCTTAGTCCGCCGACAGCAAAAATTAGTCCGCCGATAGTTTTTCCTGTCGGCGGACTAATTTTTGCTGTCCTATAGGGGGAGGACCGGCCTCGGCGGCCACCGCTGGCGGAGCGGCGGCCGAGGGGCTCCTCTCGGCTAAATGGGGTCCACGTCGAAGTAGATGTTTACGCCCTTCAGGTCGGGTTGTCCCACGAGGTACTGGCGTGCGGCCAGCAGGTGGCGGCGCACTTCCGAGGGGTGGGCGGCGGCATCCACCTTCACAAGCAGGCGGCGGATGTACTGCAGGGCCACGCGCTGCACAAAGGGGCGTTCCGGCCCCAGCACGTAGCCTGCGGCGAAGTGGGGGCGGAGCAGTTCGGCCATGACGCGGGCCGCCGTCTCCGCCACGGTGTCTTTCGGCGACTTGACGTAGATGTAGATGAGCCGCGTGCAGGGCGGGAAGCCAAAGGCCCTGCGCTCCTCCATCTCGTCGGCGTAGAAGCCCTCGTAGTCGCTCTCCACGACGTGCCTCACCACGGGCAGGTCGGGCTGGGCCGTCTGGAGGATGACGCGCCCCCGCCCCGAGCGGCGCCCGGCCCGCCCCGCCACTTGCGAAAGCGTCTGGAACGAGCGCTCATAGGCGCGGAAGTCCGGCTGATTCAGCATCTGGTCGGCACTGAGGATGCCCACGATTTTCACGCGGGCGAAGTCGAGGCCCTTAGTTACCATCTGCGTGCCCACAAGCAGGTTTTTGTTTCCCGTCTGAAAGGCCTGGATAATTTCCTCGTAGGAGCGGCGCGAACGGGTGGTGTCCAGGTCCATGCGCAGAATACGGGAGTTGGCAAAGACGCTACGGGCCGCCGCCTCAATCTTCTCCGTGCCGTAACCCACGTCGCGCAAGTCCGTGTCGCCGCACTGGGGGCACTGGCGCGGGGCGGGGTAGCTGTTGCCGCAGTAGTGGCACACCAGCCTGCCCTCGGCCTGGATGTGTGCCTCGGCGGCCGCCTTGTGGAAAGTCAGGTTCACGTCGCAGCGGGTGCAGCGGGGCGTCCAGCCGCAGGTGCGGCAGGTGATGACGGGTGCATAGCCCCGCCTGTTCTGGAAGAGGATGGCCTGCATCCCGTCGGCAAGGGCGGTGCGCGTCTCGTCGGTCAGGCGCGGCGAGAAGGGGGAGGTGAGAAGGCGCTTCCGCCGCAGCTCTTTCATGTCCTCCACGATGATTTCGGGCATCTCTACGCCGCCGTAGCGTTCCGCAAGGCTGACGTAGCCGTACTTACCGCTGCGGGCATGGGTGAAGCTTTCGAGCGACGGCGTGGCACTGCCGAGGAGCACGCGGCAGGCGGGCGCACGGTCGGCGGCGGGGCCGGTGTTTTGCAGGTGAGCCATCATGATGGCTACGTCGCGGGCATTGTAGCGCGGTGCAGGGTCTGCTTGCTTGTAGCTGGCTTCGTGTTCTTCATCGACCAGCACCAGGCCGAGCTTCTGCCACGGCAGGAACACGGCGGAGCGGGCTCCGAGAATGAGGGGGAGGGCCTGGTCGGAGAGCTGGCGGCGCCAGAGTTTCATGCGCTGGAGGGCGGTGAACTTGCTGTGCCAGATGCCCATGCGGTCGCCGAACACTTTGCCCAGGCGGGAGGTGAGCTGCGTGGTGAGGGCGATTTCGGGCACGAGGTAGAGCACCTGTTCGCCGCGTTGCAGGGCCTCTTTGATGAGCTCCACATAGACTTCCGTCTTGCCCGACGAGGTTACGCCGTGGAGCAGGACGGGGCGGGGCGCTCCCTCACCTTCGGCCCATGCTCGGCGGATGCCTTCGGCGGCCCGTTGCTGGGCGGGCGACAGGAGGTGCTGGAGCTGGGCGGGCACCGCCTTGAGGGGTGCCGAGAGCAGGGCTTCGGCTTCCTTGTCGGCCTTGGCCACGGCGCGGCCCGCCTTTTCTTCGTCCTTCAGCAGGGCGGGGAGGGCGGCGGTGGCCACTTCGCCGGCGGAGCAAAGGTAATAGTAGGCCATCCAGCGCCACAGGCGCAACTGCTGCGGAAGGACGAGCGGCGAGGGCTCCACGAGGCTGGTCAGCGGGCGGAGCTGGCTCAGGGCGCCGGCCTTCGGTTTGGCGGCCTTCGCCGCCCCTGTGCCGTAGTCCGCCGACAGTTTTTCGTAGTCCGCCGATAGTTTTTCCTCCCCTATAGGATAGTTTTTCCTGTCGGCGGACTTGTTTTCACCCTCCTTGGCGGCAGCATCCACGGGGCCTGCGGTGCGCAAGCCTGCTATTACGGCGGTGTAGTGCTTGCGGCGGACGGGCACGATGGCAAGCTGCCCCACGCGAATCTGCGGGGCGAGGGCTTCGGGCACAAGGTAGGTGAGTGTGCCCTGAAGGGCGAGTGGAAGTATGACGTCGGCGACCAACATAAACTAAAATCCCCGCAAAATTAGCAAAAAAAGCGCAAAGAGTAGCCCTCATACCGAAAAATCTTACTAACTTTGCGCCGACAAAGCGAAGTCCTGCTCCGCAACGCCCCCTCCGCACACAATTAACCCCTATAACTAAAGAACAATGACAGACCCTAAGCAATTGCTCGCAGAATGCGAGGAGAAGATGGAACTGAGCGTGATGCACCTCGAAGAAACCCTGGGACACATCCGCGCAGGCAAGGCCAACGTGCACATACTCGACGAGGTGCGCGTCAATTCCTATGGCTCAATGGTTCCCCTCAATCAAGTAAGCGCCATCACTACGCCGGACGCACGCACTATCGCAATCAAGCCGTGGGACAAAAGTATGTTCCGTCCCATTGAAAAGGCGATTATCGACAGCAGCGTAGGCATTATGCCCGAGTCGAACGGCGAGGTCATCCGCCTGGCCATACCCCCGCTCACCGAAGAGCGCCGCCGTGACCTCACAAAGCAGTGCAACAAAGAAGGGGAGGAGGCCAAGGTCAGCATACGCAACGCCCGCCGCGACGGAATCGACCGCTTGAAGAAAGCAGTCAAGGAGGGCCTCTCCGAAGACCTTGAGAAAGACGCAGAAGCCGACCTCCAGAAAATACACGACCGCCAGGTGAAAAAAGTGGAGGAGCTCCTCGCCGCCAAAGCCAAGGAAATCATGACCGTGTAGGCCGACATGCACGGACGAGTAGTACGCAGCACGGGCTCATGGTATGACGTGCGCACCGACGAAGGCGGGCTGGTGCCCTGCAAGGTAAAGGGAAACTTCCGCCTCCGTGGGTTGCGCACCACCAACCCCGTGGCCGTGGGCGACGGCGTAACGATAGGCCGGCCCGGCCCCGACGGAGTGGCCTTCATCACCGAGATAGACGAACGCACTAACTACGTCATCCGACGAGCGTCCAACCTCTCGAAGCAGAGCCATATACTGGCCGCCAACGTGGATCAGGCCCTGCTCCTCGCCACCGTGGCGAGGCCGGAGACCACCCCGACGTTCATCGACCGCTTCCTTGCCTCAGCCGAGGCTTACCGCATACCCGTGGTGATTGTCCTCAATAAGGAGGACGACCTGCTCACCGCTGGCGAGCGCGAGGCCGCCGACCGCCTGCAAGGGCTCTACGAGAGCTTGGACTACCGCTGCCTCAGGCTGTCGGCACGGCGGCTGGGCGGCGACCGTCCCGACACTCGCGCACGCGCCGTTATAAAAGAGGTGCTGCAGGGCCGCACCACGTTGCTGGCAGGCCATAGCGGCGTGGGAAAAAGTACCCTGCTGAACGCCCTTGTCCCCGGAGCAGAGGCACGTACCGCCGCCATAAGCGAGGCGCACGGCACGGGACAGCACACCACCACCTACTCCGCGCTCTACGACCTGCCCGGGGGCGGTGCGCTCATCGACGTGCCGGGCATCAAGGGCTTCGGTACGTTCGACATGGAGCGGGAGGAGCTGGGCCACTACTTCCGCGAGATTTTCCGGACGGGGCAGGAGTGCCGCTTCTCCGACTGCACGCACACCCGGGAGCCGGGTTGTGCCGTGAGGGCCGCCCTCAGTGAGGGCCGCATCGCCCAGAGCCGCTACCAGTCCTACCTCTCCATGCTCCAGGATAAGGACGAGAACCGCTACAGGGAGGCCCAGTGACACCTGTCCGGCCTTCCCTGAAATCAGAACCATAGCATCGTTGAAACTACCCTATACGACAGTCGAAACTACCCTATACGACAGTCAAAACTACTCTATACGACAGTCAAAACTACTCTATACGACAGGAAAAACCATCCTATAGGCTACGAAACATGAGACGCACACTACTGCTCCTCATCCTGCTGGCAGGGAGCCTCGCGGCAGGAGCCGTGAGGACCGACAGCCTGACCCTTGAGATAGGCCGCCGGATAGACAGCGTCAGGAACGGCTATGCGCAGTTTCTGGAGCGGTCGCAGCTCGGCCTCAGCGTGTACGACCTCACCGCCGACACCGCCGTGTATGCCTGCGGCTCCCGCCAGCACCTGCGGCCCGCCTCCACGCAGAAGCTCTTCACCGCCGTGTGCGCCCTGTCCCTGCTGGGCGGCGACTATCAGTACACCACCACCCTCCTCGCCCTGCCCGCCGACACCCTGCGTGCCGACACGCTCGCCTCAGCGCCGCCCCCTGCCAACCATTGGCACGGGTCGCTCGCCGTGCGCGGCGGCATGGACCCGCAGTTCGGGCGGCAGGACCTGCAAACCTTCGTCAGCGCCGTGCGCGGGCTGGGAGCCGACACCCTGGACGGCGACCTCATCCTCGACCTCAGCATGAAGGACGGCCTGCGGCTGGGATGGGGATGGTGCTGGGACGACGACGACCGCCCCCTCACGCCCCTCACCTATCAGGGCCGCGACGACTTTGCACGCGCCTTCACCGACGCGCTGGCCGCCGCAGGCATAGTGCTGGCGGGGCAGGTGCGGGAGAGCCTCAGCCCTGTGAAGGGCCACACGCTCAGCCAGACACGCGTGTCCATCGACCGCATACTGCAACGCATGATGAAGCGTAGCGACAACCAGTATGCCGAAAGCCTGTTCTACCAGATGGGGCCCTCGCGCCAGAAGGTGGCGCAGCGTATGCTCTCCGTACTGCGGTCGGCAGGAGTGGACATGGAGGGCAACGAGGTGGCCGACGGCTCCGGCCTGTCGCTCTACAACTACACCACGCCGGCCAGCCTCGTGGCCCTGCTCCGCCACGCCTACCGCACGCCCCCGCTCTACCGCCACCTGCAGCCCGCCCTGCCGCTGGCCGGCTACGACGGCACGCTGTCCAAGCGTATGACGGGCGGCCCTGCCTGCCGGAACGTGATGGCCAAGACAGGCACGCTGACGGGCGTCTCTACGCTGGCCGGCTACGCTTTGGCGGCCAACGGCCACATGCTGGCCTTTGCCATTATGAATCAGGGCATCAGTTCTTCGGGCGAAGCCCACAGGTTCCAGGACGCCGTATGCCAGGCCCTGTGCCGGCCCCTTGTCTGCACGCCTGCCGCCGACCTCCCCGACCCGGCCCAGGACCCCTTGCCCCTGCCCGACGAGTCGGAAGAACAGCTCACGGCCCCCCTCTGACTCCCTGCGGCCCCCTCGCCACTGCCCTATACGACAGTCAAAACTACTCTATACGGCAGTCGAAACTACTCTATACGGCAGTCGAAACTACTCTATACGACAGGAAAAATTATCCTATAGGATAGGAAACACGGGTCCGCCGACAGTGGTCGCTGCCGCATAGGACAGTGCGCTCTCTTATTATAAATAAGGAGTGCCGTGGCTACGAAAAAACGGACTATCCCTAAAAAAAGTGAAAAAAAGTTTGGCGGTACGCCGAAATCTTCGTACCTTTGCACACGTCCAGAGTGAGGGCGCTCCACAGCGAGCCGCTCTCACTCTTCGTTTGGGCACCGCAACCTCAAAACAAACAGCCGAATGATTGAACAATCCAAAGTGAAAGAACTTGCCGCGCAGTGGCTCCAGGGCCGCGACTACTTCCTGTGCGACGTGAGCGTAACGACCGACAACCGCATCCTCGTGGAGATTGACCACCAGGACGGCGTGTGGATTGACGACTGCGTAGCCCTCTCGCGCTTCATAGAGGACGCGCTCGACCGCGAAGCCGACGACTTCGAACTGGAAGTGGGCAGCGCCGGGCTGGGCCAGCCCTTCAAGGTGCTCCGCCAGTACGAAATACATCAGGGCCACCAGGTCGATGTGCAACTCAAGGACGGGCACAAGCTCTGCGGCACCCTCGCCGACGTAACCGCCGAGGGCTTCACCCTTGTCGTCCAGGAAAAAATCAAGGCCGAGGGCGAAAAGCGCCCCCATCTGGAGGACGTGCCACACGCCCTGCGCTTCGACGACGTGGCCTGGACAAAATATCATCTCGACTTCAAATAAGAAAATCAGAAAGTACGACAGATATGCCTAAGAAAAAGACAGAAACAGCTACTATGCTGGAGACGTTCTCCGAATTTAAGGAGACGAAAAACATTGACCGCGCCACGCTTCAGGGCGTGCTGGAAGAGAGCTTCCGCAACGTAATTGCTAAATTCTTTGGCACCGACGAGAACTTCGATGTCGTCGTTAATCCTGACAAGGGCGACTGTGAAATCTACCGCACCCGCGAAGTGGTGGCCGACGGCGACGTTAAGAACGAGAACAAGCAGATTGCTCTCTCCGTGGTGCAGGCCGTGGACGACGACTACGAGGTGGGTGAAGACTTCACCGAGAAGATTGAGTTCGCGAAGTTCGGTCGTCGCGCCATCCTCACCCTCCGTCAGACCTTGTCCAGCAAGATTCTCGAGCTGGAGCACGATGCGCTCTACAATCAGTACAAAGAGCGCGAGGGAGAGCTGGTTACCGCTGAGGTCTATCAGACTTGGAAAAACGAAACCCTCCTCATCGACGACGACGGTACCGAGATGCTCCTCCCCAAAAACCAGCAGATTCCCCGCGACTACTTCCACAAAGGCGACACCATACGCGCCGTCATCGACCACGTGGACAACAGCAACGGCAACCCTAAGATATATCTCTCCAGAACAAGCAACCTTTTCCTCCGTCGCCTGCTGGAACAGGAAATCCCTGAGATAGCCGACGGTATCATAAGGCTGCAAGGCATTGCCCGCATTCCGGGCGAAAGAGCCAAGCTGGCCGTGGAAAGCTTCGACGACCGCATCGACCCCGTCGGTGCCTGCGTGGGCATCAAGGGCAGCCGAATACACGGCATCGTGAAGGAACTTCACAACGAGAGCATAGACGTGATGCGCTATTCCGCCAACCGCGAAATCTTCATTGAGCGTGCCTTGGCACCGGCCCGCATCCTGCGCCTCGAATACAGCGAGGAGGAAAACCGCGTGCAGGTGTTCCTCGAACCCGAGCAGGTCAGCATGGCCATAGGCAAGGGAGGCTTGAACATCAAGCTGGCCTCCATGCTCACGGGCTGTACGATAGACGTGTTCCGCGATATGCCGCAGGGCGTGGACGATATAGACGACATCTACCTCGACGAGTTCAACGACGAAGTGGACCAGTGGGTCATCGACGCAGTCAAGGCCCTGGGCTACGAAACCGCACGCGAGGTGCTGGCCGCCCCCCGCGAGACGCTCATCGAAAAGGCCGACCTCGAAGAGTCCACCGTGGACAACTTCCTCGCCGTGCTCCGCAGCGAATTTGAAGACGACGAAGAGGAAGCCCCCGCAGCCGAGCCTGAAGCCCCCGCAGCCGAGCCTGAAGCCCCCGCCGAAGAAGCCGCTCCCGAAGAGCAGGCCGAGAGTTAATAATTAAGCACCGCAGGCCACAAGGCCGCGCGTACAACATATTATCCCCTCACTTAATTATTAACCCTTTAACCGAAAATTTGCATGAGCATACGATTAAATAAAGTCATCAAGGAGTTCAACATCGGCCTTGACCGCGTAGTGGACTTCCTCGCCAAGAACGGCGTGGAGGTGGAAAGCAATATAAATGCCAAGATTGACGATGCGAGCTACGAACTCATAGCTGCGAAATTCAGGGGCGACAAAGAGGCCAAGGCCGAAGCCGCCGAGCTCATCGGGGGCCGCACCGCCGAAAAGCAGCAAGCCAAGGCTGAAGCCGCCGAAGCCGCCCGCAAGGCCGCCGAAGCCGAAGCTGCCCGCAAGGCCGAGGAAGAGGCCCAGCGCAAAGCCGCCGAAGAAGCCGCCCGCCGCGAAGCAGAGCAGCGCAAGGCCGAAGAGGCCCGTCTGGCCGCCGAAGCCGAGCAGCGCAAGGCCGAAGAGGAAGCCCGCCGGCAGGCCGAAGCCGCCCGCAAGGCCGAAGAAGAGGCACAGCGCAAGGCCGAGGAAGAAGCCCGCCGCAAGGCTGCCGAACAGGCCTCTAAGGAGAGTGAAAACAAGTCCGCCGATAGTGAAAAGAAGTCCGCCGATAGTTCTGACAAGTCCGCCGATAGTAAAAACTCTCCCGCCGGCAGTTCAGACAAGCCCGCCGGCAGTGGGCAGCAGCCTGCTGCCGCCAAGGCCGAAACCGCTCCCGCCGACGGCTCCCGCCCCAAAAAGCACAAGGCCTCCGTTGAAGAACGGGCCGCAGCCCTCCTTACGACAAACGAGGACGGCACCGTGCGCCTCAAGTCGCAGCCCGAGCTCACCGGTCCCAAGGTGCTGGGCACCATCGACCTGAGCGCCATCAACGACTCCACCCGTCCCAAGCGCAAGTCCAAGGAAGAGAAGCGCAAGGAGCGTGCCCAGCAAGGCCAGCAGCAGGATGCCGCCAAGAAAAAGCGCCAGCGCATCGACAAGAGCCGCGTGGACATCAACGCCGAGGTGGGCAAGCAGAAGCAGGCCGGCTCCGGCGCACAGGCTGGAGGCGGCGGCAACAACCAGCGCAACCAGGGCAACCAGCAGGCCGGCTCCAAGAACAAGAAAAAGAAGAACCAGCCGCAGCAGGCCGTCCGTCAGGAAATCAGCGACGAGGATGTGGCCAAGCAGGTGCGCGAGACACTCGCCCGCCTCACCTCCAAGGGCAACAACAAGGGAGCCAAGTACCGCCGCGACAAGCGCGACGCAGCCCGCGAAGCCCGCGAGGAAGAACTCATCGCCGAACAGGCCGAAAGCAAGGTGCTCAAGCTCACGGAGTTCGTAACCGCCAACGAACTGGCCACCATGATGAACATCCCTGTAACCAAAGTCATCAGCACTTGTTTCAGCGTAGGCATCATGATCAGTATCAACCAGCGCATGGACGCTGAGACCATTGAACTCGTCGCTTCGGAATTTGGATTTACCACCGAGTTCGTCAGCGCCGACGTACAGGAAGCCATCGCCGAAGAGGAGGACAATCCCGAGGATTTGGTAGACCGCGCCCCCATAGTTACCGTGATGGGCCACGTGGACCACGGCAAGACATCACTTCTCGACCAGATACGCAACGCCAACGTCATAGCCGGTGAAGCCGGAGGCATAACCCAGCACATCGGAGCCTATAACGTAACGCTGTCTAAGTCGGGGCGCCACATCACCTTCCTCGACACCCCGGGCCACGAAGCCTTTACCGCTATGCGTGCCCGAGGCGCACAGGTTACCGACATCGCCATTATTATCATCGCGGCCGACGACGGCGTGAAGCCCCAGACCAAGGAGGCCATCGCCCACGCCGCCAATGCCAACGTGCCCATCGTTTTTGCCATCAATAAGATAGACAAGCCCGGCGCAAACCCCGATGCCGTGAAAACGGAGCTGGCCTCGATGAACTACCTCGTGGAAGAGTGGGGCGGCAAGTACCAGAGCCAGGACATTGCGGCCAAGAAAGGCACCGGCGTGTACGAACTGTTGGAAAAAGTCCTGCTCGAAGCCGACATGCTGGAGCTCAAGGCCAACCCCAGCCGCCGAGCCGTGGGCACAATCATAGAGTCGTCGCTCGACAAGGGGCGCGGCTATGTGGCCACGGTACTCGTGAGCAACGGTACGCTCCGCCAGGGCGACGTGGTGCTGGCCGGCACCAACTACGGCCGCGTCAAGGCTCTCTTCAATGAGCGCGGCCAGCGCGTGAAGGAGTGCGGCCCCTCACAGGCCGCCACCATCTTGGGCCTGAACGGGGCTCCGCAGGCAGGCGACCAGCTCAACTCCATGGAGACGGAGCAGGAGGCCCGCGAAATTGCCGGCAAGCGCGAACAGCTGGCCCGCGAGCAGAGCCTGCGCACCCAGAAGACGCTCACACTCGACGAAATCGGACGCCGACTCCAGCTTGGCGACTACCAGGAGCTGAACATCGTCGTCAAGGGCGACGTGGACGGCTCAGTGGAAGCACTGTCCGATTCGTTCATCAAGCTTTCGACGGAGACTATCCAAGTGAAGGTTATCCACAAGGGTGTGGGACAAATCAGCGAGAACGACGTAACGCTGGCTAAGGCTGCGAACGCCGTCATCGTGGGCTTCCAAGTGCGTCCTTCCAAGCAGGCACGCGGCCTTGCTGAGCAGGAAGGCGTGGAGATTCGCCAGTACAGTGTCATCTATGATGCCATAGAGGATGTGAAGGAGGCGATGGAAGGAATGCTCAAGCCGATTCTGAAGGAAGAAGTTACGGCCAACGTGGAAGTGCGCCAGGTGTACAACATCTCGAAGGTGGGCCAGGTGGCCGGTGCCTACGTTGTCGATGGCAAGGTCAGCCGCTCGGACAAAGCCCGCCTCATCCGCGACGGCATAGTCGTGTTTACGGGCAGCATTGCCGCCCTGAAGCGCTTCAAGGACGACGTGAAGGAAGTGTCCACCAACTTCGAGTGCGGCATATCCCTACAGGGCTGCAACGACATCAAGGAGGGCGACCTCATTGAGACCTTCCACGAGATTGAAATCAAGCAGAAGCTCTAAGAACCCAAGCACATTTATATACTCAATGCCCGCCGACGGCTCCTCTTTCCAAGGGGAGCCGCCACGGGTTTCAAACCCCTATGAACGCAATGACCGACAACACAAAACCGGCCCCCGCCGAAGCGCCGAAGCCTGCGGGGGCGCTGGGTTATTTCCCCGCATGCCACGTCCTTCTGCCGGAGGGCTGCGAAGGGCGCACCTGCACGTTCTATCTGGCCGTGGAGGAGTATGTGGCGCAGCACTGCCCCGCATACGCCGCCGACGGCCGCCCCGAAGCCTACTTCTTCACGTGGCGACTGCCCGCTACGGTGGTGATGGGCCGCAACCAAGTGGCCCATCAGGAAGTGGACCTGGATTTCTGCCGCCGCGAAGGAATCGACGTTACCCGCCGGAAAAGCGGAGGCGGAGCCGTGTTTGCCGACCCCGACAACCTGATGCTTTCGCTCATCACGCCGGGCGGCGACGTGGAGACCACCTTCCAGGCCTACGCCCACGCCGTGAGCGATGCCTTGCGCAAGTTGGGTGCCCCCACCTCCGTGAGTGGGCGCAACGACATCGTGCTCGACCCGCTCACACTCCCCGACGGCACGCAAATCCCGGGCGGCAAGGTGTGCGGCAACGCCTTCTACCATCTGGCCGACCGTAATATAGCCCACGGCACCATGCTCTACGACACCAACCCGCGCCTGATGCAGGGAGCCCTCCACCCCGATGTGAGCAAGCTGCGGAGCGCGGGCGTGAAGAGCGTCCGCTCGCGTGTGGCCTTGCTCAAGGACTACATCAGCCTGGGCCCCGAAGGCCTGCGCAGCAGCCTGATACCCCTGCTCACCGACCGCAGCGTGAGCCTCACGCCCGCCGACATAGCCGAAGTGGAAAGCATGGAGCGCGAGTACCGCACCCCCGACTTCCTCTACGGCAGCAGCGCGGCCACCGACGTGTCGCTGGGCGGGCGCGTCCAGGGCGTGGGCGAGTTGAAGCTCCACTTCGACTTGAAAGGCTCCATCGTGCGCGGCGTGCGGCTCACGGGCGACTATTTCGAACTGGAAGGCCGAGCCTCCGAAGCCTTCAGCCGAGCCTTCGCCGGCATCCCCTTCACGCCCGACGCACTCAGTAAGGCCGTGGAGCTTCATCACCCCGAGCGTGAGATTCGCAACCTGACTGCTGAACAGTTGCGGCAGTTGCTGCAGCAGTAGCGGAGCACCCCTTGCGCATGGCCTATACGGCAGGGCGAACTACTCTATACGGCAGGGCGAACTACTCTATACGGTAGGAAAAACTGTCCTATAGGATAGGACAAACTATCGGCGGACAAAGACGGCTCATCGGAGCATTTCGAGCGATTATTTGCCGAAATAGCACACGGAAGTCTAAAAATAGCGGTCAGAAGCCTTGCATTTGAAAAATTATTAGTATATTTGCCGCAGAATTGCCACACACGGCACATACACGCCTTTTACCCAATAAACAACAATATCCTATGGACAAAAGAACCTGTCTTTACGACAAACACATCGGCCTCGGTGCCAAAATGGTGTCCTTCGGAGGCTTTGAAATGCCCATCCAGTACACCGACATCACAGATGAGCACCTCGCCGTGCGCAAGGCTTGCGGCGTGTTCGACGTCAGCCACATGGGCGAAGTCCTCGTTACGGGCGCAGAAGCCGAGCGCTTCGTGCAGCACATCTTCACCAACGACGTAACCACTATCCAGCCCGGCCAAATCCTCTACGGTATGATGCTCCACGAAACAGGCGGCACCATCGACGACCTCCTCGTATATAAGGAAGCCGCCGACCGCTACTTCCTCGTCATCAACGCCGCCAACATCGACAAAGACTACGCCTGGATCAGCTCCGAAGCCGAGAAGTACGACGTCAAGGCCGAAAACCAGAGCGAATACTACGGCCAGGTGGCCGTGCAAGGCCCCGACACCGAGCGCATCGTAGAGAGCGTACTCGGCCTCGCGTGCAAGGAACTGACCTTCTACACCTTCAAGAAAATAGAAGTAGGAGGCGAAGTCATCATCATCAGCCGCACCGGCTACACAGGCGAGGACGGCTTTGAAATCTACGGCTCCCACGCCTACATACAGCAGGCCTGGGACAAACTCCTCGCCTCCGGCGAAGTAAAGCCCTGCGGCCTCGGCTGCCGCGACACCCTCCGCTTCGAAGTGGGCCTGCCCCTCTACGGCGATGAGCTGACCGACGACCTCTCACCCCTGGAGGCCGGCCTCGGAATGTTCTGCAAGCTCGACAAAGCCGAGTTCGTCGGAAAAGAAGCCGTGGCCAGGCAAAAGGCAGAAGGCCTGACGCGCAAGATCGTCGGCATCGAACTCGAAGGCAAAGCCATTCCGCGCCACGGCTACGAAGTCGTAGTGGGCGACGAAGTAGTAGGACACGTTACCACCGGCTACAACAGCATCATGACCGGCAAGAGCGTGTGCATGGCCCTCGTGGACATTGCCTACGCCAAGCTGGACACGCCCGTCCAGGTGCGCATCCACCGCAAGCTCCACAACGGCATCGTCACCAAGAAGCGCTTCTATCAAAAGTCCTATAAGAAATAATACAAACCAAACCCCCAATAACATTATGGCAAAAGTAATTGAAGGACTCTACTATGCAGAGAGTCATGAGTACGTCCGCGTGGACGGCGAGTATGGTTACGTCGGCATCACCGACTATGCACAGAACCAGCTCGGCAACGTAGTTTATGTAGATATGCCCGAGGTGGACGACGACGTAGCCGCAGGCGAAGTGTTCGGAGCCGTGGAGAGCGTGAAGGCCGCCAGCGACCTCATCAGCCCCGTCAGCGGCACCGTGGTAGAAATCAACGAAGCCCTCGAAGACGAGCCCGAGTTGGTCAATCAGGACGCTTTTGAGAACTGGATAATGAAGGTGAAGCTCAGCGATCCCGCCGAAGTCGAAAACCTGATGGACGCTGCCGCCTACGAAGCCATTTGCAAGTAAAGACTGATATGTTCAAATACTTTCCCCACACCGCCGATGATGTCCGCCAGATGCTGGATGTCATCGGCGTGGGCTCTTTGGAGGAACTCTACGCCGAGGTTCCTGAAGAGCTCAAGTACCAGGGTGCGCTCAACATCCCCAGCGCGATGAGCGAAGTCGAGGTTAGGAACGCCGTGCGCAGCCTTGCCGCCGACAACCAGCCCGTGGAGGCCTGCTACGCCGGCAACGGCGCCTACGACCACTACCAGCCCTCCGTCGTCCCCTACATCGCCTCGCGCTCAGAGTTCAGCACCAGCTACACCCCCTATCAGGCAGAAATCAGCCAAGGCACCCTGCAATACATTTTCGAGTACCAGACGATGATGGCCGACCTGACCGGTATGGACATCTCCAACGCCTCCATGTACGACGGCTCCACCGCCACCGCCGAAGCTATGATGATGTGCGTGGCCAACGCCAAGAAGCGCAACAAGGTGCTTATCTCCGCCACCTTCCTCCCCCAGGTGCTCGACGTAGTCGCCACCTACGCCCACTACCACGGCGTGGAACTCATACGCGTCCCCGAGAAGGACGGCGTGATGGACAAGCAGGCCGCCATAGCCCTGCTTGAGGCCGACGACGTGGCCGGCCTCATCTGCTGCCAGCACAACCGCTACGGCCTCATCGAGGACTTCTCCGGCCTGGCCGATGCGTGCCACGCCCACAAAGCCCTGCTGGCCATCAACAGCGTAGCCGCCGACCTCGCCATCCTACGCACTCCCGGCGAGTGGGGAGCCGACATTGCCTGCGGCGATGCCCAGAGCCTCGGCATACCGGTAGGCTACGGCGGACCCTACATAGGCTACCTCTGCGTGAAGGAAGCCCTCGTGCGCAGAATGCCGGGACGCCTCGTCGGTGCCACTACCGACGTGAACGGCCAGCGTGCCTTCGTGCTCACCTTGCAAGCCCGCGAGCAGCACATCCGCCGCGAGAAGGCCACTTCCAATATATGCACCGCGCAAGGATTCATGTGCCTCTACGTAGCAGCCTACCTCTCGTTGATGGGAGAAAAGGGCTTGCGCGAAGCCGGCCAGCTGAGCTACGCAGGAGCCCACTATCTGCACGATGCGCTCATTAAGACCAATATCTTCGAGGAGGCCTATCCGGGCCAGCTCTATACCAACGAGTTCACGCTCCGCCTGAAGGACGGCGTGCTTGCCCCCCTCTTCATCGACTACATGCTCCAGCACGGCATACTGGCCGGCGTGGCCGTGGCAGCCGACCAGGTAACGATTGCCGTAACGGAGAAATACACCCGCGAAGACCTTGACCGCTATCTCGAACTCGTGGCCGAGTGGCCCGAGGAGCGCCTGTTCTTCCCCATGACGCAGGCCGACCTCGACGAATACAATAAGGAAATTGAAACTATGACAGAAGAGGCTCACGGCAAGTGTGCCGGATGCTCCTGCGAAAACGCCTAATCCCTGACACGAATATGAATAACAAGTATTACGGTAAGCTCATCTTTGAGCACTCTCGTCAGGGTCGCGTAGGCTATTCCCTGCCCGAGAATAACTATCCCGCCGAATGTGCCATGCAGCTCCCCGAGGAGCAGAAGCGCCAGAGCGGTACCCTTCTTCCTGAGACCGACGAGCTCACGGTGGTCCGCCACTACACCAACATGTCCAACAACAACTTTGGCGTAGATACGGGGTTCTATCCTCTTGGTTCATGCACCATGAAGTACAATCCTAAAATCAACGAGGAACTGGCCCAGCTCCCCGAGCTCAATATCCACCCCCAGACGCCCGTAGATGCCGCACAAGGTTGCCTTGGCATATACTATCAGACGCAGCAGATGCTCTCCGAGATTGCCGGCATGAGCGAGTTCACGCTCAACCCCTATGCGGGAGCCCACGGCGAGCTTACGGGCCTGATGGTTATCCGCCGCTACCATGAGCACAACGGCGACGGCGCACGCGTCAAGGTGCTGGTGCCCGACTCGGCCCACGGCACTAATCCCGCTTCTGCCGCCGTGTGCGGTCTCCAGGTGGTACAGGTGAAGTCGCTTCCCGACGGCACCGTCGATGTGGACGACCTGAAGACGCACCTTGGCCCCGACGTAGCCGCCATGATGATGACGAATCCCAACACTCTCGGCATTTTCGAGCGTCGCATCCCCGAGATAGCACGCCTTGTCCATGAGTGCGGCGCACTTATGTACTACGACGGAGCCAACCTCAACCCGATGCTGGGCGTTTGCCGCCCGGGCGACATGGGCTTCGACGTGATGCACATCAATCTCCATAAGACCTTCTCAACGCCTCACGGCGGCGGTGGTCCCGGCAGCGGCCCTGTGGGCGTGCGCAAGGGGCTTGAGGATTTCCTGCCCAGCCCCCGCGTGATCAAGTCGGAGTATGGCTATGGCCTCGACTACGGCAAGGAGTCCCTCGGCAGCATCAGCTATCACCTCAGCAACTTTGCCGTCATCACCCGTGCCTACTGCTACCTGCTCTCCTTGGGCAAGGAGAACATACCCATGGCCGGCAAGCTCTCCGTGCTGAATGCCAACTACATTAAGGAGCGTCTGAAGGACTACTACCAGCTTCCGATTGACGGCCTTTGCAAGCACGAGTTCGTGTTCGACGGCCTGCGTGCCGAATACGGCGGCGACCATCACGACGACGGCCACGTGACCACACTCGACGTGGCCAAGCGCCTGCTTGACTACGGCTTCCATGCCCCCACCATCTACTTCCCGCTCCTCTTCCATGAGGCCCTGATGATTGAGCCTACGGAAACGGAGAGCAAGGACACGCTGGATGAGTTCATCGGCGTGATGCAGAAGATTGCCGTAGAGGCCCGCGACGAGCGCGAGATGGTTCGCACGGCTCCCCATACCACTCCCGTGCGCCGCCTCGACGACGTGAAGGCCGTGAAGGAGCCCCACTTTACTTTCAAAGCCTTTCAGTCGTAACGCCCCATGCAGGTAGATATTATTATAATAGGTGCGGGCCCCGGCGGCTATGAGTTAGCCGTTGAGGCCGCGCATAAAGGGCGCAGCGTGGCCGTGGTGGAGCGCAGCCACTTCGGGGGCACTTGCCTCAACGAGGGCTGCATCCCCACCAAGTGCCTGTGCCACTCCGCCGAAGTTCTGGACGAAGTCCGCGCCGCCGGTGCGCTGGGCGTGGAGACGGGCGAGGTGAAGTTCAGCCTTACCGCCGCCATGGCCCGCAAGGACGGCGTAGTGGAGAAGCTCCGCGCAGGAATAGCCGCGCTCATGCAGACGCCCGGCATCACCGTGGTGCAGGGCGAGGCCCGTTTCAAGGAGGGCGATCCGCACACCGTACTGGTGGATGATACGGCCTATACCGCTCCCGCCGTGGTCATCGCCACGGGCAGCGTAACGAAGTACCTTCCCATCGCAGGAGCCCACGGCCAGCGTGTCGTAACCAGCCGCGAGATGCTGGAACTCACCGAGGTGCCGCGCCGCCTTGCCGTGATAGGCGGCGGCGTAATCGGGCTGGAATTTGCCAGCATATACCGCAGCTTCGGCTCCGAGGTAACCGTGGTGGAGTACTGCAAGGAAATTCTGCCGCAGTTCGACCGCGACATTGCCAAGCGCCTGCGCACTTCGCTCAAGAAGCGGGGCATCGGCTTCGAGGTCGGTGCCGCCGTGACCGAGGTGCGCGACGAAGCCGACGGCTCCGCCACCGTGGTTTATTCCCAGAAGGACAAGGTGAAGGAAGTGCAGGCCGACCTCGTGCTCATGGCCGTGGGGCGTGCCGCCAACGTGGACAGCCTCAATCTGGCCGCCGCCGGCATCGACTTCACGCCGCGCGGCATCAAGGTAGATGCCGACATGCAGACCTCCGTGCCCGGCATCTACGCCGTGGGCGACGTAAACGGCCTCTGCCAGTTGGCCCATGCCGCCACGTTCCAAGGCTACAAGGCGTTGGCCCACATCTGTGGCGAACCCTCCGCCGTGCGTCTGGACATCATCCCCGCTGCCGTGTTCACCACGCCCGAGTGCGCCATGGTGGGGCAGACCGAGGAGCAGCTTGAAGCCCAGGGACAGGAGTATCGCGCCCTGAAGTCGTTCTATCGCGCCAACGGCCGCGCCCTCAGCATGGAGGCCGACGACGGCCTGGTGAAGATACTCGCCACGCCCGACGGAGGCCGCATCCTCGGAGCCCACATCCTTGGAGCCCATGCCGCCGACATGATCCACGAGCTTGCCCTCGCCATGCAGGCCGGCACCGCCGTGGACGGGCTTCGGCAGATGGTTCACGCCCATCCCTCCCTCAGCGAAATCATCCTCGCCGCCGCGCGTTCCTAAGCGCCGCGTGCCGCCAGGCTGCCCTATAGGGTAGCAAAAATTAGTCCGCCGATAGTTTTTCCTGTCGGCGGACTTGTTTTTCCTATCGGCGGACTAAGAAAGGCTATCGGCGCACTTGTGCAGCTTTTCCCCCGCTTATTCGTAACTCAGGGCTTCGCTGTGCTGCGCCCCAAGTTACTTGCGCTCGGAAATCCTCAAAGAAATTTGGGATTTCCCTCGCTTATTCGTAACTTTGCAGCAGAATGTACGAAACCAACTATGGCTACGACAAACATATCCGAATACCTCGACCAAGACGAACGTAAGGACTTGCTCCGATTCCTTACCGCAGGCAGCGTGGACGACGGCAAGTCCACGCTCATAGGACGCCTCCTCTTCGATTCCAAGAAACTCTACGAAGACCAGCTATCGGCCCTTCAGCGCGACAGTGCGCGGGTGGGCAATGCCGGTGCGGGCGAAATAGACTACGCCCTGCTTCTCGACGGCCTCAAGGCAGAGCGTGAACAGGGCATCACCATCGATGTGGCCTACCGCTACTTCAGTACCAACCGCCGCAAGTTCATCATCGCCGACACCCCCGGGCATGAACAGTACACCCGCAACATGATAACGGGAGGCTCCACCGCCAATCTCGCCGTCATACTCGTGGATGCACGCACCGGCGTAATCACGCAGACACGCCGCCACTCCTTCCTCGTCAGCCTGCTCGGCATCAAACATGTCGTACTGGCCGTCAACAAGATGGACCTCGTGGATTTCTCCAAGGCCACCTTCGACAGCATCGTGGCCGACTACAAAGCCTTCGTCCAGCCCCTCGGCATCCCCGACGTGAGGTGCATACCCCTCTCGGCCAAGCACGGCGACAACGTGGTGGAGCACTCCGCCCATACCCCCTGGTACGACGGCCCCACCATGCTCCAGTACCTCGAAACGGTGGAAACGGGCCACGACCACAACCTCACCGACTTCCGCTTCCCCGTGCAGTATGTGCTCCGCCCCAACCTCGACTTCCGGGGCTTCTGCGGAAAAGTGGCCAGCGGCATAATACGCCGTGGCGACAGGGTGAGAGCCCTGCCCTCCGGCAAGGAGAGCCGCATCAAGTCCATCGTTACCTACGACGGGACCTTGGATTATGCCTTCCCGCCGCAGAGCGTTACGCTCCAGTTGGAAGATGAAATCGACATCTCGCGCGGCGAGATGATCGTGAAGGCCGATGGCACCCAGCCCCGGCAGAGCCGCAAGTTCGAGGCCACCCTTGTGTGGATGGACGAGGAGGCTATGGATGCCTCCAAGGACTACTATATCAAGCAGGCCACCTGCACCACGCGCTGCCACATTGACGGCATCGACTATCGCGTGGACGTGAACACCATGGCGCACCACCCGGCCGACCGCCTCCTGCTCAACGAGATAGGGCGCGTGCGCTTCGCCACGCAGAAGCCCCTTATCTTCGACGCCTACCAGGACAACAAGCCCACAGGCTCCTTCGTGCTCATCGACCCCCTGACGAACAATACAGCAGCCGTGGGCATGATACGCGAAGCCCTCGCCGACGATGCCGCCGCGCTTGGCGACATCTACCCCCTCACCGAAATGCTCCCACGCGCCGCCCACGAGGAACTCCTCGGCCAGCGCGGCCAGCTCCTGTGGCTTACGGGACTGAGCGGGGCCGGCAAGAGTACCGTCGCTCTGGCCGTGGAGCGTGAACTCCATCGGCGGGGCCGCCTCTGCCGCCTGCTGGACGGCGACAACGTGCGTGCCGGCATCAACAAGGGGCTGGGCTTCAGCTCCGACGACCGCCGCGAGAACATCCGCCGCGTCGCCGAGGTGGGCCGCCTGTTTGTAGATACGGGCATCATCACCCTGTGCTCGTTTGTCAGCCCCACCCGCGAGTTGCGCGAGATGGCCCGCCAGATTGTAGGCCCCGCCGACTTCAAGGAAATATACGTGAGCACGCCGCTGGAAGTCTGCGAGAAACGCGACGTGAAGGGCCTCTACGCCCGAGCCCGCCGCGGCGAGGTGGAAGAGTTCACGGGAGTGAGCGCACCCTTTGAAGCACCCGAACATCCTGCCCTTACGCTGGACACCAGCCGCCTTACGGTGGATGAATGTGTCAGCCAAATCCTTAATATAATCTAGAATATCTAGAAAATCTAGAATATCTAGAAAATCCAGACTACCCAGCCCCCAATGTCAGAAGCCTACAACCTCAGCCACCTGAAGGAACTCGAAGCCGAGTCCATATATATAATGCGCGAAGTGGCCGCCGAATTCGAAAATCCTGTCATGCTCTACAGTATCGGTAAGGATTCGAGCGTGATGCTCCGCCTTGCCGAAAAGGCGTTTGCCCCAGGGAAAGTGCCTTTCCCCCTTATGCACATCGACAGCAAGTGGAAGTTCAAGGAGATGATTCAGTTCCGCGATTGGTACGCGCGGGAGCATGGTTGGCAGCTCATCGTGGAGAGCAACGAGGAGGCCTACCGCGCTGGCGTGGGACCCTTCACTCATGGATCGAAGGTGCACACCGACCTCATGAAGACCAAGGCTCTGCTCGCCGCGCTCTCCAAGCATAAGTTCGATGCCGCCTTTGGCGGAGCCCGCCGCGACGAGGAGAAGAGCCGCGCCAAGGAGCGCATATTCTCCTTCCGCGATGCGCAGCACCAGTGGGACCCCAAGAACCAGCGCCCTGAGCTTTGGGATATCTATAATACCCGCGTGAACCGTGGCGAGGAGATTCGCGTGTTCCCGCTCAGCAACTGGACGGAACTGGACGTGTGGCAGTACATACGCCTTGAGAAGATACCCATCGTGCCCCTCTATTTTGCCAAGGAGCGGCCCGTGATAAATCTCGACGGCCAGCTGATTATGCCCGACGACGACCGCCTGCCGGAAGAGTATCGCAGCCGCATTGAAATGCGCAAGGTGCGTTTTCGCACCTTGGGCTGCTGGCCGCTGACCGGGGCCATTGAGAGTGAGGCCGACACCATTGAGAAGATTGTGGAGGAGATGATGACGGCCACGCAGAGTGAGCGAACCACGCGCGTAATCGACTTCGACCAGGAAGGCTCAATGGAGCAGAAGAAGCGCGAAGGCTACTTCTGAATGCTTCCGCCCGGAAAGGACGGCCTGCCCCATAAACCGCGAAAAACTATCCTGTACGGCAGTGGAAACTCTCCTATAGACCGCGAAAAGCTATCCTATAGACTACGCAAAACTCCCCTATAGACCGCGAAAAACTATCCTCCCCTCCGTTCCTGCTCTCTTGCGGGAAATAAGAGGAAGTGTCAGGGCCAGTCTTGCCAACAGTATAAACAACAAACACATAACACCTAAAAAGCAATGAAAAAGCTACTGATGATGCTGGCCCTCGTGCTGTTGGCCGGCAACGCCTTCGCCCAGAAGGAAGACTATGCAGAGCGCCGCGCCGAATGGACGCAGAAGCGTGCCGCCCAGCTCGTGAAGAACATGAAGCTCACCGACGAGGATGAGGACTGGTTCAAGACGCTCTACATCGAGTATCAGGATTCGCTCAACGCCCTGCGCGATGCGCTCCGCCCCCAAAGCCAGCCTGAGGAGGTGAACGGCATGAAGGAAATGAAGCAGTACTCCGACGTGGAGGCACAGCAGATGATTCTCAACCAGTTCAGCATGGAGGAGCAGCAGGTGGCCGTCAAGCGTGCCTATTACGAAAAGTTCCGCACACGCCTCACCCCCAAGCAGATGATGCTCGTGTTCATGGGTCCCGCCATGGGTAGGCAGGGACAGCGCGACCGCCAGGACGGCGACCGTATGCGCCGTGGCGGTTTCCCCGGCGGCCCGATGGGCGGCTTCCGTGGCGGCCCCGGACGCTTCTAAGCGCTCAGCCCTGAACCTCAATTATACATTATACATTCTTCATCGTACATTAAACCATGCTTTTCGACCAAATAAGCCAAGACATCGTAGCCGCCATGAAGGCTAAGGACAAAGTACGCCTTCAGGCCCTGCGCAACATCAAGAAATACTTCATCGAGGCCAAGACCGCCCCGGGAGCCAACGACCAGCTGCCCGACGAGGCGGCCATCAAAATCCTCGCCAAGCTCGCCAAGCAGGGGCGCGACACCGCCGACCTCTACACCCAGCAGGGACGCCCCGACCTGGCCGAGGAGGAGAACGCCCAGGCCGCCGTGTGCGAGGAATATCTGCCCAAAGCCCTCAGCCCCGAGGAACTCGAAGCCGAGGTTCAGGCCATCATAGCCGAAGTCGGCGCCACCTCCATGAAGGACATGGGCAAAGTGATGGGCACCGCCTCCAAACGGCTGGCCGGACGAGCCGACGGAGGAGCCATCAGCCAACTCGTAAAGCGCCTGCTGGCCTAACCAGGCTCTGCACGCCGCATCATTTGCCGCACGCCGCTCATAAAAAACCAAGTACCAGAAAATATGATACGCTTTTTCCAAACATCCACGCCCAGCATCATCGCCACCGAAGTGGACCACACGCTCACCTCTCAGGAAACCGCTGCCCTCCAGTGGCTCTATGGCAACGCCACACCCCTTGAGGGCGACACCGTGGAAGGCCGCTTCGTAGGCCCGCGCCGCGAGATGATTACGCCGTGGAGCACCAACGCCGTAGAGATCACCCAGAACATGGGCCTTGGCGGCATAACCCGCATTGAGGAGTACTACCCCAACGACGGCCAGTTTGACCCCATGTTGCAGCGCGAGTACGAGGGTCTCGACCAGAGCATCTTCACCGTCAATCTCCAGCCCGCTGCCATCCAGTACATCACCGACCTGGAAGCCTACAACGAGCAGGAGGGCCTCGCACTCTCACCCGCCGAAATAGACTACCTCCACGGCGTGGAACGCCAGCTGGGCCGCCAGCTCACCGACTCCGAGGTGTTCGGCTTTGCCCAAATCAACTCCGAACACTGCCGCCACAAAATCTTCGGAGGCAGCTTCATCATCGACGGCAAGGAGAAGGAGTCCAGCCTCTTCCAGATGATAAAGAAGACCACCCGCGAGAATCCCCACCGCATCCTCTCGGCCTATAAAGACAACGTAGCCTTCAGCGAAGGCCCCGTAGTGGAACAGTTCGCTCCCGCCGACCACAGCACCAGCGACTACTTCATCATCCGCGACATCCAGTCGGTCATCTCCCTCAAGGCCGAGACCCACAATTTCCCCACCACCGTAGAACCCTTCAACGGAGCCTCCACCGGCACCGGCGGCGAAATACGCGACCGCATGGGCGGCGGCGTGGGCTCCTGGCCGCTGGCAGGAACGGCTGTCTATATGACAAGCTATCCCCGCCTGCGCGAAACACCCGGCATCTGGGAGCAAGTGCTGCCCGTCCGCCAGTGGCTCTATCAGACTCCGCAGCAAATCCTCACCAAGGCCAGCAACGGAGCCAGCGACTTCGGCAACAAGTTCGGCCAGCCCCTCATTGCCGGCTCCGTGCTCACCTTTGAGCATCAGGAAAACGGCGAGAAGTATGGCTACGACAAGGTCATCATGCTCGCCGGCGGCGTGGGCTACGGCACAAAGCGCGACTGCCTGAAGGGCACCCCCCAGAAGGGCAACAAGGTCGTCGTGGTGGGCGGCGACAACTACCGCATCGGCCTCGGAGGCGGCTCCGTGAGCTCGGTAGATACCGGTCGCTACAGTTCGGGCATTGAGCTGAATGCCGTGCAAAGGGCCAATCCCGAGATGCAGAAGCGTGCCAACAACCTGGTGCGGGCCCTGTGCGAAGAGGAGGTCAATCCTGTGGTCAGCATCCACGACCACGGATCAGCAGGCCACGTCAATTGCCTCTCCGAATTGGTGGAGGAGTGCGGCGGCCTGATTGACATGACACAGCTCCCCGTGGGCGACCCCACCCTCAGCGCCAAGGAAATCATAGCCAACGAGAGCCAGGAGCGCATGGGCCTGCTCATCGACGAGAAGCATATAGACCATGTGCGCCAGATTGCCGAGCGTGAACGCGCACCGCTCTATGTGGTGGGCGAGTGTACGGGCGATGCCCACTTTGCCTTCCAGCAGGGCGACGGCTGCCGCCCCTTCGACCTCGATGTCAGCCAGATGTTCGGCCACAGTCCTAAGACCGTGATGACCGACGATACCGTGGAGCGCCGCTATGCCGACCCCACGGCCGGCTCCTCCGACCTCCGGAAGCAGTTGGAAGCCGTGCTGCGCCTCGAAGCCGTGGCCTGCAAGGACTGGCTTACCAACAAGGTGGACCGCTCCGTAACGGGAAAGGTGGCCCACCAGCAAACTGCCGGCCCGCTCCAGCTGCCGCTGAACGACTGCGGCGTGGTGGCTCTCGACTATCGGGGCAAGGCGGGCATAGCCACCGCCATAGGCCATGCGCCGCAGGCCGGACTGGCCGACCCTGCCAAGGGTTCCGTGCTTTCCGTGGCCGAAGCCCTCACCAACCTCGTGTGGGCACCGCTCAGCGAGGGTATGGACAGCGTGAGCCTGTCGGCCAACTGGATGTGGCCCTGCCGCAGCCAGAAGGGCGAGGATGCCCGCCTGTATGCCGCCGTGGAGGCCCTGTCCGACTTCTGCTGTGCCATAGGCGTCAATGTCCCCACGGGCAAGGACTCCCTCAGCCTGAGCCAGCAATATCCGGGCGGCGAAAAAATCATTTCTCCGGGCACCGTGATTGTCAGCGCCGGCGGCGAGGTGAGCGACGTAAAGCTCACGGTCAGCACTCCCCTTCAGTCCGAAGGCCTGCTCTACCATATTGACTTCTCCTGCGACGATCTGCGCCTCGGCGGAAGCGCTTGGGCGCAGAGTCAGGGGCGTGTGGGCAGCGACGTACCCACCGTGGCCGACCCCGACTATTTCCGCGCAGCCTTCCAGGCCGTACAGCAGTGCGTGAAGGAAGGCGTGATTGTGGCGGGCCACGACATCAGCGCCGGCGGCCTTATTACCGCGCTCCTCGAAATGTGCTTCGCCAACACCGAGGGCGGCCTGAACATCGACCTCTCCGCCTTTGCCGAGACCGACCCTGCCAAGTTGCTCTTCGCCGAGAACCCGGGCGTGGTGGTGCAGGTGCGCGACACCGACCGCTTCGCCGAAATCCTCGACGAGCACGGCGTCCTCGCCGTGCAAATCGGCGAACCCGCCTCCGAGCGCGTCATCAACATTACCTTCCCTGACGGAAAGTCTCCCTTTAAGGAAGATATAGAGGGTCTCCGCGACGTGTGGTACGAAACCTCTTGGCTCCTCGACCGCAAGCAGTCCTTCAATGGGCAGGCCGACGAGCGCTATAAGAACTATAAGCAGCAACCCTTGCAATACAGCCTGCCCGCTGCCTTCACCGGCCGTCTGGCCGACCTCGGGGCCAACCCCGACCGCCGCACCAAGAGCGGCGTGCGTGCCGCCATCATCCGCGAGAAGGGCACCAACGGCGAGAGGGAGATGGCCTATGCCCTCCATCTGGCCGGCTTCGACGTGAAGGACGTAACCATGACCGACCTCACCACGGGCCGCGAAACGCTGGACGACATACAGATGATAGTCTTCTGCGGCGGCTTCTCCAACTCCGACGTCCTCGGCTCTGCCAAGGGCTGGGCCGGCGCCTTCCTCTACAACCCGAAAGCCAAGGCCACCCTCGACCGCTTCTACAGCCGCCCCGACACCCTCTCCCTCGGTGTCTGCAACGGCTGCCAGCTGATGGTGGAACTCGGACTGGTAGGCACCACCGCCGGCGAGGCCAAAGCCAAGATGATCCACAACACTTCGCACAAGTTTGAGTCGCAGTTCCTCGGCGTCACCATCCCCGAGAACGGCAGCGTGATGTTCGGTCCGCTCTCCGGCAGCAAACTCGGCATCTGGGTGGCCCACGGCGAGGGCAAGTTCTCCCTCCCCGGCACCGAGGCCGATTACAACATCGTCCTCCGCTACACCTACGACCAGTACCCCGGCTGCCCCAACGGCTCCGACTTCGCCACCGCCGGCATCTGCACTCCCGACGGTCGCCATCTGGCCATGATGCCCCACTTGGAGCGTGCCTTCCTCCCGTGGCAGAATCCCTACTATCCCTGCCCCGAGGCCGAGTGTACGCCGTGGCTTGAAGCCTTCACCAACGCCCGCCGCTGGTGTCAGGAGCATCAGAAATTAGCAAATTAACGAATTAGCAAATTACCCCATTCCCCCATTTGCGAATTTGCCAATTTACCCATTTGCGAATTTGCATATAGCACGCCTCCGAGAGCAAGCGCTAACTTTCGGGGGCGCTTTCCTATAAAATAAAATCATTTTTCCCGAAAGCAATGCCCTCATTCGGCACACCTTTGAAGTAATTTTGCATTCGTAACCGACAGAACAGTACGATTATGGCAATGAACATTATCAATAAGTATGTATGGTTGGTGGAAACCATCTACCGGGCGCATAAAATTTTGTATGAGGAAATCAACCGCAAATGGCTGGACGACGAAGACTTCAGCGAAGGCGTTGAACTTCCCCTGCGCACGTTCCACAAATGGCGTATAGCCGTGGAAGAGATGTTCGGCTTGATTATCGAGAACGAAAAGCGCGGGGAGTACCGCTATTACATCGAGAACGAAGACGTGATAACCAAGGGAGGAATGCGCTCATGGCTATTGAACACCATCAGTACGAGCAACCTCCTGCTGGAGAACCGAAGTCTCAGCGACCGCATTCTTCTTGAAGATGTACCTTCGGGAAGAGAACACCTGCAGTCCATAATAGACGCGATGAAGAAGAACCGTCTCATACATTTCACCTATTACAATTATTGGCGTGATGACTACCGCCGGCATTGCGTAGAGCCATACTGCGTGAAGATCTTCCGCCAGCGTTGGTATATGGTCGGGAAGATGCTTGGTGCAAATGCCGTACTGGTCTATTCCCTTGACAGGATGTCTGAGCTCAGGAAGTCGGAACGTACATTCAAATATCCCGATGATTTTGACGGGCAATGCTTCTTCAAGGACTGCTATGGCATCATGGCAGGAGACGGAACGAATGTTGAACATGTGGTGTTGAAGGTAAGTGCCGGACAAGCCAACTATCTGAGAGACCTCCCCCTGCACTCATCACAGCGTGAAACGGAGCAGAACGACGAATACAGCATCTTCGAGCTCAACATCCGTCCCACCTTTGACTTCCAGCAGGAGATTCTTTGGAATGGTGAAGATGTGGAAGTGCTTAAACCAATATGGCTCCGTAAGGAAATAGCTGGAAAAATTAAACGAATGTGGAATAAATATAAAACAGACTAAAATGACAAACAACTTTGATTTGCAGAAACAGCTATATGATTGGGCTGTGACGACAATGTCGAATTACATTTGCTTAGCCTCAGATCCTTGCAATAATGCAGACTTTGCTTTTTATACCCAATCTGATTTGACCAAATTGACAGGTCGTCCAAAACTATGCATTATTGGTATTAACCCAGGCTCTACAGGTTCCTTTTCAGACCAATGTCAAAACCAGAACTGGAGCTACTTGTTCGAGGATATTCATTCCCCAAATCACATTTTAAAAGGAAACTATTGCCATGCCGACGGAGAACCTTCTTCGTGGGAATTACATACGAAATGGAAATACTGGAGTGGTTTAAGACGGTACTTTGCAAACACTTCACTTCTAAAAGTGCTTGATGAAGATGATGGCATATTGGTTACAAACGCCTCATTCTTCAACACTCCTAAAGCAAATGCAATTAGCAACGAACTACTTTGTAAAACATTGCCAGATACATTACGACTTATTGATATAACATCACCTGAGACTATTGTTTTCCTTAGTGGAAAAGCATGTTTCGGAAGGTTGTCAAGATTATCAAAACTGGGAATCTGTGATTTTGAATTCAAAAATGTTGCTGAAAATATTTTTATTGGTAAGTTAAATGGTCGGACATGTATTGGAGTGCCACATCCAACTTATAGAAGCAATGCGGAAATTACGCTAATTGCAACTGTTCTGCCTTATTTGCTGTCAACAAGTTATGAACAATTTGATGACAACCAAATCAAAATGTTGTGTATGACTCAAAATATTAAATCTATACACTGTAACAAGAACAATGCGCAAGCTATTAATCAAGCAGATGTTATACAGCTACTTTCAAAGCATTATTCAAAAATACCTAACGAACAAAAGCGTTTTGAGTTCTACAATGGTCTTGAAGCGACAGCAGACAAGGATTCAATTAACATAAGGCATAAGGGAATTAAAGGAAAGGCTTATTCAAATGACTTATCTGTACAACCTCAGTTCACAGAAGAAATAAGAAACCTTCTTGTTGGTAAATTTCATTTCGACAATTCTGATAATGCGTGGATTGGATGTAAGAAATACAAAGAATATGGCAAAAATATAGAAGATATAAAACTAAACATCATTAATGAACTAAATAATATGGTTCATCAATTAGAAACGTTGCATATAAAATTATGAAAGACTTTGCAGCAATCGATTTTGAGACCGCCAACTGTGAACGAAGCAGCGTGTGCAGTGTCGGCATAGTAATCGTGCGGAACGGAGAGATTGTCGATACGTTCTATTCGCTCATTCAGCCAGCCCCCAACTACTACAACTACTGGTGTACCCAGGTGCATGGGCTTACGGCCGCAGACACCGACGATGCTCCCCTCTTCCCTGAAGTGTGGAAACAAGTGGAACCGCTCATAGAGGGACTTCCACTCGTGGCTCACAACAAGGCATTTGACGAAAACTGCCTGAAAGCCGTCTTCCGCACCTATCAGATGGACTATCCCGACTACGAGTTCCATTGCACCCTCCTGAAGTCGAGAGAAGTGTGGCCAGAAGGCCGTCACCACCTCGACATCATAGCCGGACGATGTGGATATAATTTAGAGAATCATCACCACGCATTGGCGGATGCAGAGGCTTGTGCGGCGATTGCATTACATATTCTATAATTTTTATCAACAAACAACAAAATGGAAGCTTCATCAACCATCAGCGGAATGATGCGAGGAAATCGCATCTTCGTTCCAGATTACCAAAGAGCCTTTTCATGGGAAACTGGCAAGAAGGACAACGACTCAAAAAAGCAGGTCAACACTTTCCTTGCTGACCTTGAAGATTATCTGAAGAGTGAGGTGGAAACGCCTTACTATTTCGGACACTTCCTCTACGAGCAAAAGGATGAGAATGTATATGCCATCATCGACGGGCAGCAGCGACTTACAACTATCATCATTTTCCTCTGTGCCTTGTTCAACCGACTAAAAAAATTGAGGGAATTATCGGAAGATGAGTGTGACTTGTATGAAGATATGATCAAGAGGCGCAGCACATATAAATTCTCAACTGTACACTATGACAACCAGCTTTTTCGTGACTATGTGATCGATACGATAAAGAAAGATCATTATGGAATAGAAACATCATCGGGGAAACGCATTGTAGCGGCCTATGACTATTTTGTAGAGAAGCTATCTTCTATGGAACTGGACAAAATAGAGGCATTACTCAATGCCGTTACATCATCTTCTTGCACAACCCACATTGTAAAAAGTGAAGCAGAAGCCATACAGATGTTTATATTCCAGAACAACCGAGGAAAGAGACCTTCTCATCTGGAAGTCATTAAAGCGCAGTTTATGCATAATATTCATATTTATGGGGATGCAATAGAAATAGATGTGCTTATAGAACAAGTAAAAGCACGCTTTGAAAACATCTACCGGCATATTTCAGACATCGAAGATTTCGTAGATGAAGATGCAGTCTTGACGCATACATTGAGAGTGTACTTTAATTCTTTGTGGGAATCAAATGCAACCGAAAGAATCAACTCTGAACTTGGCCAACCAAGTTGCATTGACTTTATCCTGAACTTCACTCTTGCGCTTGAAAGGAGTTTCAACAATCTGTCAAGACTATGTAATGGAGAAATAAAAAATAGAAAAGATTTTGATAGAATATTTGAGCTGTTTTGCGCTTCTCATGAAAGCCCCCAATAGCATGAATATGGCATCGTTCTTCCAGTAAACTTAAACCGACTTTAACACTTACAAATCATGCCACAGTTAATTTCTTATGGCCGTGAGCTTATTAGAATAGGCGCCGGCAACAAAATTGAATTTTCGACCAACGATGGTCGTTCTTGGACTGTGCGGTACTCGGGGACAAGTGCCGGTACATTCCGCGATTTGCTTGCCTATGGGAGGGAACTCCTTGCCGTAACAAGCAAAGGCATTTTCTACTCTACAAATGAAGGACGCTCCTGGACCTCACGCTTCACTGGCTCAAGCGCTGGAGAGTTTATCTCCCTGGCTGATGGAGGAAGAGAACTCCTTGCTAGCACAAGCAAGGGGCTATATTTCTCTACAAATGAAGGCAGAAGCTGGACCAAACGAAGATAAGAGTTCTTTGCCCTATCCTAAAGTCAAGAGC